>RECU01000070.1 GCA_007693855.1 Gammaproteobacteria bacterium | reverse complement strand
GCCTGGTCGAGGCTGCCCTCCGAGTGCGCCACGATGGTGGAGACGGCGCAATCACCGGTGACGTTCACCGCCGTCCGCGTCATGTCGAGGATACGGTCCACCCCCAGGATCAGTGCAATACCCTCGGCAGGCAGACCCACCGAGGCGAGCACCCCGGCGAGCAGCACCAGGCCCACGCCGGGCACGCCTGCGGCCCCCACCGAGGCCATGATCACCATCAGCACCACCATCAGCATCTGGGCGAAGCTGAGGTCAATGCCGAAGTACTGGGCAATGAACAGCGTCGCCACGCCCTGCATGATGGCCGTGCCGTCCATGTTGATGGTCGCGCCCAGCGGCACGGTGAAGGAGGCGACACGATTGTCCACACCCAGGCGCTGCTCGACGGTCTTCAGGGTCACCGGGATGGTGGCGCCGCTGGAGGCGGTGGAAAAGGCGAAGGCCTGCACCGCACGGATCTTGCTGAAGAACACCCGCGGACTCAGGCCGGTGGTGAATTTCAGCAGGAGTGAATAGGTCACCGTGGCATGAATCACCAGCATGACCAGCACCAGCACGACGTATTTGAGCACGCCGAGAAAGGTGGTGATCCCGGTCGTCGCACCGAGCACCGCGATCAGCGCGAAAACGCCGTACGGCGCCAGCAGCATCACGAACTCCACCAGCCGCATGATCACGCTGTTGAAATCGGTGAAGAAGCCGCCTACGCGGCGCCCCGGCTCCCCGGACATCGCGATCGCCAGCCCCACCAGCACCGCAAAGATGATGATCGGCAGCATGTCGCCGCTTGCCATCGCGGCGACCGGATTGCGTGGCACCATGTCGATCAGCACCTGGCCGAAGGAGGGTTGCGCGGCAATCTCACGCGCCACCTGCTCGACCGGACTGGCCCCGACGCCGGGCTGAACGATCAGGCCGCCAGCCAGCGCCAGGCAGATCGCCACCCCCGTGGTCAGCATGTAGAGAAACACCGCCTTGCCGCCAATGCGCCCGAGGCTTTTCGGGTCACTCAGGGCGCTGACGCCGGTGATCAGGGACACGAACACCAGCGGCACGACCAGCATGCTCAGCAGGCGGACGAAGATCTCGCCGACCACCGTCAGCAGCCCGTCGATCAGGAAAGCCTGCACCCATTCACGATCGGCGATGGTGAGGTTCAGGGCAACGCCGAAGATCAGGCCCGCAAGCAATGCGAGCAGGATGCGGTTGGAGAGTTTGCGATGATCGAAGACGGGCTCTGCCATGGGTCCTTCCATACCGTCCGGGAAGGCGACACTGTAGCGGTTCCGGGCAGTCGAGGCGACCTCGGGGCGACCTCGGGGGCTGCCGGGCGCTGGCCTGGCAGCCCGCCTGCGACCCGGTCAGCGGCGGTGGTCGATCAGCACCTTGCCGGCGTGCTCTGCGGCAGCGGCGTATTCGAAGGCAGCCACCACCTCCTCGAAGCCGAACACCCCGCCCACCACCGCCTCGATACCATTGGCGGCCACGGCACGCAGCAGCGCGGCGAGCATGTCGCGGCTGCCGTTGCTGATCGCCCGCAACCCAAGATTGCGCACGTACAGGCCCGGCATCTCGGGCAGGCGCTCCGGCAGGGGCGTGGTGCCGATCATCACCACCATCGCATTGTTCGCACAGGCCTGCATGGAGCGATCCAGCGTGATCCGCCCGACCGTCTCGAGCACGATGTTGGCGCCACCGGTTTCGGCGTGGATACGCTCTCCCCAATCGCGGTGACGACGGTAATTGACCGTGACATCGGCGCCAAGCGCTCGCATCTGCGCGAGTTTTTCATCGCTGGAGGACGTGATGACCACCCGGGCACCCGCGGCCTTGGCGAGCAGCAGCCCCCAGGTGGACACCCCACCGGTGCCGAGCGTCAGCACCGTGTCGCCGGCGCGCACGCGCGCGATCTCGTGCAGCGCCTGCCAGGCCGTGACGCCAGAGCCGCTGACCGTGGCCGCGGTTCGGTCGTCCACCCCGTCGGGCACACGCAGCACCCCCGAGGCCGGCAGGATGACGCGCTCGCCCAGCCAGCCATCGACCGTGTTGCCCACGTCGACCGCGTAGTTCACCGGATCCCAGGGGCCGCTGATCCAGCGCGCGAAATGCGCACAGGTCACGCGCTCGCCGACAGCCACGTGGGTGACATCCTCGCCGACTGCCACCACCGTGCCCACACCCTCACTGAGCGGAATACGCGTGGGGGGTTTGTCCTCGAGGAACCAGCCGCGCACGATGGCCTGGTCGCGTGCGGCCAGTCCGCTCATGTGAACCTCGACCAGGACTTCGCCCCGACCAGGCATCGGCGTCGCCCGCGTCGCCAGGCGCAGGGTCTCGAACCCCCCGGCGCCACCGATCTGCCAGACGCGCGAGCGCCTGGGGGCATCCAAGGTCTCGCTTTCGCCCGCCCTCGCTTCGCCGGCGTGCGCCATGCCGCCCGCGAAGCCGCTGGCTGCGCCGCCGGCCGCCACGGCCGTCGTGCCGAGAAACTCGCGCCTGTTCATGTCGCCACCCCCCTGCCTGTTGTGCCAAGCCTGCATGGTAGCCGCAGCACCCGGCGCAGCCGGCCGGGCCTGCGCGGCTTGTCCGGCATGTGAACGCACCACATTGCGCCGCGAGATCAGTCGACGGCGACCTCGGCGCTCAACCAGGCGAGCACCGCCTCGACCAGCGCATCCGCGGCGTCGGGCAGGCTGCGGGTGGCGCCGGCGACGTCGGGTGTACTCGGTGCCTCGATGCTGAATACCCGGCTTGTGGCAGGAGCACCCCGACGCGAGAGCACGGCCCGCGCGCTGGCGATCACGCTGGCCTGCTGCGGGCCTTCGAACAACTGCTCGAAGGCCTGGAGCTCGATCTCCAGGCGAGCCGGGGCGGCCGCTGCGTTCGCAGGAGACTCCACACTGGCGAGTCGGTGACGCAGGCGCTGTTCCAGCAGCTCCGCTGGCGGCGCGACCCACTCGCTGCCCGCATACGCCGACAGTGCCCCGGGGTGACGGTCGAGCTGGCGATAGCGGATCTCCGGGCCGTCCAGCCAGCTTGGCGCGCGCACGCTGACCAGGTTGACAGGCTTGGCCAACGACCCTGCCGACACGGCAACCGGCAGCGGCCCGAAGTCGAAGCCGCGCGGCGGCGGCGGCGGCTCCGGAAACAAACCCGCGCAACCGACGAGCAACAGTGAGGGGATCAGCAGCGCTGCGCGGGTGCTGGAAACGTGGATCATGGCGAAAACTCCTCCTCTCCCGGGCCTGGCGGCGGCCGCGGGCGACCGTAGAGTGCGCTCTCGGGTCGTCGGCGAAGATCGCGTGCCAACCGGCCCAGCTCGCGCCCGGAGGCCTCAAGCTCGCCGAGCAGGCTTTCCAGACCAGGTAGCGCCTGGGTACCAAGATCGTCGGTCAGTCGACGACCGGCGACGGCAACCTCGCGCAGCTCCCCCATCATCGCCTCCACCTGCTCCAGCATGCCGTCGACCCTGCCGAGTGCCCCCCCGGCCTCACCGAGCAACCCGCCCACGGCGTCGAGTGCCTCGGCCACGGCGTCACTGCTGCGCGCGATCTCCGCCTCGACCTGCCCGGTGAGCCGGTCCATGCTGCCGAGCAGGCGGTCGGCGCGCTCGAGAATACCCGCTACCCGCTCACGGCTGTCCTCGTCGAACAGGGCGTTCAGGCGCAGCGTCAGCTCGTTGATGTTGGCGAGCAGCTCGGGGCCGGAGGCCACGAAGCGGTCAAACAGTCCCGGCTGCATCGGAATCCGCGCCGGTGCCTCAGCGCTCGTGGGCAGCGCCCGCAGGTCCTCCCGGCTGTCGTCGAGCTCGATCTGGGTCAGACCGGTCAGCCCTGAGAGCTGCAGCGTCGCATAGGTTCCGCGACTCACCGGGATATCCTGGTTGACGCTGATCCGAATGAAGATCTCTTCCGGCTGCTCGGGATTGATCGTGATCTGCTCGACCCGCCCGGCCCGCATGCCGCGGAAGAACACCTGGGAGCCCTCACCGAGACCGGTGACACTGCCGTCGGTGACCACTACGTAAGGCCGGCTCTGGGCGTCGGCCCCGGCCAGCCACCAGGCCACCAGCAACGCCCCGGCGGTCAGCATCACCAGAAACACGCCGGTGATCAGCGCGTACGCATGGTTGTACATTCAGCCTCCTGCCGCGGTGAGGACGCGGCGTGCCCGCTTGCCGTGAAAGAACTCGCGCACGAACGGGTGATCGACGTCCGCCACCTCGGCGAGTGTCCCGATGGACACCAGTCCGCCATCGGCCAGGACTGCAATACGATCGCACAGGTCGGGCAGTGTATGCAGATCGTGGGTGATCATCACCAGCGTGAAGCCGAGTTCGCGGTGCAGTCGGTTGATCAGCTGGACGAAGTTGTCGCTGGCGATCGGATCGAGTCCCGAGGTCGGCTCATCGAGGAACAGCAGTTCCGGCTCAAGTGACAACGCGCGGGCGAGCGCGACCCGCTTGACCATGCCACCGGAGAGCTCCCAGGGCATCGCTCGGGCGACGGCCGGGTCGAGGTTGACCAGCGCGAGCTTGAGCATCACCAGCTCGCGGATCAGCGACTCGTCGAGGCGCTTCATCTCCCTGAGCGGCAGGGCGATATTGTCGAACACGTCGAGATCCGTAAACAGGGCTCCGGCCTGGAACAGCACGCCATAACGGTTGCGCAGGGCCTGCAACTCCCCGGGATCCCCACTGTTGAGGTCGTACCCGAACACCTCGACCCGTCCCTGACTGGGACGCAGCAGGCCGATCATCTCGCGCAGCAAGGTGGTCTTGCCGCTGCCCGAGCCACCGACCAGACCCAGCCGTTCGCCCTCGCGCACGCACAGGCTGATGCCGCGATGCACGACGGTGTCGCCGAAGCGCGTATGGATGTCATGCATCCGGATCGCGCAGCGCTCGGCGCTCATCGGAAGCCAACCTCACGCAGGATGATCGAGAATATCGCATTCAGGACAATCACCAGCGTGATCGACGTGACCACCGAGCGGGTGGTGCGGGCGCCAAGGTCGCGGGTGTTCGGCTGCACTCGCAGGCCGAGATGGGTGGCCGTCAGGCCGATGACGGCGCCGAACACCAGCGATTTGCCGAGACCGATCCAGAGGTTCGCCACCGGCATGCGATCCGGCAGCGCGATCAGGAAATACTCGAACCCGAGGCCCACCGTCAGCTCGGAGGCGATGATGCCGCCGATCATGGCCGCAATGATGGTCCAGAGCGCGAGCAACGGCATGACCAGTGTCAGGGCCAGCACCCGCGGCATCACCAGGCGCTGCGACACCGACAGACCCAGCGTGGTCATGGCGTCGAGCTCCTGGGTCAGGCGCATCACCCCGATCTGGGCGGTGATTGCCGAGCCCGAGCGGCCAGCCACGATGATCGCTGCGAGCATCGGGCCCAGCTCGCGCGTCACGCTGAACCCGAGCATCTCGACGATGAAGATTTCCGCGCCGTAATTTCTGAGTTGCAGCGCCGACTGGTAGGCGATCACCACGCCAATCAGGGCGCCGACCAGACCCGTGATGGCCAGGGCCTTGAACCCCGTGACATAGATGGTCGCCGAGATCTCGCGCCAGGGGATCCGCCCAGGATGGCGCAGCAGCACCACGGTATCGATGAGCAGCTGCCCCAGCAGCATCAGCAGCGCACGGGTCGGCTCGACCATCGCGCGACCGGGGCGCGCCAGCCCCGCAAGCAGACGCTGGCCGAGCGGCGGTCGCGACACGACCGGCACGGTGTCTTCCTGATGCTCCCAGGCGGCGAACAGGGCCTGCTGGCGGTCGCCGAGTTCGAGGTTTTCGGGCCGGCGCCGTCCCCAGGCGCGCCACAGCAGCAGCGCACCGGCGCTGTCCAGCGCGGCCACCCCGCGCAGGTCCCAGGTCAGATCGACGCGTCGGGCGCAGGCCTCGAGCGTGGCGGTCAGCGAGCCGATCTGAGGTGAGACCGCTGCCAGGGTCCAGTCGCCGTGCAGTCGCAGCACCTCACCGCTCGACCCCTGCTCGAGGGTACAGCCGGGTGGCTCAGGGGCGGCACCGCTGCGACCATTCACGTGAGTATCCATGATGCCGAGAGTATGCAGCAGCGCGCGCTGGGGTACACGCCAGGGGGGCGGCAACGGGGCTCAGCCGTCGCGGGGCTGGCCGGTGACCTTGCGATGGTTCAGTCGACCGCGCGACGCCCACTCCCGCGGCCGCGCTCGTCGCTGCGACCACGCGGACTGCCCGCGTCGCGGGCGGGCGCGCCGAGGCGCGGTGTTGCCTGACGCGGTGTCGCCTGACGCTGACTTGTCCCACGCTGGGTCGTCTCACGGGCCGTCGATTCACGCGGCGCCGGGCCCGGCGATGAGGCCGGCGGCGCGGACGCTCGGGCACCGGCTGCCGGGGCCGTGCCCCGGGTATGGGTCTGCGCCCGCGTTCGTGGCTGGGGCGCAGGGGCCTGGACGGGTGTGCGGGCCTCGGGCGCGCGCCGGGTCTGCTGGGGCGTGGACCGCAGCGGCTGCGTACTCCGATCTGGCGTGACCTGCCCCCGGGCAGGCGGCGCTGCCAGCCTGGAGACTGGCGCCTCGGCGACGGTCTCCCGACGCTGGCGGCTGCGTGCGTGATCGCGGACAGCCGCCTCGGCACCGGGCCGGGCCGGTGCACCGGTGATCCGCGCGCCGCCGGGCGCGCGTTCGGTGGCCTGCCGCCGGGCAGACGGTGCCCACGCCGTGGCCGGGGGCGTAGCACGGGTTCTGGCCTGTGGTGAGGGCGCAGTCACCCGCGTGTTCGCCCTGACCCGCGGCGAGGCGACGTAGCGCTGATGCACTTCCGGGTGCACATAGGCCACACCGCGCCGGTGCCGTGGCTCGTGGCGCCAGCGCTTGCCTGGCACGTAGTGCACGGGCCGCGGCCGTCGGTGCGATGGGTAGACGTAGACCGGGGTGTGCACGACCACGACGTGGCGCTGCGGCCAGGCCACCTGGGTGAAAAAGAAACCCGATGAGACGACGAAGCCGCTGCTCCAATACAGGCCGGTACGCGCCGGCCGGTAATGCACCGGCGTATGCCATCGCACCGGCGGATGGTAGGGATGCCACCACGGCCCATAGACCACCAGGGGATCGACCCAGGGCACGTAAACCACGCGCTCACGCACCGGCTCCACGATCACGGTGCGCTCGGTGCGCACCACGCGGACATGCTCGTCGCTGCGCAGGTGACCGGTGTCTGCCGCGCGCAGGCGCAGCAGCTGGACCGCGTCCATCACATCGCCCTCCTGGATCAGGAAGGCATCGCCCAGGGCCTGGGTCCAGTCAAGTGCCGCATCGAGCTGATCGAGCACGTCGGGAAAGGCCACCAGCGCCTGCACGGCCGGATCCCAGTCGCGGTCGTTCACTGCGGCGACAGCGGCCTCACCGCGCAGACCGGGGTTCTCGCGCGACCAGCGGGCCGCCTGGACGATTTCCAGGGGATATGTGGCCGCGATCAGGACGGTCGACAGCAGGACATCCGGATACAGGGCGATCGGCGCCAGCAGCTGCTCGAGTTCTGCGGCGCTGTAGGCGTGCTCCTGCAGCACCGGGCGCACCTGCAGCTCCTGGGTACTCGCGACGGGGGCCACGGCGAGTGCCGTGCCCAGCAGGACAACCAGCATGATCAGTGGCTTACGCATGGCTTTCTCCCCGAACATCCGGCCGTGTCACGGCCCGGGGACCCGCAGACGGACCCCCGCACCATGCCCACAGGGTAACAGGGGAAAGCTGAACGCCAGCGGAACAAGCGGCGCTCAGGCGCGTAACGTCCTCACCGGGGGGGTCTGCACCACCGAGCGGGTCGCAAGCGTCCCGGCCAGGCCGACCAGCAGGGCACCGAGTAGCGGACCGCCGACCAGCACCAGCGGATCCGGCGCATAGGCCAGCCGGAAGACCTGCTGGGCCAGTACCTGCCCGACCACTACTGCACCCGCGGCGGCCAGCACGCCAGCCAGCAGACCGAGCACCACGAATTCGGCGATCACGCCACGCAGCACCAGGCTGCGCCTGGCACCAAAGGTCCGCAGCAGGGCACTCTCGTAACGGCGCTCGTCGCGGGTCGCCTGCACGGCCGCCAGCAGCACCACCACGCCAGCCAGCAGGGTGAAGCCGAAGACATACTGGACGGCGAGCGACGCGCGATCCATGACCTGGCGGACCTGTGTGATCAACGACTCCAGATCGATCACCGACACGCTGGGATGACGGCGCACCAGCTCGAGCAGCACGCCGCGTTCATCTCGCGGTACAAATATGCTGGTGATGAACGTGGTCGGGAATTCCTCGATCTCCCCCGGTTGGAACAGTACGAAGAAGTTCGGATCGAAGGAATCCCACGCCACTGCGCGCGTGCTGGTGATCCGTCCGACCAGCGGCTCACCGGCCACGGTGAAGCCCAGTGTGTCGCCGAGCGACAGGCCCAGCGAGGCCGCGATGTCCTCCTCGATCGAGATCTCGTCACCGCGGCTGTCGGGCGCCCAGAACCGACCGTCCACCAGGGTGTTGCTGGCCGGCAGCACCGGCGAATAGCTCAGGTTCGCCTCCCGGGTCAGCAGCCCGCGGGCGTCGGGGTCGCTGATCTCCGCCTCGCGCACTGGCACCCCATTGAGGTGGGTGATCCGTGCCCGCACCAGCGGCGAGAACACCGGCGGCGTCACGCCTTCTTCGGCGAACAGGGCCTGGACCTCGGGCAGTTCCTCGGGCTGGATGTTGATGATGAAATTGTTGGGCGCATCTTCCGGCAGACTGGCACGCCAGCCGTCCAGCAGATCGTTACGCACCACCGTGAGCAGCAGCAGCACCATCAGTCCCAGGCCGAAGGCCACCACCTGGGTGATGCTCTCGCCACCGCGACGATTGATGTTCGCCAAGCCGTAGCGCCAGGCCACCCCGGCCCCGCCGCGGATCCGCCCGGTCAATCGCACCAGGACCCAGCCCGCGAGCATCAGCACGGCCAGCAATCCGGCGATGCCGCCGACCACCACAGCAAGCAGGCGCAGATCCCGCAGCACCCAGGCAAGCATCAGCACCACCACCGCGATCGCGGCCCCTGCCGCCACCGAGGCCGTCACCCGCGGCGGCGGCAGGTCCCGCCGCAGCACCCGCACCGGCGCGACGCTGCGCAGCTGCAGGATCGGTGGCAGCGCGAACCCGGTGAGCACGGCGAGCGAGGTCACCAGGCCCATCAGGGCCGGCAACGGCCCCGCTGCCGGCAGACTGCCGCCGACCAGTTCCGCCAGCAGCCAGGCAATACCGAACTGCGCAACCCAGCCGATGGCACTGCCCACGACCCCGGCGAAGACGGCCAGCAGTGTGAGCTGCCAGAGCCCGACATTCAGCACGAAGCGTTGGGACGCCCCGAGACACTTCATCAGCGCGACCGAATCGACCTGGCGGGCGGCATGACGCCGTGCCGCCATCGCCACCGCAACGGCAGCAAGCAGCACCGACACCAGCGAAGCCAGGGTCAGAAAGCGCTGGGCACGGTCGATGGCGCCGGTCACCTGCTCGCCCGCATCGCCGATATCCTGCAGCCGCTCCCCGTCTTCAAGCTGCTCCGACAACCATGCCGAGAACCTCGCGATCTCGGCGTCGGGGCCGGCGAACAGGGCCGACCAGGTGACCCGGCTGCCGGGAACGACCAGCCCTGAATCGGGGATGTCCTCCAGATTCATGAGGATGGTCGGCGCCAGCGCCACGAACCCCACGGCCTGATCGGGCCGGTATTCCAGCACCCGGGTGATCGTCAGCTCCAGCGCACCGACCTGCAGAGGCGCCCCGACCTCGAGGCCCAGGCGTGCCAACAGTCCGGATTCAGCCCAGACCTCGCCGCGCGCCGGCACCCCCTCGGCGGTATACGAGGGGGTGAAGAGGTCATCGGCGATCCGCAGCGCCCCGCGCAGGGGATAGCCCTCGGTCACGGCGCGCAGCGCGCCCAGCTGGCTGTCGTCACCGTGGCTGACGACACTGGGAAACGCGAGCACGCGGGCGGTGGCCAGGCCCCGGGTCTCCGCCTCTGCCAGATAGCGCGGATTGGTCGGCTCGGCGCTGCGCAGGCGCAGGTCGGCCGCCAGCACCTCGGTGGCCTGCCGGGCGACGGCCTGACCGACCCGGTCGGTGAAAAACGCGATGGCCGTCAATGAGCCCACCGCGACCAGCAGCGCCATCAGCAGCACGCCGATCTCGCCAGACTTCCAGTCCCGGCTGAGCGTACGCAGGGCGTAGCGCAGAGCGGGCATCAGTTCAGCCTGTCGGCGGACAGCCCGCCGGCGTCGAGCTCGATGCGCCTGTCGCAGCGCTGCGCCAGCGCCTCGTCATGGGTCACCAGCACCAGCGTGGTGCTGTGCTGCCGGTTCATCTCAAACAGCAGTGTCATCACTCGATCACCCGTGCGGGCATCGAGATTGCCGGTCGGCTCGTCGGCAAACAGCAGCGCGGGCCCGGTCACGAAGGCGCGCGCAATCGCCACACGCTGCTTCTCGCCCCCGGAAAGCTGGCGCGGGTAATGCGACACGCGCGCCGCGAGGCCGACATCGGTCAGCGCCGCTCGCGCAGCCGCGCGAGCATCGCCGCGCCCGGCCAGTTCCAGCGGCAACATGACGTTCTCCAGCGCGGTCAGCGCCGGCAGCAGGTGAAACGACTGAAACATGAAGCCGACGTGTTCGGCTCTGAGGGCCGCGCGGCCGTCCTCATCGAGCGCAGTCAACTCGATATCGTTCAGCCAGACCTGACCCGCAGAGGGCTCATCCAGCCCGGCGAGCAACGCCAGCAGCGTCGACTTGCCTGCGCCCGAGGCACCGAGGATCGCTACGGTCTGCCCGGCGGGAATGGCCAAACTAACGTCGTCGAGAATGGTCAATACCCCCTCCGGACTGCTAACTTGCTTGCCGAGATGCTCGGCGCGGAGGACCGTCTTGCCTGTGTTCAAGTCAAAATTCCTGTTTTTCCTGGTGATATGGACTCTGCTGGCTGCCTCAAGTGCCTTCGTGGCCGTCCGCGCCGCGGATTCACCGCCCCCGACGCTGGCCGTGGTCGGCGACTCCCTGAGTGCCGCTTACGGGATGTTCGCGGACGAGGGCTGGGTGGCCCTGCTGGAGGCGCGACTCGACGACATCGGGCATCCCCACCGGGTGATCAACGCCAGCATCAGCGGCGAGACCACCAGCGGCGGCCTGGCCCGACTGCCGCGGCTGCTCGAGCGCCATGCACCCGCCATCCTGATCATCCAGCTTGGCGGCAACGATGGCCTGCGCGGCATCGATATCCCCACGCTCGAAGGCAATCTTGCCCGCATGATCGAACTCGGCCAGTCTGCCGGCAGCGCCGTCATCCTGACCGGCATCCGCATCCCACGCAACTACAACGACACGTATTATGAGGCCTTTGAAGCGGTCTACCCGACGCTTGCCGAGCGCTACGACGTGCCCATGGTGGAATTCCTGCTTGAGGGCGTCGCGCTCGACCCGGCCCTGATGCAGGCCGATGGCATCCACCCGACTGCCGCCGCGCAGCCCCGGCTGCTCGAGAACATGTGGCCGGCGCTGGAACAGGCGCTGGCACTCAGCGGGGCGCGCGCGGATGAACTTGCGGCGTCAGGACCGGGCGGGCAGACTCCCTGAGCACGGTTGCGCTCCCGATCACGACGCCCCACCACCCCGACGGATACTGACCGCTCAGGAAGACCATGGACAAGATCTGGCTGAACTCCTACCCGGAAGGCGTACCCGAGCACATCGACCCCGACAGCATCCCTTCCCTCAAGGCCCTGCTGGAAGAGGCGTGCTCCGAGTATCGCGACCTGCCGGCCTTCACCAATATGGGACACACGCTGACCTTTGGTGAACTCGATCAGCAGAGCCGCTACCTGGCGAGCTTCCTGCAGTCGCGCCCCGACATGGGCAAGGGCGACCGGGTCGCGGTCATGATGCCCAACGTGCTCCAGTACCCGGTGGCGGTTCAGGCCATTCTGCGCGCGGGCATGACGGTGGTGAACGTCAACCCGCTGTACACCCCGCGGGAGCTTGAACACCAGCTGCGCGATTCCGGCGCGCGGGCGATCATCATCCTCGAGAACTTCTGCCACGTGCTGCAGCAGGTGATCGAGAAGACCGACATCGAAACCGTGATCACCACCCAGATCGGCGACATGTTTCCGGCACCCAAGCGCATGCTCGTCAACTTCGTCATCAAGCGGGTGAAGAAGCTGGTCCCGGCATGGGCGCTGGCCGATCACATCCCCTGGCGACGGGCGCTGGCCGAAGGCAAGTGGCAGACCTTCGAGGCGCCAGACGTCACCTCTTCAGACATCGCCTTCCTGCAGTACACCGGCGGCACGACGGGCATGGCCAAGGGCGCGGTGCTCACGCATCGCAACATGGTGGCCAATGTGCTGCAGAGTTCGGCGTGGATGCGCGGGGCGATCACCCCCGGGCGTGATGCGGTGATCACCGCGTTACCGCTGTATCACATCTTTTCACTGACGGTGAACATGCTGCTGTTCATGCGCATCGGTGGGCATAACGTACTGATCACCAACCCGAGGGACATGCCGGGTTTCGTCCGCGATCTCGGCAAGCATCGGTTTTCGATGATCACCGGCGTCAACACCCTGTTCAACGGCCTGATGAATACCCCGGGCTTCGAGAAGCTCGATTTCAGTACCCTGCGTGTGAGCGTCGGCGGTGGCATGGCCGTGCAGCGCGCAGTGGCCGAGCGCTGGCAGGAGCAGACCGGCTGTGTCCTGCTGCAGGGTTACGGCCTCACCGAGACCTCGCCCTCGGCCAGCATGGTGGCGCTGGACGCCAAGCGCTTCGACGGGACCATCGGGCTGCCGCTGCCCTCAACGGAGTTCAGCATCCGCGATGACGACGGCCACGAACTGCCGCTCGGCGAAGCCGGCGAGATCTGTATCCGCGGCCCGCAGGTCATGCGCGAATACTGGAACCGGCCCGAGGAGACCGCGGCGGTCATGCTGGAAGGCGGCTGGTTCCGCACCGGGGATATCGGGCGCATGGACGAGCAGGGCCGCACGACGATCGAGGATCGCAAGAAAGACATGATCCTGGTGTCAGGCTTCAACGTCTACCCGAACGAGATCGAGGATGTGGTGCAGTCCCACCCCGGCGTCCTCGAATGCGCGGCAGTGGCCAAGCCCGACGAGCACTCCGGCGAGGTGGTCAAGGTATTCGTGGTGCGCAAGGATGATTCACTGACCGCCGAACAGGTGATCGAGCACTGCCGGGGAGACCTCACCAACTACAAGGTGCCCCGCGAGGTCGAGTTCCGCGACGAGCTGCCGAAAACCAACGTCGGCAAGATCCTCCGCCGGCAACTGCGCGACGAGGAGAAGCGCCGCGCGGCCAGCGGCGCGTGATGACGATGGCGACACCGGGCCGCCGGCCTCCGGCGGGCGTGAGCATCTGGCTGTCCCCGCTGGCCTGGGTGCTCGCGACGGGCGGCCTGCTGGGCGGCTGCGCCGCCGCCCCGCCAGATCCAAACGCGCCGACCCCACGGCTGGCCGCCTATCTCAAGGGCACTTTCATCGGCGATGCGCCTGACGGCGACGCGGAAATTCGGCTCCGCGCCGAACCCGTGTTCGTCGACCGCTGGCAGCTCCAGGACGGGCTGTACCTGCTGATCGAGCGACGTCAGGGCGGCGCGGACGCGCGCCAGGAGCTCTGGCGTCTGGTGCCGGGCACCGAGGGTCGGGCAGTGATCCAGACCTGGCTCCCCAGGCGGGCAGCGCTGCCAGCCGAGCATGCGCTGACCGGCCGGGTGATGGCTGACAGTGAAGTCGAGGCGCTTGGGCCAGAGGCCTTCCACCACCTGCGTGACTGCGACCTGGCCCTGACGCTGCGCGCCAACGGCGAGTTCTCCGGCGGGCACGGATCGCAGGCGGCCTGCCGTTGGGAACAAGACGGTGGCGACACCCTGTGGCGGCGTCTCACCCTGACACCCAACCAGATCCTCTGGTGGGAGCGCGGCTTCACGAGTGCCGGCACGCCAGCGTGGGGCCCGGAAGACGGCATCGTGTTCGACCGCCTGGAACGCTGAGCCGGCAGCGCCGAACCTGATCGGCCCTCAGGCGTGAAACGCGGGACTCCGGGCATGGACGGCCGCCAGCATGGCGGCGACGTGCTCGGGATCGATATCCGGATGAATGCCGTGGCCGAGGTTGAACACATGGCCTGGGCCACGACCGTAGCTCGACAGCACGCGCCCGACCTCCTCGGCGATGCGCGCCGGAGGCGCATACAGGACGCTCGGATCGAGGTTACCCTGCAGGGCGACGCGGTCCGCGGTCAGCCTGCGTGCCTCGGCGAGATCCGTCGTCCAGTCCACCCCCAAGGCATCGCAGCCGGCGTCGGCCATCTCGGTCAGGCGGGCGCCGGCACCCTTGGTGAACAGGATGACCGGCACACGCCGGCCCTCGGCCTCGCGATCGAGACCCTCGACGATGCGCGACATGTACTGCAGCGAGAACTCGCGATAGGCGGCCGGCGAGAGTAGCCCTCCCCAGGTATCGAACACCATGACCGCCTGGGCCCCGGCCGCGACCTGGGCGTTGAGGTAATCCACGGTCGCGCGCGCGAGCAGCTCCAGCAGGCGATGCAGTGTGCCCGGGTCGCCGTAGAGCATGCCCTTGATGCGCGCATGGTTCTTGGAGCCGCCACCCTCGACGCAATACGTCGCCACGGTCCAGGGGCTGCCGGCGAAACCGATCAGCGGCACCCGCCCGTCGAGCTCGCGGCGCACCCGGCGCACCGCCTCGGTGACATAGCCAAGGTCGTCTTCGACGTCCGGCACACCGAGCTTCACCACATCGGCTGCGCTGCGTACCGGATGTCTGAAGCGCGGGCCCTCGCCCTCGGCGAAATACAGGCCGAGCCCCATGGCGTGCGGCACGGTGAGGATATCGGAGAACAGAATGGCGGCATCCAGCGGGAAACGCCGGATGGGCTGTACCGTGATCTCGCAGGCCAGATCAGGCGTGCTGCACAGGGTCAGGAAATCGCCCGCCTCGGCACGCAGCGCCCGGTATTCCGGCAGGTAACGGCCAGCCTGGCGCATCATCCACACCGGTGTGCGCTCGACGGGCTCACGCAGCAGGGCTCGCAACAGCAGATCATTCTTCAGCGGACTCATGGGCACAGCTCCGCGATCGTCACCTGCAGGGCTTCGGCCGCAGCACGCGGCGAGGCGGCATCACGGATGGGCCGGCCAACCACGATGTAGTCCGCGCCGTTGGCGAACGCCTGAGCGACCGTGACCACCCGTTTCTGGTCGTCCTCCGGCCGGTTGTCGACCGGCCGGATGCCAGGCGTGACCACCAGCAACCGGCCATCGATGTGCTCGCGCAGCTTCGGCGCCTCCAGACCGGAGGAAATCACGCCGTCACAGCCCGCCTCCAATGCCCTGCGCGCCCGCGAGAGCACCAGCGCCTCGACATCACAGGTGAAACCAAGGTCGTCGAGATCGCCACGATCGAGGCTGGTGAGCACGGTCACCGCAAGAATGCCGACATCCCCCTTGGCGTCGGCGGCAGCCTCCATGATCGACTGGTTGCCATGCACGGTCGCAAAGGTGATGCCACGGTTGTGCAGGTTTCGCACCGCCGCCGCCACCGTGGCCGGCACGTCGAAAAACTTGAGATCGGCGAAGATCCGCTTGCCACGGGAGGCCAGCGCCTCGACCAGCTCGAAATACCCCCCCGACATCATCAGCTCGAGTCCAAGCTTGTAGAACCGCACGGCATCGCCCAGCTCGTCGGCCAGGCGCAGGGCCTGCCGGGCGTCCGGCACGTCCATGGCAAAAATCAGCCGCTCGGCGGCGGGGATGGATTTGGGCGTCATCGGCATCGGATCCTGGGCAGCACATCGCGAACATGGAATTCTACCTGTTCAGGCGAGGCTCCTGTGGCCGCGGGGTGCTCAGCTGTTGCGGCGGGGGTCGGTCAGCCGCTCGTATTCGCTGATGGCGTAGCGATCAGTCATCCCGGCGATATAGTCAGCGACCGCACGGGCGCGGCCCCTGTCGCCGCTTTCAGCCTGCCAGGCCCGCGCATTGCCGGCGTGCTCGTCCGGCATGAGTCGGGGTTCGCCCATGAAGGCCTCGAACAGTACCTGGACCACCTTGCGTGCCTTGGTGGTCATGCGCAGCACGCGGTGGTGGCGGTACAGGTGGTCGTGCAGATAGCGCTTCATGTCACGGGTGTAGTCGGCCATGGCTGGCGAAAAGGCCACCAGCGGCTCGGGGTGGGCCCGCACCGCGGCGATGTCGGCCGGCTCGCAGGCGAACAGTCGTGCCGCCGTGGTGGCCACAAGGTCGGCGACCGTCGCATCGATCATCCGACGCACGACCTCGTGGATCAGGCGCCGGCCGCGCAGCTCGGGATAGCTGGCACGCACCGCCTCGTACTGGATCCGGAACAGCGCCACCTCCTGGAGGGCCTCCATATCCAGCAGACCGGCGCGCAGACCATCGTCGATGTCGTGGTTGTTGTAGGCCACCGCGTCGGCGAGGTTCGCGAGTTGCGCTTCCAGCGAGGGCTGGGTGCGGTCGATGAAGCGCTGGCCGAGCTCCCCGAGGGTACGGGCATGCTTGAGCGCACAGTGTTTGAGAATGCCTTCGCGGGTTTCGAAGGTGAGGTTCAGGCCAGGGAAATCGGCGTATTTTTCCTCGAGTTCATCGACCACACGCAGCGATTGCAGATTGTGTTCGAAGCCGCCGTAGTCGCGCATACAGGCGTTCAGGGCGTCCTGGCCGGCGTGCCCGAAAGGCGTGTGGCCAAGATCGTGCGCCAGCGAGACCGCCTCGACCAGGTACTCGTTCAGACCCAGCGCGCGGGCGATGGTGCGAGCGATCTGGGCGACTTCCAGGGAGTGGGTGAGACGGGTGCGGTAGAGATCCCCCTCGTGATTCACGAACACCTGGGTCTTGTAGACCAGCCGCCGGAACGCGGTGCAGTGGATGATGCGGTCGCGATCCCGCTGAAACTCGCCACGCAGCGCAGGCGGTGGCTCCTCGAAACGCCGCCCGCGACTGTGCTCGTCCCACGCCGCCCAGGGCGCGAGGCGACGCTCCGGGTGCCGCCGCATCCAGGTATCGGGCAGGCGATCAGCTGGCACGACGGACATCACTGAGGACTCCGAGCAGCAGCTCCCGCGGGACATCGGCGGAGACGACGGCATCGCCGAGCGTCCTGAGCAGCACCAGGCGCAGCCGCCCGCCGATGACTTTCTTGTCCATCCCCATCGCGGTGAGCATCGCCTCTGGCGCAAAATCCGGCGCCGCGACGGGCAGGCCCGCGGCAGACACCAGGCTGCGCACACGCGCGAGGTCGGCGGCAGCAATCCAGCCGAGCCGGTGAGAGGTTTCCGCCGCCATCACCATGCCGACGGCGACGGCCTCGCCATGCAACCACTCGCCGTAGCCTGCCAGCGCCTCGATGGCATGCCCGAAGGTGTGGCCGAGATTCAGCAGCGCGCGACGGCCGTGTTCGCGCTCGTCCTCAGCCACCACCCGGGCCTTGAGGTCGCAGCTGCGGGCGATCGCCTCGGCCACGGGGCCTGGTGCGCGGGCGAGCAAGGCCGGCATATGACGCTCCAGCCAGGCGAGGAAGTCGGCATCGAGGATCAGCCCATATTTGATGACTTCCGCCAGCCCGGCTGCATATTCCCGGGCCGGCAGGGTCGCCAGTGTATCGGTGTCGGCGAGCACGGCGACAGGCTGATGGAACGCGCCGATGAGGTTCTTGCCGACAGGATGGTTGACTGCGGTCTTGCCGCCCACCGAGGAGTCGACCTGGGCGAGCAGCGTGGTCGGCAACTGCAGCAGGGCCACACCCCGCTGGTATGACGCCGCCGCGAACCCAGCGAGATCACCGATCACGCCGCCGCCGAGCGCCGCCACGCAGCAGTCCCGGTGGAAGCGGCCGCTCGCGAGGGCATCGAGCACCCGACCGAAACTCTCCAGGGTCTTGTATGCTTCGCCATCTGGCAGCACCAGGGTCTCGACGCGACGTCCGGCCAGGGTCGCCCGCGCCGTCTCGAGATAAAGCGGTGCGACCGTCTCATTGCTCACCAACAGGACATCGCCGCCTGGCAGACAGTCGGCCAGCAGGTCTGCCCGACTCAGAACGCCGGGGCCGACATGGATGGGATAGGCGCGATCGCCAAGGCCGACGCGCAGGCTGCGCAGGCCGTCAGGGGTTTTCATGGGGATGGATTCTGGCGGCTTGGTCCGGCTGAGTGCAAGCCTGGCAGTCTGCCGGGGCCGTTTGACGCGGTTATGACGATCCGGCCAGGCGATCGAGCCGCTCGATGATTTCGCGGCATACCGCCGGGACCTTGCGGCCATCGGTCTCGATCACGAGATCGGCAATCTCGCGATACAACGGCTCGCGCTCGCCCATCAGGCTGGCCAGGACTTCACGCGAGTCCCTGCCCGTCAACAATGGCCGCTCACGTCCGTGCCGGGTGCGTGCGACCTGCTGATCGATCGTGGCGGCCAGGTAGATCACCGTTCCACGCGCCGCAAGCACCCGGCGATTCTCGGCCGACAGGATGGCACCCCCGCCGGTAGCCAGGACGATATCGTCCAGCGCCGCCAACTCGCCGATCATCTCCTCCTCGCGCCGCCGGAAACCCGCTTCACCTTCCTTCTCGAAGATGAAGGGGATATCCACCCCAGTGCGCTGCTCGATGGCGTCATCGCTGTCATGGAATTCAAGCCCCAGGCTACGGGCAAGCTGACGGCCGACCGCCGACTTGCCCGAGCCCATGGGCCCGACGAGGAAAAGATTTTGACGGGTCAATTGATTGTCGCGCCCTCACGCAGGATCCTCGGTGTGACGAAGATCAGCAGCTCGGCCTTGTTCGAAACATTCTGGGTCGAGCGGAAAAAGTAGCCGAGGACCGGGATATCGCCGAGCAGCGGTACCTTGCTGGAGAACTCGCGCCGCTCGGTTTCAAAGATGCCCCCGAGCACCACCGTCTCGCCGTCGTTGACCAGCACCTGGGTGGAGATCTGCCGGGTATCGATACTCGGCACGAAACCACCCGTCGCGCTGGGCACCACTTCGCCGACATTATCCTTGCTGACGTTGAGATCCATAATGATCCGATTGTCCGGGGTGATTTGCGGAGTCACCGTCAGACTCAGCACGGCCTTCTTGAACTGGGTGGCCGTAGCGCCGCTGGCCGAGGATTCCTGGAACGGGATTTCGACACCCTGCTCGATACGCGCCTCTCGCTGATTCGACACGATGACCCTGGGCGTGGAAACCACTTCTGCGCGCCCTTCGGCCTGCAGGGCCGTGAGTTCCAGGTCAATCAGGGTATCCGCCCCGAGGAAGGCCAGCGCAATAGAGCCTGCTGGATTACCCACAGGCAGATTGACGTTGTAGCGCTGGTCTATCGATCCGACCTGCACGGGGAACGGTTGGCCAGTGCTGACCCGATTGCCCAAAGCCGAATCGACAATGGCTGCAGAACCTGCACTGGTGCCTGTGACCGACACCAGGCCGCTGCCACCGCGCTCGCCTACCTGTGTCACACCCAGCCGGGTGCCGAGCTCGCGGTTGAAATCGTCGCTGACGATCACGATGCGCGACTCGATCAGGACCTGGCGCACCGGGATATCCAGGGTGGTCACCAGGCGGCGGATGTCCGCCAACCGGGATACCGTGTCATTGAGCAGCAGGGTGTTGGTGCGCTCGTCGATCGCGACGCTGCCACGCTCGGAGAGGAAACTGCGCGTGCGGCCCTCACCGGCAATCAGCCGGCCGAGATCGGAAGCCTTGGCGTAATTCACCTGCAGAAACTCCGAGCGCAGCGGCTCGAGCTGCTGGATTTCCGCGCGCGAGGCAAGCTCTGCGCGCTCGCGGGCCGCAATCTCGGCGGCCGGCGCGATCAGCAGCACGTCGCCATTGCGCCGGCTATCCAGGCCACGGGTCGCCATCACGATATCCAGCGCCTGGTCCCAGGGCACGTTCTGCAGGCGCAGCGTGACGCTGCCGGTGACGCTGTCCGCGACCACCATGTTCAGACCGGAAATGTCAGCGAGCAGCTGAAGGACGGCGCGAACCTCGATATCCTGGAAGTTCAGCGTCAGCCGCTCCCCGGAATAGGTCTTGTCCTCATCGAAGGGACTGCGCGGCTCTTCACGCCGCACAACCTCGGAGACTTCGACGGTGAACAGGGTGTCGGACTGGAAGGCCAGATGCTCCCAGTCTCCGCTCGCCGCGATCACCATGCGGGTATCGCGGTCAGCGCGCAGCGCGTCGACGGTCGTGACCGGGGTGGCAAAATCGACCACGTCTAGCCGGCGCATGAGTTCGGCGGGGAGCACGGTGTCCCGGAACGAGACGACGATTCGGCCGCCTTCTTCGCGCACATCCACGGTGGTATTCGGGTCGGACAGGCGGACTTCGATACGTCCGGCGCCCTCCGTACTGCGGCGGAAATCGATGTCCTGGACGCTTCGAGCGGCGCGCACGGGTTCGGATTGACGCGGTGTCTCGGCGGCTGCCGGGAACGCCGCCGCCGGCACCTGACCGGCATCACTGCCCAGGGTCACGAGGATGGTATTGCCACTGACCCGTGTCTGATAGGGGACCATGGCGTCGAGGTTCAACACCACGCGCGTGCGCCCGTCGGCCTCGGCTGCGAGGATGGTGTTCAGCGGCCCGACGTTGATGTCGCGGCGCCGATTCGGCAAGGCCAGCGAAGTATCAGGCAGATCGAGGGCGATACGCGCCGGGGAGTCGATCGTAAAAGCCAGGGGCTCGGGGGCCGCGCCATCGAGCGTCAACCGCAGTTCCAGGCGGTTTCCCGGCAGCGTCTGCACGTCGATGTCCTGCAGCGCGCGTTCGGCAGCGGTGGCCGTTGCCGTGATGCCGAGTGCCAGCAGCGCGACCGCGGCAAGCTGCGCGAGGGCGCCGAGGCCCGGCGTACGTGCCAACACCTGCGGCTTGCGTTCACAGATCATCCCGTTTACTCCCAATCGACGTCCGGGGCGGCGCCCCGGCGGTTTCAGTTCTCACTCAGTGCCAGCGCGGCCGGCCGCTCCATGTAGCCGCCAAGCCCGTCGGCGACGATTTCGGTCAGGCGGATCTCGGACTCGGAGATGGACGTGATGCGACCATCGCTCTGTCCGAGGTAGTTTCCAGGGGCGACGCGATGCACCAGGCCGTCACTCGTCTGGACGAGGGCGAACATCTGGTTTTGCAGATCAAGCGTTCCCACCATGCGCATGGTGTCGAGGGGAAACTGCTCGAGATACTGGCGGGGCCGGTCCCGGTCAGGCGCGTCCACCCCGCCCGGTCGTGCCGCCACCCGCGTATCCGGAATGAAGGGCGAACGCAGCCCGTCGCGGCCGGCTGTGTAGACGTGGCTGGGGGCTGGCCGGACTTCGGGCAGCGGTTCGATCCGACCACCCGGCCGGGCTTTGACCTGATCGATATAGGCTTCGAGGTCATCCATGCGGTTGCTGCAGCCGCTGCCAAGGAGCAGCGTCGTGGCGGCGAGCGCCAGCAACCCGACCTGGGGATTTCGGCGCGACAGGCTCATGCGCCCTCCTCGTCGAGATAGCGATAGGTCTTCGCGGTCACATCGAGCACCAGCCGGCCCGTCGGGCTGCGATCGCCCTCCTGCGTGATCTGGATGTCATGCAGGGTGACGATGCGGGGCAGCGCCGCGATCCCGCTGACGAATTCGCCCATCTCGTGATAGCTGCCCACCAGCCGGATCCGGATCGGCAATTCCGCGTAGAAGTCACGCTGCACTTCCGGACTGGGCTGGAACAGGCGCTCCTCGAGTCCGGCCGCCAGGCCGGTCTGGGAAATGTCGACCAGCAGGTTCGGCACCTCGGTCTGGCTGGGCAGCTGACGCAGCATGGTGCCGAAGCTGCGCTCCATTTCGTCGAACTGGGCCCGGTAGGCATCGAGATTCGCTGCCTGGCGCTGAGCCTGTTCGAAGCGGGCGCGCAGCTGGCGCTCCTCGCCCTCAGCCCGCTCGAGAATTCCCGCACGGTCGTTGACAATGAACATGTAAAAGCCGCCGGCGATCACCGCCACCAGCAGAATCACGATGACCGCGGCCCGGAACACGAACGGCCAGCGGCCGATATCGTTGACGTCGAGCGCCCGGAGTTGCTGCAGCAGATCGTTCATGGTCAGCCCTCCTCGCGCTCGTCGGCCGAAACCTGGTTGACGAACACCGTGAACTGCGCGGTTCTGGTTGCCCCGTCCTGGCGGGTCTCGACCACCGACAGGCCAGGATTGGTGAGCCATGGGGAGGCGTCGAGTTGGCGCATGAGCGCCGAGACGCGGGTGCTGGACTGGGCGATGCCGCGCAGCTCTATGCGGTTGCCGGTCTGCCTGACTTGGGTGAAATAAACGCCATCCGGCAGGCGATCGGCGAGCTCGTCAAACAGGTGGACGACCTCCGGACGGCTGCGCTGGAGTTGTTCGATGATTTCCATGCGCGCGATGAGGCGCTGTTTCTGTGCCTCGAGCCCGGCGATTTCATCGATCTGGCGGCGCAGCACCGTGATTTCCGCGGTCAGCCGCTGGTTGAGCTGATTCTGGTGATTGATGCGGGCATCCCAGACCCGGATGCAACCGAACACAACCGCCACACCAAGGACAACGGCGACACCGGCGGCAATACCGAAGTCGCGTTGTCTGCGTTTGCGCAGCTCTTCGCGCCAGGGAAGTAGATTGATGCGGGGCATGTCAGTCGAAGCTCCTCAGCGCCAGCCCGCAGGCGATCAGCAGGGCTGTGGAATCCTTCTTCACGTTCTGCGTCTTCGGCCGGGAACCGATTTTCATCTGGCCAAGCGGATCACCGATCTCGGTGGGGATACCCACGCGGCTGGCGATCACGTCGGCGACGCCGGGGATGTTGGCACACCCGCCGCACACGAGAATCTGGTCGGGTTGTTCGCGCCCGCTGCCGGACGCCAGGAAAAACTGCAAGCTGCGACTGACCTGCTGGGTCATATCGTCAATGAAGGCATCGAGAACTTC
Organism: Gammaproteobacteria bacterium; assembly: GCA_007693855.1. GTDB lineage: Bacteria > Pseudomonadota > Gammaproteobacteria > Steroidobacterales > PWYM01 > PWYM01. The sequence continues at coordinate 29,620 of RECU01000070.1, read as the reverse complement.
AGGGCCATAGTTACTCGGGAGGCCACCTTCCTTCTTGGCACGGCCGGCGTCCTCAAGCGAGAGTCCGTAAGTCCGCATGATCTCTTCGGTGAGCTGCTGGCCGCCAAAGGCGAAATCGCGGGTATAGATGACGCGCAGGTCCTGCAGGACGCTGAAAGTGGTGGTGCTCGCGCCGAAGTCCACCACCGCGACCTGGCGGTCGGTGCCACTGTCCGGCATCTGGTGGCTGAGCAGCCGACAGGCGTTCTCCAGAGCGAAGGCCTCAACGTCCACCAGGCGAGCCGTAAGCCCTGCAGCCTCGACCGCAGCGACGCGCTGATCAACATTCTCCGTGCGGGTGGCGACCAGCAGCACATCCAGCGAGCCTGGGTCCTTGGCCGACACGCCGACCACCTCGTAGTCGAAGCTGACCTCTTCCATCGGGAAGGGGATGTACTGGTCCGCCTGCAGTTCGACCTGGCCTTCCATCTCCGCTTCGGAGAGGTTCGCCGGCATCTGGATGATCTTGGTGATCGCGGCATCGCCGGAAATGGCGATCGCCACCTCCCGATTGCGACTGCCGGAGCGCTTGACGGCCTGAGCGATGGCCTGGCCGACGGCGTCGCTGTCGACAATCACCTTCTCATTGATGGCATTCACCGGGGTGGGGTAGGCCGCGTATGCTTCGACGCGAAAACCCTTGCCCGCCTCGACAAGCTCGATGAGCTTGATCGACGAGGTGGTTATGTCAAGTCCAATCAAGGGCTTTTTCTGGCGCCTCAGGAACACGGTTTTTCCTTTTCCCAGAGAGTCTTGTGCTGACCGACGGGTGCGGGACCCCACTCGCGATTTAACTATAAATCCTGACCTGCGTCTGCAGTTCCCGGCGTGTGTACGCGTCGCCAGTACGTGCCGACACCCCAACACCGTGGCCTATAATGACGAGTGCCTTCGTTGGAAACTGCCAACTGCGTAGCAAAAAAGTTGCGGCAACCCCCGTGCCGACAAAACATTTCCGATTCTGAGAGGTCTGTTGGACTGGGCGCCGTGATTCCGGGCAGGCAAGCGCTGACACGCGCTGCCCATTGACCGATCGGATGCTGTGCAGTCACCAGACACTCGCGCTACTATGCCGACCGACGTTAACTGAAGCAAGGACTTAACGGCCTTTTCTCTCATGAAGTCTTATCTTGCGATTCCGCTGGCACTAACGTGCACCGTGTTGGCCCTGCTGGTCAGTGCCTCTGCCATTGTGGTCGGCGCCTATCATTACCTGCTGCCTGGCCTCCCGGACGTCCGTGAGCTGCGCGAGCTGCGGCTGCAGGTGCCACTGTCGATCTACAGCCGCGACGGGCGCCTGATCGCACAGATGGGCGAGCGGCGTCGCGACCCTGTCACCTTGGACGAGCTGCCTCCTGCGCTGATCCAGGCCTTCCTGGCAGCGGAGGATGAGCGCTTCTTTTCCCATCCGGGCTTCGATCTCCAGGGCATGACCCGTGCGGCGATCGGTTGGGCAACCACCGGGACAGTCAGCCGCGGCGGCGGCAGCACCATTACCCAGCAGCTGGCCAAGATCACGTTCCTGACCCCGGAGCAGACGATCGTACGCAAGACCCGGGAGCTGTTTCTCGCGCGGCGGATAGAGGAGCTGCTGACCAAGGACGAAATCCTCGAGATTTATCTCAACAAGATCTTTCTCGGTCAGCGGGCCTATGGCGTCTCGGCCGCCGCACAGGTGTTTTTCGGCAAATCTCTCGCGGAGCTCAACCTTGCGGAGATCGCGACCATCGCCGGGCTGCCCCAGGCGCCCTCGGCATACAACCCGGTCCGTAATCCCCAGGCGGCGGAGATACGGCGGAGTTACGTATTGCGGCGCATGCTCGAAGTCGGGTTCATCGACCAGGCGCAGCACGATGAGGCGAGACACTACCCGATGCTCTCCCGCCTCCACGGCCCCCGACTTGAGCTCGAAGCACCCTACGTGGCGGAGATGGTTCGGATCGAGATGCTCGAGCGCTTTGGCCAGGAGGTCTACGAGAACGGCTTCCGGGTAGTCACCACGGTCGACAGCGGGCTGCAGAACGCCGCCAACCGTGCGCTGCGCCAGGCGCTGCTGGAATACGATCGACGCCACGGCTGGCGCGGGCCGCTGGCGCGCTTCGAGCGCGCCGATGAGGACGCCACCCCGCCCCATGAGTTCATGCATGCCGCGCTGGCCGACTTCCCCGAGCCCGCCATGCTGCGCGTCGGCCTGGTCACCGATGTCGAAGAGCAGCAGATCTCGGTGTTTCTGCGCCGCCGCGGCGAAGCGGTGACGGTGGGCTGGGGTGGTCTGTCCTGGGCCCGGCCACACCTCGGTCCTGACCAACTGGGGGCTGCGCCACGAGTCGCCACAGACATCGTTGCCGAAGGCGATATCGTCTATCTGGTGGAACTGGCTGACGGCAGCTGGGCGCTGGCGCAGTTGCCGGAGGTCCAGGGCGCGCTCGTGGCCATGGACCCGGTGGATGGGGCCATCACGTCGCTGGTCGGCGGCTTTGATTATTTCGTGAGCAAGTTCAACCGGGTCACCCAGGCACGTCGGCAGCCGGGGTCGGCCTTCAAGCCGTTCGTGTTCTCGGCAGCGCTGGAACATGGCTACACCGCGGCGAGTATCGTCAATGACGCGCCGCTGGTGTTCGAGAGCAGCGAACTCGAACAGGCCTGGCGTCCGGAGAACTACTCGCGGCAGTGGAACGGACCCACGCGCATCCGCGAGGCGTTGGTGCGCTCCCTGAACCTCGTCTCCGTGCGGGTGCTGCTGGGCACCGGTGTCGGGAACACGGTCAGTCATTTGCAGGGTTTTGGCCTGTCCGATGCCGCATTACCACGTAACCCAACCCTGGCACTGGGCGCAGGCGCGATCACGCCACTGGAGATGACGGCAGGCTATGCAGTCTTCGCCAACGGCGGATTTCGGATCGAGCCCTACCTGATCGAACGTATCGAAGACGGCGCTGGCAACCTGATCTACCTGGCCGACCCCGCCGTCGCCGACTGTTTCAGCTGCATCGAGGGTGAGCCGCGGCGCCCGCCCGGAGTACGTTTCGAGGATGTCGTCACGCTGCCCGATCCGCGTAACCCGGTGGACCTCGGGCTGAGCCCTCTGCCGCTGCCCGAGGGCCATTCGGGGCTGATCCAGCTCACCGCACTTGATGGTGTGGACAGCGCGGGCCGCCCGGTACACCACCAGGCGGAGCGCGTGATCTCGCCGCAAAATGCCTGGATCGTCGGCGACATGATGGCCGACGTGATCCGGCGCGGTACGGGTCAGCGGGCCCGCCGTGACGTCGGCCGGGACGATATCGTCGGCAAGACCGGCACCTCCAATGACCGGCGTGATGCCTGGTTCGCAGGCTACAACGGACGGCTGGTCGCGACCGCCTGGGTCGGCTTCGACCAGGAACGCTCGCTCGGTGTGAGAGAGGAGGGTGGGCGTACCGCCTTGCCGATGTGGAATTATTTCATGGCGCCCGGACTGGCCGGTACACCGCCGGCTCGACCGGAGCGCCCGCCCGGCCTGATCGAGGCGCGCATTTCCCCGACAACCGGGCTGATCACCGCCGCCGGTACGCCGGGCAGCATGCTGGAGGTGTTCGAACTCGGTCGGGTGCCGGCGAACGAGGAGGCGCGCAATGGTGATGCCCCCGGCGAGCGGCGCGAGGAGTTCGACGATTCCATTCTGTTCTGAGGTGGGCAGGTCATGAGCAACGATCCCACCCGGCGCATCGCCGAGGAAGCCGCCCGGATTATCTTGGACGATGCGGTCCAGGATTACGGCCTCGCAAAACGCAAGGCACGCGAGCGACTCGGCCTGCCGCTTACGCTTGCGCTGCCGAAAAACACCGAGGTCGAACAGGCGCTGGTGGCCCTGCAGACGCTGTTCGGCGGCACCGAGCACACCGCGCGGCTGGACTCGATGCGCCGCACCGCGCTTGAGGCGATGCGCGCACTGGCTGCGTTCTCTCCAAGGCTGGTCGGACCGGTCCTCGCCGGCACGGCAACCGAGCATTCCGCGGTCAATCTGCACGTATTCGCCGACACGCCGGAGGAAGTCCTGATGGCCCTGTTCGAGCTCCGGATCCCGTTCGACAGCTTTGAACGACGCCTGCGCACGCGCGCCGGCGCGGGCTATGAGGAATTCCCCGCACTGCGTTTCATTGCCGGAGACACCCCCATCGAGGTGACCGTGTTTCCCTGTCACGGTGTCCGACAGGCACCGCTCTCACCGGTCGACGGCAAACCGATGCGCCGCGCCGCCGAAGCCGAGATCCTCAGCCTGCTGACGGACTAAAACCCCGACGGGCCCTGGGCGTTATCGGGCGTCCACCGGCACGTAGTCGCGCTGTGGCGGGCCCGTGTAGAGCTGCCGCGGACGGCCGATACGCCCGGTCGGGTCAGCGTTCATTTCCATCCAGTGCGCCACCCAGCCGACGGTGCGTGCGATCGCGAACATGACGGTGAACATCGATACCGGGATGCCGAGCGCCCGGTAGATGATGCCCGAATAGAAGTCCACGTTGGGGTAGAGTTTCTTCTCGATGAAGTACTCGTCCCGGAGCGCAACCTCCTCCAGGCGCAGCGCCAGCTCGAACAGCGGGTCATTGGGGTCGCCCAGTTCTTTCAGCACCTCGTGGCACATCTTGCGGATCAGCTTGGCCCGGGGATCGAAGTTTTTGTAGACCCGATGGCCGAAGCCCATCAGCCGGAACGGATCGTTCTTGTCCTTGGCCTTGGCCACGAACTTCTCGATGTTGGCGACGCTGCCGATCTCGTTGAGCATCGTCAGCACAGCCTCGTTGGCACCGCCGTGCGCGGGCCCCCACAGCGCCGAGATCCCGGCGGCGATCGCGGAATAGGGATTGGTACCGGAACTGCCGGCCAGGCGCACCGTCGAGGTCGAACAGTTCTGCTCATGATCGGCATGCAGGATGAACAGCAGGTCCAGCGCGCGCGCGGCCACCGGGTTGATCTCGTAGGCCTCCGCAGGGACCGCGAAGTACATGTGCAGCATGTTGCTGCAGTAATCGAGGTGGTTCTGCGGATACATGAACGGCTGGCCGAGCGAATGCTTGTAGGCCGCAGCAGCGATGGTCGGCAGCTTCGCGATGATGCGATGGGCGAAGATGTCGATATGCGCCGGATTCTTGATGTTCGTGGTGTCGTGGTAGAACGCCGACATCGAGGCCACTACGCCGGTGACCATCGCCATTGGATGGGCGTTGTAATGGAAGCCGTTGAAAAACCGCAGCAGGCTCTCGTGCAGCATGGTGTGCATGCGGATCGAGCGCTCGAAGGTCGCCAGTTCCTCGGCAGTCGGCAGATTGCCGTACAGGAGCAGGTAGGCGACCTCGATGAAGCGGGAGTGCTCCGCCAGCTGCTCTACGGGATAGCCACGGTAGAGCAGAACCCCTTCATCACCGTCGATGTAGGTGATCGCGCTTTCACAGCTCGCCGTGGCCGCGAACCCCGGATCAAACGTGAACAGCCCGTGATCCCTGTAGAGGCCGCCGATATCGACCACGGTCGGGCCGAGAGTCGGCGTACGCACGGGCAGGTCTGCAGTCTTGCCGGAGTCCGGGTGGATCAGCTGGTAGGTCTTGTTGGTCATGCACTCATCCTGGTTAGACGTCATTGCAGCCGCCCTCCCCGAGCCGCTGCCCTTACGCTCGGCGCATCCCGCGCCGAGCGCCCTGTTTCCGGGGGCCGCCAATTATAGGCGTGCGGCGCGCCCACACAAAAACGCCGGCCCGGGGATCACCACGGGCCGGACATCAACGGGCATCAACTGAGGGTACGGCGCGGCGGGCAGCACGCGCCGACAATCAACCGGCGAGGCCGTACTTGCGGCGGAACTTGTCGACCCGGCCACCGGTGTCGACGATCTTCTGCTTGCCGGTGTAGAAAGGATGGCACTGCGAGCAGACCTCGACCTGAAGGTCACGCCCGAGCGTCGAGCGGGTCTGAAACACGTTGCCGCAGCTGCACGACACCGTGATTTCGCTGTACTGGGGATGAATCTCGGCTTTCATGACCAATTCGCCTGTCAAAATAAAGAGTTCTTCGGTGAACCAAAGCAAGCAGAACAGTATAGGCAGCCTGCTGACCGCTGACAAGCAAAGACGCGCGACGTACTTGCTGGCGCACCGTTCTTGCTGGACTGCCGGCGCGTCGACATATCCACAGAAGCTGTGGATAACTCTGTGCATGAAACGTGGCAACGGGGGACAAACGCCGGTGACCACAGCGAATCCATCAAATTGGCGAAAATTTAACCTAAAGCAGTTATATCAAGTAAATCAGCAGGTTATGCTAGCAAGCGAACTTGCCACATGAAAACTAGCCCGTTTGAGCACTGATTTTCCGCATGAGCGCCAGTTTGTGCATAACAGCAGGCTGGCCGGCGCGATCACGACGGCGAAGGCGCTGCCGGCAGGAACTCGGCAAGCAGGCCGTCAAGATGGGCATAGCCCTGGTCGCTGGCCCGCCACCGCCCCGCTTCGAGGGTCATGAGCCCGCGGTCACGCAGGCGCTCGAGACTCGGCGCAAGCTGCTGCGCCGCAAGCCCGGTACGCGCAGTGAACGCCGCCAGGGTGAAGCCCTCGCGCAAGCGCAGCACGTTCATCAGGTATTCGCACACCAGGTCCTCAGCAACCAGCCAGCGCTCGCCCGCCAGGCGTGGCGCTGCGGCAAGCAGATACCCCTGGGGATGTGCGATCCGCCAGCGCCGACGGACACCCTCGGCACTCGAGAGTTTGCCGTGAGCACCGGCGCCAAGCCCCAGGTAGTCGGCGAACCGCCAGTAGGCCAGGTTGTGACGACACTCCGCGCCGGGCTGAGCCCATGCGGAAACCTCGTAGCGCTCAAACCCTGCCCCGACCAGCACCGGCCTGCAGGCTGACTCGATCTCCCACAAGGTATCTTCGTCGGGCAGGGGGGGCGGTTGATGATGGAAGCGGGTATTGGGCTCGAGGGTCAGCTGGTAATGCGACAGATGCGTGGGCTCGAGCGCCAGCGCCGCGCGCACGTCAGCGAGCGCCTGGCTCGGCGACTGCTCTGGCAGCCCATACATCAGATCGAGGTTGATGTTGGAGAACCCGCCCGCACGGGCCTCTGCCACCGCAGCTGAAATCTCCTCCGGGCCATGAATCCGCCCCAGCACCCGCAGCTTGCCGGCGTCGAAACTCTGCGCGCCGATCGACAGGCGATTGACCCCGGCCGCGCGGTAGTCGGCCAGCCGCCCGCGTTCCACAGTTCCGGGGTTGACCTCCAACGTGATCTCGACGTCGGCGGCAATCTCCAGACGGCTGGCCACACCGATCAGCAGGGACTCGATCGAACGGCCGCTGAACAGGCTCGGCGTGCCGCCGCCGACGAAGAGACTGGCGACGCGTCGGCCGGACAGCGAAGGCAGGTCGGCATCGAGGTCGGCCAGCAGCGCGGCGACATACTGGGCTTCCGGCAGGGACCCACGCAGAGTATGCGAATTGAAATCGCAATACGGGCACTTCGACACACACCATGGCAGGTGAACGTAGACCGCCAGTCCTTCAGACCCGCCAGCGGGAACCGTCGGCGCCGCGCTCATCGCGATGCCAGCTGCGCGCGCAGTGCACCCAGCGCACGCGCCCGATGACTCAGCCGGTTTTTCTCTGCCGCCGGGAGTTCAGCGGCCGTCTTGCCCAGGCCGGGAATCTCGAACACCGGGTCGTAGCCGAAGCCCGAGCCGCCGCGCGGTGCGGTGGCGATCCGCCCTTCCCAGACCCCCCGCGCCACCAGGGGATCAGGATCAGCCGCGTGGCCCAACACCACCAGCACGCAGACAAATCTGGCGCAGCGCTGCGCCACCGGCGTGTCTGCCAGCGCCGCGAGCAGCCGGTCGATGTTCGCCTGATCGTCGGCCCGGTCATCCGCGCTTTCGGCAGCGTACCGCGCCGAGCGCAGCCCAGGTGCCCCGTCGAGGGCATCGACGATCAGACCAGAGTCGTCACCGATGGCAGGCAGGCCTGTGGCGCGCGCCGCAGCGCGCGCTTTCAGCAGGGCATTCTCGACGAAACTCTCGCCGGTTTCGGGCACACCGGCCAGACCCCATGCCGATTGGGCGGACAGCACGATGCCGAGCGGTGCCAACAAAGCCTCGAGTTCCCGGCGCTTGCCGTCGTTCCCGCTGGCCAGCACCCAGCGGCGCGCACTCATCCCGACAGCGCCGCCCGCTGGGCCTGCATGAGGTCCTGGATTCCGGCGCTGGCCAGATCCAGCAGCGTGTCCAGCTCGCTGCGCCGGAACGCATGCCCCTCGGCAGTACCCTGGACTTCGATGAAACCGCCGGCCTCGTTCATCACGACGTTCATGTCGGTTTCGGCGGCGGCGTCCTCGGCGTAATCGAGGTCGAGCACCGGCACGCCTGAGAAGATGCCGACGGACACCGCCGCGACCTGGCCATGCACGGGATCGCGCGAAATGCGCCGTGACCCGAGCAATCCGGCCACGGCCAGGCGCAGCGCCACATAAGCGCCGGTAATGGCCGCGGTGCGCGTGCCGCCATCGGCCTGAAGCACATCGCAGTCGAGGGTCACGGTACGCTCGCCAAGCGCACGCAGATCGACCGCGGCGCGCAGTGAGCGACCGATCAGGCGCTGGATTTCCTGGGTTCGTCCGCCCTGGCCGCCACGGACAGCCTCGCGCGCACTGCGGCTATGGGTGGCGCGCGGCAGCATGCCGTATTCGGCCGTCACCCAGCCCTGACCGGTGTTGCGCAGCCAGGGCGGCGTGCGTTCCTCGACACTGGCGGTGCACAGTACCCGGGTCTCGCCGAATTCGCTGAGCACCGAGCCTTCCGCGTGCCGGGTAAAGCCCGGCGTGAGGCGTACTCGACGCAACTCGTCTGGCGCACGACCGCTTGGTCTCATGTTCTGTCTCCTGATGGCCCGAGCGATCGCGGGCGATTCCACGACCGCTGAACCTGATTGTCGCAGGAAACATCGCCGGGACACATGGCCCCGGACGCTACCAGCACAGCGCAACTGCGGAGGTATTGTCGGCGTAGGGCGCCTGAGCCTGCACCGCCTGGCGCCCGAGCCGCTCGAGACGTGCGGCGAGGGTCGCCTCCACCGGCTGGCCAAGTTCGGCCACCTGACCATCCGTCAAGCCGGACCAGAATCCGTCGCTGCAGGCCAGCAGCACATCACCGCGGCGCAGACGCCTAAACCTCGAAATGGTCATGTCGGGAACCGCAGCATCACCGCCAAGGCAGGACTCGACGTAGTTGCGCAGCGGATGGCGGTGTACCTCGGACTCACCGATCAATCCCTGCTGCAGCAGCAGCTCGACATGGCTGTGGTCACGCGTCCGCTCGACGATCCGCCCGCTGCGCAGTTGATAGACCCGGCTGTCACCGACGTGGGCCCACCACGCACCGTCATCCTGGGCGATGGCCATGGCACAGGTCGCCCGCGGTCGGACATCCAGCGCAAGACCCTGTCCCAGCGCGACGATCTCGGCATGGGCCCGGCCAAGCGCAAGGTGCAGAAATCCCTGCGGATCCAGCAGGGGCTTAGGCGCAGCCCGGAACGCGCGCTTGACGACCGCGATGGCGGTCTCTGCCGCCCTGGCGCCATCGCTGTGGCCACCCATGCCGTCGACGGCCATGAGCAGCCACGCCCCACCATGGGCCCAGACGAGCACGCGGTCCTGGTTTTCCTCACGATCGCCTATCAGGCTGAGACAGGCCGTCACCGGCTCCTCGCCCTGCGCAGCGTTCTGCTGTTCGACCGGCGCCTCTTCCATACTGGTGTGCATGCCCGTCCTGTTGCCCGTACCTGTCGTGTGCGCCAGCGCGTCCGCCTGAGCCAGATCGGCAGAGTACCTGCCGATCTGCAAATGTACAGTGATCACCACCGCAATTTGCCCACCCACCGCCCCGCGCGGAACCCGTTTGCGGTGCAGCCTGATAGACTCCGCGGGTCCCCCGACGCAGACCAGCGGGCCCAGAACATGATTCGCAGCATGACCGGCTATGCCCGCCACGAACAGGCGTTCGCAGGCGAACTCCTGACGTGGGAGGCGCGCAGCGTCAACCATCGATTCCTCGAGCTCTCGTTCCGCCTGCCCGAGGCGCTGCGGGCAGAAGAAGCGGCACTGAAGGTCAGCGCGCAGCAACGGCTCGGCCGCGGCAAGGTCGATCTGAACCTGCGCATGGTGCCCACCGCGGACGCCGTCCCGGCACTGGAACTGAACGCGCCGCTGGTCCTGCGCCTGCACGCGCTGGCCAACCAGATCGGCAAACTCACCGGCCAGCAGCAAGGGGTCTCGGTGCGCGAACTGCTGCGCTGGCCCGGGGTGGTCGAAGAACGCAGCGAACCGCCAGCAGGTCTCGCGGCGGCCGCCCAGGCGGGCCTGGAGACGCTGCTCACGGACCTCATCAAAGCCCGCGAGCGCGAGGGGCAGCGTCTGGCAGAGGGCCTGGTTTCGCGCTGCGATGCCATCGAGACCCTGGCAGCGGGCATTGCCGTCCGGATGCCGGAACTCCGCAGCGGACAGCTGGCGCGACTGCGCGAACGGATCGCCCGGCTGGGCGTCGAGGCCGATGAGGGGCGCCTTGAGCAGGAGCTTGCGTTGCTTGCCAGCCGAATCGACGTGGCCGAGGAACTGGACCGCCTCCAGGCGCATGTCGCCGAGATCCGGGACATCCTCACGCGTGAGGAACCGGTCGGCAGGCGCCTGGATTTCCTCATCCAGGAACTCAACCGCGAGGCCAATACGCTGGGTTCGAAATCCACGGATACCGAGGTCACCCGCGCGGCCGTAGACCTCAAGGTCCTGATCGAGCAGATGCGCGAGCAGGTCCAGAATGTCGAATGAGGCCGGCCCTGGCGTCAGCGCGCCGGAGCCACGACTCTGGGTGTTTTCCGCGCCGTCCGGCGCGGGCAAGACCACGCTGGTCCGCGCACTGATGGCCAGACGTCCGGGCTTGCGATTCTCGGTGTCCTACACCACCCGACCCGCCCGCCCCGGGGAACGCGACGGCCAGGACTACCATTTCGTCACCCCGGCGCGCTTCACCGAGATGGTGGCTCACGACGAGTTCCTCGAATACGCTGAAGTCTTCGGTCGGCATTACGGCACCGCCCGCACCCAGGTCGAGGCGCTGCTGGCTGCCGGCCACGATGTGCTGCTGGAAATCGACTGGCAGGGGGCACGCCAGGTCCGGGCACGCATGCCGACATGCCGCAGCGTGTTCATCCTGCCGCCGTCGCTGGAGGAGCTGGAACGACGCCTGCGCGGCCGGGGCACGGATGACGAGACGGTGATTGCCCGCCGGCTGGCAGAAGCCCAGGGTGACGTCACCCACTGGCACGAGTTCGATTACGTGATCATCAACGCTGCGCTGGACTCGGCACTCGCAGAACTCGAGGCTGTGCTGGAGGGCAGGGGCGAAGGCCTGGCCACGCATCACCCCGCCCAGGCGAGGGCGGCGTCACGGATCGCCGCCGGCGAAGCCTGAAATCGAGCCCGGGTGCTGGTCACGCCCGGGCTCCGTGAGATAAACTGTTCGATCGGTTGTTCAAATCAGGTGCGTGCGAAGCGCACGGGGATACAGCATGGCCCGCATCACGGTCGAAGACTGCGTAGACAAGATTCCCAACATGTTCGAACTCGTCCTCGTGGCCGCCAAGCGTGCGCGTCGGCTGGCCAACGGTGCCGAGGCCCTGGTGCCTTGGGAGAACGACAAGCCCACCGTGGTCGCGCTGCGCGAGATCGCCGAGGGCCTGGTGACACCTGAGATCCTGACCGAGGCCGACCGCAGCGTCGACGAACTGCTCGAGCAGCAGGCCAACCAGGAGTTTGCCGGCGGTATGCTGGGTGACGGTGGTTTCGGAGAGCGGGAGGACGATCGGCCCGCCCCCCTGGGGGACTGATCCTGGGGGACTGATCCCGCCGCACACACGCTGACACGCGAGGATCCCGCAGGTGCAGAGTCCGGTGTCATTGCTCGGCAAGTTGCCTGTCGGCCGGCGGACCACCGGCATCAACGACCTCGTGTCGGAACTCTACACTTACCTGCCACAGGGCGACGTCGAACGCATCCTGGCAGCTTACGAGTTCAGCGCCGCAGCTCACGAGGGCCAGACCCGCAAGAGCGGGGAGCCCTATGTGTCCCACCCCGTCGCCGTGGCACGCATTCTCGCCGGCATGCATCTCGACGCCGGCACGCTGATGGCGGCACTGCTGCACGACGTGATCGAAGACACGCCGACGGCGCGTGAGCAGATCGCAAGTCTGTTCGGCGAGGAAGTCGCCGCGCTGGTCGACGGCGTCAGCAAACTCGACCAGATCCAGTTCAAGAGCCGTGCCGAGGCACAGGCCGAGAGCTTCCGCAAAATGCTGCTGGCCATGGTCGAGGACATCCGGGTGATCCTGGTCAAGCTCGCCGACCGGCTGCACAACATGCGCACCCTGGGGGCGATGCCGGCGGAAAAACAGCGGCGCATCGCGCGCGAGACGCTGGACATCTACGCCCCCATCGCCAACCGTCTGGGCATCAACAAGATGCGCCTGGAACTCGAAGACCTCGGCTTCCGCTCACTCTACCCCTATCGCTATGCGGTGATCCAGCGTGCCCTGCGGCGCGCCACGGGTAACCAGAAGTCATTCCTCAAGAAAATCGCCGTGCGACTCGACGATGCGCTCTCCGAGGCCGGCATCGAGGCGCGGATCTTCAGCCGCGAAAAGCACCTGTTCAGCATCTACCGCAAGATGCGCGACAAGGGCAAGGCGCTGGCCGATATCGTCGACGTCTACGGCTTCCGCCTGATCGTCGACGATATCGATACCTGTTATCGCGTGCTCGGAATCGTCCACCGCCTCTACAAGCCCATGCCCGGCCGCTTCAAGGACTACATCGCCATTCCCCGGGTCAACGGCTACCAGTCCCTGCACACGACCCTGTTCGGCCCCAATGGCGTGCCCCTGGAGGCGCAGATCCGCACCCATGACATGGACCGTGTCGCCGAGGATGGCATCGCCTCGCACTGGCAGTACAAGGCGGTCGACCAGCAGATCTATGCGCCCCAGGCGCGGGCGCGCGAATGGCTCTCGAGCCTGATGGAAATGCAGGAGACGGTGAACTCCGAGGAGTTCCTCGAGAGCGTGCGCGTCGACCTGTTTCCCGACAAGGTCTACGTGTTTACCCCCAAGGGTGACATTCTGCGCCTGCCGCGCGGGGCCACGGCGGTGGATTTCGCCTATGCCGTGCACACGGACGTGGGTAACCGCTGCGTCGCCGTGAAGGTCGACCGGCGGCTGGTCCCGCTCAGGACCGCACTGCGCAACGGCCAGACGGTGGAGATCATCACGGCCCGCGGCGCTCAGCCGAACCCCAACTGGGTGAACTTCGTGGCCACCGCCAAGGCCCGCGCCGCCATCCGGCAGCACCTGAAGAACCTGCAGCGCGGCGAAGCGGGGGAACTGGGCAAACGGCTGCTCGACCAGGCCCTCGGCGAGTTCGGCACCACCGTGCGCAAACTGCCACGCGAACGCCTGCAAGCCACGCTCGACGAGCTGGGCCTGAACAATACCGCCGAGCTCTACGAGCAACTCGGGCTCGGCGAGCGCCTGGCGCCGCTGGTCGCCCGCATGGTGGCCGGCCGCAGCGGCGAGGCAGCGGCCGATGGCGAGACCGGCTGGCCGGAGGGTCGCGGACCGCGCCCTCTGGCCATTGCCGGCACCGAAGGCATGGTGGTGAGCTACGCGCGCTGCTGCTACCCGATTCCAGGTGACGAGGTCATGGGTCACCTGTCAGCCGGGCGGGGGGTCGTCATCCATCGGAACAGCTGTGGCAACCTGGCGGAGTTCCGGAAACAACCGAACAAGTGGATTCCGGTCACCTGGAAGAAGAATGTGAGTGGCGACTTCAATGTGGAGGTCATCGTTGATGTCATCAACCGGGTAGGCGTGCTCGCTGCGGTGGCCAGCAATATCGCCTCGACGCGCACCAATATCGAGCATGTCTCTGTGATGGAGCGTGAAGGGGACGTGTCGGCTCTGGTGTTCATGCTGCAGGTGGCTGACCGTGTGCACCTGGCGCGCGTCATCCGCAGCATCCGCAGCATGCCCGACGTGCTGAAAGTCAGCCGCAGTGCCGGCCGGACCCGGAAAAGTCGTGGCCTGACCGCCAGCGACGAGCTGGAATAACTGCACAGCCGTCTTCAACCCACCCCCGGAGCCCCCATGCGACAGACGATCCACACCCCCGACGCCCCGGCGGCGGTCGGCACCTACAGCCAGGCCGTGCGTGTCGGTGACACCGTCTGGCTGTCGGGCCAGATTCCGCTGGACCCAGCCACCATGACCCTGGTCGACAGCTCACCAGACGCCATGATCCGCCAGGTACTGAGCAATCTCGACGCCGTCGCGCGCGCCGCCGGCGGCAGCCTCCAGGACATCGTCAAGCTCAATATCTTCCTGACCGACCTCGGCTGGTTTCCGCTGGTCAACCAGATCATGGCGGAAGTGTTCGACGAACCCTATCCAGCCCGCGCCGCGGTGGGCGTCGCGAGCCTGCCCAAGGGTGCGGCCGTCGAAATGGAAGCGGTGATGGTGCCCGGCAGCAGCGGCGGCGGATGACCGATGGCGGGTTGAGTCAGCCGGTCAGCGTGCTGCGGGGCATTGGCCCGCAGCTCGCGGAGCGGCTGGCCCGGCTGGGTGTGCTGCTCGTCGCCGACCTGCTGTTCCTGCTGCCACTGCGCTACGAGGATCGCACCCACATCACGCCGATCGGCACCCTGAGGCCCGGCGACCGGGCGGTGGTCGAAGGCGAAATCCAGCTCACCGAGACGGTGCTCCGGCGGCGGCGGCAACTGCTGCTGCGACTGGGCGATGGCACCGGCAGCCTGCTGTTCCGCTTCTTTCACTTTTCCCGACAGCAGGCCGAGCGCCTGGCCCGGGGCACCCGTCTGCGGGCCTTCGGCGAGGTGCGGCGCGGCCCCGGCGGGCTGGAGATGGTGCATCCGGAGTACCGGGCCGTGCGGCCCGGGGAACCGCTGGACGATGACCGACTGACGCCGGTCTACCCGCTCAGCGAAGGCCTGACGCAGGGCAGGCTGAGATCACTGGTCGCGGAGGCCCTGACCCGACTCCGGAGCGCCCCGCCCGAAGATCTGCTGGCGCCACTGATCGATGAGCCCCTACCCGACCTGGTGGCAGGTCTGGAGCTTTTGCACCGCCCGCCCCCGGATGTTGCCCTCGAGACGCTGGCCGCCGGTCGACATCCCGCCCAGCGGCGGCTGGCCCTGGAAGAACTGCTGGCGCATCAGCTGAGTATCCGCCTGCGCCGCGAGGCGGCGCGCTCCCTCCCGGCCCGTGTGCTCACACCAGACGCCGCCCTTGTCACGCAGTTTCTGGCAGGACTGCCGTTTGCCCTGACCGCTGCGCAGGCGCGTGTGCTCGACGAGATCGCCCGCGACGTGGTCGAACCGGTGCCCATGCTGCGCCTGGTCCAGGGCGACGTCGGCTCGGGCAAGACGGTCGTGGCGGCGGCAGCCGCACTGGCCGCGGTTGCCGCCGGCCAGCAGGCGGCAGTCATGGCGCCCACCGAATTGCTGGCAGAACAACACTTTCGCAATTTCGATGCCTGGCTGTCGCCCCTGGACGTCCCCGTGGTGTGGCTCAGCGGCTCGGTGAAGGGCCGCCGGCGAGCCGAGGCCGAGCGTCAGCTCGCCGCCGACACGCCGCTGGTGGCGGTGGGCACGCACGCACTGTTCCAGGAGGGGATCCGGTTCGGCGCCCTGGCACTGGTCATTGTCGACGAGCAACACCGCTTCGGCGTGCATCAGCGCCTGGCGCTGCGCGAAAAGGGCAGCGCGGCCGGCGGGACGGCGCCGCACCAGCTGATCATGACCGCCACACCGATTCCGCGGACTCTGGCGATGACGGCCTACGCCGACCTCGACACCTCGGTCATCGATGAACTGCCGCCGGGACGCCAGCCGGTGACCACCGTGGTCCTGCCCGACAGCCGCCGCGAGGAGATTGTCGCGCGCGTGCGTGAGGCCTGCGCCAGCGGGCGGCAGGCCTACTGGGTCTGTCCGCTGATCGAGGAGTCCGAGACCCTGGAAGCCCAGGCGGCAGCCGAAGTGCACGCAAGCCTTGCCGAGGCGCTGGCGGAACTCAGCGTAGGCCTGGTGCATGGGCGCCTGCGCCCCGCCGAGAAGGAAGCGGTCATGCAGCGGTTCAAGGCCGGCGGCATTGACGTCCTCGTGGCCACGACGGTCATCGAAGTCGGGGTGGACGTGCCCCGTGCGAGCCTGATGATCATCGAGAACGCTGAGCGGATGGGTCTGTCGCAACTGCACCAGCTGCGCGGGCGGGTCGGGCGTGGCAGCGATGAGAGCGCCTGCGTGCTGCTCTACCGCGCCCCCCTGTCGCAGCTCGCGCGACGGCGGCTGGCGGTGATGCGCGATACGGCGGACGGCTTCGAGATTGCGCGCCATGACCTGGAACTGCGTGGTCCGGGAGAACTGCTCGGCACCCGCCAGACCGGTCTGGCGCAGATGCGCATCGCGGATCTGAGCCGCGATGCCGACCTGCTGCCGCAGGTCCAGGCCGCGGCCGCGCGACTGGCCGGGGACGGCGACCGTCAGGATCGCCTGATGCGCCGCTGGATTGGCGCGGCAGCGCGCTATGGCGCGGTGTGAGGGGAGCGATGCCGCGGGAGGGATTGGCGGGCGCAGCCACCGACTGGCTACAATCCCAAACTCAGCCCGCCACCCGGCCCGAAGCCAGATGACAGCGATTCCTGCAGGAACGACCCGCATGCCGGCAGCGCCCTGGCTGACGGCCGCGGCACTCGATGCTCACGGCATCGACCCGCGCCAACGTGCCTGGCTGCAGTGGCCGGGGCTGCTCACGGCGGCCCTGCGCCGGGCCAGCGGTCCTGGGTTCCGGCTGGAGCTGCTGGGACAACGGCCCGTATTTCTCGACGAGGCCGAGCGAACACGCCTCGGCACACAGGATCGCGAAGCCCTGTGCCGGGAAATCGTGATGGGGGATGGCGCCTGCGATTATGTTTGCGCCCGCACGCTCGTGCCCGGCAGCACGCTGGCGGCGCACCCGTGGCTGGGCGAGTTGGGGCAGGCGTCACTGGGCGAGCGGTTGCGCGAAGTCGGCACCCCGTCGCGCGATCCGTTCCGCTTTCGGCCGATGCGGCCAGACGAGCCGCTGCTCAGCGGTCTGGCGCGGCTGCCTCAGGGGACGATCTGGGCGCGCGACTCGGTGTTCCGCATCGACGGTCTGGCCCTGTCGGTGCTGGAGGCTTTCCTGCCTGAACTCTCGCGCTGCCCGGCGCCCTGCGGAGAATGACGCCCGCGCAGCGCGCCGCCCTCGGCAGACAGCTGCTGGCCTATGCGCGGCTGCTGCGGCTGCATGCCCCGATCGGGATCTGGCTGCTGATGTGGCCCACCCTGTGGGCGCTCTGGCTGGCGGGCGAGGGCCGACCCGACCCCCAGGTGTTCACGGTCTTCGTCCTGGGCGTCATCCTCATGCGCTCCGCGGGCTGCGCCATCAACGATTTCGCGGATCGGCAAGTCGATCCCCACGTCAGGCGCACCCGCACCCGCCCGCTGGCGGCCGGCGAAATCTCCGCCGCGGAGGCGCTGGTGCTGTTTGTCGGCCTCTCGCTGATCGCGCTGGGCCTGGTGCTGACCATGAACCGCCTGACCCAGGGGCTGGCACTGGTGGGGGCAGTGCTGGCGATCGTCTATCCGTTCATGAAGCGCTATATCGCCACGCCACAGGCCGTGCTCGGCATGGCCTTCGGCTGGAGCGTCCCGATGGCCTTCGCTGCCCAGACTGGCACCATCCCGCCGCTGGCGTGGCTGCTGTTCTGCGGTGTGCTGCTGTGGGCGGTGGTCTACGACACCATGTATGCCATGGTGGACCGCGAGGATGACCTCAAGCTTGGCGTGAAATCCGCCGCCATTCTCTTCGGAGACGCCGACCGGACGATCCTCGCCGCCCTGCATGCCTCGCTCCTGCTCACCCTCTATCTGGTCGGCCAGCGCGCTGGCCTCGGGGGCTGGTATCTCGGCGGGCTGGCAGCGGCGGCGGCCTCTGCCGGCTGGCAGCTCTGGCTGATTCGGGGCCGTGAGCCGGCCGACTGCTTCCGCGCGTTTCTCAACAACCATGTCTACGGCGCGGCGGTGTTCGCCGGCATCCTGCTGCACTACACCTTCGCGCCGCTGCCCTGAACCCACGCGCGGGCCCTCAGGCCCGCGCCACCGCAGCCAGCGTGACCTCGGTCGCACCCGCAGCCGCCACCGCAAGAGCGAGCGCCGTGGCGGTGGCTCCCGTCGTGACCACGTCATCGACCAGCAGCACCCGACGACCTTCGACCGCCCCGCGATGCACGCGGAACGCCCCTGCCATATTGCTCTGCCGGTCCGCGGCCGACAGCGTCGACTGAGGCCGGGTGGCGCGACAGCGGCGAACCGCCTCGGGGCGCAGCGGCCGCGCCAGGCGGTGCGCCACCGGGACAGCAATCTCCTGAGCCTGGTTGAAACCACGCACCGCAAGCCGCGTTGGGTGCAGTGGGACCGGGACGACGATATCGATCTCGGCCGCTGGCAGCTCTCCGGCCAGCAGCTCGCCCAGCGCGCGGGCCCAGGCCAGGCGCCGGGCGAACTTGACACCGATCACCAGCCGATCGATCGGCCAGGCGTAACGCCAGGGAATCCAGGCGTGGCGCCACGGCGGTGGCGCGGCGTACCGGGCCTGGTGAGCACAGCCCGGCGCGTCCGGAGTCGTCCGCGGCAGCCACGCAAGGCAGGGCCTGCAGAAAAATCTCTCCCCGGCAGCCTGCTGGCAAAGCAGACATTCCCGTGGCCAGAGCCGGCCGGGCACGTGCCATGACAGCGGGTGATGGACGGATCGCAAGTTGACAGCCCCCCGGCCGGCCTCGAATACTCGCGGTCCATTTTTGAGCGGGTATCGCGATCCATGAAGCACACTAACGCGGCAGAATCCCTGGATTCGGCGGCCGGCGGGCCGCCGCGGCATGAGTGGACGGCCGAGGACGTGGCGGCGCTGTTCGAACTCCCCTTCCCGTTGCTGCTGGATCGGGCCCGGGCGGCCCATCTCGTGCACTTCCCCGTGCCGGAAATGCAGATCAGCACCCTGCTGTCGATCAAGACCGGGGCCTGCCCGGAGGACTGTGCCTACTGCCCGCAGAGCGTGCACTTCGACACCGGACTTGCGCCCGAGAAACTCATGCCGCTGGAGGCGGTGGTGGCCGCCGCGGAGACGGCCAAGGCACGCGGTGCGACGCGCTTCTGCATGGGCGCGGCGTATCGCAAACCCCGGCCGCACGAAATCGCGCGCATCTCGCAGATGATCAGCGCCGTGGCCGCGCTCGGCCTCGAGACCTGCTGCACGCTCGGCACCCTCGACGCTGACCAGGCCAGGCAGCTCAAGGACGCGGGTCTGGACTATTACAATCACAACCTCGACACCTCGGAACGGTATTACGCCGAGATCATCACCACCCGGCCGTTTGCCGAGCGCCTGGAAACGCTGGCAGAGGTCCGGGCTGCGGGCCTGAAGGTCTGCTGCGGCGGAATTGTCGGCATGGGCGAGACCCGGGAAGACAGGATCGAGCTGCTGCGCCAGCTTGCCACCCTGCCCAGCCCGCCGGAGAGCGTGCCGATCAATCACCTGGTGCGGGTGCCGGGGACGCCCCTCGCGGACGCCGAGCCGCTGGACCCGATCGAGTTCGTCCGCACAGTTGCCGTGGCGCGGGTCCTCATGCCGGCCAGCCGGATCCGGCTGTCGGCCGGACGCAGCGCGCTCAGCGACGAGGCGCAGGCACTGGCCTTCTATGCCGGCGCGAATTCGATCTTCTACGGCGAACAGCTGCTGACCACGCCCAACCCCGAGGCCGATCAGGACCGCGCGCTGCTCGGGCGCCTGGGGATCACCGCGGAGGCCGCGGTCGGACACTGAGACGGACATGGCGGCCGGAAGTCCCACCACCCACACCGCGGCCGCGCTCGCCCCGGAGGCCGTGCGGGTGGCGCGCGGCTTCGACCGGCGGGCCGCCAGTTACCGTCAGCACGCCTTCGTCGAGCCGTTGCTGCGCGAGAGACTGCTGGAGCGACTCGAACTCATTCGCATCGAACCGCAACGGATTCTCGACCTGGGCAGCGCGGCCGGAGAGAGCAGTTTTGCGCTGGCCCGACGGTATCGCCGCGCCACCGTGATCGCCGCCGACCGCTCTGCGGGCATGCTCAGGGGGCTGCTGGAGCAGCGGGGTTGGCGACTGCGCCGGCGGGTGCGGCCGCTGCTGTGCGACGCTGCAGCAGTGCCGGTGGCCGACGGGTCCATCGACCTGGTGTTCTCCAGCCTCCTGTTGCACTGGCACGCCGATCCCGCTGCGGTGTTTGCCGAGTGTCGGCGGGTGCTGCGCCCGGGCGGGCTGCTGCTGTTCAACACCTTCGGCCCGGACACGCTGCGCGAGCTGCGGGGCGCCTGGCGCGCCGTCGATGAAGCGGCCCATGTCAACCTGTTCCTGGACATGCACGACCTCGGCGATGCCCTGCAGCGGGCCGGCCTGGCCGCGCCGGTCATGGACACCGAGACCTTGACGATCAGCCACGAGACCCCGGCGGCGCTGTTTCGTGACCTGCGCGCCACCACTCCCGGCAACGTGCTGGCCGGGCGGCCACGCGGGCTGCTGGGCCGCGAGCGGCACACCCGCCTGCTTGCTGCGCTCGAGCGCACCCGGCGCGACGGGCGGCTGCCCACCACCCTCGAGGTGGTCTACGGACACGCCTGGGGGCACACGCCGACGCCGCGCGAAACCGGCCCGCAGGAGGTCAGGGTGCCGATCAGCAGCCTGCGCCGACGGCCGTCTGGACGCTGAGACGTCTGCTGGCCGCCAGTGCTGATATAGCGTCTCGCCAGAGTGATGCAAATATCTGTTTCAACGTAGGTTATCCGGCTGGTGGTCAGTTTGCGCGCACCCCCGGAATCGGTTAGATTTATGCCAATGGCCATGGCATTCCGGGCCGCCGCGGAGACAAACGGAATTGTCTGTGCACCGTATAGAACTCGTCCCCAATGGCTCGCTGTCCTGGCAGACTGCGGCGATTTTTTTCGGCTCTATTGCCGGCGCCTCGCTGTTCATTGCCCTGGTATTCGTCGCCCAGGGCTACTGGCCGATTCTGCCGTTTGCCGGACTGGAGCTGGGCCTGCTGGGCTGGGCGCTCTGGCACAGCATGCGCAAATCCCGTCAGCGGGACACACTGCTGCTGGAGCCACAGCGCATTGTCGTTGAGAAGTATCGTCTGAATGGCCACCAGCGCATGGAATTCCCGCGCAGCTGGACGCAGGCCCGGCTGGAGCCCTCGGAACATCGCCATCACCCCAGTCGCCTGGTGCTGCGCGGTCACGGCCGCAGCTGTGAGATCGGCGATTTTCTCACCGATGACGAGCGGGCCAGCCTGCAGGTACGCCTGGCCGAACTTCTGGCCCAGGGAAGTGGCGTGGTGCACGGGAAGCCCGCAGGGCTTTGATATACAATGCCGGCCGCGTCGGCGCCTCCAAGGCGCCCACGGCCCAGCCCGGGGCGAATGGAACAGCCCCGCGACACCTCAGCAGAGAGATTCACGAGGATGCTCACAGCAACTTTCCGCCGCGGCCTGGCGGCCGCAATGACCGCCCTGGCAGCCACTCTCGCGCCCGCGGCCACGCTGGCGAACGACTGGCAGCTGAACATGCCCATCGGCGTCACCGACATCAGTGCCGATGTCTATCGCCTGCACATGACGATCCTGTGGATCTGCATCGTGATTGGCGTGATCGTCTTTTCCGCCATGATCTACTCGATCTTCCGCCACCGGAAATCACTCGGGGTCGAGCCGGCCAAGTTCTCGCACAGCACCAAGGTCGAGGTGGTGTGGACGATCGTCCCGGTGTTCATCCTGATCGGCATGGCGATCCCCGCCACCGAAACCCTGGTGCGCATGGAAGATACCAGCGGCTCGGACCTGACCATCAAGGTCACCGGCTACCAGTGGCTGTGGGAATACGAGTATCTCGACGAGGACGTGCGCTTTTTCAGCCGCCTGCACCGGGACAGCGACCGGGCGCGCCAGCTGGGCTCGGGCATCGACCCCTTCAGCGTGGAAAACTACCTGCTGGAAGTGGACAACCGCATGGTCGTCCCCGTCGATGCCAAGGTGCGCCTGCTGCTGACCGCCGGCGACGTCATCCACGCCTGGTGGGTCCCCGATTTCGCGGTCAAGAAGGACGCCATCCCGGGCTTCATCAATGAGGTCTGGTTCCAGGCGAATGAAACCGGCGTGTTCCGTGGCCAGTGCGCCGAGCTCTGCGGCCGTGATCACGGGTTCATGCCGATTGTCGTGGAAGTGAAAAGCCAGGAAGACTACCAGGCCTGGCTGGCCGCGCAGCGCGGCGAGCTCGGCGACCGCCCGGTGGCCTCGACGAACCGCTAGCGAGTCCGAATCTGCAGCAGCCTGACAGGGACGTGAGTTCGCGGCCGATCCGGCCCGCGACATGGAGATAGCAGCAATGAGCAATACCGTCACCCAAGCACCGGCACACGATGACCACCACGAGGCACCGAAAGGACTCGTACGCTGGCTGACCACGACCAATCACAAAGACATCGGCACGATGTACCTGCTGTTCGCGCTGCTGATGTTCTTTGTTGGCGGTGCGATGGCGCTGATCATCCGCCTCGAACTGTTCCAGCCGGGCCTGCAGTATGTGCAGCCGGAATTCTTCAACCAGATGACCACCATGCACGCGCTGATCA
The DNA here is from genome assembly GCA_007693855.1 of Gammaproteobacteria bacterium. Lineage (GTDB taxonomy): Bacteria > Pseudomonadota > Gammaproteobacteria > Steroidobacterales > PWYM01 > PWYM01. The sequence continues at coordinate 6,771 of RECU01000070.1, read as the reverse complement.
TGATTTTCGGCGCGGTCATGCCGGCCTTTGTGGGCCTGGCCAACTGGATGATTCCATTGCAGATCGGCGCGCCGGACATGGCGCTGCCGCGCATGAACAATTTCTCGTTCTGGATTCTGCCGTTCGCCTTCACGCTGCTGCTGTCGACGCTGTTCATGCCCGGGGGTGGCCCCGCCAGCGGCTGGACACTGTACCCGCCGCTGGTGCAACAGACCGGCGACGCGCTGCCCTTCGTGATCCTGGCGATTCACCTGATGGGGATCTCGTCGATCATGGGCGCGATCAACGTGGTCGTCACCATCATGAACATGCGCGCCCCGGGCATGACCCTGCTGAAGATGCCGCTGTTCACCTGGACCTGGCTGATCACCGCCTATCTGCTGATCGCCGTGATGCCGGTGCTCGCAGGCGCAGTCACCATGCTGCTGACCGACCAGTTCTTCGGCACCACCTTCTTCCACGCCGCCGGCGGTGGTGACCCGGTCATGTACCAGCATATCTTCTGGTTCTTCGGCCACCCGGAGGTCTACATCATGATCCTCCCGGCCTTCGGCATCATCTCCGAGATCATTCCGACCTTCGCGCGCAAGCCGCTGTTCGGCTATGACGCGATGGTCTATGCCACCGCCTCGATCGCGTTTCTGTCGTTCATCGTCTGGGCTCACCACATGTTCACGGTCGGCATGCCGCTGGCCGGACAGCTGTTCTTCATGTTCGCCACCATGCTGATCGCGGTGCCGACCGGGGTGAAGGTGTTCAACTGGACAGCCACCATGTGGCGCGGTGCGATGACATTCGAGACCCCGATGCTGTTCGCCATCGCCTTCCTGTTCCTGTTCACCATCGGCGGGTTCTCCGGGCTGATGCTCTCGATCGTGCCTGCCGACTACCAGTACCACGACTCCTACTTCGTGGTGGCGCACTTCCACTACGTACTGGTGCCGGGTGCGGTCTTCGCCATCATGGCGGGGGTGTACTACTGGCTCCCGAAGTGGACCGGCCACATGTACGACGAGACGCTTGGCAAGATCCATTTCTGGCTGTCGGTGATCGGCGTCAACGTCACCTTCTTCCCGCAACACTTCCTCGGTCTTGCCGGCATGCCGCGACGCATTCCCGACTACGCCACCCAGTTTGCGAATTTCAACATGATGTCCAGCATCGGCGCCTTCATTTTCGGGCTGTCACAGCTGATGTTCGTCTACATCATCTTCAAGGCCATCCGCGGCGGCGCCAAGGCGACCGCGGAAGTCTGGGATTCGCCGAAGGGTCTGGAGTGGACGGTACCCTCGCCGGCACCACACCACACCTTCGACGAGGCCCCGCAGGTCAAGTGAGATGGCGGCCGATCCGGACAGGCGGCGCCGGGTCGTTGCCAGCGCGCTGGTGCTCGGCGCGCTGGCCCTCGCCTTCTACCTCACTTTCATCGTGATGGCCGTCACCCGCGCAGTGGAGTAGCTCATGAGCGAACGACCTGAAGTTAAAACTGACGAGCAGGCCACCACCAGTGGTCATCGTTCACTGGTCGGCAAGCTGTTGCTGATGGCGGGCGGCATGTTCGCCTTCGGGTTCGCGCTGGTGCCGCTTTACGACGTGTTCTGCGAAGTCACCGGCTTCGGTGGCCGGACCAACACCGAGGCCGCCGTGGTGGTTGAACGTCCCGATGAGTCCCGGACCGTCACCGTCGAGTTCGTGGCCACACTCGGAGGGTTCGCGCCCTGGGATTTCGAGCCCGCCGTGACGACCATGGAAGTCCATCCGGGCAGGCTTTACCAGACGCACTATGTCGCGCGCAACCGCACCAGCGGCGAGCTCACCGGCCACGCCGTGCCCAGTGTCGCGCCCGGCTCCGCCGCGCGGCACTTCCAGAAAACCGAATGCTTCTGCTTCACGCCCCAGGCGTTCCATCCCGACGAGGAGCGCGACATGCCCGTGGTGTTCATCATCGACCCGAATCTGCCGCGCCACGTGGACCGGGTCACGCTGTCCTATACGTTTTTCGCAGGCCAGACGGTGGCTGGCCGGACCAATTAAAAACCAGACCGAAAAGGCTTCGAGGTAATCATGGCTCACGCACCCGGCAAGTATTACGTCCCGCATGGCAGCTGGTGGCCGATCGTCGGCTCCGTTGGGCTGTTCGTGCTCATGCTCGGCGCCGCCAATGCGCTGAACGGCAGCGGTTTTGGCTGGCCGGCGTTCATTGGCCTGGCGATTGTGCTGTTCATGTTCTTCGGCTGGTTCCGCGACGTCATCCGCGAAAGCGTAGCCGGGTATTACTCGGCTCAAGTCGATCGGTCCTTCCGCCAGGGGATGATCTGGTTCATTTTCTCGGAAGTGATGTTCTTTGCCGCGTTCTTCGGTGCGCTGTTCTATGCCCGGACGCTGTCCGTGCCGTGGCTCGGGGGTGAGGGCGTCGGCTTGTTCACCAACCTGCTGCTATGGGAAGGCTTCGAGGCCGGCTGGCCCACCGACGGCCCCGCCGGCGTGGGCGGCGACTTCACGCCGATCGGCCCGCTCGGACTGCCCGCGATCAATACAGCCATCCTGCTGACCTCGGGCGTCACCCTGACGATCGCCCACCACGCGCTGCGCGACAACAAGCGCAACACGCTCCTGACATTTCTCGGCGCCACCTGGCTGCTCGGCTTCATCTTCCTCGGCCTGCAGGCCTACGAATACGTGGAACTCTACCGCGACTACAACCTGCGGCTGGATACCGGCATCTACGGGTCGACCTTCTTCATGCTGACGGGTTTCCACGGTTTTCATGTCGCCCTTGGCGCGTTGATGCTGGTGGTGATCTGGCTGCGCTGTCTCAAGGGGCATTTCACGCCGAAGCAGCACTTCGGATTCGAGGCGACGGCATGGTACTGGCACTTTGTCGACGTGGTGTGGCTGGGGCTCTACCTGTTCGTCTACTGGTTCTGAGACCCGGCGCACGGGTGGGAGAGCACGCCCGGCGTGACGAAAAAGGCGCGGAATCCGCGCCTTTTTCGTCTACACACCCAGCCGTTGAGGCGTCAGCAGCGGCGCAACCGCGTCAGCCGAACCCGCCAGGCTGGATCAGCCCGGCGCCCCAGGCGGCGAACAGGGCGAGAAACAGCAGCACCGACAGCGAAATTCTCACCGTCAGCGCATTCGCCATCTTCCGGGAGTCGCCGCCCCGGACCAGCTGGAACAACGCCAGGGCGAGGCTGGCAAGGATCGCCGCGAACACGATCAGGATGATGAGTTTCATGGGCATTGCCGCAACGTGATTGACCGTCAGTATAACGCGCGTGCATCGCGACCGCCGAGCTGGGCCACCGCCGCCACGGTGCTGGGGCTCATGGCGTTTCTGGCGCTCGGCTACTGGCAACTGCAGCGCGCCGAGGAGAAACGCTCGATACTCGCCGACGCCGAGCGGGGCCGCGAGGAAACGCTGACCGCGCTGCCCGCAGCGGACCTCCCTGAGCCTCTCTGGCGCTACCGCACGGTGGTGCTTACCGGTCGATACGAGGCAGGGCGCCAGATTTTGCTGGATAATATGACCCAGGATGGCCAGGTCGGCTACCAGGTGCTGACGCCGTTCTGGCCAGACGGCGGTGGCATGGTGTTGGTCAACCGTGGCTGGCTGGCGGCCGAGGGCCCGCGTGGCGAGCTGCCGGTGCTTGAGATCGATGAGACGCGACGTGAGCTCGTAGGCCAGTTGAACCGGCTGCCGCGTCCGGGGCTGCGTCTCGGGGGCAACGACCCTGGCGCGCCCGGAGACCCGTGGCCGCGCCGATTCCTGTACCCGGAACACGTGACGTTGGCTGCAGCCTTCGGCGAGCCGCTGGCGGATCTGCAGGTGCAGCTGGCGCCGGATCAGCCTGGGGGCTACAGCCGGCGCTGGGAAGTGGTGAACATGCCCCCTGAACGCCACCTGGGCTATGCGGTGCAGTGGTTCGCCTTTGCAGCCGTGCTGCTGGTGATTTATGTCTGGCTGGGATTTTTCCGTGGACGCAAGCTCGAACGCTGATAGACAAGGCACCCAACGCTGGAAGTTCGTGTTCCTGGCGGCGTTGTTTTTTGTGCCGCTGGGGCTGTCGTTTCTCTGGTATTACGGCCTCACGGAGCTGCGCCCGGACTCGGGCGTGCAGCGCGGCGAGCTGATCCACCCGGCCCGTCCGCTGCCGCAGCTGAACCTGCCACTGGCCACCGGCGGGGAGACGGCAGGCGCATTCCTTGAGCGCACCTGGACGCTGCTCTACCTCGCCCCCGGCCCCTGCGATGAGGCCTGCCGGGCGCGGATCACTGAACTCAGGCAGCTGCGCCTGGCCCTCGGGCGCGAGAGCAGCCGCGTCACCGGCGTCCTGCTCTACACCGGACCGACGCCGGACCGGCACTGGCTCGAGACCGAACACACCGGGCTGATCGCCGCATCGCTCAACGAGGACGACGCTCGCGCCCGGATGCTCGCCCCGTTCCCCGGTGGCGAAAACCCGACGGCATTAATGGCCGCCGGGCGGGTCTATATCGTCGACCCTAACGGCAATCTCATGATGGCCTACGCGGCAGGGACGCCCCTGAAGGACATTCATGAAGACCTCAAGCGACTGATGCGACTGTCAAGGATAGGATGATCGCCATGCGCAATACATTTTTCACGCTCGCCCGCACCGCCCCGGTGGTGTGTTTCTTCGTCGTCATTCTCGGGGCCTGGGTGCGTCTGACCGACGCTGGCCTGGGCTGCCCCGACTGGCCCGGCTGTTACGGGGTGCTGACAGTCCCGCAGACGGAAGAACAGCTCGCCCGCGCGGAGCAGTTCCGGCCCGATCGTGCCGTAGACATCGGTGCGGCCTGGCGGGAAATGATCCACCGCTATCTTGCCGGCATCCTCGGGCTCATGGTGCTGGCGATGGCCGCGATCGCCGTGGTCAACCGCCGAGACCCGGAGCAGCCGGTCGCGCTGCCCGTGGCACTGCTGGCGCTGATCATCTTCCAGTCCCTGCTCGGGATGTGGACGGTCACCCTGTTGCTCAAGCCGCTGATCGTCATGCTCCACCTGCTTGGCGGCCTGGCCACGCTCGCCGGGCTGTTCGTGCTGGCGCGCATGGCTCGGCATACGCCGCGGCCACCCCGCGAAGGGCAGGGACTGCGCCGGCTGGCGGTGGCCGGCCTGGCCGTGCTGGTCGTGCAGATCGCCCTCGGTGGCTGGACCAGCACCAACTATGCGGCGCTGGCCTGTCCTGATTTCCCCACCTGTCAGACGCAGTGGTGGCCGGACATGGACTTCAAGGAGGCCTTCATCATGTGGCGCGGTCTCGGGGTCGACTACGAACACGGCATCCTCGATGGCGAAGCCAATACCGCCATCCACATGACCCACCGGATCGGCGCCGTCGTTGCCTCGGCCGTGCTGCTGTGGCTCGCGGTGGCCGCGCTGCGACGCAGCGACTCCCCCAGGGTCCATCGCGCCGCCTGGCTGATGACCGCCGCGCTGGTCGCCCAGGTCAGCATTGGCATCCTGATTGTGCTCTACAGCCTGCCGCTGGGGCTTGCCACGGCCCACAACGGCATGGCGGCGCTGCTGCTGCTGGCGGTGATCAACCTCAACTTCACGCTGCGGCGCAGGCCGGTGAGCATAGCCCCAGCGACATCAACCCCGGCAGAGACCGCGCCGACGGGTACGGCGCCGGCATGAACGCCCTGGTCCAGGAGACACGCGCACCGCGGGCCGCCGATTTCCTGGAGCTGTGCAAGCCCCGGGTGGTTGCGCTGATCGTGTTCACCGCGGTCGTCGGCATGTTTCTGGCCACCACCGCACTGCCGCCGGTCACCGCGCTGGTCTTCGGTACCCTGGGGATCTGGCTGGCCGCCTCTTCCGCGGCCGTGGTCAATCATGTGCTCGATGCGCGCATCGATGCGATCATGGACCGCACGCGTAACCGTCCGCTGCCGACAGGCCATGTCAGCGAGCGCCAGGCCGTGGTGTTCGCGATCGCACTCGCGGTGGCATCGATGGTCGTGCTCACGGTTCTGATCAATCCGCTGACCGCGATCCTGACCTTCGCCTCACTGATCGGCTACGCCATCATCTACACCGTGTTTCTGAAACGGGCCACGCCCCAGAATATCGTCATCGGCGGCGCGGCCGGCGCGGCACCGCCGGTACTCGGCTGGGTGGCGGTCACCAACAGCGTCGATCCCCATGCCCTGCTGCTGTTCCTGATCATCTTCGTATGGACGCCACCGCATTTCTGGGCACTGGCCATCGCGCGGCGCGACGACTACGCCAAGGTCGGCATTCCGATGCTGCCTGTGACCCACGGCATCCCCTTCACGCGGCTCTACATCCTGCTCTACACGATCCTGCTGGTGCTGGTCACGCTGCTGCCATGGCTCACCCACATGAGCGGGGTGTTCTACCTGTTCGGCGCACTCGGCCTGGGCGGCGGGTTCCTGTATTACGCCGTGGCCCTGTATCTCTCCGAGCGCCCGGACCTGCCGATGAAAACCTTCAATTACTCCATCACCTATCTGATGGCGTTGTTCAGCTTTCTGCTCATCGATCACTATCTGCCGGGCCTGTAGCTGCCTGGTAGGGGTAGCGCTGGAAGATGGCTGCCACCCCATCGGCCACGGCGCTCCGAGGGTCATCCATGGCCGCGCGGGTGACCCGACCCACGGCGACACCCTCCCAGACCAGCTGGTTCAGGGCGCGATCGACCAGGTCTATATGCAGCGTGCCTTCAGTGTAGCTGCGGACATCCCGGGTGACCGGGTAGCCGGTCCAGACCCCGTAGCCGC
>RECU01000084.1 GCA_007693855.1 Gammaproteobacteria bacterium | reverse complement strand
CATCGATGGCCATCTGCTTGCCGGGCATGGCATCCAGGGTGAAGCGCGCGCTGACCTCGGAGACGCGGCCCGCGCCCTTGGTGACCACCACGAAATTGATGATCACCAGGATGGCGAACACCACCAGACCCACGGCGTAGTTGCCGCCGATGACGAACTCGCCGAAAGACTCGATGACCCGCCCGGCCGCATCCGTACCGGTGTGGCCGTTCAGCAGTACCACGCGCGTCGAGGCGATGTTCAGGGCCAGCCGTAGCAGCGTGGCCACCAGCAGAATGGTCGGGAATACGCTGAAATCCAGCGGTCGCGCGCTGTACACGCTCATCAGGATGACCACCATCGCCAGGGCGATGTTGAACGTGAAGAACACGTCCAGCGCCAGCGGCGGCATGGGGATGACCATCATCGCCAGCAGCGCCAGCAGGATCAGCGGCGTGCCGAGCCCGAGCAGCTGCAGGCGACTGGGGGCGTTCTGCGTCAATGCACTCATCGGCGAGTCCTTCGCGGCTCCGTCATCTCAACGGGGACAGGCAGCGTGTCCGGCTGCGTCGGCGCCTTGACGCCCGTGTCCCTCGCTGTCCTGACTTGCATGACCCATGCCAGAACCCGTGCCACCGCGAGATAAAGCGCCGCAGGGATCTCGTCGCCGAGCTGGCAGTTGAAGTACAGGGCGCGTGCCAGCGGCGGTGCCTCGCACAGCGGAATGCGGTGTTCCTCGGCCAGCTCGCGAATCCGCGCCGCCACCAGGTCCTGGCCCATGGCCACCACGCGCGGCGCGCGGTCCGGCCGGTCGCTGTAGCGCAGGGCCACGGCATAGTGCGTCGGGTTGGTCACCACCACGTCGGCCAGGGGCACCTGCTCCATCATCCGGCGTGAGGCGACCTCCTGCTGCAGTCGGCGGATGCGCCCGCGAAGCTCCGGGTTGCCTTCGGTCTGCTTGAGCTCGTCCTTGACCTCCTGGCGGGTCATGCGCAGCTGCTTGAAGTGGTTCCACAGCTGAAACGGCACGTCGACCGCGGCGATCAGCACCAGGCCACCGGCCAGCACCAGGAACGCCAGCTGCACCATGCGCGCGACCTCGCGCATGCCCCGCTCCACCGAGCCCTCACCCAGCGTCAGCAGCTCGCCGGAGAGCGTCCACAGCAGCGTCAGCGTCAGCCCCGAGAGCACGGCGAACTTGAGCAGGGTCTTGAACAGCTCCATCAGCCCCTGGGCCGAGAAGATCCGCTTCAGGCCCTTCAGCACGTTCAGCCGGTCGAACTTCGGCCGCGCCGCCTCGGCGCTGAACACCGCCCCGCCGAGCATGGCCGGCCCGGCGACCGCCGCAACCATGAGAATCCCCATCAAGGGCAGCACCAGGCGGACCCCCTGGCCGATCGCCTCGGCCAGCACGCCGATCGGGTCACCCGCGGCCCCGCCCAGCTGGCCCGCGCTGGCCAGCCGCTCGACCATCAGCCCCTGCAGCCCCTGCAACATCCAGCCGCCCATCAGCAGCATGGCCGCCGCCCCCACCAGCATGACCGTCATGGTGTTGAGCTCGCGCGAGCGTGGCACCTGGCCCTTGCGCTTGGCGTCGGCCAGGCGTTTCGGCGTCGGTTGTTCGGTCTTCTCCTGGGCCGGTTGCTGGTTCTCGCTCATCGCGCAGCCCCCAGCACGTCACCGACCCGCTCCAGACCCGACCCCAGCACCTCACTGAACTGTCCGCCCAGCGAGGGCATGCTGAGCATCAGCACGACGATGCCGAGCAGCAGGGTCATCGGGAAGCCGACCGAGAACACGTTCAGCTGCGGGGCGCTGCGCGCGATCATGCCCATCGAGACATTGGCCACCAGCAGCGAAGCCGAGGCCGGCAGCGCCACGAACACCGCCGCCCGGAACATCTCCGAGCCCCAGGCCACCAGCTCAGCGAAACCCCCTGCCCCCAGCCCACCGCCGGCCGGCGGCAGCAGCTGGAAACTCTCGACCAGCAACACCAGCAGGGCGAGATGACCGTCCATCGCCAGAAACAGCAGGGTCGAGAAGACCACGAAATACTGACCCACCAGCGGCACGCTGCCGCCGCGCTCGGGATCGACCATGCTGGCGAAGGCCAGTCCCATCGACAGCGCGACCAGTTCGCCCGCCATCGCCATGGCCGAGAACACCATCTGCACCAGAAAGCCCATGGATACGCCGATCAACACCTCGCGCAGCACCAGCAGCGCGCCATCGATCGACAGCGGCGAGACGTCACGCGGTACCGGCACCAGCGGGAACACGACCACGGCCAGCAGCAAGGCCAGGGCAATGCGCACGCGCACGGGCACCGTGCGCGCGCCGAACAGCGGCGCGGCCACCAGCAGCGCGCCGATGCGCACGAAGGGCCAGAGCAGGCCGGTCAGCCAGGCAAGCAGATCGGCTTCGGGGATTTCGAACAGGGGCACCGGTCAGGCTCCGCCGCGCCACTCAGCCGAGCAGCAGCGGAATGTCCAGCACCAGCGTCTCGAACCAGTCGAGCATGATGGTGAGCATCCACGGGCCGGCGATCACCAGCACGCCGACCACACCCAGCAGCTTCGGAATGAACGACAGGGTCATTTCCTGGATCTGCGTGGCCGCCTGGATCATGCCGATCACCAGACCGATGGCCAGCGCGGTAAGCAGGATCGGTGCGGCCAGCAGCACCGCGATCCACATGGCCTGGTTGCCCACCTGCAGCACGTCTTCGACCATCATCGTGAGTTCCTCCCGGCGCCGGCGCGCGTCATATGAAGAAGCTGCCGGCCAGCGTGGTCATCACCAGAGACCAGCCATCGACCAGGACGAACAACATGATCTTGAACGGCAGCGAGATGATCAGCGGCGAGAGCATCACCATGCCCATGGACATCAGCACGCTGGCCACCACGAGGTCGATGATCAGAAACGGCACCAGCAGCAGGAAACCGATCTGGAAGGCGGTCTTGAGCTCGCTGGTGACAAAGGCCGGCAGCAGAATCGACAGCGGCACATCGGCCGGGGTCTCGAAGGTCCCGTGACCGCCCAGCGAGGCGAACATCGCGAGATCGCTCTCGCGGGTGTGGGCGAGCATGAACTCGCGCACCGGTTCGGCCGCGGCCGCCAGCGCCTCGGCCGGCGGCAGCTCTTCGGCGAGATAGGGCGTGATCGCGTCCTGGTAGACCCGGTCGCCAACCGGCGCCATGATGAAAATCGTCAGAAACAGCGCAATGCCGAGCAGCACCTGGTTCGAGGGCGTCTGCTGTGTGCCAAGGCCCTGGCGCAGGATCGCCAACACGATGATGATGCGGGTGAATGCCGTGGTGGTGATCAGCAGCGCCGGGATGACGCTCAGCGCCGTCATGAACAGCAGCACCTGCAGGCTGACCGAATAGGTCTGTGCCGCCTCGCCACCGGTGACCGTCAGCAGTTGCAGACCAGTCTGCTGGGCCACCGCGCCGGGGGCGACCAGCAGCAGCGCCAGCGCCACCAGAGCCAGCAGGCCAGCGCGCGCGAGCATCAGTTGGCCCTCCCGCCCAGCGTCCGCGACAGCCAGTTCGTCGGGACCTCGCTCGCCGGCCCGACCCCGGTACCGGCGCGCACCACCGGCTCATCGAGCACATGCAGGGTATTGACCCGCCCGGGTGCGACCCCCAGCATGACCTGGCGATCGCCGACTTCCAGCAGCACCACCCGCTCGCGCTGGCCCACCGGCAGCGAGGCGACCACACGAAAGCCCCGCTGGCCGCTGAGGGCCCGGCCGCCGAAGCGTGGCAGCACCCGCGAGAGCACGAACACCGCGGCGACCACCACCACCAGGCCGAAGATCAGGCGCAGCAACTGGGCGCTCGGCGAGGGCACGGCGTCGGCCGCCGCCCACGCGGGAGTGATGGTCAGCGTCCAGGCCATGAGCAGGGTCAGGCCGCGGGTGAGCAAGGCAGGCATCGACAGGCCGCCTCAGCGCAGCTTGCGCACACGCTCGGCGGGACTGACCACGTCGGTCAGGCGGATGCCGTAGCGCTCGTTGATGACCACCACTTCGCCATGGGCAATCAACGTGCCGTTGACCAGCACGTCCATCGGCTCACCGGCGAGGCGTTCGAGTTCGACCACCGAGCCCTGGTTCAGCTGCAGGAGATTGCGGATCGGCAGACGCGTGCGGCCGATCTCCATCGACAGCGTCACCGGGATGTCGAGGATGACATCGAGGTTGCGATCGGCATCGCCGTCGTCAGCCGCGACGCCGCCCGCAAGCTCCGGCACGTCCATGGGGCGTGGCGCCGCTGCGGCGGCCGGTGTTGACTGGGCGCCCTTGTCGGTCCTGGCTGCCGGTTGCGCCTCGGCGCGAGTCTCGGCCTTCTCGGTGGCTTCCTGTTCGGCCAGTGCCGCGGCCCAGTCAGCCGCCGCGTCGTCGTCGGTGGCCGCCGCGCTTTGTGTCTGCTCGCTCATGATTTCACTCCATCGAGGCCAGGCGCACTGGTGTGCTGCTGGCAGACTGCATGTTGAGGTGGGGGGCAATACGGTCGGCCTCGGTGTCGCGTTCGGGGCGCGGCACAGGGCCGATGATCTCGAGGGCGTTCACGCCTTCCGACACTCCGAGGCGCGCGCGGAACAGCGGCACTTCGCCGGCGGTCAGCACCACGCTCTCGGGCAGCTCCACCGGCAGCACGTCGCCGACCTTGAGTTCGAGGACCCGGCGCAGCGACAGCGGCGTCTCCACCAGCGTGCTGTGCACCTCGACCATGGCGTGCTCCATCTCGGCGCGGATCGAGCGGCTCCAGCGTTCGTCGCGGCCGCCGCGGTCGCTCTGGATCCCGGCATCGAGCAACTCGCGGATGGGTTCCAGCATGGCGTAGGGCAGCGTCATGTGCAGCTGCCCGCCGACACCGTCCATGTCCAGCGCAAACGAGCAGATCACCACCACCTCGGTCGGGCTGACGATGTTGGCGAACTGCGGGTTGACCTCGGAGTTCACGTACTCGAAGTCGACACTCATCAGCGGGGTCCAGGCCTCCTGCATGTCGGCAAAGACCCGCTCCAGCGTCAGCTGGATCACCCGGTTTTCCATGGCGGTGAACTCGCGGCCCTCGATGCGCGTGTAGAAGCGCCCGTCACCGCCGAAGTAGTTGTCCACCAGGGAAAACACCAGGCGTGCGTCCAGCACGAACAACCCGGTGCCCCGCAAGGGCGGGATTCGGGCCATGTTCAGCGAGGTCGGCACGGCAAGGGTGTGCATGTACTCGGAGAACTTCGCCAGCTTGACGCCCTGGAACGACACCTCCACGCCGCGGTGAACCAGGTTGAACAGGCTCACCCGCAGGCTGCGGCAGAAGCGGTTGCAGATCATCTCCAGCGTAGGCATGCGCCCGCGGACGATGCGCTCGTGCGCCGTGAGATCCACCGGCCGCGGCACGCCGTCGCGCAGGCGCAGCTCGTCCTCGGTGTCGACCTCGCCGCTGTCGACCCCGTGCAGCAGCGCGTCGATTTCTTCCTGGGACAAAATATCTTTTGAGGACATGAGCGCAGGCCTACTGCATCACGAACGAGGTGAAGTACAGCGACTCGATCCCGGGGTCGCCGAAGCGCTCACTGAGCACCGCGCGGATCTCCTCCAGCGCGGCGGTCTGCAGCGCTTCACGACCCTCGCGGGTGGACAGGTCCTCCTGGGTCTGATCGCTGAGAAGCATGATCAGGTTGTTGCGCACGACGGCGTTGTGAGTCTGCAGTGCCGCCATGGCCTGCGGGTCGCGGGTCATCACCTCGATGCCCACCTGCAGGTAGCGGGCACGGCTGCGGCCGTCGCCCCGCAGGTTCACCACCAGGTTCGAATCCAGGGTGTGGTAGAGCTCCGGGCGGCGATCGACGCTTGGCGCGTCCGGATCGGCCTCAGCGGCAGGGCCACCGGGAAGCAGGCCCGCATACCAGGCGCCGCCGGCACCGCCGCCGACGAGCAGGACGACCACGCCGAGGATCAGGGGTAAACGGCTTTTCTTCGGAGCGGGCTGTTCAGCGGTCATCTCGGCACTCATTACACAGGTCTCCAGGAAACGTTCAGGGAGACATGAGCAAGTGTCGTGCCAACTGCAAAACAACTTTTTTAGTCTTTGTTTTTACTATACTTTATTGCCTGAGTGCACGCGAGACAGGCTCTCGTCCAGGCTGCTGCCGGAATTTTGACGATCCCGGTGGAGCTCAGGCGAAGGTATCGACCAGCGAGATCGAGCGGGGCGTCAGCCGACCGTCACCGGCAGTGTCCGCCGACCCGTCACCCTCCCCGTCCTCAGTCCATCCCCCCGGCGCGGTGTCGGCCTCGCCGTCCCCGCGGCCGGCCGCCTCGCGCTCTCCCCCACCCACGTCGGCCTGGGCCAGCGACAGCCCGTGTTCGGCCAGCGTATCGCGCAGGCGCGGCAAGGCACTTTCCAGTGCCTCACGCACACTGGCATGCGGTGAGGCCAGCGTCACCTGCACCGCATCCCCTTCGGTGCGCAGGCGCACTTCCAACGGGCCGAGGTGCTCCGGGTGGATGCGCAGCTGCGCCTGCTGGAGCCCCTGCTGCACCATGGCAATCAGCCGCTGGCCCAGCCCCTGACCAAAACCAGGGGCGTCCGGCACGAGGGCGGCCTGGCCGGCGAGCAGCCCGGCCGCCGCGCCGCCTGCCAGGGCTCCGCCCGCGCCCGGGCCCCGCGCGGAGCCTGCGCCTGCGCCAAGGTCCAGCAGCAGCCCGTCGAGCCGCGCGAGCCCGGCCTGCGCCTGGCCGGCGGCAGATCCGGAACCCTCGCCCAGCGGCCCAGCCCCGGCGGCGAAGAGCGTCGACAGGTCAAGTCTCGCCGCACCCCCCGCGCGGGCCCCTTCGCCGGCGAGCAGTGACAGCAGCTCACCCGGCTGCCAGATGGGACCTCCTGCAGCCGCGCTGCCGGCCAGGGTGCCAGGCGAGGACGGCAACGGCATGCCGCCAGGCGGCAATCCCTGACCCTCCACACGGGTCAGTGCAGCGGCGATGGCCGGGCTCGCCAAGGCACCTGCCAGGGCACCCGACACGTCGCCGTTCAACAGCGCAAGCGTGGCCTCGAAATCACCAGAAACTCCATGAATATCGGCAGCTTGCCCACCCTCTGTCAGACCGTCTGTACTGCCCATCGGGTCGCTGGACGGCCCGGATTGAGGGGTCGGCAGGGTCAACGGGGAGAGCATCGGCAACATGAACTGGACCTCTTTCGAACCGGCGGGATCTCCGCCCACAGAGATAGAGCAAGTGGCGTGCCAGAGCGGGCGTCAGTGCACGCTGCCAGCCACCACACGCGCGGCCAGGCTGAGCTCATCCTGCTGGCGTTGTTCGGCGCGCGCCTCGCCGCGACGGCGCTCATCCTGGCGGCGGCCAGCCAGTCGCTCGATGGCTTCACGCTGCACGCGCGCCGACAGCCAGCGCGCCCGGGCGGTCTCCACGGCCTCGCGCGCGCGCAGCACCTGGTGTCCCTGCGCCTGGCGAGTCTGTTCCAGCTGGGCGAGAAACAGCCGCGCGTCGCGCAGCACGCGCGGGTCACTCGGCCCGATCGCCTGGCGACCGTGATACTCCTCGGCATAGCCCTCAAGGGCGGCCAGCCGCTGCTCCTCCTCGGAGAGCAGGGACTGCGCGGTGCGCAGCGCCTCGCCGGCCTGGCGTTCCTGTTCCCGGCGCAGGTGCAGTACGAGATCGAGCTGGGCAGTATCCTGGGTCATGGGCGACGCTCCTTCGTCATGGGTGTCGTCAGTCCTGGCCTGAGCCGATCAGACGTTCAAGTTCAGCAAGGCTTTCAGCCACGCCCACCGCCGTCTCCGGCGGCTGGGTGAGGAAGGCCTCGAGTCTGGGATACAGGTCGATGGCCTGGTCGACGGCCGGGTCGCTGCCGCGGCGGTAGGCACCCACCGTAATCAGGTCGCGATGCTGTTCATAGCAGGCCGCGATCTGGCGAAACCGCTGCGCGAGCTCTCGCTGGTGTGCCGGCACCATGGCGTTCATCACCCGGCTGATCGACGCCTCGACATCCACTGCCGGGTAACGGCCACGCTCGGCGATACGCCGGGACAGCACGATATGCCCGTCGAGCACCGCGCGGGCGGCATCGGCCACCGGGTCCTGCACGTCGTCGCCTTCAGCGAGTACGGTGTAGATGCCCGTGATCGAACCGCGGCCCGCGTTGCCGGCGCGCTCGAGAAGCTGGGGCAGGCGCGCAAACACCGAGGGTGGGTAGCCGCGGGTCACCGGCGGCTCGCCGATCGCCAGGCCGATCTCGCGCTGAGCCTGCGCGTACCGGGTGAGCGAGTCCATCAGCAGCAGCACCTGGCGGCCCTGGTCACGAAAGTGTTCGGCAATAGCGGTGGCGGCCTGTGCGCCCTGCAGGCGCATCAGCGGCGGGGCGTCGGCCGGGGCGACCACCACCACGGCGCGCGCCAGCCCTTCCGGCCCGAGAATCTCCTGGATGAATTCGTTGACCTCACGACCCCGCTCGCCGATCAGCCCGACCACGATCACGTCGGCCGCCGTGTGCCGGGCCATCATGCCGAGCAGCACGCTCTTGCCCACGCCGCTGCCGGCGAACAGGCCCATGCGTTGGCCGCGACCGATCGACAGCAGGGCATTGATGCTGCGCACGCCGACATCCAGCGGCTCGCGCACCGGCGCGCGGCTCAGCGGGTTGATCGGCTGACCGGCGAGCGGCACACGGCCGCGGCAACGCGGCGCCGGCAGCCCGTCCAGCGTGGCCCCGGTGGGATCGATCACCCGCCCGAGCAGGCCATCATCCACCGCCAGTTCACGACCGTGCGCCAACGGCACTACCCGGGCCTGCGGCGTCAACCCGCCGATCTGGCCCACAGGCATCAGGTAGGTGCGATCAGCCGCAAAGCCCACGGCCTCGGCGAGCACCGGAGCATGCCCCCGGCCGACGATACGGCAGCGTCCGCCGACAGGAATCTCGCAGCCCACCGCCTCCAGCGTCATGCCAACCATGCGCACCAGCCGCCCTTCGGCGACCAGCGGGGGGGCGGTGGCCGCCGACTGCTGCCAGCGGCCAAAGCGTTCGGCCAGCAGCGCACGCCGGCGTACGACCGCCGGCAGCGCGGCGGCCGCCCCTTCCTCGCCAGCCAGACTCACGACTCCACTCCATCGTCACCGCCACGACGCTCGTCACCGAACACCTCGGTGGCAATGGCGGCCAGGCGGGTCTCCACGGTGGCGTCCAGGCGCGAGACCTCTGTCTCCAGCCGCGCACCGCCGCGGGTCACCGTCAGGTCCTCATGCAGTTTGAGACCGTTTTCCAGGTGCTCGGCGGGTAGCGCCTCGCGCACCAGGAGCACATCTTCGGGATGCAGGTGCAGGTGGACCACCGCGCCCGAGACCGGCAATGCCGCGAGCGCTTCGCGCACCACGCGCACGATTTCGCCCGGCTCGCGGGCGAGTTCGCGACGCACGAACTGCCGGCTGATGGCAAGCACCAGTTCGGCCAGCTGTTCCACCAAAGCGGTGTCGAGCACGCCGCTCAGAGGATCGATTGTTTCCAGCAGGCCCGCCAGGCGCTGCGCGGCCGCCTGCATCTCGGCGCGACCGGCCTCGCGGCCTTCCTCGAGCCCGCGCGCATAACCGGCCTCGCGGGCCTGGGCCTCGATCGTCTCGAGTTGCTCGGCCGTGAGCGTCGGCGCGCTGGGCGCTGGCACAGAGGCCCCAACGTCCGGCGCCTGCCAGCGCCGGACCGCCGCCGCCTCAGAGGTACTCGTCGCCACCCTTGCCTCCCGCGGCGATCTCGCCTTCCTCGGTCAGACGGCGCACCACCGTGAGGATTTCCTTCTGTGCAGCCTCGACCTCGGAGAGCTTGGTCGGGCCGCGCATCTCGAGGTCCTCCTGCAGCGACTCGGCCGCGCGCTTGGACATGTTCTTGAAGATCAGTGCCTTGATCTCCTGGGTGGCGCCCTTCAGCGCCACCACCAGCTGGTCGCTGGTGATTTCGCGCAGGATCCGCTGCACGCTGCGGTCGTCGAGATCCAGCAGGTTCTCGAAGGTGAACATCAACTCCTGGATCCGTCCGCCAAGGCTCTCGTCGGCCTCACGGATCGACTCCAGGATGGCATTCTCGGTGCTGGTGTCCATCATGTTCAGGATGTCGGCCGCGCGCTTCAGGCCGCCGACCACCGAGGTCTTGGAGGTGTTGTTCCCGGAGAACTGGCGCTCGAGAATCTGGTCGAGCTCCTGCAGGGCGCTCGGGTGAATACTTTCCAGCGAGGCGATCCGCATGATCACGTCGCTGCGCACCCGCTCGGGCAGGTGGGCCATCACCTCGGCTCCGTGATCGCTGTCCAGGTAGGACACGACGATCGCCATGATCTGCGGATGCTCGTTACGCACCATGTCGGCGATCGCTCGGCCATCCATCCACTTCAGCGACTCCAGCCCCGTGGAGTTACCGCCGACCAGGATACGGTCGATCAGGCTGCGCGCACGATCCTCGCCCAGGGCCTGCACCAGCACCTTGCGCAGATACTCGTCACTGCCCACACCGATCGGCGTCTGGTCATCGACGATGCGGGTGAAGTCCTCGATCACACTCGAGAGCTGCGTGCGGTTGATCGCCGGAATCATCGCCATCGCCGTGCCGATGCTCTGCACTTCCTTGGGCCCCAGGTGTTTCAGCACCTGCGAGGCGGCGTCCTCGCCGAGGGTCATCAGGAAGATCGCGGCGCGCTCGGTACCGCTCAGCGTAGGCTGCTCAGAGTTCTGGGTATCACTTGCCATCCTGGTTCATCCATTGGCGTACAACCTGGGCCACCAGCCGCGGATCCTCCGCGGCCACCTTGCGTGCACGCTCCAGTTCGCCCTCGCGTGCATGCGCCTGCGTCTGCTGGAGGCTGGCCGCACCCTCGCCCGACGCCTGCCCCGCACCCTGCGGCAGACCGGCAGGCGCCTGGCCGACGCCGAGCTGGCCACTGCCGGGCGGCTGCGGCAGGCCCGGCGCACCCGCCATCGCCGGCATGGCCTGCGGTGGTGGCACCTGCGCGAGCTGCTTCAGCGCCGGGCGCAACACCATCAGCACCAGCAGCAGCAGGCCGAAGCCGGCCAGCCCATGGCGGATGAGATCGCGCACGAACGGCTCTTCCCAGAGCGGCCGGGCATCAAAGTCCAGCGGGGCCTCGGGCTCGCGGAAGGAGGCATTGACCACGTTCAGCCGGTCGCCCCGCGCATCATTGAAGCCCACCGCCTCGCGCACCAGGGTATTGAGATATTCCATCTCGGCCGCATCACGCGGCAGGCGCACGCGCTCGCCGGCGTCATTGACACCGACCCGGTCGTCCACCACCACCGCGACCGACATGCGCGACAGCGTCGCCGGGGCCTGGCGGATGTGGCTGACGGTGCGGTCGATCTCGAAGTTGCGGGTGGCCCGCGCGCTGCGGTTGCTCGGGCCTTCCTCGCGGAACTCGTCACCCTCGAACTCGACCTGTCCCTGGGCGACCACCTGGGCGGCCCCCGGCGGCTGGTTGGTCAATGCGCCCGGCACGCCGCCGAGCATGGCGTTGCGACTTTCGTCCTCACTCACCTGCTCGCTTCTGAGCACCACGCGCTCAGGGTCGAACACCTCGCGGGTGCTCTCCACCTGGGTGAAGTCCACCTCGGCGGTGACCTGTACGCGCATGCCATCGGGGCCGACCAGCGGGGCGAGGATGTCTTCGATGCGCTGGCGGAAAGCCTCCTCGATGCGCCGGGTGTAGTCGAGGTGCTGGGCGCTCAGCGCCGCCGGCTCGCTGCTGCCGTTGCGGCTCAGCAGCTGGCCGCGCTGGTCGACCACCGTCACCCGCTCGGCCTCGAGCTCAGGCACGCTGGAGGCGACCAGGTGCACGATGCCGGCCACCTGGGCGTCGTCGAGCTGACGTCCGGGATGCAGATGCACGATCACCGACGCACCGGGCTTGACCCGATCGCGCACGAACACGCTCTGCCGTGGCAGGGCCAGGTGCACCCGCGCGCGCTCTACGCTCTGCAGGGTCATCACCGAACGGGCCAGCTCACCCTCGAGCGCACGCTGGTAACGGGCCGTCTCGGCCATGCGGCTGGTGCCGATGCCGGTGTCCTCGTCGAGCAGCTCGAAGCCCACGCCCTCGGCCCGCGGCAGGCCCTCGGTGGCCAGGTTCAGCCGCGCCTCGGCAATGCGGGTGCCCGGTACCTGCAGGGCGCCGCTGCGCGGGTCCAGCCGGTGCGGGATATTCTGACGATCGAGCACACCGATCGCCTGGGCGATGTCGCGCTCGGCCATGCCGGGCAGCAGCAGCTGGTAGCTCGGGCGCATGCCCCAGAGTGCCAGCGTGGCGCCGAGCGCGACGACCACGGCAAGGCCCATGATCATGCCGAACTGACGGTGCGCTGGCAGACGGCTCAGGCCGGCAATCTGGTTACTGATGGTCTGCGGAAAGTTGTCCGCCATGTCACACCTGCATGTTCATGATTTCCTGGTACGCGGCGACCAGGCGGTTACGGACCTGGGTGACGGCCTCGAACTGCAGACTCGACTTCTGCATCGCGACCATCACTTCGGGCAAGGAGACGTTCGGATCGCCGGCGACAAAGCGCGTCGACAGCTCGCCCGACGTCTGCTGGGCGGCATTCACCTGATCAAGCGACTGGCGGAGCAGCGAGGCGAACTCCGTGCCCCCCGTGGCCCCGGCGGTCTCGGTGGTCCCCTGCGCCGCGCGCGCGGACATCGCGCGCATCTGCGCCAGGACCTGCTGGATCTGCATATCGCTCATGGCAGTGCCACTCCCTGTTCACGCAACCGCGCAAGCTTGTAGCGCAGCGTCCGGGGGCTGATCCCGAGCCGCTCGGCCGCGGCCTTGCGTCGGCCGGCTTCGGCGCGCAGCGCCTCGAGAATGAGCTCCCCTTCAGAGGCGCGCAGCGAGGCCTCGAGATCCGCACCAGGCGTCCTCGTGGGTTGGCCGCCGCCGAGCTCGGCGGCGTCGTCGAGCTGCAGGGCGTCGACATCAATCTCGCCGTGGCGCTGCAGGATCAGCGCCCGCTGCACCACGTTTTCGAGCTCGCGCACATTGCCGGGCCAGCGATAGCCCCGCAGGTGCCGACAGGCGGCTTCCGTAAGCAGCGGCACCTCGTCTTCGCTGGCATGGCGGGCGAGCAGCTCACGGGCCAGCGGCACCACATCCTCGGCGCGCTCGCGCAGCGGTGGCACCTGCAGGGGGAACACGTTGAGCCGGTAGTACAGGTCTTCACGCAGCCGGCCCTCGGCCACGGCCTCGCGAAGATTGCGGTTGGAGGTGGCGATCACGCGCACATCGACCGCGCGGCTGCGGGGCGCGCCAAGTCGCTCGACCTCGCGCTCCTGGAGCACCCGCAACAGCTTGGCCTGGAGGCCGAGCGCCATCTCGGTGACCTCGTCGAGCAGCAGCGTACCGGCGCAGGCGAGCTCGAACTTGCCGGCACGGGCTTCGGTCGCGCCGGTGAAGGCGCCTTTCTCATGGCCGAACAGCGTGGCCTCGAGCATCGGCTCGGGAATGGCCGCGCAGTTGATCGCCACGAACGGGCCTGCGGCGCGCGCCGAGCGGGCGTGGATGAAACGGGCAAAGATTTCCTTGCCGACGCCCGACTCGCCGGTCAGCATTACCGTGACATCGGCGGCGGCGACCCGCTCGGCCAAGGCGAGCAGTTCCCGGCTGCGCGCGGAGACGGCCACCGGGCGATCGCGGCGGGCCGGCGACGGGCGCACTGGAGTGTCCTCGGGCATGCACTGACTCCTGCTGGTCGTGGGTGACAGTCACCCGCAGGGATCAAAGCAAGTCCCGTGCCAGCAGGACAGTATTTTTTACAATCAGTGAGTTATGAGCCCTGAATGCGGGCTTGTGCACGGGGCGTCAAGATTCCGCCGCGGCAGGCTGCGGGCTGTGGTCGCCACGCATCAGCCGGCAGTGTCAGACGGTCTCGTCGCTGGCGCGCTCGATCCCGAACTTGCGCATCTTCTCGACCAGCGTCGTGCGCCGCAGCCCGAGCATCTTGGCCGCCTGCGCGACCACGCCGTCGGCCTCTTCGAGGGCCTCGCGGATCAGGCGCACTTCAAGATCCTCGAGCAGGCTCTTGAGCTCGACGCGACCATCCTCGCCAAGTTCAGCCAGTCCCGGCACCGCCGCTCCCGCACCGGCGCCGGCAGGATCACGGGGGGGCTCTAGCGGCTCGAGCGCCCCGCCAAGCACCGCAGCGGCCTCGCCGCCGGCCGCAGCATCGTCCTCGCGCTCCTCGGCACTGATCAGCCGCTGAAGTTTCTCCGGCAGATCGACCAGCTCGACCGGCTTGTCCGGCGCGAGGATCGCGCAGCGCTCCACCAGATTGGCCAACTCGCGGACATTGCCCGGCCAGGCATGTCGGGCCAGGGCCCGGAGCGCGGTGCTGCCAAAGCGTGCGGCGGGCATGCCGCGACGCTGGAGCTGAGCGTTGAGTTCGGCAATCAGCAGGGGCAGATCCTCGCGACGCTCACGCAGCGGCGGTGAGGTGATCGAGACCACGTTCAGCCGGTAGTACAGGTCCTCGCGGAAGCTGCCCTCGGCGATCATGTCCTCGAGATCGCGATGGGTGGCGGCGACGATGCGCACGTCGGCCTCCTGACTGCGGGTCGAGCCGAGGCGCTCGAAGCGCCGTTCCTGCAGCACCCGCAGAAGCTTGACCTGCATGTCCAGCGGCATGTCGCCGATCTCGTCGAGAAACAGCGTTCCCCCGGAAGCCAGCTCGAAGCGCCCCTTGCGGCTGGTGACGGCACCGGTAAACGCGCCCTTCTCGTGCCCGAACAACTCGCTTTCGAGCAGCTCGCCGGGAATCGCGCCACAGTTCACGGCGACGAAGGGCCCGTCGCGCCGTGCGGAGTGATAGTGGATGTTGCGCGCAACGACTTCCTTGCCGGTGCCGGTCTCACCGAGCACCAGCACACTCGCCTCGCTGGGGGCGACCCGGGTAATCAGGCTACGCACCGCCTGGACCCCCGCGCTGCGGCCGACCAGCGAACGGAACAGCTCGCTTTCCCGCTGGACCGCCTGCATGCCGCCATTGGCATGCACCAGCCGCAATTCACGCAAAAGCCCCACCAGCTGCGGGTAACGCACCGGCGGCTGCAACAGGCTCACGACCTGGGGATGGGCGGCGAGTTGCTCCGGCAGCTCGGCTTGGCCGTGCTGATAGAGCACCACCGGCAATGCGGGCCATTGTGCGGCGATCCGCTCCACCACCGGGCTGACGCGGGCCGCGTCATGCTGGCTGACGAGCACAGCGGCCAGCGGCAGGGCCGCATCGTCGATGGCGTCAACCAGTGCTTCGGCGAGGACAGCGCGCCCCGGCGTGCCCAGGAAATCGAATTGGGAGGCCACGGCCGCCGCGGCCTGATCGCAATCGCTGATCACCAGCACCGGGGGCCCGCCCTCCCCGTTGCCATCCGTGAGCAGACGAAATACGCCGCTGTCGGTCAAGTCCTGCTGCATCCGCCGCTCGTCCCTGATGATCAAGCACAGGCGCACTGCCTGGCGACGCGGAGGACATTAACGTCAAATTCCCGGCGTCGCAACGCACGAAACAGACAAAGCCACAAAACCGCGAGCGAAGTCTCACTCGGCGCGACGCAAACGGGACCTGTGTCTAGCCGCCGCGGGCGCGGCTGAGCGC
>RECU01000012.1 GCA_007693855.1 Gammaproteobacteria bacterium | reverse complement strand
CAAAGCAGATCGTGACGGCAAACTGGCGGAACAGCTCACCGGTGATTCCGGGCAGAAAGGCCACTGGCACGAACACCGCCAACAGCACCAGGGTGGTTGAGATGATCGGTGCCGTGATTTCGCGCATGGCCTGACTGACGGCCTCGCGCAGCTCCAGTCCTTTCTCGTGGATCAGGCGGTCGACGTTCTCGATGACCACGATGGCATCGTCGACCACGATGCCGATCGCCAGGACCAGCCCGAACAGCGTGATCAGGTTGACCGAGTAGCCCATGAGCGCCATGCAGGCAAACGTGCCAATCAAGGAAACTGGAATCGCAATGGCAGGGATCAGGGTTGCACGCAGACTCTGCAGAAAGAGAAACACCACGAGTACGACCAGGCCCACTGCTTCGAAGAGCGTGCGGATGACCTCACGGATGGACTCATCGATGAAGCGCGTGCTGTCGAACAGGATGGTGTAGGCGAGGCCGTCAGGGAACACCGCTTCCAGACGCGCCATCTCTGCGCGCACGCGCTCGGCCACGTCCAGCGCGTTGGCATCGGGCAGTTGGTAAATGACAAGGAAAGCGGTGTCTCGGCCGTTGAGCTGAGAGGTTGCGGCGTAGGAACGCGCACCGAGTTCGACCCTCGCGATGTCGCGCAGCCGCACGATACGTCCCTCTTGGCTCACCCGAAGGACCGTTCGGCCAAACTCTCCGGCCTCGCTCAGGCGGCCTTCGCTGCGGATGTTGAAGGTGAAGATCTGGTCCGACGCAGCCGGTTCCTGGCCAAGCGTCCCCGCGGCGACGATCTGGTTCTGTTCGCGCACCGCGGCGTTGATGTCGGCCACGGTGATTCCGAGCTGGTTCATGCGCTCCGGATCCAGCCAGATGCGCATGGCATATTCACTGGTGCCGAGGACATTGGCTTCGGCCACGCCGGGCACCCGGGCGATGTTTTCCACCAGACTGGTGGTGGCGTAGTTACTCAGAAACAGGGCGTCGAGTTCAGGTCTTTCCGAGACCAGATTGATCCCCATGAGCATGTTGCCGGCCTGCTTGCGTACCACCACGCCTTCGCGCCGGACGGGCTCGGGCAGCTGGCTTTCGGCCAGCTTGACGCGGTTCTGGACATTGACCTGGGCCATGTCTGCGTCGGTCCCGCTGGCGAAGGTCACGGTGATGGTGGCGGCGCCGTCGCTGGTGGCCGCCGACTCGATATACAGCATCCCCTCGACACCGTTGAGACGCTGCTCCAGCGGGCGGACCACGGTATCAGCAACCGTCTCGGCGCTGGCGCCGGGGTAAACGGCACGCACCTGCACCTGCGGCGGTGCGAGATCCGGGTACATGTTGATCGGCAGACCCTGCAGTGCCAGGAGTCCAGCCAGGGTGATCAGGATCGACAGGACGAAGGCGAACTTCGGCCGATCAAGGAAAAATTCGCTCACTGCCGGATCATCTCGCTGGGCGCAAGCAGGCCTGTTGCCGGGTCACGTTCGTAGTAGCTCGGTTGCACCGTGGCCCCTGGACGGATCTTCTGCAGGCCTTCGACGACCACCAGGTCCCCGAGCCGCAGCCCGCTCTCCAGTTGCCAGGCCGGTCCCTGCCGGGCGCCGAGGGTGACCTGTCTGACGCTCACGCCCCCATCGTGGTCCACCAACATGACGAACGGGCCAAGCTGGTTGCGCTGGACGGCCTGCTCGGGCAAGAGCAGGCCCGGTGCGGGCTCGGCACTTGAAAACAACAGAGTGACGAACATGCCGGGTACCAGCATCTCATCGACGTTGTCGAAGAGGGCTGTGGCGTCGACCGTGCCCGTGCTCTGGTTGACGGCGATGTCGACGAAATCGACGGTGCCTGGAGTGGGATGCGGTTGGTTGTCTTCTAGCAGAAGATAAACCTCAAATGCGTCAGCGCGAAGGCCCTGGCCATGCATACGTACCAGGTCGGTGAATTCGCGGTCAGTCAGCTGGAACTCGGCACGGATGCGATCCGGTGCGATGATCTCCACCAGCGGGCCGCTGCCCGGTCCGACGAGGTTGCCAACGGTCACAGCGGTGTTGCCTATCCGCCCGCTGATCGGCGCCGTGATGGTCGTATAGTCGAGGTTCAGCCGGGTTTGTCGCAGGACGGCTTCGGCGTCGGCGAGTGCCGATTCAGCCATTTCGGCTTCGTTACGCAGCCGATCCATATCCGCCGCGGACAGGTAGCCGCGCTCGTTGATTTCCAGTGCCCGCTCCAGATTGCGTCGGGCCAGTACCTGAGCGCTGCGCCGCGCGCCCAGCTGTGCGTCCGCTCGTCGGACCTGCTCGCGGTAGGTATCGCCCTTGAGGCGGAACAAGGGATCCCCGGCATTGACCCGTGTACCGCGTTCGAACAGGACCTCCTGTACTTCGCCTTCGACCCGTGCACGGACCTGTACGGAATCCGCGGCCCGGGTGCGTGCGCTGATGCGCCATTGCCGGGTAATATCAAGCTCGCTGAGCTCGTAGACTCCCACCCCCACAGCAGGCGGCGCGACCAACTCCTCCGGCGACCCGCAGCCGGAGAGAAGGATGCCGCACAAGATCAATGGCAAAGCGGCATTCTTCATGTGCTGATCCTGTTGATCATGAGCTGGTGCAGTGAGCGACATCCCTGGTCATGGGAACTTTCTGAAAATACGGACCACCGCTTCATCGATGACTCGCGCGGCATTGCGCCGCGTATTCTCGGTCACTTTGTTACGGGCCGACCCTTCCCAGATCATTTCATTCGTCTTGGCATCGATCAGGTCGATCACCACCGTCCCTTCCGAATACTGTTCAATTTCGGTGCGCGTGGTATAGGTCGGCCAAGGCGAGTAATAGCCATACCGATAATCGTAAAACGTCGGCCCGATATACGGCTCAGGCACTGCTCTGGTGCGAATCCGTTCATCGAGATGGGCGTGAAAATTGACCAGTAGATCAGCCTGGCTCGCGTCGTCGACATAGTCCAGACCGAGTAATTCGAGTTCACGCTGGGTGGAGAATTTCAGCTGCCGCGAAATCAGGCTGGCATAACCGGCGCGATCCGTCCCCAGGGGCTCGACGAACGAGAAGCTCTGGTACGCCGAGAGATCGACTCCCGGTGCCTGTACGGTCTGAATTCTAGGGGCACTGGCGCAGGCGCTCAGCAGGCCCGTGACAAACAGCATGACGATGGTTCTGGTCAACATAGGAGTAAGTCCTTCTGGTGGAGCCTGAAACGGGCGGTCAATCCTCAAGGTAACGCCACCGCCTCAAAGCGGAGCTGCAGCATATCCTGCTCGTCCCGCATCTCGAGGTGCTGCCCCATGATCCGGTAATGACTGCCTTGCACG
>RECU01000046.1 GCA_007693855.1 Gammaproteobacteria bacterium | reverse complement strand
GCCGAACAACTCGCTGCACTGGTACGGCGAGGTCCGCGACTGGATCGGCAGATAACACTAGCCCCAAAGCGCGTTTGCCATAATTGCGACATCGGCGGTGAAATTTGACCGGCCAGTTAAATCTGTTTTAAGGTTGTTTTCGGTAACACGTCAGTGCCCATAGCGGTTCCAGGGCAATGCTGCTGACGAGTTGTGGTCGGTTCAACACATCCAGGTCAGCTGCGTCGCTGACGCAGCTGACCTGGAACGAACCAAGAAAAAAGCCGATAGCCTCCGGGCGTGATTCGCGCTGAATTTGCGTGGGGACAGCCCGCAACGACATCGGCGAAACGACCCGTGCGGGAGGACCAGCCCCGCAGTCCAGGAGGATCCGCTGATGACTTCGTATCGTGACCCACTCCATGGCGCCGTCGCGCTCGTCTGTCTGTTCGTTCTTGGCGGCTGTGGCGGCTCTTCCTCCGGTTCCCCACAGGAGGCAGCGCCAACCCCAACAGTCCGCTACACCGTGAGTGTGGATGTCGGGGCGGGTGGCTCGATCTCGCCGGCAGGTGGGGAAGTCGAGGAAGGCGAGACCCTCAGCTTCACCATTACGCCGGACGCAGGCTTTGCGCTTGACGATGTCAGCGGCTGTGGCGGCAGCCTGGTCGACCTGACCTATACGACGGGGCCGATCACTGCAGCGTGCACCGTCAGCGTGAGTTTCGTCGAGGACGCAACCGCACAACCGCCTCCTGCCGGGGACTTCAGCCTCTCTGGCCGGGTGATCAACCGGCCAGTCGCAGGTGCCGAGGTTGAGGTCCGACGCGCCGACGGCGAACTGATCACCACCGTCCTCACCGATGACGAGGGCTTTTTTGAGGCGTCCGTGCCGGCCGCCGGCGCCTACGAGGTCAGCACCCTTGGCGGCGAACTGGATGGGCAGCCCTACCAGGGTGTGCTCCGGGCTCGCTGCCTCGATGAGGTGTCGTGCGCTGTCACGCCCTGGAGTACGGCGATTCGCGCCCTGCAGGGGCAGGCTCAGCTCGATTACGAGTCGGCGCGGTTGCAACTGGGCAACCGTGTCGGCCTGCAGTTCGATCCGTTCACGGTGGAGGCGAGCGCGCTGCCTGACGACACCATCGACATCGCCGCGCTGCGCGATTTCCTGGACTTCGGCAGCCTGCTCGACCTGTGGATCCAGGACCTGCTCGCCTGGCTCGATGATCCGACGGGATTTGTCCCGGCGGGCATTGTCGTGCGCAACGAGGGCACGAATCTTGAGCCTGACCCCGCCTGCAGCGACTTCGACGTGGTCGTCGACGAGCCGCACTATCTCGTGGACAGTCATGCCGCGCTTGCCGCCGCGCTCGAGGACCCCGAAGGCAGGGCCGATGGGCGACTGGTGATCGGCATCACCGATGACATCAACGATGGCCCCGATGGGGCACCTGTCGATCCGACGACCTGCCTCAGCGAATGGTGGTTCTACAATGGCACGACCGACCTCGTGCTCATCGGCTGGCGGGAGGACGGCGAGCGTCCCGTCATTGATCTGCGCGGCGGCAATCGTGCCCTGCGCGTGCAGAGCGCGGCCAGCGTGACCTTGTCCGGACTCGAGATCCGGGACGGCAATGCCAACATGACCTGCGATACGCAAAACCGCGGTGGTGCGGTGGCGGTCAGCCAGCGTATTGGTGGCGTCGGTGACCTGTTCGTTCACGACTCGGTGTTCCGTGAGAACCGGACGAACGTGTCCGTGCCACCGTTCTCGCTCGGACGTGGCGGCGCCATCTGGAGTGCCGGCTTCATCCTGATCTCGCGCTCCGAGTTTCATGACAACTTCTCCCGGGAAGGGGGTGGCGCAGTCTACAGTCGCCGCGGCATCAACGTCTGTCACTCGCGTTTCGAGGGCAATCGGATCAACCACGGCGCTGCTACCGTTCGCTCGGGCAGCGCGATCATGCTGAGAAATTCCGAGGCCTCCGGCGATCTGCGCATCCACGACTCCGTATTCATCGGCAACGAGGCCCTGTCCGAGCAGGGGGGCGTGCTCTACCTGGAAGGTGTAGGCAGGGGTGCCGCCGCGCGAATCGGCGAGATCATCATCACCGAGTCTGAATTCATCGATAACAGCTCCAACCTTGGCGCGGCGGTGGTCTACAGCGAAGGGGTGGCGACCTCGACGCTGGCCTCAGATCCGACGCCTGGCAGCGCCGATGTCTACATCATCGACTCGCGGCTCGTCGGCAACTTCACCACCGAGGGTGGGCCGATTCTCGAGGCCAACGAGGCGAACATCTTCATCATCAACTCGGTCTTCGAGGACAATGAAGTGCCGGTGCCACAGAGCCTGATCGTGGCCAACGGCGGGACGATCGAGGGCAGCACGTTCAGCGACAACAGCAATCCGGTTTTCGTTGGGGACTTCAGTGACGAGGGCGGCAACCAGTTCCTCGGCAGCAGCGCCAACCCGTTCGGGCCACGGCCGGGCCGCATCGCTTTCCACGAGGGCGGCAGTATCTGGCTGGTGGATCCTGATGGCGAGAATCGCGAACTGGTGCTCGATGTCGGCTTCATCCAGCCCTCGCCCGCCTGGTCGCCGGACGGCAGCCAACTGGTCTACGTGGGCGGACCTGCCTCCCGGAGCGACCTGTTCCGTTACTCGCTGGCGAACCAGCAGGTGCAGCGCCTGACCGACGAAGCAGGCGTCAGCGCGTTGGAACCCACCTGGTCGGTGAATGGCGAGATCGCCTATGTGCGACGTAACGAGTCCTTCGGGACGAACCCGTTTCTGATTTATGTGACCGGGCCCGCGGGCGGTGTCGGCGAGCACCTGACGGGCGCACAGGCCGCCGCCGACATGGAGCGCTTCCCCAGCTGGTCACCGGACGGCGAGACGCTGGTTTTCAGCGTGCGGGAGGACTGGTCTTCCAATCCCTCCTCGGCGGATCTCCGGCTGTACACGATTGGCCGTGATGGCAGCGATCGCGCCCGGCTGCCCGCCTTCGCCGGGGCTGATCAGCCGGCCTGGTCTCCCGACGGCGATCGTATTGCGTACGTCGAGGACGGCACTGTCTTCGTCCGCCGCGCGGATGCCAGCGACCAGCCCCTCGAACTGGCCACGGGCGACCGACCGACATGGTCTCCCGACGGTCTCGAGATCGCCTTCCACCGTGAGGGCCGTCTCTACCGCGTGAGTCTGGCCCAGCCCGGTGAGCCGGTCTTCATCACCGAAGGCGACCAGCCTGCCTGGCGATGACCTGAACGGGGACGGCGTCCTGCGCTAGCAGATGAAGCCGTCCCCGTTTTCGCCATCGGTCTGCTCACCGCTGGACACCAGCTCGCGCATCACGCTGGTCGCGT
>RECU01000082.1 GCA_007693855.1 Gammaproteobacteria bacterium | reverse complement strand
CCGTAGGCGTGCGCCGTATCGATGACCGTGCCCCCGAGCCGTGACATGTCACGCAGCACCTCGCGCAGCGGCGCCAGGTCCTCGGGGGTCTGCACCCCGTAGGCATTGGTGCCCAGACCGATGACCGGCAGTTGCTCACCGGTGGACGGGATGGCGCGGGTGATCGTTGCCGACGAGGCATGTTCATGCGCCAGCGCCGGGAGCATCCTGCCGGCGGCCAGCGCCGTGGTGCCGGCCAGTGCCGCCTTGAGAAACCCGCGACGGCGGAGTGAAGGATCATGCATGGGTCTGTCCTCCGAAAAAGCGTGCTTTCATGGTACCGGATCGACGGCGCGCGTTGGCGCCGGGTCAGAAATGGTATTCCAGTCGAACGTCGGGTTGCTGGATGACGTT
Source organism: Gammaproteobacteria bacterium (assembly GCA_007693855.1). Taxonomy (GTDB): domain Bacteria; phylum Pseudomonadota; class Gammaproteobacteria; order Steroidobacterales; family PWYM01; genus PWYM01. The sequence goes on along the minus strand of RECU01000082.1, from coordinate 15,488 downwards.
GACGTAGATGTAGAGATTGCCCATCGCCTCGAGATAGCGGGCGTTGTAGAGCGGGCCGACCACGCGCGGTGACAACCCCAGCTCCGCCACCAGCCGCGCGACGCGCGCCAGCGCCTGGCTGTCGTCTCCCGCCAGCGGCACGGTGATGGCCCGATCGGTCGGCGGCTCGAGCATGTTCTGATAACTGGTGGTGTTCAGCGCCTTCACGAAGGCCGCCGCCGGCGCCAGCCCGGCCAGGGTCTCGCCCAGTGCAGGGTGGCCCAGCTCGACGCGTCCGCGGGTGAAATCGGAGGCGTTGATCGGGTCGATGACCACCCGCCCGCTCAGGTCGCCGAGGTCGCGTACGGTGTCCTCGGCCACCCGCCAGGGGATGGCCAGGACCACGATGTCCGCCTCGCGCACCGCCTCGGCGGGCGTTGCCGCGCTTGCCGCAGGCCCTGTCGCGGCGAGCAGGGCCTGTACGTGGGCAGCCTCCGGTGAGCGGCTGCCGTAGATGATGTCGTGTCCGGCGGCCGCCCAGCGGCGCCCGAGGGCGCTGCCGACATTGCCTGTGCCGATGATCGCGATGCGCTCGCGCTCGGGCGGGGGCGCCGCCTCCGTCTGCCCGTGGGCCAGGCCCGTCGCTGCCAGGCCGAGGAGCACCAGCAGGCACAGGCTGGACGGTATGAGAGCGTTCCAAGGCATGGTTCAGCCTCCGTGGACGTGCAGGGGTTCATGGGCTGGGCTGCGCTGCGCCGCGGTGCCACAGGCGGGACATTCGGGATCGCGGCGGGCGCGCAGGCGACGGAACTGCCCGCCCGCCGCATCCACCAGCAGCATGCCCGGCACCGGCGGCAGCCCGGCCAGGAGTTTCAGCGCCTCGGTCGCCATCAGCGTGCCCAGCATGCCGGCGACCGGGCCGAGCACGCCGGCGCCACGGCAGTCGCCGAGGCTCTCGTCGCGCTCGTCGTAGACGCACTGGTAGCAGGGCGCCGTGCTGCCGTCATTGGGGCTGACCAGCAGCTGCCCCTCCAGGCGGATGACCGAGGCGGTGATCAGCGGCCGGTGGACCGCCACGCAGGCGGCGTTCACCGCCAGGCGCGTGGCCAGGTTGTCACTGGCATCAAGCACCAGGTCGCAGCCGCTGGCCAGCGTCTGCAGCTGCGCGGGCGCCAGCCGCTGGTCGATCCGCTCCAGGGTGATGTCCGGGTTCAGGGCCGCGAGCCGCTCGGCGGCGACAGCCACCTTGCGCCGGCCCTCGTCGGCCGGTGTGTAGAGCACCTGGCGGGCGAGATTCGAGAGGTCGACGCGATCGAAGTCATTCAGCAGCAGGGTGCCGACACCGGCCGCGGCGAGATACTGTGCGGCCGGGCAGCCGAGGCCGCCCAGTCCGACCAGCAGCACCCGCGCGCGGGTCAGCCGCGCGATGCCCTCGGGTCCCAGCGCAGGCAGGGCCAGATGTCGGGCATGGCGCCCCGGGTGCATCGGCGGTTCCGGCCTCAGTCTGCCACGACGCTTGCGGCCGTCACGACCACCGGCTCTTTCGGCACGTCGGCGTGTGGGCCGTGACGCCCGGTGGGCAGCTGGGCGATGCGGTCGATCACGTCCATGCCGGCCACCACCTCACCGAATACGGCATAGCCGAAGTCCCGCGAGCCGTGGTCCAGAAAGGCGTTGTCGGCAAGGTTGATGAAGAACTGCGAGGTGGCGCTGTTGACGTCGGCCGTGCGCGCCATCGACAGGGTTCCCCGCAGGTTCTTGATGCCGTTGTCGGCTTCGTTGCGAATCGGTGCCCGGGTGGGCTTCTGCTCCATCTCCGCGGTGAAGCCGCCACCCTGGATGACGAAGCCGGGGATCACCCGGTGGAAGATGGTGCCGTCGAAGAAGCCTTCCTCGACATACTCCCGGAAGTTCTGTGCCGTGAGCGGCGCCGTATCGTCATGCAGGCGGATATCGATATCACCGAGGCTGGTGGAGAAACGGATGGTCATGTCTGATCCTTGGTCGTGGCTTTGGGAAGGTGGGGGGCGCATCCGCCGGTGACGCGCTCGCGTCCACCGGCATCCCGCCGGGTGCTGATGGCATGGTAGCCCAGCTGGCGAAGCAGGTCGCGTACGGCCGCGCCCTGTGCATGGCCATGTTCCAGCCACAGCCAGCCTTCGGGGGTGAGCCGGTGGCGTGCGTCGGCCGCGATCCGGCCCAGGGCATCCAGTCCGTCCGGGCCTGCGACCAGGGCCTGTCGCGGTTCGGCCGCAAGGCCCGGCTGCGCCAGGTGCGGGTCGTTCTCGGCGATATACGGCGGATTGCTCACCACCAGGTCATAGTGCCGGTCGTCGGGCAGGCCTTCGAACCAGTCGGCCAGGCGGAAATCGATCTCGGGCACGCCCAGCTGGACCGCATTGTCACGGGCGAGTGCCAGCGCCGCCTCGCTGAGGTCTGTCGCAGTCAGCTGCCAGGCGGGCCTGGCCCGCGCCAGGGCAATCGCCACCGCGCCGCTGCCCGTGCCGAGATCGAGTACCGCCAGCGGGGCCTCGGGCGGCAGGGCGGTGGCGAGCGCGGCGTCCACCAGGGTTTCGGTATCGGCGCGCGGAATGAGGACTGCGGGCGTGACGGCGAGGGTGAAATCGCGGAACGGCTGGGTGCCCAGCAGGTAGGCAAGCGGCTCACCCGCCAGGCGCCGCGCGATGAGCGTCGCATACGCCTGGCGCTCGGCCGCGCTCGGGCAATGCTCGGGATGCGTGTACAGCCTCGCGCGCCGCCAGCCAAGCACCTGGCAGAGCAGGGTTTCCGCCTCCAGGCGCGGAGCATCCTCCAGGGGCTCGAGCGCGGCGGCTGCCGCGGTCAGCAGGCTGTCGATCCGCGTCGCGGGGGCCGGGTCATCCGTCGTCAAGGCCGCGGCTCACTGCACCGACAGCCGCGCGAGCTGCTCGGCCTGGTCCTCGGCGATCAGCGGGTCTATCACCGCGTCGAGGGTACCTTCGAGCACCTCCTCGAGGCGGTAGAGCGTCAGGTTGATGCGGTGGTCGGTGATCCGACCCTGCGGGAAATTGTAGGTGCGGATACGCTCGGAGCGGTCGCCTGAGCCGACCAGCAGCTTGCGTTCCAGCGCGCGTTCGCTGCGCTGGCGCGCTTCCTCGGCGTCGCGCAGTTTCGCCTTGAGCAGCGCCATCGCCCGCGCCCGGTTCTTGTGCTGGCTGCGCTCGTCCTGGCATTCGACTACCAGGCCGCTGGGCAGATGGGTGATGCGCACGGCCGAGTCGGTCTTGTTGACGTGCTGGCCGCCGGCGCCGGCGGCGCGGTAGGTGTCGATCCGCAGGTCCTTGTCGCCGATGGCGACATCCTCCACCTCGTCGAGCTCGGCCAGCACTGCGACCGTGCAGGCGGAGGTGTGGATGCGGCCCTGGGATTCCGTTGCCGGGACCCGCTGCACACGATGCGCGCCCGATTCGAACTTCAGGCGGGAGTATGCCCCCTGGCCGGCGACCCGGGCGATGATCTCGCGGTAGCCGCCCTGCTCACCGTGGCTCGCACTCAGGATCTCCACCTGCCAGCCGCGCAGCTCGGCGTAGCGGCTATACATGCGGAACAGGTCGCCTGCGAACAGGGCGGCCTCATCGCCGCCCGTGCCGGCGCGGATTTCGAGAAACACGTTGCCCTCGTCGCGCGGGTCCACGGCCACCAGATGGCGGGTCAGCATGGGCAGCATCGCCTCGCGCTGCGTATCGAGGGTCTCGGCTTCTTCGCGGGCGAGTCGGGCAAGGTCCCGGTCGGCCTCTGTGGCCATGGTCTGGGCCGCCGCCAGTTCTGCGCCGAGCTGACGATACCGGCGGATATCCCCGGCCACCGCCTCGAGCCGGGCATACTCGCGGGAAAGTTCGCGGAAGCGGGTCTGATCGTTGATGACCTCGGGGTCGGCCAGCAACTGCTCGACTTCCTCGAAACGCTCCAGCAGGCGTTCGAGCCGGATCTCGAGACTGGTGGACAGCGCCATGGGTCAGTCCCTTCTTGTCGGGCGCTCTTCGAGCCCGAACAGCTCGGCGGCGGCCGCGATCAGATCGGTGTCGGTGTCTTCCCCGGCCGCCCGCAAGCGGGTGCTCGGCGCGTGCAGGAATTTCTGCGTCAGGGTATGCGCCAGCTGTTCGAGCACCTCCTCGGCCGGCCGGCCGGCCTGCAGCAGGCGGCGGGCATGCTCCAGCGCCTCGTCGCGCAGCTTTTCCGTGTCGCCGCGCAGGGCGCGGATTGTCGGCACGGCGTCCAGTGTCCGCAGCAGCCGTTCGTACTGTTCCACCGCGAAATCGATGATCTGTTCGGCCTGGGCGGCGGCCTGTCGACGCGAGCGCCAGCCGTCCTCGATCACCGTCTCGAGGTCATCTACCGTGTACAGGTAAGCGTCTTCCAGTTCAGCCACCGCCGGGTCGACGTCGCGCGGTACGCCGACGTCGACGATGCACATGGGCTGGCGCCGGCGGCGGCGCAGGGCCTCGCTGAGCTGCACCTTGCCGAGGATGGGGGTGTTCGCACGGGTGGCGGTGATCACGAGGTCGGCCTCGGCCAGGCGCTCGTCGAGTTCGTCCAGCGAGATTGCTTCGGCATTGAACTGGGCTGCCAGATCTGCGGCGCGGCCAAGACTTCGGTTGGCGATCACCAGTTTGCGAATGCCCTGGCGGTGGAGGTGCCGGGCAGCGAGCTCGATGGTGTCGCCGGCGCCGACCAGCAGCGCGGTTTGCCGGTTGAAGCCGCCGAAGAGTTTGCGCGCCAGCACCACGGCGGCGTAGGCGACGGAGACCGGGCTTGCGCCGATCCCGGTCTCGCTGCGGACCTGCTTGGCGACACCGAAAGCCTGCTGGAACAGCCGATTCAGGCCAGGGCCTACGCTACTGTGTTCCTCCGCGGCCCGGTAGGCTTCCTTCAGCTGGCCAAGGATCTGGGGCTCGCCGAGCACCACGGAGTCGAGCCCGCAGGCCACGGCGAACAGGTGGCGCGCCGCGCGCGCGTTGTCGAGCGTATAGAAACAGCGCCGCACGTCTTCGCCAAGGCGATGCCAGCCGCTCAGCCAGTCCGCAATGCGTTCTCCCGCATCCCCGTCGAGCTCCGCGTAGAGCTCGGTGCGGTTGCAGGTCGAGACGATGACCGCCTCGGTCACCCCGGGGATTCGCAACACATCGGGCAGGGCCCGGAGCAGCGCCTCGGGCTCGAACACGACGGATTCACGGATCTCTAAGGGTGCCGTGCGGTGGTTGATGCCGAGCAGGTGTACCGGCATGGGCCTGAGTGTCGCTTCATGGGCGCTGAATTCTCCGGCATGGCGCCGGTCATAACAAGTCACCGACCTGCGGTATAGTGCCGCCAACCTGCCTGTTTTCGGAGTGTACGCGTGCTGCGACGCCTCGCGCCCTTGGTCCTCTGTCTTGGTCTGGCCGCGTGTGCCGGCACCCCGCGGGGCGAGCCGCCGGATACCGGGCTGCCTGGAGGGCCGGACAACGAGCTCGAACTGGCGCTGCTGCTGGGCGAGATCGCCCTGCAGCGCAACCAGCTTGGCGAGGCTGCGGTGCACTACGGGGCGGCGGCCAATCGCAGCGACAGCAGTGACGTCGCGCAGCGCGCCACGGCGGTGGCGTTTCAGGCGGGGCGCGAGGATATTGCGCTCGAGTCGGCCGAACGCTGGCGCGCGCTGGCGCCGCAGAGCCTCGCCGCCAACCGCTATCTCGCGGTCCTGCGCCTGCGCCAGGGTGACCTGGACGGTGCCAGCGAGGCCTTCACCTCGGTCGTGCTGCTGACCGAGGACCCGACCGTGGCCTTCGATGAACTGCTGACCATCCTTGGCGCGGAGGAGCGTCGACGCAGCGCCGCGGAGGTGATGGAAGCCCTGGTCGAGGACTATCCCGACGAGCCCATGGCGCAGTTTGCCCTGGCCCGGCTGGCGCTCATGGCCGCGCGGCCGCGGCTCGCGTTGACGGCCGCTGAGCGCCTGTCCGTGCTGGATGCGGACTGGCCGCGCGGGCAGCTGACGCTCGCGCAGGCCCTGTTGGCTGTGGGTGAACGAGAGGCGGCACTGACGCTGGCACGCCGGATCATCGCCGATGCCGACACCGAGCTGCGCCTTGAACTGGCCGGACTGCTGACGGCTGCCGGCCTTGAAGAAGAGGCCCTGTCGCAGCTCGAGAAGCTGCGCACTGCCGAGCCCGATAACGAAGATGTCGTGCGGGCGCTGGCCCTGGTCCGTCTGCGCGCAGGTGAGCTGGCGACCTCGGAGCAGCTCTGGAACGAGTTGCGCCAGGGATTCCGGCACAGTGTCGAGGCGTCCTACTACCTCGGCAGGATCGCCCGCGAGCAGGGGCGGGATTTCCAGGCGATCCGCAGCCTCTCCAGGGTGACGACCGGACCGCAGGTGGTGGAGGCGCAGGTGCTGGTCGCGCTGATCTATGAAGCCTCGGGCGATCTCGAGGCGGCCCTGCAGCATCTTCGCGATTTCGCGGCCGCCAGCCCGAGGCACGCCGATGCAATGCGGATCGCGGCCGCCCGGCTGCTGGTCGACGCCGGCCGCGATGAGGAGGCGCTGGCGCTGTTCGATCAGCCGCTGGCCGAGCGTCCCGGTGATGAACGCCTGCTCGCCGCACGTGCCGGTGTGTTCGGCCTGGTGGCCCAGCGACAGATCGACGAGGGCGCCTATCGCGAAGCCCTGTCGACCTACCGTCGCGGGCTCGCGGTTCATCCTGACGAGCCGCTGCTGCTTTACCAGCGGGCGCTGCTGTATGAGCGGATGGATCGGGTGCGCCAGGCGATCCGGGAATTCGAGCGCCTGGTGCGCATGGAGCCGGAATCGCCGGTGTTCCTCAACGCCCTGGGCTACACCCTTGCCGATCGCACGCGGGAGTACGCGCGGGCCCGCTCGCTGATCGAGCAGGCGCTGGAACGCGCACCGGACAACGCGGCCATCATCGACAGCATGGGGTGGGTGCTGTTCCGGCTCGGCGATCTCGATGGCGCACTGGAATATCTCCTGCATGCCTGGTCGTTGCTGCGCGATCCGGAGGTGGCGGCCCACATTGTCGAAGTGCGCCTGGCGCGGGGCGAGGAGGGCGAGGCGCTGGAAATGCTCCAGGAGGCGCTCGAGCGCTGGCCCGGTGACCGTCATCTGGAGCCCTGGCGTGAGCGCCTGATGCCGTGAGGGTCATACGCGCGACGGGGCTCGCCGCGCTGCTGTCCCTGCTCGTGGCCTGTGCAGCGCAGCCGCCAGCCGTGCCACTCGAGCCCTGGCAGATACGCAGCGAGCAGCTCGCCGCAGTGGGAGAGTGGCAGGCGCGCGGTCGGCTGTCGCTGACCACACCCGGCGACAGCGTGCAGGGCAGCTTCGAATGGCGCCAGCGACCGGACTGGGTCGAAATCCGCTTCCGTGGGCCTGTGGGTCTGGGTGGTCTGTTCGTCTATGGCCCGCCGGGACAGCTGACGGCCATCGGCCGGGATGGCGAGCGCACCGTGCTCGGCGACCCGGAAGTCGATCTGGCGGCCGTGTTCGGCTTCGGGCTGCCCGTCCAGAGCCTGCCCTACTGGCTGCTCGGCATGGCCGACAGCCGCTACCGCCACGCCTGGGTCTTCGACGAGTTCGGGCGTCCCGACAGCCTCAGGCAGCGCGGCTGGCAGCTGCACTACACCGGCTGGCGCGAGCTCGGCGGCGAGTTGCTGCCGCGGCGGGTAGACCTGGCGGGTGAGGAGCTGGCCATCCGGATCGTGCTCGATCGGTGGTCGCCGGGGCTGGATGAGCCGTGATCCCTGATCGGACCCCGGGTTGGGGGGACGCCTGGCCCGCCCCGGCCAAGCTGAACCTGATGCTGCACGTGCTGGGCCGGCGTGCGGACGGCTACCATGAACTGCAGACAGTCTTTAGGCTGATCGATCTCTGTGACGAACTGCGCTTCACGCCGCGGCGGGACGGACAGGTCTGTCGGGCGAACGACGTGCCCGGTGTGCCGGTGGCGGAAGATCTGTGCGTGCGTGCCGCAGAACTGTTGCGCGCGCATGCCGGCGTGCGCGAGGGTGTCGATATCACGCTGCGCAAGCGCATCCCGATGCAGGGCGGGCTGGGGGGTGGCAGCTCGGATGCGGCCACCGTACTGTGCGCACTCGATCATCTCTGGGCGCTGGGTCTCGGGGATACCGCCTTGATGTCGCTGGGGGTGCAGCTCGGCGCCGATGTGCCGGTGTTCGTGGCCGGTCGCAACGCCTGGGCGGAAGGGGTCGGCGATCGGCTTGTGCCCCTCGAGCTGCCACCGGCGGACTATCTGGTCGTGCAGCCTGATTGCGCGGTGTCCACGGCGGAAATCTTCCGGGCGGATGATTTGACACGTTCCACACCGCCACTGACAATAAACGACTTCCTGACCGGCAAGGGTCACAACGATTGCACCACGCCGGTCGTGCGGCGACACCCCGAAGTGGGCGAGGCCTTGGACTGGCTCGGCCAGCACGGCCAGCCACGATTGAGCGGCACCGGGGCCTGCGTGTTCCTGCCGTGTACCCTGGCCCAGGCACGCGCGCTGCTGGCGGTTTTGCCGGCGCGGTGGCGGGGTTGGGCGGTCCGGGGGCTTTCGCTGTCGCCGCTGCGCGCCTGCCTCGAGCACGGGCAGGCACGCCAGGAGGCGGGGAAGGGTACAGCTGGGGTGTAGCCAAGTGGTAAGGCAGCGGGTTTTGATCCCGTCATTCGCAGGTTCGAATCCTGCCACCCCAGCCATTTCCGCGGCAGGGACGCCGGTCGGCAGCCGCGAGCGGCGGCCGGCCATCCATAACGACAACAGAGAAGATAAGGGGACGATGCGTTGGATCCGGCCAGCCTGACCCTGTTCTCGGGCAACGCGAATCCGCGCCTGGCCCGAGCCATTGCCCGCCATCTGCAGGTGCCGCTTGGCAAGATGCAGGTCGGTCGCTTCAGCGACGGCGAGATCAACGTCGAGATCATGGAAAACATCCGCGGCAAGGATGTCTTCCTGGTGCAGTCGACCAGCCCGCCAGTCAACGACCACCTCATGGAGCTGCTGATCATGGCCGATGCCGTACATCGGGCCTCGGCAGCACGCATCACGGCCGTCATTCCCTATATGGGGTATGCACGACAGGACCGGCGCCCGCGCGCCAGCCGCGTGCCCATCACCGCCAAGCTGGCCGCCAACCTCATCAGCATCTCGGGCGTGCATCGCGTGCTGACGGTCGATCTGCATGCCGACCAGATCCAGGGGTTTTTCGATGTCCCGGTAGACAATGTCTACGCCTCGCCGGTGCTGCTGGGTGATGTGTGGAAGCAGGAGTATCCGGACATGATCGTGGTCTCGCCGGATGTCGGTGGCGTGGTCCGCGCCCGGGCCCTGGCGCGGCGTCTCGATAACGCCGACCTGGCCATCATCGACAAGCGTCGGCCGCGCGCGAACGTCTCCGAGGTGATGAACATCATCGGCGACGTCGAGGGCCGTAGCTGCGTGCTGGTCGATGATCTGGTGGATACCGCCGGAACGCTCTGTCAGGCAGCAGCGGCCCTGAAGGATCATGGCGCGGCCAAGGTGCTGGCCTACATCACCCACCCGGTGCTCTCGGGGCCTGCCGTCGAGCGCATTGGCGCCTCGGTGCTGGACGAGCTGGTGGTGACCGATACGATCGCCCTGAACGAGGCGGCGCTGGCGTGTCCGAAGATTCGCCAGCTCTCTGTGGCGGAGCTGCTGGGCGAGACCATTCGACGCATTTCCGATGCCGAGTCGGTGAGCTCGCTTTACCTCGACTGACCGGCCGGATCTGGCGGACGAGGCGAGCTGGGGCTATACTGCTCGGCTACCTCTGGCTGGTCGCGGCCAGAGGGGTTATCCGGGTGTACCTGCGTACACCTGCCATCAGCTTTCCGGAGTATTCGCCATGAGTATCGATTTCGTGCTGCAGGCCGACATCCGTGACGATCAGGGCAAAGGTGCGAGCCGCCGCCTGCGTCGCACGGGCAAGGTCCCTGCTGTCGTCTACGGGGCCGGTCGTCCCGCCCGGGCCGTCGCCCTCGACCAGAACGCCGTCAAGAAGGCCCTCGAGCAGGAAGCCTTCTATTCGTCGGTCATCCAGATCCGTGTCGGCGAGCGTCAGCAGCCGGCCATCCTCAAGGACGTGCAGCGGCATCCCGCCAAGGGCTACGCCATGCACCTGGACTTCCAGCGCATCGTCGCCGACGAGAAGATCCGCATGAGCGTGCCGGTGCATCTCAAGGGTGAGAGCGAAGCGCCCGGCATCCGCACCGGCGGCGGCCTGGTGTCCCACCTCATGAACGAGGTCGAGATCAGCTGTCTGCCGGGCAACCTGCCCGAATATCTGGAACTCGACATCAGCGGTCTGGAGGTCGACGACAGCCTGCATCTGTCGGAGATTCCGCTGCCCGAAGGCGTTGAGATCATCCAGCTGCAGTATGGCGAGGACCACGATCAGCCGGTGGTGGCGATCGTGCGGCCGCGGGTGGAGAAGGCCGAGGACGATGCGCAGACCGCGCCAGAGGCTGACGCAGAGTCGGACGACGACGCCTGACGCCCCGGCGTCTCCGCGGGCCATGGGCTCGCGGAGACGTCTCAGGTCAGCCTGACCACCACCTTCCCGAGATTCCGCCCGGCGAGCAGGTGCTCGATGGCCTGCGGCACCGACTCGAGCCCGCGGAAATCGCTGGCATCCACCAGCACCCGCAGGCTGCCGTCGGCGTACATCTGCAGCAACCGCCGCGCGGCGTCGGCGTGATGCTCGCCGAATAGCGGGTTCATGAAACCACGCACCGAGGCGGCCTTCCAGTAGAGGCTGGTGTAGATCCGCGGTCGAGTGACCGGTTCCGGGTTCTCGATATCTGCGGTGTAGCCACTGCAGATGACCCGTCCGCGCACCGCGACATGGGTGAGGAACAGGTCGAAGATCCGTCCGCCAACGGTGTCGTAGGCCACATCGAACCCCTGCGGATATTCCTTGCGGAAGATCGCGTCCAGGTCGGCCTCGCGATAATTGAAGACCTCATGCGCGCCCAGCGCGGCGACTGCCGCACATTTCTCGGCAGTGCCGGCGAGGCCGACGACGTGCGCGCCTTTCAGGCGGGCCAGCTGCACCAGCAGGTGGCCCAGGCCGCCGGCCGCCGCGGAGATCACGATCCGTTCACCGGCCCGCAGCTCCGCCACCTGCTCCAGCGCGACGAGTGCCGAGATGCCGGTGGGGATCAGGGTCAGGATTTCCGGGGTCGCGGCGGCGATCGGGATGGCCTGATCCGCCGCGACGCACAGGTATTCACGGTAGCCATTGCCCAGCCGGGTGGTGGCGACGGCGTCGCCGGGCCGGAAGCCCGTGACGCCCTCGCCAATCGCGACCACCTCACCGACGCACTCGATGCCGATATCGCAGGGCGGGCTGATGTCGAGATACTCCACCCGGTTGCGTGCCAGCCGGTCGTCGAATACGCCATTCACGCCCGCCCAGTGGTTGCGCACCAGCAGCTCCCCAGTGCCTGGGAGGCCGAGTGGCGTCTCGACGATCTCGGTCGCATCGACAAAGGTCTCGGCAAAGCGCTGCAGCACCAGCCGGCGGTAATGCGCGGGCAGTGACTGCCCGCGCGCGCTCACATCACCATGCATACAGACTTGGTTTCGAGGTAGTTCTCGATGGCCTGCTGCCCGCTGTCGCGGCCCCAGCCGGACTGCTTGACCCCGCCGATGGGCAGGGAGGGATCGAACATCAGGTGGCAGTTGACCCATACCGTCCCGGACTGGATGCGTTCGGCCATGCGGTGAGCCGTGCCGAGGTGCTCGGTCCAGACGCTGGCGGCCAGCCCGTAGTCGGAATCGTTGGCCTGGGCGATCACCTCGTCGAGCTCGTCGAAGCGCGTGCACACCAACACCGGACCGAAGACCTCTTCGCGAACAATGGACATGTCTGCACGCACGTCGGCGACCACGGTGGGGCGGATGAAGCAGCCGGTCGGCCCTTCCTGGATGCCGCCACTGACGATGCTGGCGCCATCGCGACGGCTGCCCTCGACGTAGCCCATGATGCGCTCGGCCTGGCGTGCGCTGACGACCGGGCCGAGTTGCGTGGTCGGGTCGAGGCCATGACCGAGCTTCAGGCCGTTGCCCGCTTCAGCCACCCCTTCGAGCACCTGGTCGAATATGCTGCGGTGGGCATACAGGCGCGAGCCGGCCACGCAGACCTGGCCGGCATTGAAGAAGATGCCATTGGCTGCGCCGGGGATGGCGAGACCCAGATCGGCATCCGGCATGATGATCATCGGCGACTTGCCGCCGAGTTCCAGGTGCACGCGCTTGAGGTTGCCCTTGGCGGCGTCGAGGATGGCACGTCCGGTGGCTGTGGAGCCGGTGAAGGCGACCTTGTTCACCTGCGCATGGGCTGCGAGTGCCGCGCCTGCGGCGGCTCCGTAGCCGGTCACCACGTTCACCACCCCGTCAGGGATGCCGGCTTCCTGCATGAGTTCAGCCATGCGCAGGGCGGTCAGCGAGGTGTCCTCCGCGGGCTTCAGCACCACGGTGCAGCCGGCGGCCAGCGCTGGTGCCAGCTTCATCGCCGCCATGATGATCGGCGAGTTCCAGGGCACGATCGCCGCCACCACGCCCACCGGCTGCTTGAGCGTGTAGGCGAAGACCTCCTTGCCCGGCGGCTGATAGTTGATCGACGTGGGGATGGTGCGGCCCTCGGTGCGCAGGGTCTGGCCCGAGAAGTAGCGGAACTGACCGATGGCGCCGGGGATTTCCGCCCAGCGGCCGACGCCGAGTGGCTTGCCCTGGTCGAGGGTCTCAAGCTCGGCGAGTTCGTCGATGTTCGCCTCCATCAGGTCGGCCACCCGCCAGAGGATCGCGGCGCGTTCCATCGGCGTCATCTTCGGCCACGGCCCGGTGTCGAAGGCGGTGCGGGCCGCCGCGACGGCACGGTCGACATCGCTGGCGTCGCCGGCGGGTACGCTGCCCAGCCTTCGGCCGCTGGCCGGATCCATGGCGTCTATGCGCGCGCCCGAGGTGGCATCCACCCAGGCGCCGCCGATGAACATCTGGCGGTCCGGGTGGGCCAGGAACTGCCGGGCACCCTCAGTGCTCGGTTCCACGGGCTGAATATCCAGGCTCATCGCAATCTCCTCAGTCAGTCTTGGACGTGGCAGCCGTGCGCATCAGCGCTTGGCCGGGATGTGCTGTTCGTGGTTTTCGAGATACCAGCGGGCCAATGTCTCGCGCGTGGTGAACCAGACCCCCGGGAGGGACTTGGCGTGTTCCAGGAACTCGCGCAGCGCGCGCACGCGGTAGGCACGCCCACTGACGTGCGGGTGGATGCCGACGTTCATCATCTTGCCGGTATGGGCGGCCTCCGCGTAGAGCACGTCGAGTTCCTCGATCAGGATATCGCGAAACTCGTCGGTGGTATGGCCCCGGCGGGTGAGGATGGTGAAGTCATTGATTTCGTTGCTGTAGGGCGTGGAGACGATCGGCCCGGCCGGGGTCTGGACCAGGTAGGGCTGGTCGTCGTTCATCAGGTCGCAGTAGAACAGGCAGCCGGCCTCGGCCAGGATCGCCGGGGTGTTGGGCGTGCCGCGCAGCGAGGAGGACAGCCAGCCGGGTGCCTTGCGCCCGGTGGTCTGCTCGAAGACCTCGAGGGTCTTGAGCACGATCTCGCGCTCGCGCTCGGGGTGTTTGGCGAAGTCGGTGAGCAGCTCGCCCTGTTCGTAGTTGTGCGCGAGCAGCTCCCAGCCCTGCTTGAGCGGGTAGTCGACCATGGCCCGGCGCTCCAGCGCGGTCTTGGCGTTGAAGGTGCAGCTGGCGGGCACGCCGAGTTCGGTGAACAGCTCGAACAGCCGCCAGATGCCCACGCGCTGGCCGTACTCGCGCCAGGTGAAGTTGGGGAAGTCGGCGACATCACCGGGCAGCAGGTCGGGCAGGATGGGTGGGCCACCGGCGTAGTAGGGCCGGGAGTTGTCCTTGACCATGTCCCAGTATTCGAGATTGAAGGTAAGGATCAAGGCGATGCGCTTGCCGTCGGGGAACACCAGCGGGCCGCGCTCGGGGAAGGGGACGAAGTCGTAGTGCATGGGCTTGGATCCTGCGCCGTCGCGGCCATGCCGGCCGCACCAGCCGCAAACCTAGAAGATCGGGGGCGGGGTGCGTAGGCTCGGCGGCCTTGTGACCGCAGTGTGGTCAGCGAGTGCGCGGCTCGGGAGTGCCTGAGCCGGTATTCGCCAGTTGGACGTGGCGGGTATCGCGCGCAGGCAGGCGTCCATCCGGCGGTATGCTCATCTCATCAGCAAAGGCGAGGCAGGAGGCCGGGGTCTTGAGAACACAGGTATTCATTTCCGGCGCAGGGCCGGTGGGGTCGGTGGCAGGCTACATTCTGGCCCGCCAGGGCATCGATGTGGTGGTGGCGGAGGCGGCGCCGGAGTGTCCGCGCGATCTGCGCGCCTCGACCTTCCACCCGCCGACCATCGAGATGCTTGATGAACTCGGCGTGGTGGATCTGCTATTTGAGCAGGGACTGAAGGCGCCGGTCTACCAGTACCGCGACCGCAGCACCGACGAGGTCTTCTCCTTCGACCTGAGCGAACTGGGCGACGTCACCGCCCACCCCTACCGGGTGCAGTGCGAGCAGTGGAAGCTCGCCCGCCACCTCACGGGGCTGCTGGCCGAGCAGGACAATGCCCGGTTGCTGTTCAACAACCGCGTGGTGCACTTCACCGAGGACGCCGCCGGGGTGAACGTGGCCGTGGAGACGCCCTATGGCATCGATCACTACCAGGCGGATTACCTGATTGCCGCCGATGGTGCCAACAGCATCGTGCGCAAGTGGCTGGGCGTGGAGTTCTCCGGGTTCACCTACCCCGAGCGCTTCCTGTGTCTGTCCACCAAGCTGGCGCTGGAGGAGCATTTCGAGGACCTGGCCTACGTCAACTACGTCTCCGACCCCAACGAATGGGTGGTGCTGCTGCGGGTGCCGAGCCTCTGGCGGGTGCTGGTGCCCTCGCGCGACGAGGAGTCCGACGAGTGGCTGCTCAGCGAGGAGAAGAAGAACCTCGTGTTCGACGGCCTGGTCGGCCAGGGCGCGGAGGTCATCACCGAGCATCGGACGATCTACCGGGTACATCAGCGCGTGGCCAAGACCTACCGGGTCGGGCGGGTGCTGCTGGCAGGCGATGCCGCCCACCTGAACAATCCGCTGGGCGGCATGGGCATGAACTCCGGCATCCACGACGCCTGGGACCTGTGCCACAAGCTCATCGAGATCCTGCGCGACGGGGCGCCGGAGAGCCTGCTCGATCTCTACGACCGCCAGCGGCGCACGGTGATGCACCGTTACGTCCAGGCGCAGACGATTGCCAACAAACAGGCGATGGAGGCGCGCGATGCCGACGAGCAGGCGCGCCAGCGCGAGCAGATGCGCCGGACGCTGGCCGATGACGCGCTGCGCCGCGATTTCCTGCTGCGCCAGTCACTGTTTACCAGCCTCGAGGATGCCGCTGCGGTAGCCTGAGG
>RECU01000018.1 GCA_007693855.1 Gammaproteobacteria bacterium | reverse complement strand
GCCGCCGTGTTGCGCGAGCTGCTGCCCCTGCTCGATGCGCTGGAGTGGCAGGGGACCGTGCAGCTGCTGACCCATGTCGGGCGTTTCTGCCTGGTGCCGGATGCTTCAGGCGAGCTGGTCCCCGCAGGGGCCGGTGTGCTGCTCGGTGACTGCGTCGCCTTGGGACTCGCGGCATCCGAGGCCCGGCGCGAGGGTCTGCGCCAGTCGCTGGAGTTCGCCAATGCCCTGGGCGGGTTGATGGCGCGGCATTCGCCGCGAATCGTCGTCGAGCTGGAGACCTTTGGCAGCGATGCGGCGCGCCATCCCTATCCGTCGGCGACCGACGACCTGCCCGCGGTGGCCTGGAATACCCAGGCAGCCCGCAATCACCGTCTCGAGATCCGCCTGCAGCCTGCGCCAGAGACGTCGCCATGAGTGCGCTCGACCTGCACGATGAATTCCGTCCGAGCGCTGCGCTGCGCAACCCGCATCTGCAGTCATTGCTCGCCAGCATCAAGCTGCGCCAGCCGCTGGTGATGCGCAAGGCGGCCGACCTGCTGGCCACCAGCGAGGAGGTGATCCTCGACTGCGGCGACGGGGTGCGGCTGATGGGTGAGTACACCGCTGCCGCCGCCGGGCGGCCGCGGGGGCTGGCGGTGCTGATCCATGGCTGGGAGGGCAGTTCGGGTTCGCTGTACATCCTGTCCAGCGCCGCACGCCTGCATGCCGCCGGTTACGATATCTTTCGCCTGAATCTGCGCGATCACGGCGGCACGCATCACCTGAATCCCGAACTGTTCCATTCCTGTCGTCTCGATGAGACGGTGGCTGCGGTGCAGGCCATTGCCGAGCGCTGGCCAGGCCGCCGCCTGTTTCTGGCCGGGTTCTCGCTCGGGGGCAACTTTGCCTTGCGCATTGCCCGCCGCGCGCCCGCGGCCGGGCTGTCGCTCGAGCAGGTGGTGGCCGTCTGTCCGGTCCTCGATCCAGGCCGTACGATGGCGCAGCTGGAACAGGGCTGGGTCGGTTACCGCATGTATTTTCTGCGCAAGTGGCGCCGCAGTCTGCTGATCAAGCAGGCCTGCTTTCCTGAACTCTACGACTTCGGGAACCTGCGGGAACTGCCGACATTGACCGCCACGACCGAGTATTTCGTGCGCCGCTACACTGAATTTCCGGATGCCGAGACCTACCTCAACGGCTACTCTATCACCGGCGGTGCACTCGCCGGTCTGGAGGTTCCGAGCCGCATCATCACGGCGGTGGACGATCCCGTGATTCCTTCCCGCGACCTGTCGCGCCTGGCTCGAAGCGATGCGTTGGAACTGCTGGTGACCCCAGCGGGCGGCCATTGTGGCTTCGTTGCCGACTGGCGCCTGGAAAGCTGGGTCGACAGTGCCATCCTCGCCGCGATGGATACCGGTCGCTGAGCGCCCCGGCGTTCAGCGGTGGCGTTTTTCGCTGAAGACCACCGGGGCATCCTCGCCCCTGGCCCCGGCACGCAGTTCGCCCTCGATCACGGCACCTTCGGCGATGGCTACCGACAGCCCGGTCACGGTGCCGGTCACCTGTGCCCGTTGTCCCATCTCGACGCGTCCGCGGGCGACGACGTCGCCCGCGACCCGTCCGGCGATCATGACGTCGTCGGCGTGCAGGCGGCCTTCCCAATGGCCACCATCGGCGATGGTCACGGTGCCGGCAAAGTCACACTCGCCGATCACCTGCCCGCTCACGATCACCGCGCCCTTCCCCGAGAGCCGACCTTCGAAGCGCGCACCGGCCGCGACCACGGTCATCGCTCCGGTCTGCCGGTCGCTCAGTCTCCTGCGTTCGCTGCCCACTGGTGTCCTCCTGACATCTCGCCATGAACCACCCTCGACCAGTGTGGCCATGCGTGCGATCCCTGCCCGAGAGCCAGTTCTCAGTCGTCGAAACTGGCTTCGCGATAGCCGGCCGGAACCTCGAACCGCGAGGGATCGACCGCCTCCTCGCGCACGGCCAGCAGGGTGATCTGCATTTCCGTGCCGTCCTCGGTCATTTCCGTGGAGCGGATCGGCAGGCCGCCTGCCTCGGTCATTGGCATGATCGGGTTGGCGGGCATGGCCATTGGCACGCTGTCGGCGATCCGATCGAGCAACTCTTCGTAGATCTCCGACATCGCCGTCATCATGGCAATGAGTTCGTCGCCACCGGGCACGGCATCCGGGGCCGCCACGCAGGCCGTGCCGACCTGCTCGTCACCGACGAACACGTTGTGCCAGGCGCAACGGATGCCAGCCGCCTCGCCCTGCTCTCCCGTCGGCCGCATGGCCCGAGACGGCCGCTCACGTGTGGCGCCAGCGTTGCCCATCATTCCGCCCATCATGCGTTCCGCCATCTCGCGCTGCTCTGGCGGCAGGGCTTCGAGTTGCCGGCGCATCTCCGCCATCGCGGTGTCCACCTGGCCGACCAGTGCATCGATGTTCTCGCGATTCAGCCGGGTGAAACTGCGATCGTCGTGATCCAGCGTATAGATCGTGGCACTGGCGCGATCGAAGATCATCTCGACTTCGCCGTCTTCGTCGAGGGCGGCGAGCTTGCCGCTGGCAATGAGCATCTGGACGGGGTAGATCTCGTCACCATCGCGTTCCTCGAGTTCCAGGATGATTTCCGCCGTGGCCGCCTGTGGCAGGGCCAATGCCAGGGCCGCAGTGCCGGCAAGTCCGTAGAGGAAGTTCTGCATAGTCAATTCTCCGTGCGATCGTGGGACAGAGCATAGCAAACCGGGCCGCTTGACCCGCAGCGCCCGGCCCGCCGACACTTGCTGGTCGTGGCGCACAGGGAGCGCCGGCGCGGCCTATAGACGTCCGTACACCGGCATCGCAGGAGGCGAGCATGGGCAATCCCGCAGAGCATTACGAGACTTACGGGCCGCAGGAGTGGCTGGCGCATGCCTGGTCCTCGCTGGCGCGCGGTGCTCTCAGTGCTCGCCATGGGTTCCATGTGGGTCAGCTCGCTAACGTCGCGAGCGATGGTGCGCCGCAGGTGCGGACTGTCGTGCTGCGGGGGGTCTCCAGCGAGGCCCGGCAGCTGATCTGCCACACCGACCGGCGGGCGGGGAAATGCGCGGAACTCACGGCACGCCCCCGGGTGGCCTGGCATTTCTACGACGCCCGCCACAAGCTGCAGCTGCGGCTGCATGGGGACGCGGAAGTGCATCGGGAAGGCCCGCTGTGGACGCGTCGCTGGCAGGCGTCGTCTGTCGGCAGCCGGCGCTGTTATCTGACGGTGGAGGCGCCCGGCACACCGCAGGCGCGCTGGGACAGCGGCTTTCCAGCGGCGCTTCGCGACCGCCGACCCGAGCCGGACGAGAGCGAGGCGGGCCGGCAGAACTTCGCCGTGGTCGTCTCGGTGATCGATCGTCTGGAGCTGCTCTGGCTTTCGGCTCACGGGCACCGCCGGCTGCGCTTCGCGTGGCTGCCGCCGGGTGCTGCCGCGGGCCGCTGGGATGGTGGCTGGGTGACGCCTTGAGCACAGGCGTGCCGCGTGTGGCGGTGATCGGTGCGGGGGCTGCCGGGGCGATGCTGGCGCGCAGCCTTCAGCAGCGGGGCCTTGCCGTAGAGGTGTTTGACAAGGCGCGGGGCCCTGGCGGGCGGATGGCGACGCGCCGCCAGGGCGCCTATGCATTCGATCATGGTGCCCAGTACTTCACGCTGCGCGACCCCCGACTCACCCGTCTGAGCGATGACTGGGTCAAGGCTGGCGTCATCGCCCCCTGGCAGCCGTCCGAGGCCTCGATGGAGGCGCCGCGCTGGGTTGCCGTGCCCGGCATGAATGCGCTGGCGCGGCATCTGCTCAGCGAGGTTACCGTGCATTGGCGTGCGGCGATCACGGCGCTGGAGCGCGATGACGGGGGCTGGCGGCTGCACGGCGACCAGGGGGTGCTTGGCGAGGGCTTCGACCAGGTTGCGCTCGCGCTGCCCGCGCCGCAGGCCCGTAGTCTGCTCGCGGGCCTTGGGGGCTGGGACCAGCGCCTGGCCGAGGTCATCATGGCGCCCTGCTGGGCGGTCATGCTGGCTGATTTCGTCGAGCCGCCCCCGCCGGGCCCGCCCGGCGGTGCGCGGCTCGACGATCCGCTGCTCGCCTGGGTGGCGCATGATGCCAGCAAGCCCGGGCGCGTGGCGGCCAGTGACACCTGGGTGCTGCATGCGAGCGAGCCCTTCAGTCGGGGTGAGCTTGAGCAGCCCGGCGAGGAGGTCGCCGAGCGGCTGTGGCAGCGGTTCGCGGCGCTGCAGGGGCTGGCGATGACGCCGCCCGGCCATCTGGTGGCGCACCGCTGGCGGTATGCGCGCGTCACCGAGCCGCTGGGCGAGGCCTGCCTGTGGAGCGCGGAACTGGGGATAGGTGCCTGTGGTGACTGGTGTCTGGGCGCGCGGGTCGAGGCGGCGCTGCTATCGGGCCTGGCGCTGGCCGATGTCCTATAATCCGCCGCCAGCAGCACCCGCCAACAACGACCGGCCGAGATCCGGACACCTGCAGGATTCCCACTGATGACTACACGCCGCCGCGAGCTGCGCTGATGCCTTCCCGTTTCGCCAGGCGACTACTGGCCCTGGGTAACAGTGCCCAGGGGGTCCTCGCGGGCGGCCTGCGGGGCCTGGAAAAGGAAGCGTTGCGGGTCCGCCCGGACGGGCGCCTGGCTGACACCGCACATCCCCTGGCGCTCGGTTCGGCGCTGACCCATGAATACATCACCACAGATTATTCCGAAGCCCTGCTGGAATTCGTGACCCCCGCAATGCCCTCGTCGGTGGAAGTGCTGGAGCTGCTGAGCGATATTCATCGCTTCACCTGCCAGGCGCTGGGTGACGAGTTGCTTTGGGCCACCAGCATGCCCTGCATGCTGTCGGGCGATGAAGGTGTGCCATTGGCGCGCTATGGGCCCTCGAACGTGGGCCGGATGAAGACCATTTATCGGCGCGGACTGGGCTGGCGTTACGGTCGGGTCATGCAGACCATCTCAGGGGTGCACTTCAATTACTCCGTACCGGAGCAGTTCTGGCCTGTATTCGCCGAGCTCGAGGGACGGCCGCAGGCCTCGGATGCGCTGCGTTCGGAAACCTACATGGGTCTGGTGCGGAACTTCCATCGAATCGGCTGGCTGACGCTCTATCTCTTCGGTGCCTCGCCAGCGGTCTGCCGGTCATTCTTTCGCGGCCGCGAAGCCCAGCTCGAGGCCTTCGACAGCGGCACAGTCTATACACCATGGTCGACCTCACTGCGCATGAGTGATCTGGGCTACCAGAACAAGAGCCAGGCCAGGCTGGACATCTCCCTGAACAGCCTGGAGGACTACATCACCGCGCTCACCGAGGCAATCCGCACACCGCATCCCGATTATCGGCATATCGGCGTCATCGTGGATGGCGAATACCGGCAACTCTCCGCCAACTGGCTGCAGATCGAAAACGAGTACTACAGCCTCATCCGGCCGAAGCGGGTCGCGCGGTCCGGCGAACGTCCGACCCAGGCCTTGCGCCGGGGCGGCGTGCAGTACGTGGAGGTTCGCGCCCTCGATGTCAGTGCCTTCGATCCCGTCGGTGTGAACCTTGATCAGTTACGGTTCATGGAGGCGCTGCTGATCTACTGCCTGCTCGATGAATCGCCGCCCATCGACAGCGCCGAACAGTCCGCCCTGGAGCGCAATCACCGGCGGGTGGCCCGCGAGGGGCGTCGCCCGGGGCTGACGCTCGAGCGCGACGGCGGCGAGATCGCCTTGGCGGAGTGGGCAGCGGAGATTCTCGAAGGCGTGGGTGCCGTGGCCGAACTGCTTGATGCCGCCGGCGATGGCAGTTTCGGCCGGGCGGTGGTGTTGCAGCGCGAGGCGCTGCGTGAGCCGGAGCGGCTGCCTTCAGCGCGGATTCTCAGCGAGATGCGCGCACGCAACGAGTCGTTTTTCCAGTTCGCAATGCGCATGTCACAGGTGCACCACGAGGCGTTTGCCGCGGCAGCGCCGTCACCGGAAATCGCGCGGCATCTGGTGGAGGAGGCGCGCGCCTCGCTGGCCCGGCAGGCCGCAATCGAGGCCGAGCCCCAGGCCGCGTTCGAGGAGTATCTGGCGGCGTACTATGCCGCGGATTAGCCTTGCGCGGGCAAGCCGGAGTCCCCGCGGCAGCATGCCGAAACTGTGAGCCCGGTCGGCTGGCGAGCGCGGTCAGCATGGCATCATTCTCAGAACCTCCGGATCAGGCCTTAATGACGGTTGACCCCCATGCCTGCTGACATGCGCGGCTTTACTCGCTTGCTCTTCATCCTCGGCCTGCTCTGCGGGTGTCTGGGCCTGCTCGCACTGGTCACCCTGGTGGATTGGGTCGATCACCCCCGGCCGCGCGCGCATGTCTCTGTGCTGCCCAACGAAGGGGCGCTCGAGCAGTTCGTCATCCGCCTGCCGCGCGACCGGATTCTCGACAGCGGTCACGCCTCGGGCCTGCCCTCTCGCTACCCGGCCGACCTGGTCCTGCCCGCCGGTGCACTGCCCGATCTGCATGTCGAGCATTTCAAGTTGCGGGATCGCGAGGGTGAAGTGATCGGGGTTGCCGCCCGGCACAGCCAGCGTCTTGACGCCAGCACTCATGCCGCCTGGGTGCTGTATCTCCCGGGGCGCGGCAGCCTGCTGCTGCAGCATAGCGAAGCCGGCGGGGGCCTCAACGCGGAACTGGTCCGTCGGAACCTGCGTGCCGGTACCCCGTGGGACGGGGAGTTCACCCTGCAGCGTACGGCCGGTGCCACCCCGGCAGGACGAGGACAGGTCCGCGGGGGCAGTCAGGAATTCGCCCGGCACGGCGGCAGTTACACGGAAACCTGGCGTCTGACTGGTGTGGATGCCGAGGGACGGCCTCGCGGCACGATCGAGATTGATACCCTGACGGTGCTCCAGCCATGAAGTCGCTTGTCGTTTTCCTTGCAGGGCTGATGATCGGCGTGGCACTGGCCGCGGCGATCCTCTGGTTCAACCCGCTGAGCGGCGAACCGCGACACGCACCCGTGCTGATGCATGGCGTGAGTGCAGATTTTCATGCAAGCCTGCGGGCTGAGGACCTGCCGATGTTGACCCATTCCGGCGCACGCCGGCTGGTGATGCGTCCGGAGTCGGTGCCCGAGTTGTGGGAGAGCACGATAGAACCGCTGGATGCGGGCATGCTGCTGTTGCGCGACGCGGACGGTCAGGTGGTCGGCACGGCCAGTCGGATCGCCGCCGCCGCCCGGGATACCGATCTCCTGCAGCGCGGCATTCTTGTCGACAGCAGTTGGATCATCAGTCTCGACGGCGTGGGAATGGCGTTCGCGGTCCAGCGCGAAAACGTCTGGCCCATGTTGCGGGAAATCGCCTTGCCGGCATGGTTTCGCCGCGAGCCCTGGCAGGGCGAGATGAGGTTTACGCCTGCGGCGGGGCCGCGCGAGGATCGCGCCGGCCGCCTGCTCGGGATTGCCGGAGTGCTCGCTGGCCTTGACGGCCAGATGGTGGGCAATTATCGGCTGCGTGCCTTCGATCCTGCCATTGGCCCGACCGTACTGGAATGGCATGGTGTGCTGTCCGTGCCACAGCCC
This sequence comes from Gammaproteobacteria bacterium, assembly GCA_007693855.1. Classification (GTDB taxonomy): domain Bacteria; phylum Pseudomonadota; class Gammaproteobacteria; order Steroidobacterales; family PWYM01; genus PWYM01. Next base: position 8,394 of record RECU01000018.1, on the reverse strand, counting down.
GAGGCGCCGGACAGCGTCAGCGCTGCGCGTTGACCTGAGCTCGGCTGGAGCGACCCGAGACGACGGGCCTCAGCCCCCCGCCCGGCAGGTGTCAGGCAACGCTACCCGGGGATCCGCCAGGGTGTCGAGGTCGACACGCGGGCGGTCGGCGAGCAGTTTCTTCGCCTGCATGAAATCTCTGGGGGCATTGACCGCATCCACGGCGAGCAGTCGGTCGTCCTCATGCAGATAGCAGGCCGTAAAGCTGCCACTGGCCGGGTCCCCGCGCAGGATGACCCGCTCGTAGCCTGCTGACAGACCGGCGATCTGCAGCTTGGTCTCGTACTGGTCCGACCAGAACCACGGTATCTGGGCGTAGGCGCGCTGTTCCCCGCACAGCGTCGCCGCCGCCGTACGCGCCTGCTCGAGCGCGTTATGCACGGACTCCAGGCGCAGGCGCCGGCCGAGCAGGGCATTCGGGTGATGGGTACAGTCGCCCGCGGCCAGGACAGCCGGGTGCGAGGTCACGGCGTATTCATCCACGCAGATGCCATCGTCGCAGTCGAGTCCGGCCGCCGCTGCAAGCCCGGTTTCCGGGAGAATTCCGACCCCGACAATGACGAGATCGGCAGGCAGATCGCCGGCGCTGGTGATGACCTTGGCCACCCGGGTGTCGCCACCAAATCCTTCCACGCCGGTGCCGAGATGCAGCCGGACCCCTGCGGATTCGTGCAGTGCACGGTAATGTGCGCTGACTTCCGGACAGACCACCCGTGCCATCAGCCGGTCGGCCATCTCGACCACGTCCACCTCGAGGCCGACCTGACGGGCGATGGCCGCCACTTCGAGTCCAATGTAGCCACCACCGACCACGACGAGGCGCGCGCCCGGGCGAAAGTGCGGCTGGATGGCGCGGACATCGTCGATGCTGCGCAGGTAATGCACGCCCTCGAGGCCTGCGCCCGGCAGGTCCAGCGTGCGTACGCGGCTGCCCAGGGTCAGCAGCAACCGGTCCCAGGCCAGCGTCTCGCCATCGGCCGTCTGCAGGCGTCGCGCCGCAAGGTCGAGCGACTCGACCCGCATGCCCAGGCGCAGTTCGACCTGTTTGTCCGTGTAGAACTGAGCCGGCTTTACGTACAGGCGCTCCTGCTCGAGCTCGCCGGAGAGAAACTTCTTGGACAGGGGGGGGCGCTGATACGGAAGATAGGGCTCCTCACCGATCAATACGATGGCGCCCTGATACCCGTACTGCCGCAGGCTGACGACCGCCTGCCCTGCGGCATGGCCGCCGCCAACAATCGCTATGGTGTCGCTCATGTGGTTTCCTCTGGCTGTCCCTGCCGGTGACGGCGCTTACATCGCGCTGATGCCGCCGTCGATCTTCAGTTCCGCGCCGGTGATGAATTTCGATTCTTCCGAGGCGAGATAGACCACCGCCCAGGCCACATCGTCGGGTTCGCCGATCCGCCCGAGCGGGACCTGGCGTGCGAGCTTGGCAAGCGCCGCATCGCGGTCTGCCGCGCCGACGATATCGTCGAGAATCGGGGTGTCGATGAACACGGGGTGGATGGAATTGCAGCGGATATTGCTGCCGTCGCGGGCACACCCCAGGGCCACGGACTTGGACAGGTGCCGCACCGCCGCCTTGGCGCTGTTGTAGGCCGCGAAATTGTGCCCGGCGATGATGCCGGCGATGGAGGAGACGTTGATGATCGAGCCGCCGCCGGAGGCGCGCATCACGGGAATGGCGTACTTGCAGCCCAGGAACACGCTGTCGAGATCGACACGGTGCAGCCGCTGCCAGTCCTCGTAGCGGGTCTGCTCGACGGTGCCGGTGAAGCCGATCCCGGCATTGTTCACCAGCACGTGCAGGCCGCCGAAGATCTCGGCGGTCTCGCCTACCACCTCCTGCCAGCGCGGCTCGTCGGTGACGTCATGGGCCAGACCGACCACCCGCCCGGGGTGCTGGTCACCGAGTGTACTGGCGCATGCGCGTACGCCGTCGGCATTGATGTCGGTCATCACTACCCGCGCACCCTGCTCGAGCAGGCGTGTGGAGATCGCAAGGCCCAGGCCCTGTGCGGCGCCGGTGACCAGCGCAATCTTGCCTGCTACACGTCCCATGACTGGCTCCCCGATCGCTGACCCGGCGTCGGTGCCCCTGGTCCAACGCGAGAGCATTGTACCCTCAGCCGGTCGGGCAGGCGTGGCTGCTACAATTCCGCACCAGAGCAACCCAATCCCACAGTCGAGGAGAGTGTGCATGCCCACCGCCATCCGATTCGCCCGCCATGGCGGCCCCGAGGTGCTGGAGGCCGTCGAGGTCACGGTCGGCGAGCCCGCGGAGGGCGAGGTCAGGCTGCGCCATACGGCCGTCGGCCTGAATTTTATCGACACCTATCATCGCGAGGGGCTGTATCCGCTGCCGCTGCCCAGTGGCATCGGTGTCGAGGCCGCTGGCGTGATCGAGGCCGTCGGCCCCGGCGTCGAGGATCTCGCTGTCGGTGACCGCGTTGCCTACACCAGCCGGCCGCCAGCGAGCTATTGTGATGTGCGCCTCGCGCCGGCGGCCCATATGGTCCGGTTACCCGCAGGTGTCGCTGACGAGACCGGCGCGGCAATGATGCTCAAGGGCCTTACGGCCTGGTATCTGCTGCGCCGCAGCTATCCGGTGCAGGCGGGCGACACGGTGCTGCTGTACGCGGCAGCGGGTGGCGTGGGCCAGATCGCGGCGCAGTGGGCGAAACACCTGGGCGCGCGGGTCATTGGTGTGGTCTCCACCGATGAGAAGGCCGCGCTGGCCCGCGCATGCGGCTGCGACGATATTCTCCTCGCCGACGAAGACATCTCCGGGCGGACTCGCGAGCTGACCGATGGCGAAGGCGTGGCGGCCGTCTACGACTCCGTCGGCAAGGACACTTTCAAGGCGTCGCTGGATGCGCTGCGTCCGCATGGTGTGATGGTCAGCTTCGGTAACGCCTCGGGGCCGGTCGAGCCGTTTTCGCTGCTGGAGCTGGCCAGCCGCGGCTCACTCTACGTGACCCGCCCGGTGCTGTTCGATTTCATCGCCACCCGTGATGCGCTGCTCGCGGCGAGCGGCGAGCTGATGGCCCTGGTCGAGGCCGGCGTCGTGAAACTCAACGTCACCCAACGCTACCCGCTCACCGCCGCCGCCGACGCCCACCGCGATCTCGAGGCCCGGCGCACGACCGGGCAGACTGTCCTGATCCCGTGAGCCCCCTCAGGGCAGCGCATACTCGTAGCTCGCGCCGATGCCGAGCGGGAGACCGATCGCCGCGCCCACCGTCCAGTACAGCAGCAGGAACAGCGTCCAGGTCACCAGGAAGATGACCGAGTAGGGCAGCATCATCGCCACCAGCGTCCCGATGCCGGAGCTGGTCACGTAGCGTTTGCAGAACACCACGATCAGCGGGAAGTAGGGCAGCAGCGGCGTGATGATGTTGGTGGTCGAGTCACCCACGCGATAGGCCGCCTGGGTCAGGTCTGGCGAGATACCGAGGCTCATGAGCATCGGCACGAGGATGGGGGCGAGCAGCGCCCACTTGGCCGATGCCGAGCCCACCAGCAGGTTCACTATGCCGGTAATGACCACCACGCCGACGATGGTCAGCTGCGGCGACAGCCCGGCGCTGCGCAGCCAGTTGGCCCCTTCGATGGCCAGCAGGGCACCGAGATTCGACTGCGAGAAGGCGTAGATGAACTGCGCCGCGAAAAACGCCATGACGATGTAGTAGCCCATCCCGCTCATCGCCTTGCTCATGCCGGCGATGATGTCGCGGTGGCTGCTGACCGTTCCCGCGACATAGCCGTACACCACGCCGGGCAGCAGGAACAGCAGGAAGATCAGCGAGACGATGGACTGCATCAGCGGCGCGTCGAAGGCGGTGATGTCGCCGGCTGGCGAGCGCCAGGGCGAGCCACCGGGCAGTGCGGTGACGAACAGCGCGATCAGCCCGGCCACCATGGCGACCAGCGACCAGCGCAGCGCGCGGCGCTCGCGCGGTTCCAGGCCCTCCATGCTGGGCATGTCCTGCATGTCGCCATCGACCGCGGTGTCGCGCAGGCGTGGCTCGACGATCTTGTCGGTGATGAACCAGCCCACGCCGATGATCAGCAGCGAGGAGATGGCGGTGAAGAAGTAGTTGTTCAGTGGGTTCAGCACCAGTGTCGGGTCGAGCACCTGGCCGGCGGCCTGGCTGATCCCCTGGAGCATGGGATCGACGGCCGAGGGCACGAAGTTGGCGGAAAACCCCCCGGACACGCCGGCGAAGGCCGCGGCGATCCCGGCCAGCGGATGCCGGCCGGCGGCGTAGAAGATGACCGCGCCCAGGGGCACGACCAGCACGTAGCCGGCATCGACTGCCGTATGCGAGATGATCCCCACGGTGATCAGCATGGGGGTGAGCATCCAGCGCTTGGTGAACGACAGCAGCGCGCGCAGGGCGGCGTTGATGAACCCCGTGTGCTCGGCCACACCGATGCCGAGCATCGCCACCAGGACCACACCCAGGGGATGGAAGCCGACGAAGGTCGAGACCATGTCGGCGAAAAAACGCGTGATGGAGGTGCCTGCGAGCAGATTGTTGACCACCAGCGCCTCGCCGGTACGCGGGTCGATGGTCGAGAAGCTGATGGGTGAGAGCAGTGCCGAGATGGCCCAGGTCAGGAGCATCAGCAGCAGGAACAGCACCGCCGGATCCGGCAGACGGTTGCCGACGCGCTCGATCCAGTCCAGGGCGCGCATCAGCCAGGTGCGTGGTACCGGGGCCGGGTGTTGCGGCGTCTGCCCGCTCTCGCTCATCGAAACTGCCTCCCTGCTTGGCGCGACCGAACCAGGCGGGCGGGGCCCGCGGCGGCGCCAGTATAGCGTCTGCGTCGCTTCAGGGCCGCCGCAAGGTCAACTGCGGCAGGCTGTCGGGCTAGACGTCGGCCTGCGCTTGGCCAGCGCCTCACGTACCAGCGCGCGTGCGGCCCAGCGGCTGGCCTCGCGCGCGGCGCGCTCGTCGATCTGCAGGACATCCTGGCAGACGATCATCGCTTCGGTGCCGATCAGCAGCGCCAGTGCCCGGCACAGCCGTCGATACTCCGCCGGCGCCAGTTGCGGACGAATCGGCTCGAGTGCGGTTTCGATCAGCTGCGTGCGTCGGTTCTGCCGCCGCGGTCCACCCGCCTGGCCGGGCCGGGCCAGCGAATGCGAGAGCATCAGTCGCAACTGAGGGGCATTCGCGTAGGCCATGCGCTGCAGGGCGTCCACTGCGCGGTCGATCCGCGCTTCGGGGTCTGAGCCGTCATCGCCGGCGAACAGCGCCTCGGGATCGGGCGCCTCGGCCTGCAGCGGCGCTTCCAGCAGCAGTGCCTCGAGCGACGGGAAGTAGCGATAGGCGGTGGCGCGTGAGACCAGCGCGGCCTCGGCGATCTCGTCCATGCCCGGTACATGGCCCGCGTCGAGCAGGCGTGCCGCCGCTTCGAGGAGGTCCTTGCGGGTACGCAGTCGCTGGTTTTCCCGGCGGCCCCGCGCGCGACGCGGAGCCTGCGCTCCGGGACGCGCGCCCATCAACTGGCCGCGAGCTGCTGCATGATCGCCGGGAAGTCGACCCAGACGTTTTCGCGGCGGATCAGTCCATCGTCGCTGAACTCGACGATATGCAACAGCCGGAACGCCAGCGGCCGATTGCCGCCCTCCATGCCGAACGGACGACCCACGGCTCGGCCGCGCCACAGCGATTCGTCGACCAGGAAATTCTCGCCGTGCCATCTGCGCAGCCCCTGGATTTCGCCATCGGCGAGATCCGCGAACAGCTGCTGGTAGAAACCGCGTGCCCCTTCGGGCCCCAGCGTGGGTCCGGCAGGTGAGCCGACGACGTCGTGGATGACGTCTCCGGTCAGGGTCGAGAGGACCCCTTCGATGTCGTCGGCGGCTTCGAAGCCGAAGTGGCGGTCCATGGCCTGGTCCATCTGCTGGGTGGTCAGTGGCATGTGAAGAGCTCCGCGCAATGAAAAAACATATGTCTCAAGATGAGAATATAGTCTCACTATTGCATCCGGTCCAGAGGTCCGGTGCGTGGTGCTTGCGCTGGCGCGCGGTTGACCCGGCACCCGCCAGCCCGCAAGACTTTGCGCTCCGCTGAACCCGAGAGGTCCCTATGCGCAGTTATCGAGGCCACATGGTCTATCTGGACGCGGCCGGTGCGGAAACGGGGCGCGAATTTTTCAGCGTCAGCGTCGCGCAGAACGGTGCACGCATGCTGCGGGCGCAATGCGAGATGGATGAGCGCCAGCTGATCCGGGATGTCTTCCTGGAAGTGCGCGAGGACTGGACACCGGTGGAGGCCTTCGTGCGCCTGACTGTCGACGGCGCACGGCGGGGGTCGGCCTGGTACCGCTTTGACCAGCATCTCGCCGAGTGTGTGTCCGATACGCTCGCCGACGGCCGGACTACCCAGCGTTTCACCACCCCAGAGCCGATCCAGGCCTTCGGCACGCATTCGCTGCACAACGACGCCTGGACCGTCGGCCGACTGCGCACCTGGCAGGGCCCGGTGGAGACGCTGCCGCTGGTGACGTTTACCACTTCAGCGACGCCTGACGGCAGCACGGGGCCTGGGCTGATCGCTTACGGCGCCGGCGATTCGGTGATCAGCGATCACGGCGAGCACACGCTGGAGACCGCGCTCGGATCGATCCTCACCCGCCATATTCGCATCGCCGTACCCGGTGTCGATGACTTCGATGTCTGGGCCGCGGGCGAGGACTGCGTGCCGGTCCGTCTGCGCTCCGACGGCCTGGCGCAGTCCTATGAACTGGTGGCGCTGACGGGTGACTGGCGCTGACTGAGGCTCAGGGGTTCAGTACCCCCGAGGCTTCGTCGAAGCCGCCCTGGCCAGCGGTCTCCGCCCAGGCGCGGAACGCCCCCGAGGCCTCGACCTCGCCGTCCAGGATCAGTGTCCGCCATACCCGTGACGCCTCGACCAGACTGGGTACACCACAGGGCAGCAGCGTCAGCGCCAGAGTCTCCGCCAGTTCCACCTCCGGGACACCGTCTTGGTAGGCCGCCACCAGCTGCCAGGCCAGGCCATCCCAGGCTTCGCGGCAAATCAGCACCGCCACTGTGACAAGCTGCGCGAGTCGCCTGGGCAGAGGGGCTGCCATTCGTGAGAACGCTGACAGCCAGGCCTCGCGCACATCCAGCGCCGGCAGGTGTCCCTGCCAATGCTGCTGCACGAAACGCCAGCACGGGAATCCGCAGGTCAGTGCCGTCAGGGCGAGCAGGGCGGCAATCTCCTCGTCGGTCCCGCCCTCAGCCTGGAAGCGGGCGAGATGGTGGGTCGCGACCGGTTGCTCGTTGGCCGTCAGCACGGCGATCCAGATCGCCTCGTGATCGCGCCTGGGTGTCTGGCCCGGCGTGAGGGCGAAGGCCGAGTACACCGTATCGTAGGCGTCGAGCAGCGCGGGTGAGGCCGTGGCGAGCAGGCCATGATGGGGCAGCAGATACCCCCGCTTCTCGCGGATGTGCGCCAGCCGTGCCTGCAAGTCGTCCGTGTCGTCCATGCCTGCCCTCCACCCGGTGGGAACCTCTGGCAGGTATTCTAGGCCGGCGACGGGCCGAGAGTGGCGCATCGCGCAGGCGCAGGGCGGAGGGGAGCAGCACGAGATGTCAGATGCGGGATTGGGGCGGCCCCTGGCGGGGCAGGTGGCGTGGGTGACGGGTGGTGCGCGGGGCATCGGTGCCGCGGCCGGCCTGGCCCTGGCCGAGGCAGGCGCGACGGTCTGGTTGAGTGATGTGCTCGACTGCGAGTCAGCCGTGGCGTCAATTCGCGCTCGCAACGGTGAGGCCCATGGCCGCCCGCTCGACATCCGCGACCGCAAGGGCTGTGTTGATCTGGTTGCGGAGATCCTCGAGGCCCATGGCCACCTCGATGTGCTGGTCGCCAACGCCGGCGTCTGTCCGGCCGGTCGGGTGGCCGGCGACTGGGCGCAATGGGAGCGCGTGATCGATATCAACCTGCATGGCACCCAGAACACGATTGCCGCGGTCTGGGACCCCATGTGCGCCCGTCGTTACGGGCGGATCGTGATCGTGAGTTCGATGGCCTGGTATCGCGGCGGTGTGATCGTCGGCACCGAGTACACCGCCTCCAAGGCGGCGCTGATCGGGATCACGCGCCACGTGGCCCGCAATGGTGGCCCGCATGGCGTACTGTGCAATGCGGTCGCGCCTGGCTTCATCGACACCGACATGACTGCTGACTTTCCCCAGGGCGACCTTGAGGAGATCCCGCTGCGCCGGCGCGGTACACCGGACGATGTCGCCGGTCCCATCCGCTTCCTCTGCGGACCGGACTCGGCGTACATGACCGGCTGCGTGCTGAATGTCACCGGGGGGATCGTGCTGGC
>RECU01000003.1 GCA_007693855.1 Gammaproteobacteria bacterium | reverse complement strand
CAACATGACCAATCGTCCCAACGTTCACGTGCGGCTTCTTGCGCTCAAACTTTTCTTTGGACATCGGTTTAGGCCTCTCCCGAGTATTGCGTGATCGCCTGTCTGTCGAATTTCAGATGGTGCCCACAACTGGAATCGAACCAGTGACCTCTCCCTTACCAAGGGAGTGCTCTACCGCCTGAGCTATGTGGGCGCGTTTCCTGGCCGCTCATCCCCTGCGCCGGGCAACCGGGACTGGAGCGGGTGATGGGAATCGAACCCACATCATCAGCTTGGAAGGCTGAGGTTCTACCATTGAACTACACCCGCCCGACTGAAGACCCGCCGGCATCGACCGTCTACCCTTCCCCGGAAACCCCGCCGCCCGACCCGGGCGCCACCGGCGTTTCCTCCGGGGATGACAAAACCGCCCGCAGCCCACTCGCCCCGGACGCGCACTTTCTGGTGGAGGGGGTAGGATTCGAACCTACGAAGGCAAAGCCAGCAGATTTACAGTCTGCCCCCGTTGACCGCTTGGGTACCCCTCCGCGGACACAAGCCGAGTATTTTCTGTCGCGCAGCCGGGCATGTCAACCGCCCTGACGCCGCAAAAGCCAAATACCGACGGCACCGGCCGTGCGACATAACACCCGAACTTTCGACGACTGCGCCTCCTGGCGGTATGATCCGCCCGACATCGAAGCCAGGAGACGGGGCGGATGAGTGCAGGCAGGGATCACTCCACACGGGCAGGCGAACGGCGGCTGTTGCAGCGCAATGCGGTAGCCACGCACGTCTACCTCAGCGGCCGCACCCAGCGACCCAGGCGCTTCAAGGCGAGCAATCTCTCAGCGCTGGGCGTGTTCATCGAAGGCGCCGACACGGGCCTGGAAACCGGTCAGGTGGTCAACCTGGTGTTCCCGGTACCGGTCGCGGGGATTGTGCGCCTGCACCGGAAGAAAGCCGTGGTGGCGCACGTCTCGGCCCGCGGCGCCGGCCTGATGATGCAGGGACGGCTGCGCCGGCCTCGCCAGGCCTGAGCGGGCGCGCCGCCCCGGCCCCGCGCGCCCGGCGGCGAACTCACCCCGAAAAACTGTCCTTGCCCGCCCGCAAGCGGGCGAACACGGCCGCAGGCTCGGCCTCCGCCATGCCCAACGCCGCCTGCAGGGCCGGGTCGTCGGCCCGCAGGAACGGGTTGGTGGCGAGCTCCTCGGCCAGACGGCTGGGCACCGTCGGCGCGCCCCTCGCCCGCGTTCTGGCAATGGCCTCGGCCCGCGCCGCCAGCTGCGCATTGCCCCCGTCGACCGACAGCGCATAGCGCGCATTGGCCTGGGTGTACTCGTGGGCGCAGTACACCAGCGTCTCCGGCGCCAGCCCGCGCAGCTTGTCGAGGCTCCGCCACATCTGCGCGGCCGTGCCTTCGAACAGCCGGCCGCAGCCGAGGGCGAACAGGGTATCGCCGACAAAGGCCAGGCCTTCAGGCTCGCAGACATAAACAATGTGGCCCGCCGTGTGCCCCGGCGTCTCCAGTACACGGAAGCGATGTTTGCCGAGGGTGACCTCATCGCCCTCGACCACGGGCCGATCCACCCCGGGGATGCGCGCGGACTCCGCCGCCGGAGCAATGACCTCACAGCCCGTGGCGCCCTTGACCGCCAGGTTGCCGCCGGCGTGGTCGGCATGGTGATGGGTATTCCAGATCGCCGTGAGGCGCCAGCCGCGCTCCGCCAGCGCCGCCAGCACGGCAGCGGCGTCCGGGGTATCGATGCAGGCCGTGTCGCCGGAGGCCGGGTCGTGAACCAGATAGCCGTAGTTGTCCGACAGGCAGGCGAACTGATGGACTTCGAGTACGGACATGACCCCTCCGGCGGCAGCAACCAGCGCCCATGGTACCGCGTGACCGCCCGCCGGCCCCAGCGGCGGGGGCCACGGCCTGCCTCGCCAGACCCCCCCGCGACGCCGTACAATGGAGGGTCGCAAGGATGCCACGTGGCATTACAGCCCCAGAGGATGACCATGCCCAGGATCACGCTGCCGGACGGCTCGGCCCGGCACTTCGACACGCCCGTCAGCGGCAGCGAACTGGCCGCCAGTATCGGCGCCGGCCTCGCCAAGGCGGCCGTCGCCATGCGCGTGGACGGCCACGACCGTGATCTCTCCGCCCCGCTGACGGAGGACGCCCGTGTCGAGATCATCACCCGCGACTCCGAGGCCGGCCTCGAACTGCTGCGCCACGATGCCGCCCACGTGATGGCCGAGGCGGTCAAGGAGCTGTACCCGGAGACCCAGGTGACCATCGGGCCGGCCATCGAGAACGGCTTCTACTACGACTTCGCGCGGGATGAGCCCTTCACCCCCGAGGATCTCGAGGCCATCGAGGCGCGCATGCACGAGATCGTCGACCGCGACGAGACCATCGTGCGCGAGGAGTGGGACCGCGAGGCCGCGGTGGCCTTCTTCCGCGACCAGGGCGAGGCCTACAAGGCCGAGATCATCGCCTCGATTCCCAGCGACGAGCCGGTCTCACTGTACCGCCAGGGCGAATTCATCGACCTGTGCCGCGGCCCGCATCTGCCCTCCACCGGTCGCCTCGGCCACGCCTTCAAGCTCACCAAGCTGGCCGGCGCCTACTGGCGAGGCGATGCGGCCAACGAGATGCTGCAGCGCGTCTACGGCACGGCCTGGGCCAATGAGAAGCAGCTCAAGGCCTATCTCACCCAGATCGAGGAGGCCGAGCGCCGCGACCACCGCAAGCTCGGCCGGCAGATGGACCTGTTCCATTTCCAGGACGACGCGGTCGGCTCGGTGTTCTGGCACCCGCGGGGCTGGGCGCTGTTCCAGGGGCTGATCGACTACATGCGCCGGCGCCAGCAGGAGGCGGACTACGTCGAGATCAACACCCCGGACATCATGGACCGCAGCCTCTGGGAGACCTCCGGCCACTGGCAGAGCTACGGACATCACATGTACGTGACAGAGACCGCCGACGAACGGGTCTGGGCGCTGAAGCCCATGAACTGCCCGGGCCACGTGGCAGTGTTCCGCCACGGCCTGAAAAGCTATCGCGACCTGCCCTTCCGCACCGCCGAATTCGGCAAGGTCCACCGCTATGAGCCCTCCGGCGCGCTGCACGGGCTGCTCAGGGTGCGCCATTTCACCCAGGACGACGCGCACATCTTCTGCACCGAGGACCAGCTCACCGAGGAGGCCATCGAGGTCTGCCGCCTGGTGCTGTCGATCTACCGCGACTTCGGCTTTGAGGACGTGCGGATCAAGTTCGCCGACCGTCCCGAGAGCCGCATCGGCGAGGACGCCATCTGGGACCAGGCCGAGAACGCCCTGAAGGCCGCCATCGAATCCACCGGGCTGGAATACACCTACAACCCCGGCGAGGGCGCGTTCTACGGGCCGAAGCTCGAGTTCGTGCTGCGCGACGCCATCGGCCGCGACTGGCAGTGCGGCACCCTGCAGG
>RECU01000041.1 GCA_007693855.1 Gammaproteobacteria bacterium | reverse complement strand
CATACAGTGATACTAAAGTGGCACTGCGTGCAATGCAAGCACCCTGAAAGCTAACTACAATTAGACGGCCGAAACGCCGTGATGTTTTGCTGCACTTTTGCGGGATAAGACGGTTGAGACATCCGGAACGCTTTGAATAACCTGATCGCGGCATTTGATATACCACACAAGGATGTGGTGGTGTTATGCAGCGAAAACGTCGGCTGGTTGACGCAGTGCGGGAGCGTATTCGCGTCAAACATTACAGCTATCGTACCGAGCAGGCCTATCTCGGCTGGATACGACGTTTCATTGGCCACCACAAAGGCAGGCACCCTCGCGAAATGTCCGGACCGGAAGTTCAGGCCTTCCTGAATCATCTGGCGACGGAGAGGAAGGTGGCCGCGTCAACGCAGAATCAGGCGCTGGCGGCCATCCTGTTCCTCTACCGGGACGTACTGGCGGTGGAGCTGCCGTGGCTGGACGATCTGGTACGTGCCAAGCGGCCAGAGAAACTCCCAGTCGTGCTCACGCGTGATGAGGTCGCGCGGGTACTTGCGAACCTGGAAGGTGTGCATGCACTGATCGGCGGACTGCTCTACGGGGCCGGGCTCCGGGTCACGGAGTGTCTCCGTCTCCGGGTAAAGGATATCGACTTCGGTTACGGCGAGATCACCGTGCGCGACGGAAAGGGCCACAAGGATCGTCGCACGGTCCTGCCGCAGTCGATGGAAGCACCGCTGCGTACCCAGCTGAGCCGGGTAAAGCTGCTCCATGAGAAAGACCTGGAAGAACACCAGCCCGGCGTGTCGCTGCCCTTCGCGCTGGCCCGAAAGTATCCGCAGGCACCGCGTCAGTGGCCGTGGCAGTTCGTTTTCCCGGCAAGAAAACTGTGTCGCTCACCCTATACCGGCCTGCCGATACGACATCACGTCATGCCAGACGGCATCCAGAGGGCCGTAAAGCGAGCCGTGCGGGCGGCCGGCATCGCGAAGCCCGTATCGTGCCACACCTTACGGCATTGCTTCGCCACGCACCTGCTCGAGGCGGGCTACGACATCCGTACGGTGCAGGAACTGCTTGGGCATACCGACGTGTCCACCACCATGATTTACACCCATGTCCTCAATCGCGGCGGTCGTGGCGTGCGCAGCCCCCTAGACTGAGCGGTTAAGGCTACCAGTGCAGGGTCCCCGGCTCTCCCTTGAACGGCCCCGTCAGCTCATCGGTGATCCAGCCACCGTAGAACCCGCCGGGCTGAGGCCGGGCCTGTTCCTCGTCGACGTAGCACGCCTCCATCATGCCGGGCATGAAGGCGAGCCAGCCGGCGAGGGCCTCGAACGGCGCACGGGCACCCGGGTAGCACCAGGCGGCATTCGGTGCGCGGGCACCGCCCACCACCACATCGAAGTAGCGTGCCTGGCCCTTCCATTCGCACAAGCTGCGGTGCCGGCTGGGTTCGAGCACGCCCGCGGCGATGGCCTGCGGCGGGAAATAATACGTGGGCGGGCTGGCGGTCTCGCAAAGTTGCAGACCTTCAGCAGTATCGGCGATCACCTGCCCGGCGAACTGCACGCGCAAGCGCCGCGGCTCAGGCACCAGCTTCGGCGGGCGTAGATAGTCCCATACCGAGACCTGCCCGGGGCCGGGCACTGGCACCTCGTCGGGCTTCAGGCCGGCACTGAGCAGCCGCCGCAACCTGTCGGGGGGATGAAGGCTCATGCGTAGTCCTGTCGTTGTTTGAGCTGGATCAGGCCCGAGAACAGGCCCGTGGTCAGCACGAATGCGGCCAGCGCGAGCACCGGCAGATGGAAGCGGGGCGGCAGCGGCTCGCCGCTGAAGTGGATCGCCAGCCAGATCGCCAGGACCGCGATCAGCACCACGGCCATCAGCAGCGCCAGGGCGGCAATCAGCCAGCCGGGGCAGGCACGCAGAGCGGCGAGTGGACCGCCGAGGTGGCGGTGGCGGCGGAGGACGGCGACCGCCACCAGCACCACGGCGGGCAGGCCCAGCACCAATGGCGACAGCAGCGCAGGCACGGCCGCGCCCTCAGTGCCCATGAACACGACCATGATCGCCGTCAGCGCCACGAAAATTCCGAAGATGGACAGGGCCAGTCCGAGTGCGATCACGTGCGTTCCCTCGCTCGTGCCTGGCGGCGCCGATGCAGCCACCACGCGCCACCGTACTGCAACACCAGAAGCAGCGCCAGCGCTGCCGCAAGAATGATCTGGAGTTCGCGGGTCAGCCCCGGGGGGTAGATCACCGCCAGCAGGTAGGTCTCGATGAAGCCGCCCTCATAGGCGGCAAGACCGGCCTCGGCGCGGAAGCGGTTCTCCAGTGGCGTGAGCGGGCAGATCCAGCCAAACGCCACGATCATCACCCCCCACGCCGCGCACGGGATATGCAGCCAGGCGATCCACAGACGCCACATCACCAGAAAGCCGCCGAAGATCACGAACATCAGGAACGCAAAGTGAATGACCACCAGCACCCGGCTGAGGAGCAGCGGGTCGAGTGTCATGGCGCCGCGCCCTCAGGCCTCGCGGTGGACGGTCTCTGGCGAGAACGCCGGCAGGCAGACGGCGAGGTAGTGCGCACCGCCCGGTGCGGGCGTGCTGTAGCGCACCGTCTCGCCGGCGGCAACCAGCACCGCCTGGCCGGCCTGAACGTCGATGAGCTCGCCGTTGCACTCCACGCGCAGCATTCCCGTGAGCACCACGGTGTACTCGTCGAACGCGGGCGTCTGCGCCGGCTCGAGCCAGCCCTGGGGGCTGGTCATGCGGGCGATGCTGACCTCGGCCGTGCCGGTGTTCACCCGGCCGACGAACTCCTCGATCTTCTTCGGCTTGGTGCCGGCGGCCTCGACCAGCGCCGGCGCCTCGATCAGTCTGGGCATACGCATCCTCGCGAAGGGTTCAGAGCGCCGGGCAGACAAAGCCGCCCGGCGAAGCAGTATGATGCCTGCTGGACAGGCATGACGGATGAGGGCAAGGATGACCTATCTGGGCGAGAAGGACTACCACCACGGCAGCCCCGAGCGGCTAGGTGTGCTGGTGGTCAACCTGGGTACCCCTGATGCGCCGGAACCCGGACCGGTACGCCGATACCTGAAGGAGTTCCTGTGGGACCCGCGGATCATCGAGCTGCCCCGGCCACTGTGGTGGGCGATTCTGAACCTGGTGATCCTGAACATCCGGCCGCGCCGGTCCGCCCGCGCCTATCGCGAGGTCTGGACCGACGAGGGCTCGCCGCTGCTGGTCTACACCCGGCGCGTGGCCGAGCGGCTTGAGCAGGAGCTCGCCACCGCCCTGCCCGGCCCGGTACGCGTGGCCGTGGGCATGACCTACGGCAATCCCTCCATCGCCAGCGCGCTGGCGACGCTGCGCGAAGCCGGCTGTCGGCGCCTGCTGGTGCTGCCGCTCTACCCCCAGTACAGCGCCACCACCACCGGTTCGGTGTTCGATCGGCTGGCGAGTTGTCTGATGCGGACACGCTGGCTGCCGGAGCTGCGCTTCATCACCACCTATCATGACGAGCCGCTGTACATAGAGGCACTGGCCTCGCGGATCGAGCAACACTGGCAGACGCACGGCCGCGGCGAACGGCTGCTGTTCTCCTTCCACGGCATCCCGCGCCGCTACCTCCTCAATGGCGATCCCTATCACTGCCAATGCCACAAGACGGCCCGGCAGGTGGCCGAGCGCCTGGGCCTGGCGCAGGACCAGTGGCACGTCGCCTTCCAGTCGCGGGTGGGCCGCGAGGAATGGCTGCGTCCCTATACCGACGAGACACTGGAGCAGTGGGGCGCCGACGGACTGGGGGATATCGACGTGGTCTGTCCGGGCTTTGCCGCCGACTGTCTGGAGACGCTCGAGGAGATTGCGATGGAAAACGCCGAGCGGTTCGCGGAGCACGGCGGCGGCACCCTGCGCTACATCCCGGCGCTCAATGACGGCGCGGACCACATCGCCCTGCTGGCCACCCTGGCACGACGGCATGTCGCCGGCTGGCCAGAAGCCTCGGCGCAGTATGATGAGACGGCCCGGGAGGCCGATGCCCAGGCCAGTCGCGAACGCGCTCTGGAGATGGGCGCGCCACGCTGAGTCAAGGCCGCAGGCGCGGCGCGCAGGAGGGACCGGGCCATGCAGCGATTCCTCGAACTGGCCGTGCCGGCCCCCGACATCCAGGCTTCACTGGCCTTCTATGAGACCTTGGGGTTCACCCAGGCGCGGGTCGGTGAAACCTGGGGCCACAGCTACGCGGTCGTCTCCGACGGCCGGCTGCTGCTGGGGCTGCACGGGGGTGTGTTCGAGGACATCACCCCGGTATTCGTGCACACGGGGCTGCGCGCCTGGCACCGCGAGCTCGCACGCCTGGGCCTGCGCGCCGAGGAGGCCCAGCTCGATGCCGACAGCCTGAACCGCGTACTGCTGCGCGACACGGACGGTGGCCCGGTGCTGCTGGTCGAGGCGCGCACCTACTCCCCGCCGCCAGGCGATCCCGTGCGCTCTCGTCTGGGGTTCTTTGGCGACTACGTGCTGCCCACCCACGATCTCGCCGCCGCGCGGCGCTTCTGGGATGCGCTGGGCCTGATGGAGGGCTGGCAGGGGGAGACCCCCCAGCCGTGGTCGCGCTTCACGGGGAGCGAGATCAGCCTCGGCCTGCACGAGAGCGCGACCGTGCTCCCGGGCCTCGCCTTCTACGAGGATGATATGGCGGGCCGCATCGAGGCACTGCTGCGCGACGGCCACCCGGTGCGCCGGCCGGGCCGTCGTCAGACGCTGGCGCACTGTCTGGGCATGCTGGAAGCCCCGGAAGGCACGGTGCTGTATCTCTGCGATGAGGCGGGCTGGCAGGACTGACGCCCGCGGTGGCCAAGCCTTCCGGGCGGGGTCAGCGCGCATCTCCGGCCAACGCGCCCGCCCAGTCGATCACATCGCACCACAACGGCTCGGCCCGCGCGCGGAAATAGCCCATGTGTCCCAGCCCACCGTAGGGCGCGGGATCGATGTCCACAGCCCGGTAAGGGGCCTGCTGGTAGCCGGCCATGAAGGCCTCGCGGGCGGGCGGCGGAATCCAGCGATCGTCCAGCGCATTGGCCGCCACAACCGGGGTGCGCACGGCGCTGAAGCGTGCGTGCATGGCATCGGCAAGCTCGGGATCATCGAAAAAATACCGGGGAAAGCTGCACCAGCGCCGCCACTGCCGAGCCACGCCCAGGGGCAGGTCCTCGCCCATGCCCGCCCAGGACATGGGCAGATAGCCACGGCTGCGGGTGAGCACCGGAATGACCACGTGCCACAGGGCGCGGACCCTCAGCGATTCCAGCCTTGGCATCCAGCCGTGCCAGCCGGCGCCCGTGCCGAAGGTGTAGAGACCCTGCACCTGGTCGGGGTTTGGCAGCAGGCCGTAGGCCTGGCCGCCGAAGGAGTGGCCGACCACCAGCACAGGCCCCTTGCCGCCCTGCATCGCCGCCACGGCGGCGGCGAGATCGAGTTCAGCCCAGTCGAGAAAGCTCGCCGCAAACCCCCGCAGGCGGTCCGGGCGGGAGGCACCGGTCCCCCGGTAGTCGAACGTCAGCGTACTGAAGCCACGCGCGGCGGCATAACGGGCAAAGCGGGCGTAGAATCCCTGCGGCACGGCGGTGGCAGCGGCCACCACCAGCCGGCCACGCTCATGTTCAGCCGCCGGAAAAAACCGTGCGCCGAGGCGATAGCCATCGGCGGCGCAAAGTTCCCGTACCTGCCCGCCGACCTCACCGCCATCGATCGCCGTGGCGCGCCCGGCAGGTGTCGTCATCAATCGCCCTGGTCAACCGGCTGCAGTCCGCGGCGCTCGAGCAGCGGCTCGATCGCAGGCGGCGCACCGCGGAACTCGAGGTAGGCCTCCATCGGATCGCGACTGCCCCCCACCGAGAGAATGGTCTGGCGCAACCGCTCGCCGAGTTCCCGATCGAACAGGCCCTGCTCGCGGAAGGCCTCGAAAGCATCGGCGTCGAGCACCTGGGCCCAGATGTAGCTGTAGTAGGCGGCCGAATAGCCGCCGGGGAAAATGTGGCTGAAGTGCGTGCTGCGGTGCCGCGGCAGGATCTGCGGGATGAGTCCGTAGTCGCGCATCACCTCGTCCTCGAAGGCGATCGCATCCTCGATGGGCGGCGCGGCCGAACCGCGCAGGTGCCAGGCCATGTCAACCAGCGAAGAGGCCAGGTACTCGGTGGCTGCGAACCCTTCGTTGAAGCGCCGCGCCGCGCGCAGCGCGTCCACCAGTGCCAGCGGCATCGGCTCACCGGTCTCGTGATGCACCGCGAAACGCGCCAGCATCTCGGGCTCCGGCACCCAGTTCTCCAGCAGCTGTGCCGGCAGCTCCACGAAGTCGCGCGCGACAGCCGTGCCGCTGAGGCTTGGGTAGCGGACGTCGGAAAACAACCCATGGATCGCATGACCGAACTCGTGGAACAGCGTCCGCGCCTGGCTGAACGACAGCAGCACGGGTTCGCCCTCGGTGGCCGGACCGAAATTGCTCGTATTGGTCACGATCGGCGCGGTATCGAGCAGGCTGGACTGGACCTGGAAAGCACTCATCCAGGCACCGAAGCGTTTCGAGGGGCGCGCCAGGAAGTCCATGTACAACAGCCCCATGCCGCGGCCCTCGCCGTCGAGCATCTCGAAGACCTGCACCTCGGGATGGTAGCCGGGGATATCGTCGCGGCGGCGGAAGCTGACCCCCCAGAGCTCGGTTGCGAGCTCGAACGCCCCGTCACGCACGCGGCCGAGCTCCAGATACGGGCGCAGCTGATCCTCGTCGAAGGCGTATTCGGTAGCGCGCACGCGCTCGGCGTAGTACCACCAGTCCCACGGGGCGAGTTCGAAGTCGCCGCCCTCGGCGTCGATCTGCTGCTGCAGCCGCTCGGCTTCACGCCGGGCATTTGCCAGCGCCGGTGTCCACAACCGCTCCAGCATCTCCATGACCGCGTCCGGGTGGCCGGCCATGTTGTCCTCGGCGATGAAGTGCGCGTGGGAGGGGTGGTCGAGCAGTGCGGCCCGCTCGGCCCGCAAGCTGACGATTCTGCCGGCCAGCGCGTTGTTGTCGAACTCGTTGCCGTTGTTGCCGCGGTTCTTGTAGGCGCGATAGAGCGTCTCGCGCAGACCGCGATCATTCGCCTCGCGAAGCACGCCGAAGACCACCGGCTCGGCCAGCGTGAAGGCCCAGGCATCTTCCCGGTCGCGCTCGCGCGCCTCGGTGGCCGCCCGTGACACCAGGTCCGCCGACAGCCCCGCGAGCGCATGGCGATCGCGCACCACGTGTACGAAAGCCGCCCCGTCATCCCGGAAGTTATCCTGAAACTGATTTCGCAGGGTGGCCAATGCCTGGTTGATTTCACGCAGCCGCGCCTGGTCACTCTCCGGCAACCCCGCACCGGCGCGCAGCATCTGGGTATGGCGCCGCTCGAGCAGGCGCGCCTGTTCCGCGGTCAGTGCCAGCGATTCCCGCGCCTGGTACAGCGCCGCCACGCGGGCGAACAGGGCCGGATCCAGCAGGATCGCATCGTCGTGAGCGGCCAGCAGCGGCGCGGTCTCGCGCGCGATCGCCCGACGGGCCTCGTTGCCGTCGGCCGAGTTGAGCTGCGAGAACACGCGCCGGGCGCGCGACAGCAGTTGACCACTACGCTCCCAGGCCTCGAGGGTGTTCTCGAAGGTCGGCGGCTCGGGGTTGTCGGTGATCGTGCGGATCTCCTCGCGGGCCTCACGTATGCCCTGCTCGATGGCGGGTAACAGGTGCTCGTCGCGCAGCCGTGCGAAATCCGGCGCACCGTAAGGCAGTGTCGAGGCCGCCAGCAGGGGGTTGCCGCCGGCTGCGGTGGCAGTCTCCGTGCGCTCCGCCCCGTCCGCGGATGGCGGCTCGGTCGGTGGTGCGCAGGCGGCACTGGCGAAACCAAAGACGACAAGAAACAGAAGCCTGGTCAGGGTCATGGAAACTCCGGAGAGGTATCGGGGGCAGACGGCGGTCTGCGGGGATGCCAGATATGTTAGCAGGGGGCGCGAGCCCCTGGCGCGCATCCCCTGATCACTGGCTGTTCAGGCCTGGCGGGCGATCGCCGTCCCCGGTGGCTCGCCCAGCGCTCCCCGGCAGGCCTCGACCAGCCCGGCGGCCGCAATCGGCTTGGTCAGGTAGCCGTCGCAGCCTGCGCCGAGACATTTCTCGCGGTCGCCGCTCATCGCATGCGCCGTCAGGGCAATAATCGGCAGCCGGCACGCCCGTGCACGCAGTTGCCGGCTGGCCTCGTAACCGTCCAGCGCCGGCATCTGCATGTCCATCAGGATAAGGGCGACGTCTGCAAGCTCGCCGGCCTCGAACAGGTCGAGCACCTCGCGCCCGTTCTCGGCCAGCAGCACCTCGGCGCCCGCGCGCCGGAGATGGAAACTGACCAGGCGCTGGTTGTCGAGACCGTCCTCGGCCAGCAGGATGCGGGTACCGGCGAGCACGTCCGAGACCAGGCCGGGCACGGTAGACGCTGGAGTGGCGGCCTGCAGCCGTGAAGCTTCGGCACCGGGCACGAGCAGGGGGACCCCGTCGATCGCGCCTGTGGGGAGCTCGAGGATGACGGTCGTCCCTGCCGCCGGGGTCGAGATGAGCTCGAGCCCACCGCCAAGCATATCGGCCAGCGCACTGGAAATCCGCAGGCCAAGGCCGGTGCCGCCAAACCGCCGTGCCATGCTCGCATCGCCCTGCGCGAACACCTCGAAACGGGAAATCCGCTCGCACTGCTCCGGCGTCATGCCGATGCCGGTATCCACCACCCGCACCTCCAGGCGCTGGCGCTCCGGATCGTGCGCCACCTCGACCCGGACACCCCCCTGCTCGGTGAACTTCACGGCATTGCTGAGCAGGTTGAGAACGACCTGGCGCAGGCGCGTGGGATCCGAGCGGATCAGCGCCGGGATGGGGCTCTCCTGGACCAGGCGCAGCTCGAGGCCGCGCTCGCGTGCCGCCGGCGCCATCAGCGACACCAGATCGGCGAGGATCCCCAGGGGTTCAGTGTCGATACACTCCACGTGCATGCAGCCAGCCTCGATCTTGGACATGTCGAGGATGTCGTTGATGACGGCCAGCAGGTGCCGGGCATTGCGCTGGATGGTGCCGATCGCGGCGCGCAGCTCGCCGGGCTCGTCGAGTGCGTCATCACCACCGAGGAGTTCGGTGTAGCCGAGAATCGCCGTCATCGGCGTGCGGATCTCATGGCTCATGTTCGCCAGGAACTCGCTCTTGGCCTGGCTGGCGGCCGCGGCCTGCTCCATCGCCTCGCGCATCGCCTGGATGTCGATGTTCACGCCGACGAGGCGGCGCGGTGAGCCATCCGCGCGGCGCTCCACCACGGTGGCGATGTCACGAATCCACAGCCAGCCGTCGGCCGTGCGGGTTCGCCGCTCGCTGACGAAGCGATCGGCGCCATGCCGGATCACCCGCTCGGCCTCGCGACGAAATGTCGGCAGGTCGTCCGGGTGGCAGGAATCGTAGGCGTAGGAAACCGCCACCCCGCCAGGCCGAGGCTGCTCGCCGCGGAGGGTGAAATAGGTCTCCGAGCAGTAGACCTCCCGAGTGTCGAGATCGGCATCCCACAAACCGATCCGAGCACCCTCCATGGCCAGCGACAGGCGCTGCTCGGCCCGCGCCAGAGATGCCTGCTGTTGCGCCTGCACCGAGATGTCGCGGTCGAAACCGAGGATGACCGGGCGTCCCTCGAACATCACCCGGCGGGCGCAGACCTCGACCGGGAACAGCGTGCCATCGGCGTGGCGGTGACGGCCGGTAAAGCGGACGATGTCGCCGGCGAGAAGCCGGGCCACGCGCTCGGGGACCCGCTCGGCCGTGTCGGGATCGTTCAGCGCCGCGATCGGCTGGCCGACGAGGCTGCCCGGCGGGGCACCATGCATCGTGTGGGCGAGGGCATTGGCCCAGAGAATCCTGCCGGCCTCGACGCCCTCGGCACCGATCATGAACACGGCATCAGGTGCGGCATCCAGAATGTCCTGGTAGAGGAGATCGCGATCCCAGCCGGAGAGTTCATGCTCGACCATCACGGCGAGCTGCTCCAGCAGCGCAAGCTCGCGGGCGCCAAACTTCCGCGCCTTGCGATCGATCACACACAGCGTGCCGATACGTCCACCCCCGGGCGCGGTGATCGGCCAGCCGGCATAGAACCGGATGTCCGGCGCTCCGGTGACCAGGGGATTGTCGGCGAAACGCGGGTCGACAGTCGCGTCCTCGACGACCAGACAGCGTTCTTCGAGAATAGTGTGGCCGCAGAACGAGACGTTCCTGGGGGTTTCGCGGACATCGAGGCCTTGGGAGGATTTGAACCACTGGCGCTCCCGATCGACCAGGCTGACCAGCGCAATCGGCATATCGAACACCGCGCTGGCCAGGCGCGTCAGGCGATCGAAGCGTTCCTCCGGACCCGTATCCAGGATCCGCAGCCGCTCGAGCGCCTGCTGGCGCCGCACCTCGTTGTCGGGGAGAGTCGGTTCTTGCATCGCGGACACACCTGTTCCCGAGCCGCCCCAGGCAGCCCTCCAGGCGTTCTATCGACCGGCGTGCCCGGAAATTGAGGCGTGGTCACACGACCAGGGCGCGCAGGCGCGTGCCAACACCGGCCTCGTCGAACAGCGCGGCCAGGGCTGCCGGGTCGGAAGCACTGCGTCGGAGCGCGGCCGGATCCCGCGGAATGGGCGCGTCGGTGGAGATCACCGTCAGCTGCCGGGCCAGGGCGACGGTGTCGGCATGCTCGGCCAACAGTGCCGCCAGGCGCTTTGCGCCGCGCAATCCGGAGTCCGGCAGGGCATCCAGCCCCGCCATCAGGGCATCGAGCCCGCCGAAGTGCGCCAGCAGGGCGGTGGCGGTCTTCGGGCCGATGCCGGGGACGCCGGGGATGTTGTCGACGGCATCGCCGGTCAGCGCCAGCAGCTCGGCGATGCGCTCGGGCGGCAGGCCAAAACGTCGCTCGACCCCGGCCGCGTCCAGAGACACGCCCGCGGCATAGTCCCAGAACACGTCGCCCGGCCCGAGCAGCTGGGCAAGATCCTTGTCGCGGGTGAGGATCGCGAACCCTGGGTACGCCCCACGGTGGTGGTGCATCAGGCTACCGATCAGGTCGTCGGCCTCGAAGCGAGGATCACCGAGTTCCAGCACGCCCAGCGCCCGGCACAGGCGCCGACACAGCGCGAACTGGTGCTTCAGTTCCTCGGGGGCAGGGTCGCGGTTGGCCTTGTAGTCGGGGTAGACCTCGTTGCGGAAGGAGGTGGTCAGGCTTTCGTCGAAGGCACAGGCAATGGCGACCGGCCGCTCGGCCGCGAGCAGCTCCAGCAGAAAGCGCGCGAAGCCGTAGAAGGCATTGACGGGTCGGCCTGCGGGATCGGTCAGACTCGCGGGTAGCGAGAACCAGGCACGGAAAACGTAGACACTGGCATCGACCAGCAGCACCCGCCGGCTCACGGCGGGTCCTGCCAACCCTCTCCACGCGCGAGATGATCGCTGAGCCGCTGGTGCAGCGGGCTCGAGCGCGGGAAGTGCGCCAGCAGGTAGGCCATCTGGTCGGTGAGCACGCGTCGGCCCTTGAGGAAAATGTACTCCGCGTAGCTCGGCTTGAAGGGCACGGCGAGCAGCTGCATGCCGGCCTGCTCGGGCGTCCGCCCACCCTTGTGATTGTTGCAGCGCCGACAGGCGGTCACCACGTTCATCCAGCGGTCCAGGCCGCCCTGGCTGATCGGCGTGACGTGGTCGCGGGTGAGTTCCGAGGTACGAAACCGATTGCCGCAATACAGGCAGATATGCGCATCCCGCCGGAACAGGGTGCGGTTGTTCAGGGGCGGCGAATAACTCGCGGAATTGCGATCCAGCGAAAGTACCCCACCCTGGGTGGCAATGATCGAATTGACTTCGATGCGGCTGCGGCGGCCGGAATGCGCGTTGACGCCGCCGCGGACGCAGAACAGCAACGTCCCGCAGGCGTAGGCCACCTGTTGGGTATGGTACAACCGGGCCGCCTCGCGGTAGTCGATCCACTCCAACGGCATGCCGGCCACGTCCGTGCGCAGCACCTGCTGCGCGAGCAGCGCCGTCTCTTGCCGAAGTGCCTGCCAGGGTCTGCCGGGGAGGTCCTGCATGCCGCCATCCATGCCGTCAATGCCCATTCTGTCTTATCATGAGTCCCGTTACGATACAAACGGCAATTGGACACTCGGCGGCAATCTGGCTTATGTTGCCGCCTGCCCTGCCGGGCACGACACATATTCAAGGGAGAGTTACATGCCAGTGACCATAGGCGTGCCAGCGGAGCGCGCGCCCGGTGAACGACGCCTGGCCCTCGTGCCGGAGGTGGCGGCGCGGCTGATCAAGCTTGGCGCCACCATCCGCATCGAGGCCGGCGCCGGCAAGGGCGCGCAGATTCCGGACGACGAGTTCAAGGGTTGCGAAATCGTTGCAGACGCTGCAGCCGCCGTGAAGGACGCCGATGTCGTGCTCACCGTGCAGCCGCCTGGCATCGAGCTGCTGGAGCATCTCAAACCAGGCGCGGTACTCACTGGCTACATGCAGCCCCATGCACAGCACGAACTGGTCAAGGCGCTGCGCGAGAAAAAACTCACCAGCTTCGCGATGGAGCTTATCCCGCGGATCTCGCGCGCCCAGTCCATGGATGCGCTGTCCTCCCAGGGCGCCATCGCCGGCTACAAGGCTGCACTCATCGCCGCCAACACCATGGACAAGTTCATGCCCATGCTGACCACCGCTGCGGGCACCATCCGCCCGGCCCAGGTCCTGGTGATTGGCGCCGGTGTCGCCGGCCTGCAGGCGATCGCCACCGTGAAGCGGCTCGGCGCGGTGGTCGAAGCCTATGACGTGCGCAGCGCGACCCGCGAGCAGGTGCAGTCGCTCGGTGCGAAGTTCGTGGACACCGGCGTCTCGGCCGAGGGCGAGGGCGGATATGCCCGCGAGCTCACCGACGAGGAAAAGGCCAAGCAGCAGGAGGCGCTGGATGCGCGGATTGCCGTGATGGACGCCGTGATCACCACCGCCGCCATTCCCGGACGGCCGGCGCCGCGGATCATCTCCAGGGCCGCGGTCGAGCGCATGAAAACCGGCGCGGTGATCGTCGACATCGCTGCGGAAACCGGCGGCAACTGCGAACTGACCCAGGCGGGGGAGACTGTCGTGCACAACGGCGTGAGCATCGTCGGTCCGGTCAACATCCCCTCCTCGCTCGCCACGCACGCGAGCGCCATGTACGCGCGCAACCTGCTGAACTTCCTGCAGCCGGCGATCAAGGACGGTGTGCTGTCGATCGACTGGGACGACGAGGTGTTCGCCGGTGCGGTACTCACCC
Organism: Gammaproteobacteria bacterium; assembly: GCA_007693855.1. Classification (GTDB taxonomy): domain Bacteria; phylum Pseudomonadota; class Gammaproteobacteria; order Steroidobacterales; family PWYM01; genus PWYM01. The sequence goes on along the minus strand of RECU01000041.1, from coordinate 41,532 downwards.
ATGAGGGCGATATCCGTCACGCGCCGACCGCCAAGGCCATTGAAGGGGCGACATCATGATCGAAGGTTTCATAGCACTGTATATCTTCATGCTCGCGGCGTTCACCGGCTACGAAGTGATCGCACGCGTGCCGGTGATCCTGCATACCCCGCTGATGTCAGGGTCGAACTTTGTGCACGGCATCGTGCTGATCGGCGCGATGGTGGCGCTGGGCCACGCCGAGACCTCGGTCGAGCGCTGGGTGGGGTTCATCGCCGTGGTGCTGGGCGCGGGTAACGCCGTCGGCGGCTACGTGGTCACCGAGCGGATGCTGGAAATGTTCAAGTCCAGCAAGCGGGGTGGCTAAATGATCATCAACCTCTCCTACTTCGTCGCCGCGGTCCTGTTCATTCTGGGCCTGAAACAGATGGCTTCGCCGGTCACGGCGAGGCGCGGCATCATCTGGGCGGGTTACGGCATGGTGCTCGCCACGGTCGTGACCTTCTTCCACCCGGAGCTCAAGGGCTTCCTGAACTACTTCCTGATCATCCTCGGCATCGCTGTCGGTGGCGGGCTCGCCTGGTGGAGCGCCAAGCGGGTGGCCATGACCGACATGCCGCAGATGATCGCGCTGTACAACGGCATGGGCGGCGGTGCCGCGGCCGGCATCGGTATCGTCGCGCTGCTCCAGGGCAAGGACATGTCGCTGCTGATCCAGAGCATTGCCGCGCTTGGCGTGCTCATCGGTGCGGTGGCATTTTCCGGTTCGCTGATCGCCTACGCCAAGCTGCAGGGGCTGATGAACAAGACGCTGCGCTTCAGCGGCCAGCAGAAGCTCAACATCGTGCTGTTCGCGGTCACGGTGCTGCTGGGCCTCTGGGTGACCTTCAGTGGCAACGACGTCAACAACAACGTGCTGCTCTGGTTCGTGGTGCTCTCGCTGGTGTTCGGGGTGCTCATGACCCTGCCGATCGGCGGCGCGGACATGCCGGTGGTCATCTCCCTGTACAACGCACTGACCGGGCTGGCCGTGGGCTTCAAGGGTCTGGTTCTGGACAACCCGGCGCTGATGATCGCGGGTGTGGTCGTGGGCGCAGCCGGTACGCTGCTGACCCAGCTCATGGCCAAGGCCATGAACCGCTCGCTCGGCAGCGTGCTGTTCAGCGGCTTCGGCGATACGGCTGCTGCAGAGACCAGCGAGACCGGCGGCAGCATGAAGGAAATCGAGGCGTCGGACGTGGGCGTGATGATGGCCTTCGCCAACAAGGTCATCGTGGTGCCCGGTTATGGCATGGCGGTGGCGCAGGCGCAGCACAAGGTCTGGGAACTCTGTCAGCTGCTCGGCGAGCGTGACGTCAAGGTGAAGTTCGCCATTCACCCGGTGGCGGGACGGATGCCCGGGCACATGAACGTGCTGCTGGCCGAGGCAGGTGTGCCCTACGACATGATCTACGACCTCGACGAGATCAATCAGGAGTTCGAAACCGCTGATGTCGCGCTGATCATCGGCGCCAATGACGTGGTCAACCCGGTGGCGCGCACGGATCCGTCAAGCCCGATCTATGGCATGCCGATCCTCAATGCCGACAAGGCCAAGAACGTGATCGTAGTCAAACGCGGCAAGGGCGCGGGCTTCTCTGGGATCGAGAACGCGCTGTTCTTCCTGGACCAGACCCGGATGCTCTACGGCGACGGCCAGGCGGCCGCCGCCGAGCTGATCCAGGCGGTCAAGGAGCTCTAGCTCCAGGGCGGGGTGGGACCGGCCGCTGCACCGGCGGTCGGTCCGCCGGCCTGCCGGGACGCTCGGCAGGCCGTTCGGCCGGTCTATCCGGGCGGCCGATGTCGGGGCGACGCTCCTGGCGCCGCTGGCGCAGCGTCTCGCGCTCTTCAGGCGACATGTTCTGCCAGCGCTCCCGCAGCGCCTCCCGACGCGCCTCGTTCATCTCCCGATAGCGTTGCCGGTTCTCCCGCAACAGCTGCCGTTCCTCGGGGCTCAAAGCGCGATACCGCTCGGCACGGTTGCGCAGATCATCACGCTCCGCCGGACTCATGGCCTGCCAGCGCTCGAAACGCGCCCGCGCTGCGGCGCGCTCTTCCGGGTCCAGCTGCAGCCAGCGCTCCGCGCCGGCCACCAGGCGCTGCCTGCGCTCGGGCTCGAAGTCATTCCACTCCGTCTCGACCTGCTGCAAGACCCGCTGCTGCGCGCCTGTCAGTTCGTTCCAGGCAGGGGCTTCGCCCGCGAAGACGGGCGCGCAGACCGCCACAGCCAGTACCCATCCAGAGACGATCCTGCAGCCCATGTCACGTGCGCTCATTGTCATCATCATCCTGCTCTCCGGGCTGTTCACGGACCGCAGCAGGTCCGCTCTCCCCCGAAACCGCGCCATCCGCCAGTCGTTCAGCATCCCCAACCACCGCATCCCAATCAGCCAGGAAGGCCAGAAATGTCTCATCGAGCGCATCTTCCGGCGCCTCGAGACCACCTGCGAACGCCACCGCGGCCGGGAGCAGACCGGCGAGCACCCAGGCTGCCAGCCTGGTCGTATGGACTGCCCGACCATCAGCCATGCCCAAGCGTCTCATCGAGTTCGCCGAGCATCAGGTAGAAATCAAGGTCATCGACCAGCTCCCAGTCTTCCGCAGACAGCAGCAACTCCAGTTCCGTCAGTGCCATCGCATCAGGGTGCACCGTGGGCGGCTCGCCAGGCCCACCGGGCCAGATCCAGACCGCCAGCACCAGCGCCGCAGCCAATGCCGGGCCGAGGACGCTGACGGCTGCAGATCGTCTGGTGCGCCAGTTGACCGCCGCCACAGCGAGCTGCCGACGCTCTGCCAGGGCCTTGCGCGTCCCGGGCGCAAGGGCATTTTCCTGCTCGCGAAAAAGCTGGCGCGCACGCAGCAGGAAAGCCTCGTCGTCGCGTTCAGTCATGCCAATGGTCTCCAAGCAACATCCGCAACCGTTGCACGGCGCGGTGGTAATGAGTCTTCACGCTGCCGACGCTGACGCCCATGGCGCGTGCCGTATCGGCAACGTCCATGCCGTCCAGCGAGCGCAGCAGGAACGCCTCTCGCTGTCGTGCCGGCAGCGTCGCCAGTGCGGTTTCCAACGCGGCCAGGGCAGCGGATGACTGCACCTGGCGGTCGGGCGTCTCGGTGGCCGGCCCCGGAAACAGGTCGACTGACGTCTCCACCACGGTATCGTCAGCCGCCGATCTACCGCCTGGCCACCAGACCAGGACACGCCGGCGGACGCGGGTCCGTCGGTGCCAGTCGTGCAGCCGGTTACGCAGCACGCTGAAGAACAGCGGTCGCCACTGCTCGCTGGAGGTGGCGGCGTAACGTCGAACGAAACGCAACATGGCATCCTGCACGAGGTCGAGCGCCTCGTCTTCGCCCCCCGTGTAATGACGCGCAATTCTGAACGCCGAGCGTTCGACGTCCGCCAGGAAGCCATCGAGATCGGCTGTCGGTTGCAGGGCGCATTCCTCACTTGCCATGTCGCACAGACCAAGGTGCATCATAGTCACTTCCAACAGTGGTCCGCCGCCAGCCAGACAGCCCGGGTCCTGACCGCAATAACGCAGTAACCCCACGACAGGTTGACAACGCGGGCCACCTCAGATTTATGCACACCCAGGGCAAGCGTCAGGCTCCTAGACCGCTTTGCTCACATGTCATCGAAGTGAAACATCTTAAGATATTGAAAAATATGATTATTAGTGTATCGATCAAAAAATGATCATTTTGACGGCGACCGCATGACGGGCTGGACTGGCAAGGGTTTGCCCCGCTTAACCCACAGACTTATCCACAGGTTCTGTGGACAAGCGCCGCGCGGAACAGGCCACGATGGCGGCTGCTGACGCCACGATCCTGCGTCTGGCCATTCCGGCGCCGATCCACGGTTACTTCGATTACCTGCCGCCTGCGGGCGTGCAGGCCTCCAACCTGGCCCCCGGGATCCGTATCGAGGTGCCTTTCGGGCGCGGCAGACGTCTCGGCCTGCTGGTGGGCACCACCACCGCAAGCGAGGTGCCTCCCGCCCGACTGCGCCACGCGCTTCGGGTGCTCGACCAGACGGCCGTGCTGCCCCCGGATCTGCTGGCGTTGCTGCGATGGGGTGCCGACTATTACCGCCAGCCTCCCGGAGAGATGTTCTGGAGCATGCTGCCAGCGGGCCTGCGCCAGGGCGCCGCTGCGCAGGCCCATGAACCCGGCCTTGCACTGACGCCGGCTGGCGCCGCGGCGCCAGCAGATAGCCTTCGGCGTGCGCCGCGGCAGGCCGAGCTGCTGGCGCGGCTCCAGAACGACAGTCCGCTGCGGATGGCCGAGCTCGATACCGCAGCGCGGCGCGCTGCGGCGGCGCTATGCGGCCGCGGCTGGGCCACGCGCTGCGAGCTCGGTGCATTGGCAGCGGACCCGGACTGGCCCACACCGGACACTGGACCCGAGCTGACAGCGGACCAGGCGGCGGCCGTCGCAGGCGTGCATGCTGAGGCTGGGTTCGCCGTGCACCTGCTGCACGGGGTTACCGGCAGCGGCAAGACCGAAGTCTATCTGCGGCTGATGGCCGAGCGACTGCTGGCGGGCCAGCAGTCGCTGGTCCTGGTGCCGGAAATCGGCCTGACACCACAACTGCTGGCGCACTTGCGGTCACGGTTCGGCGACGCCGTCTGCGCGCTGCACTCCGGGCTTGGCGATGCAGAACGACTCGCCGCCTGGCGGGCCGCGCGCTCCGGGCGCGCTGCAATCCTTGTCGGCACCCGCTCCGCGCTGTTCGTGCCGCTAGCCCGACCGGGTCTGATCATCCTCGATGAAGAACATGACAGCTCGTTCCGCCAGCAGGAAGGCGTACGCTATTCCGCGCGCGACCTGGCGGTGGTGCGAGCACGGGAACTCGGGGTCCCACTGGTGCTGGGCTCGGCCACACCCTCGCTGGAATCGCTGCGCCACGCCCGGGACGGTCGTTACCAGCTGCTGGAGATGCCGCGGCGGATCGGGGGCGGCAAAGAGCCGGCGCTGTCGCTGGTCGATCTGAGCCATCACCGTCAGCAGCAGGGCCTCTCGACACCGCTGCTCGCCGCGATGCGCCGCCACCTCGACAGCGATGGCCAGGTGCTGCTGTTCCTCAACCGCCGGGGATTCGCACCGGCGTTATGGTGTACGGACTGCGGGCACGTCGTCGACTGTCCCCGCTGCGACGCACGCATGACCGTCCATCAGCACGACCGACGGCTGCGCTGTCATCACTGCGGCACGGAGCGCGCCGTGCCCGACAGCTGCCCGGCCTGCGGGTCCGCCGAGCTCGCGCCGGTCGGCCAGGGCACCGAGCGCATCGAGCAGACGCTGGCACGCCTGTTCCCGGACGTCCGCGGCGTGCGCATCGATCGCGACACCACCCGGCGGCGGGACAGCCTGGAGCGCCACCTCGATGCGGTGCGTCGCGGCGAGGTGCGCATCCTCGTGGGTACGCAGATGCTCACCAAGGGCCACGACTTTCCGGGGATCAGCCTGGTGGGCATCCTCGATGCCGACCAGGGGCTGTTCTCCAGCGACTACCGCGCAAGCGAGCGTCTGGCCCAGACCATCGTCCAGGTGGCGGGACGCTGCGGTCGTGGTGAGCGCCCGGGCGAGGTGCTGATCCAAACGCGGTTCCCAGCGCACCCCCTGCTCAGGCGGCTGTGCGACGAGGGCTACCGCGGATTCGCGGCCGCCCTGCTCGCAGAGCGCGAGGCGGCGGGATGGCCGCCGTATACACGGCTGGCCCTGCTGCGCGCGGAGGCGCCCGGGCGGCGTCCACCCCAGGCGTTTCTTGAAGCCGCCCGCGAACTGGCACGGGGCTTCGGGATCGCCGGCACCGAGGTGCTCGGGCCCGCACCCGCGGGCATGGAGCGCCGCGCGGGCCGCTATCGCCAGCAGCTGTTGTTCCTCGCCGCCGATCACCGGCCGTTGCAGCGTCTGCTCGGCCAGCTGCCGACACGCCTCGCCGCATTGCCCGAGGCCCGGCGCGTGCGCTGGGTGATCGACGTTGATCCACCCGACCTGATCTAGCCGATCGCACCCGCCACGGGGTGCCGGTGGGCCGTGTGGCGTTTCCCAAAGCCGCGGGCCGGGCGGTACAATGCGCGGCCGCGCGATCGGCTGCGCAGGCCTCGCGACCTCCCGCTCACCCGGACGATCCATTCGCCGTGAAGTCACACGTCACCACGCTTGTTCGCCACGCCCTCGACAGTCTCGATCTCGCCGGTGCATCAGCCGGGGAGTCCGCGATCGATCCACACGTGGAACGGACGCGCGACCCCCGTCATGGGGATTTCACCACCAACGTGGCGATGCGGCTGGCCAAGCCGCTGGGACGACGGCCGCGCGAACTCGCCGAGGCCCTGGTGGCGGCGCTGCCTGCATCCGAGCAGATCGCGGCCGTGGAGATCGCCGGGCCGGGCTTCATCAATTTCACGCTGAGCGAAGCGGCGGGGCGCAGCCAGATCGCAGAAATCCTGGATCGTGGCCAGGCCTACGGCTGCAGCGACATCGGCAAGGGCACGAAGGTGCTGCTCGAATTCGTCTCGGCCAACCCCACCGGGCCATTGCATGTCGGCCATGGCCGGCATGCGGCCTACGGCGCGACCCTGGGCAATCTGCTCTCCGCCACCGGCCATCAGGTCCACCGCGAGTATTACGTCAACGATGCCGGCCGCCAGATGGAAATTCTTGCCATCAGCGTCTGGGTGCGCTACCTGCAGGCGCAGGGTGTCGACGTCGCCATGCCGGCCAACGGCTACCGCGGCGACTATGTCCGCGATATCGCCACCACCGTCAGCGCGGCCTACGGGGAACGCTTCCGCGTCAGCGCCGAGGACTTCCGTGACGGCCTGCCGCCGGATGCGCCGGACGGCGGTGACCAGGAGAGCTATGTCGATGCCGTGGTTGGCCGGGCGCGCGAACTCCTCGGGGAGGACGGCTTCCGGGAGATATTCGACCAGGGACTGAATGCGGTCCTCGACGACATCCGCGACGATCTCGAAGCCTTCGGGGTCAGCTACGACCGCTGGTACTCCGAGCGCAGCCTCACCACCCATGGCACCATCGACACCGCACTCGAGCAGCTGACGGCGCGCGATCGGCTCTATGTCCAGGACGGCGCAACCTGGTTCCGCGCCAGCGAGTATGGCGACGAGAAGGATCGCGTGGTCATCCGTGAAAACGGGGTCAGAACCTATTTCGCCTCTGATATCGCCTATCACCACGAGAAGCGGACCCGCGGCTTCGATCTGCTGCTCGACGTGCTGGGCGCCGATCACCACGGCTATATCGCACGCGTGCGGGCGGGCCTCGAGGCCATGGGCGAGGACCCGGAGAGTCTTGAGGTGCGTCTGGTGCAGTTCGTCACGCTGTACCGCGGTGGCGAGAAGGTGCAGATGTCGACCCGCTCCGGCGAGTTCGTCACGCTGCGTGAACTGCGCGAGGAGGTCGGCCGCGACGCCGCCCGGCTGTTCTATGTGATGCGCTCCAATGACCAGCACCTGGAGTTCGATCTCGAGCTCGCCAAATCCAGCTCCAGTGACAACCCGGTCTACTACATCCAGTACGCGCATGCGCGCGTGTGCAGCGTCATGCAGCAGCTCGCCGAGCGCGGCCAGGCGTGGGACCGTGAGCAGGGATTGGCCGCGCTGGAGCGGGTCGAGGAGCCGCAGGCGAAGGCCCTGATCCGCGCACTGTCCCGCTATCCCGAAGTGCTCGAACTGGCGGCGCTCAACCGCGCGCCACAGACCCTGGTGTTCTACCTGCGCGACCTGGCGCATGATTTCCACACCTGGTACAACGCCCAGCCCTTCCTGGTCGATGACGCGGTACTTCGCGACGCGCGGCTCACGCTGTGCGTGGCGGCGCGGCAGGTGATCGTCAACGGCCTGACGCTGCTCGGGGTGTCGGCGCCGGAGCGCATGTAACGTATGGCGCAGCGGCGGCGACGCAGCCCGCGGCGGCGCAGTGGCGGCACGGCCGGCTGGGCCTGGATGCTGTTCGGGCTCACCGTCGGCCTGTCCATCGCCGCCGCCATCCACCTGCGACACACCAGTGACCGCGCCGAACCTGTGGCCACCCGGGCACCACCGGTCACGGCTGACGATACCGCCCCTGCGAGCGCGCCGCCGGCAGCCGCGCGCCGGACGGCACCGGAGCCCGAGCCACGGAGTCGCTTCGATTTCTACGAGCTGTTGCCACAATTCGAGGTGGTGCTGCCGGAAACCGAGACGCCTGTGCGCCGCGACGGCAGCGCACAGCCCCGCCCCGCGCCGGTCGAGGCCCCCGGCAGCTATGTCCTGCAGGCCGGATCCTTCCGGCGCCAGGAGGATGCAGACCGGATGCGCGCCACGCTCGCGCTGCGCGGCATCGAGTCGTCCATCCAGCGGGTGCAGATCGACCAGGACACGTTTCACCGGGTACGGATCGGGCCGATCGGTGATCTGGCCGAACTCAACCGGGTGAGGGAGCAGCTGCGCGACGCCCAGATCGAGGTGCTGCTGATCCGCGTTCCGGACTGAGGCCAGCCAAACAGGTCATCTGCCTGGTGGACAGAGGGCTTGTTGACCGCCCGGTCCGAGCGCATGTCTGCCGACGGACCGCTAAGATCTCCTGACCTTCCAGCAACCCAGGCCTGCCCCATGAGCACCCGCACGCCCACCGCTGTGCGCAGCCGCGCGAGCCTTGTCCTCGACTGGCTGCTGGCCACCGCCTATCTCGCCCACTCCTGGGTGACCATCGTCAAGGCGCGCACGGATCGGGCGTTGCCGCTGCGCGACGAACTCCGGGGCTGGCATTTTCTGGTCGGCGCGGTGCTGTTCGCGCTGGCGGCCTGGCGCCTGTGGTGCTGGTGGCGCGAGGAGCGGGGACTGCGTCCTGGCACGGGGGTCCCGCCAGGGTTCTGGCTGTGGGGCAGAACCGTGGCCTTGGGAATCCTGTTGATCCTGGTCAGCGCGCCGGTGCTCGGCCTGGGCTGGGGCTGGGGAGAGGGCATGCGGCTGCACCTCGGACCGATTCCCCTGCCGCCACTGGTCGGCGAGAGCCGGGGCCTGTGGCAATTCTCAGGCTACTTCCACTCCAGCGCGGGCTTCATGATCACCCTGCTGGCGCTGGGTGCGCTGCTGGTGGCCGGATGGGGCAAGCTGGTCCACGGACACGGCCTGTTCGTCCTGCTGCCGCCAGGCCTCGCCGCCTTCGTGCTGGTCGCGGTGGGCGCCACGGTATACGCCTTGGCGACCTTCGGGGGTCCGGAACCCGGGTTGCCCGCGCTGGGTCTCTTTGGGGGCCTGATCGGCGTGGTCTGGCTGGCCGGCGCGCTGCTGCATCGCGGTCGTCGGGCACCAGACATCGCCGCACAGCTGCCCCGGCGGGGCGGCCCCAGCGACTTCCCCGACCGGCTGGTGCCGCCCGCGCTCGAGCAGCGCGAGACTGGGGCACCGGGGCCAGGCGCCGTGGCGCGGGTGCTGGCACCGGTTGCGGCGGTGGCGCTGATCACACTCGGGGCACTCGGCCCCTACCAGCAGTTCCGCGTGACGCCCTGGCCACGCGGCGAGGTGGTCCAGGTCGAGGATGATCGTGTCTGGCACGCAGAGGTGCAGATGCGTGTGCAGGTCATGCCCGAGTCGGCATTTGAACGCCAGGTACGCGACGAACTCTACAAGTGGTGCACGTTCTGCCATACGGTCAGCGCAGGAGACCGACGCTTCAAGGTAGGACCGAACCTGCACGCCATTTTCGGCCAGCAGGCCGGTACGGTCCCGGGCTTTCACTACAGCGCGGCGCTGGCCCGTGCCGGTCGCGAAGGTCTGGTGTGGACCGACGAGACGCTCGCCGCCTACATCGCCGATCCGCAACGCTTCGTGCCCGGCACCTCGATGATCGTCTCCTCCGGCCCGATCCCTGATCCTGCCGTGCAGGCGGCGATCCTCAACATTCTCAAGCGGGATACGATGCCGCCGGAGGCGATAGAGCGGGTCCGGCAGGCGCCAGACGCAGCGGAAGATCAATCGTCGGCGGACTGACGGAAATCGACGCCCAGCGAGCGCAGCTTCCGGTAAAGGTGGGTGCGCTCCATGCCGACCCGCTTCGCGAGCTGTCCAACCTTGCCGCCGCAGAGCTGCAACTGCTGCTGCAGGTAGGCCCGTTCGAACTGCTCCCGAGCCTCGCGCAGGGGCATGGCCAGCAGGTCCTGCTTGACCAGCGGCTCGCTGGCCGAAGCGGCCACCTCCAGTTCGGCCTCGATCTCGGCCAGTGAGATCTCCTCGTCGCCGCCGAGAATCAGCAGCCGGTGCACCAGATTCCTGAGCTCGCGCACATTGCCCGGCCACGGGTAATTGCGCAGCCGATTCTGCGCGGCAATGCTGACGCGACGCAGTGGCAGGCCTTCGGCGTCGATCAGGCGATCGACGAAATAACGCAACAGGTCAGGCACGTCCTCCGCGTAATCGCGCAGCGGCGGCACCCGCAGCGTCAGGACGGTCAGATGCGAGTAGAGGTCCTGGCGGAAGCCCTCACGACGGGCTTCGAATTCCGGCGGCGCCGAACACAGCAGTCGCAGGTCGATCTCGCGGGGCCGGGTGCTGCCTACAGGCGTCCAGGCCTGCTGTTCAAGGGCCGAGAACAGCAGGCCCTGGGCGGTCTCGCCAAGACTGGCGATATCGTTGACGAACAGCACCCCGCCGGCGGCACGCTCGAGCAGCCCGGGGGCATCCTGCGTCCCGAAGAGTTGTGTGGCCGCGGTATCGGCGGTCAGGGAGGCGGCCACGACGCTGACCCAGGGACCCTTGGCCCGCGGTCCGATCGCGTGGATGTGCCGGGCAAACGCCTCCCGGCCAGTGCCGGATTCGCCGAAGATCATGACCGGGGCGTCGTGGGGCGCGATCCGCTGGGCATGATCCCGGAGCGTCTGCATGGTGCGGCTGCGACCCACCGGGACGAGCATCTCGGGCAGGGCGGCGCGCGCGGAGGCCGTGGCCCCGCGCGGGCGTGATCCCTCTTCCAGACTGCGTTCGACCGTGCGCAGCAGCTTGGTCAGGGACAAGGGTTTTTCGATGAAGTCGCTGGCACCGAGGCGGGTCGCCTCCACCGCGGTGTCGACGGTGCCGTGACCGGACATCATCACCACGGGACACTTGAGCGCATCCGCCTCGGCCCACTCGCGGAGCAGGGTGATGCCATCGGTATCGGGCATCCAGATGTCCAGCAGGACCAGGTCGAAACCATCGGCGCCCACGGCGGCTCGCGCCTCGGCCGCATCGGCTGCGACCGTGACGGCGTAACCCTCCTCCGAGAGGATCTCCTGGATCAGGGTACGGATATCCGCTTCGTCATCGACGACAAGAATCCTCGAGGCGGTCATGCCCGCTCCCGTCGTTGTTCCTTGCGCCACACCTGATTGCCCATCATGGCTTCCCGCGCCGTCTCGTCCACTGGCAGCAGTATACTCACGCGCGCACCACCGTGCTCATCGTTGCGTGCGTCGATCCGCCCGCCGTGCTCCTCGACGAGCTTTTTGACGATCGCAAGCCCAAGCCCGGTGCCTTTGGGTTTGCTGGTCACATAGGGCTCGAACACCTCGGCGACCGCGTCCACCGGGAACCCGGGGCCGTTGTCGCGCACGCACAGCTGCACGGCTGGCGCCGGGCCCGGCACATGGCGGGTGGTGAGCGAGACCCGGGCGTCGTCCTGGCCTTCGAGCGCTTCAAGCGCGTTGCGCAGCAGATTGTGCAGAATCTGGCGGACGCGCCCGGCGTCAGCCTCGACCAGCGGCACCGCAGGATCAAGTTCCAGGCCGATGGTAGCGGCCTCGGGCTGCGCCCGATAGAGCTCGGCGATTTCACTGACCAGCGCATTCAGGTCGAGCGGCGCGAAGGTCATGTCGGGCGCCCGGGCGTATTCGCTGAAGGCGTTGACCATCTGCTTCATGGCTTCTACCTGCTGGACGATCGTGTGGGTCGCACGGTCCAGCAACTGTCCCTCCTCCTCCGCCAGCTGACCCAGATAGCGCCGTCGCAGGCGCTCGGCGGACAGCTGAATGGGCGTCAGCGGGTTCTTGATCTCGTGCGCCAGGCGGCGGGCGACCTCGCCCCAGGCGGCGTCGCGCTGCGCCTGCAGCAGGGTGGTGATGTCATCGAACACGACCACATGGCCGCTCTGCGCCGCGTCTTCGCCCGGCAGCAGCGTGCACGCGCACATCAGTACCCGGCGCCCGCCCCCGCCCTGAAGCACCACCTGCTCCCGCCATTCGTGCTCGCCGGCGGCCAGCCGTTCGGCCACGATCCCGGCAAACCGCGCCAGCAGCGGCGACTCGCTGCCCGTGGCATCCGCCAGCGGCGTGCCGGCCAGCCGGGTCACGTCGACATCGAGAATGGCGCCGGCCGCCTGGTTCGCCACGCGAATGGTCAGGTCCGGCTCCAGGGCCAGCACGCCGGTGGACAGGCGCGCGAGAATGATGGCGAGCCCCGTGCGCTCGCTCTCCAGGCGCTGCTCGCTGAACTGCGCCTCTTCCCGCGCGCGCGCCAGGCGGCGTGTCATGTCATTGAACGAGTTGACCAGAAAACCGATCTCATCGCGCGCAGGCACGGGCAGACGGGTATCGAAATCCCCCCGCGCCACCGCGCGGGTGCCGGCCACCAGCTGCTGGATGGGTGCCACCAGGCGCCGCGAAAAGAACAGCGCGCCGTACACGGCACCGAGCAGCGACAGCAACAGCACCAGCGTCAGGGTCAGGGTGAAGGTGTATTTCAACGGCGTGCGCAGGAACTCCAGCTCCTTGAAGCGCGTGTAGGACTGCTCGACACTTTCTGCCATCCCGGCGAGGCGATCGACCAGCGGAAAGAAGGTCTGGACCACTCGCGGCTCGCCGCCAGGCTGATCCAGGGGAACCGGCACGATGACCCGCACCTGGAAGTCCCCATCGCGCACGGGCTCGAGATTCACGAATGGACGTCGCTGACGCAGCTGGAAAATCACCTCGTCGGTCGGCAGTGCCGGCACCGACATCATCGCTTCCGCCGAACTGGTGCCGATGATCCGGCTGGCCTGACCGAACACGGTGATGTCGGTCGCGCCGTAGTCCCGTCGCAAGCGGGAGAGCTCAAGCAGGAGTTCGGTGTTGTCCATGGGCGCCATTTCCAGCGCCATGGACTGGGTGCGTTCGAGGTAGTCGCGGGTACGCAGGTCGAGCGACAGACGCGAGAGCTCAATGGCATTCACCAGGCCCTGCTCGACGTCGACACTGAACCAGCTGTCGATACCGCGGTTGATGAACTGCACGGCGTAATAGTAGACCAGCACCAGCGGCAGCACCGCGAGCACGATGAACGTTCCGAGCATGCGGGCCTTGAGACGCGCCCCGGCGACGTGCTGACGATAATCGCGCACCAGCCTGAACAGGCTGGCGCTGATCAGCAGCAGCAGCACCACCACGCCGGCGGCGTTGACCAGCAGGATCCAGTTCTGCAGACGATCGAACTGCGCGGAACTCTGTGCCGTCTGCGCCAGCAGCAGCAGCGCAGCCAGCCACAGGACCGCGCCGAATACCATCAGCGCAGCATAGAGGCGACGTCTCAGTCGTCCAGCCGCCATCGATACCAGTCGCTCTCGATGCGCCAGCCGTCGGCCCAGAACGCCAGCAGCCGCAACGGCCCGGGAAACTCCCGGGTATCGAGCACCGCTCTCAGGCGGAACTGATAACGGCTGTCGGGATCGAGCAGCGCGGCGTCGATCACCGGCAGGTCCACCACGCGACCGAGCTGATTCAGGGCCGCAAACAGGGTCGCGAAGGATTCCTGTTCGCCACTGTTGAGATTGCGCAGCACATAACGGTTGGACAGCGCGTGGTACTGCAGCTGGTAGCGTTGGTTCAGGACCGCGACGGTCTGATTCGGCAGGAATCGCCGGCGCCGCTCGACTTCCAGCTGCAACTCGATCGTGAGCGCGACCCCGGCCTCGAGCGCGCTCAGCGCATCGGCACTGAGCCGGTACTGCACCCGCGCGTCGAGAAAATAGACGCCGTCGACAATATCCAGAGTGGCAGAGCGCACCTCGAAGCGTCCCTCGACCGCCTGCGCCGGGGCGCCACCCAGCGCCAGTACGATCGCCAGGCACAGGATCACCCGCAGGGCGCGCAGGGCGCCATGTCCGGAGGACCAGTGGTCGGGGGCAGCTGTCACGGGCGATCAGGCTTTCGTCGGCGAGTGTTGCAGACAAGCATAATAGAAGCCGTCCATGTTCGTCTCGCCAGTCATTATCTGCCGTCCGGGCGGCAAGATAGCCGAGCTCCGGGAGACCAGCATGGCCTCGGGGGTATGTTGTAAAAACGCCGCAATCTGTTCATCGTTCTCGCGGCGCAGGATCGAACAGGTGGCATAGACGAGCCGGCCACCGGGCGCCAGCAAGGGCCACAGCGCAGCCAGAATCGCCGACTGCAACCCGACCAGCCGGGTGACATCCTGCGCTCGCCGAAGCAGCTTGATGTCAGGGTGACGACGGATGACGCCGGTGGCCGAGCAGGGTGCGTCGATCAGAATACGATCGAAGCGCCGGCCGTCCCACCAGTCCGCGGGCCGCGCAGCATCGCCCACGATACAGTGCGCCCGCAGGTTGAGACGGGCGAGTCCGCGCTCGAGTTCCGCCAGCCGGCGCGCGGAGGTGTCCAGCGCCAGGAGCTCGGCAATCTCCGGGGTCGTTTCCAGCAGGTGTGCAGCCTTGCCGCCCGGCGCGGCGCAGGCATCCAGTACCCGGTGTCCCTGCGCCGGCGCCAGCAGGGAGGCGGCGAGCTGGGCCGCCGCGTCCTGCACCGATACGTCGCCGTCGGCCCAGCCCGGCAGGACATCGACGTCCACAGGGTGATCGAGACACAGGGCCGCCGGCGCCTCGGGGTGGGCGGTCGCGCCCAGCCCCGCCGCGGCCAGGCGCGCCGCATAGGCCTCGCGGGTGGTCCGGGCCGTATTGACGCGCAGCCACATGGGCGGCGCAGCGTTGCTGGCGGCCGCCAGCGCAGCATGCTCTGCCGGCCAGTCTTCGGCCAGCGCCGCGTACAGCCAGTCCGGAAAGGCATGGCGCAGGGCCGGCGTGGCATCGATCCTCGCGGCCAACGCCGCGTGCTCGCGCTGCCAGCGCCTGAGCACCGCGTTCACCAACCCCCGGGCCTGCGGGCGACCAAGAAGTTCGGTGGCCGCGACCGTGGCATGCACGGCAGCGCGCGGCGGCACGCGCATGGACTCCAGCTGGAACAGGCCGACCGCGATCAGATCAGCCAGGATGGCGTCGCGCGGCTTCAGGGGCCGCGCCAGCAAGCCGTCGGTGATGGCAGCGAGGCGACGATGCCAGCGCACCGCACCATAGGCCAGCGCTCGCAGCAGCGGCTGATCGCGCGCCGCGACCGGCGGGGCGACTTCGGCCAACGCGTCATCCAGACTGCGACCGTGCACCCGCACCGCATGGACGGCACGCGCCGCCTGCGCGCGGGGCAGGGTGCCCGCCGCCGGCCGCGTCACTGGCAACGCCGGCCGTCGAGATGGCGGCCGGCCAGCGCCTCGGCGGCCGCCAGCACCCGCTTGCCAGGCCACTGCAGCTCGAGCAGTTCCAGCCAGCCCTCGCCGGTGGCGGCGCGCACCCGGCGACCCCCGTCCACGCGCAGCGTGCCCGGGGATGCCTGCTCGTCATGATTCAGCACCCGGGCCCGCCAGATGCGCACCCGCGCACCGTCCAGGCGAGTCTCGGCCACGGGCCACGGATTGAACGCGCGAACCCGCCGGGCCAGCGCGACGGCCGGCTGCGACCAGTCCAGCACGGCCTCGTCTTTCTCCAGTTTGCTGGCATAGGTCACGCCTGCATCAGGCTGCGGCTGGGCTGCGAGCGTCCCTGCGAGAATCCCCGTCAGCGCCGCCAGCAGGGCCTCGCCACCCAGTCGGGCCAGCCGGTCGTGGAGTTCACCCGCCGTCTCATCCTCGCCGATGGCCAGCGCGCGCGTGAGGTAGACCGGTCCGGCATCGAGTGCCCGGACCATCCGCATGATGCTGATGCCGGTTTCGCGGTCCCCGGCAAGGATGGCCCGCTGGATGGGCGCGGCACCACGCCAGCGCGGCAGCAGTGAGGCATGGACATTGATGCAGCCCGCGCGGGGCAGATCGAGCAGCGCCTGCGGCAACAGCAGACCGTAGGCCGCGACGACCAGCAGGTCCGGTGCCAGAGCGGCCACCGCCGCACGGCTTGCAGCATCTCGCAGGCCGACAGGCTGCAACACCGGCAGACCTGCTGCCAGCGCCGCGCGCTTGACCGGGCTCGGCAGCAGCCGGCGCCCGCGACCCGCCGGCCGGTCGGGCTGCGTGAGCACCCCGGCGACAGGCCAGCCGTCCTCCAGCAGGGACTGCAGCGAAGGGACCGCGAACTCCGGCGTCCCGGCGAATACCACGCGGGGTCTCGTCGTCATCGGGTCCTCTTTGGATCGCCGCGGCAACAGCCCCGGCAGGACGGTGTGGGCAGAGCGTAAAACGCGCCCCGGCTGGGCTCAGAGGGCGGCGCCTGCCGGCTCCTGCCGACGGGTCTTGCTGGCACGCTTGCGCAGGCGCGTGCGTTTCAGCTCGGAGAGATAGTCCACGAACAGTTTGCCGTCGAGGTGATCGATCTCATGCTGGATGCAGACTGCCAGGAGTCCTTCAGCCTCCATCTCGAACGCTTCGCCATCGACGTTCAGCGCGCGCACGCGGATGGTGTCCGGACGCTCGACACGGTCGTAATAGCCGGGCACAGACAGGCAACCCTCCTCGGTGATCTCGCAGCCCTCGGCCGATATGATCTCAGGATTGATCAGGGCGACCGGCTGGTTCTTTTCCTCGGAGACATCGGCCACCAGCACCCGCCGGTGAACGTTCACCTGGGTGGCGGCAAGGCCGATGCCGGGGGCGGCGTACATGGTCTCGAACAGGTCGACCACAAGTTGCCGGATCTCATCGTTGACCGTCTCCACGGGCTCGGCGCGCGTGCGCAGCCGCGGGTCGGGATACTCGAGAATTGTCAGTCTGGCCATGGCGTCTTCCAGGTCCTTCAGGCTGCAGGCACGGCACCCATTCGAGGATGCCCAGTGCCCAGCGTCGATCAATGCTGCTAGAGTTGCGCTGCGGAGCGGCTTGGACCCTCTACCTTGCGGCGGGTTCCTGCACGCACGGGCATTGCTGCGTTCACCAGTATATCAGTATCTGTGAACTGGTCGGCGGGCCCTGACCGCAGCGTGGCGCACACTTTCGGCCAGAACTCAGCCCAGGCACGGGGAGCCTTGCTACCGATGCGATCTGTCATGTCCCGACTGCCGGCATTCGTCCTCGTTGCCGCCAGCCTCGCCGCGGCACCGGGCCTGGCCCGGGAGGCCAGCCCATTCAACCCAGCCATGCTCGGCGGCCCGTCTGGCGTTGGCGCGCTCGCGGTGATTGCCGCGACCGGGCAACTCGGCGGCACGGCCGCCCTGAACCCCCGCCACCCGGAACGCTACGTCGTGCAGCGAGGCGATACCCTGTGGGACATCGCCTCGCGCTTCCTTCGTGAGCCATGGGTCTGGCCGGAAATCTGGCAGGTCAATCCCCAGATCGCCAATCCGCATCTGATCTACCCCGGGGACGTCATCTCGCTCGTCTATATCGACGGTGAGCCGCGACTCATCCTGGAACGTGGCAGGGTGGAGCGCCGCTCCCCCCAGATCCGCGAGCAGCGCCTCGACGACGCCATCCCGACGATTCCCTTCGACGCGATCAGGGCTTTCCTGTCGCGCCCCTCCGTATTGACCCGCGACCAGGCCGAGAACCTGCCCTACGTGCTGACCTTCCGTGAAGGCAAGCTGATGGCGGCCGCGGGCGATGACGTCTACGTGCGCGGCGTCGATGCGGCCACCGGCGAATTTTTCAGTGTCGTCAATGTCGGCGACCCGCTGGTCGACCCCGACGACGGTGAGGTGGTCGGTTACCAGGGCCGCTACACCGGACGGGGCCGCCTCCGCCGCGGCGGCGATCCGGCCACCCTTGTCCTCACCGATTCCGACCGGGAGACGCTGCGTGGGGACCGCCTGCTGCCCGAGGAACGGATACCCTCCCTGAACTTCCTGCCGCGAACGCCCGAGCGTGCCGTCGAGGGGCGGGTGATCGCGGTCACGGAAGGCCTCTCTCTCATCGGGCCGTGGATGGTGGTGGTCGTCAACCGCGGCGCGCGCGACGGCCTGGAGCCAGGGCATGTGCTGCAGGTCCACCAGGCCGGCGCCGAGGTGCGCGACACCATCGGTGGATCGCGGCTGTTCGGCGAAAAAGTGACCTTGCCCGAAGAGCTCGCGGCCACCATCATGGTGTTCCGCAGTTTCGATCGCATCAGTTATGCACTGGTCATGCAGTCGGTCAACGAATTCCGCGTGCTCGATACCGTTCGCAACGCCGGCACCTGAGCCCGCACCCCATGCGCCCGGCCAACGGCGCCGGGTGAGCGGCGCTGCCGGGTGAGCGCCGGGCGGATCGAACGGCAGTCGCTCTGGTTGGCTGCACTCAGGGCACCTGGGCTGACACCCCGCCAGCTGCGCCATGCCCTTGAGACCTGTGGCGACATCGCGGCGCTCGTCAACGCACCGGCCGGGCAGCTGGCGGCGCTCGGCATTCCGTCGACAGCCCTTGCCGGGCTGCGCACCCCGGATGCGGCGCAGCTGGCCAGCGATCAGGCCTGGCTCGCGCAGCCGGGGGCCGGACTCATCACCCTCGAGGATGCCGACTATCCGGCAAGGCTGCGCGATCTCTCCGACGCGCCGCCGGCACTGTGGCTGCTCGGTCGCCGCGAACTGCTGTCCGAGCCGCAACTGGCCATCGTCGGCAGCCGCAACCCGACCCATGACGGCCGGGATATCGCGCGCGCTTTCGCCGCGGCACTCACCAAGGTCGGCCTGGTCATCACCAGCGGGCTGGCCCGGGGCGTCGATGCCGCCGCGCACGAGGGTGCGCTGGCCGCGGGCGGCGATACGCTTGCTGTGCTTGGCGGCGGACTGGACACGATTTACCCGGCTGACCACCGCGGTCTTGGTGAGCGCATCGCCGCATCCGGCCTGCTGGTCTCCGAATACCCGCCCGGCACACCGCCGCGACGCGGGCACTTTCCCGCCCGCAATCGCCTGATCAGCGCCCTGGCGCTGGGCGTGCTGGTGGTCGAGGCGGCGCTGCGAAGCGGCTCGCTGATCACCGCACGTCTGGCCGCAGAGCAGGGCCGCGAGGTCTTCGCCATCCCCGGATCCATCCACAATCCCATGGCTCGAGGCTGTCATCGCCTGATTCGCGACGGCGCACGACTGGTGGAGACCTGCGAGGACATTCTCACAGAGCTTCAGCCCTTGCTGGGCGATCTGCTCCGCCCCGGGCCGCAGCTGCCGAGCGGTGACGAGGCATCGTCGGCACCGCAGCATGGCTTCGAGGACACTGATCCGGACTATCTCAAGCTTATGAATGCTATGGAATTTTCTCCGCAGAGCGTGGACGTCCTCGCGGCCCGCACTGGATTGACGCCCGAGTCCGTTTCCTCCATGCTGCTGATCCTGGAATTACAAGGGGCGGTGGAAGCACGGCCCGGAGGGCGCTTCGCGGCACATCGTCGCGCGCCATGAAAGAGATCCCGATGACCGAAAACGTGCTCGACGTCCTCATGTATCTGTTCGAAACCTATGTGGACGCCGACGAGGAACCCGAACCGGACCGCAACGAGCTGCGTCTGGAGCTTGAGCGTGCGGGGTTCGGGGACCGCGAGATCGACCGCGCGCTGGTGTGGCTGGACGGACTCAACGACGGCGAGGACAGCCATCCGAGCGCCCCGACCGATCACGCGCTGCGGGTCTTCGATGTGCATGAACACTCTCGCCTCGACGCCGGCTGCCGCGGGTACATTCTCTACCTGGAGCAGGTGGGCATCCTCAATCCGGCGCAGCGCGAACTGTTGATTGACCGCCTGCTCGCACTGGACACGGTGGACATCGATATCGACCACATCAAATGGGTCGTACTGATGGTACTGTTCAGCCAGCCAGGCCAGGAAAGCGCGTATGCCAGGATGGAAGACCTGGTGTTCGCCGAGGGTCCCGGCGCCATTCACTGACGCGCCGGCCAGTGTCGCAAGTTGAGGTTACCGCAGCCCGTTGCTGCGGTTTTTTTTCGATATGAGCAAAAATCTAGTCATCGTCGAGTCGCCTGCCAAGGCGAAGACCATAGAAAAATACCTGGGACAGGATTTCCAGGTCATGGCCTCCTATGGCCACGTGCGAGACCTCGTCCCCAAGGGCGGCGCGGTCGACACGGAGCATGATTTCGAGATGCGCTACGAGGTGATCGAGCGCAACCAGAAACATGTCGACGCCATCGCACGGGCGGTGAAGAAATGCGACACGATCTATCTCGCGACCGACCCCGACCGCGAGGGCGAGGCGATCTCCTGGCATCTCTACGAGATTCTGCGTGAGCGCAATCTCCTGAACGGCAAGCCGGTGCATCGGGTGGTGTTCTACGAAATCACCCGCGATGCCGTGCGCCGCGCCATCGCCGAGCCGCGCGACATCTCCACGGAACGCGTGAATGCGCAGCAGGCCCGGCGGGCACTCGACTACCTGGTCGGCTTCAACCTCTCGCCGCTGCTCTGGAAAAAGGTCCGTCGGGGTCTGTCGGCAGGTCGGGTCCAGAGTCCCGCGCTGCGGATGATCTGTGAACGTGAGGCGGAAATCGACGCCTTCATTCCGCGCGAATACTGGACGCTGGAAGCCGATACCCTGCGCGAAGACCACGCCTTCACCGCGCGGCTCTGGGAATACCGCGGCGAGCGTGTCGAACAGTTCAGCTTCGGCGATATCGACGGCGCACGCGCGGCGCGCGAGCATCTGCTGGCGGCCGCCGGCGCGGGTGACCTGCCTGGCGATGGTGGCGAGCTGCAAGGTGCGCCGGCGCCGGGCCGGCCGGGCACGCTCAAGGTCGTGCGCGTCGAGCGCAAGCAGCGACGGCGCAATCCGGCAGCGCCGTTCACCACCTCGACCCTGCAGCAGGAAGCGTCGCGCAAGCTCGGCTTTTCAGCCAGCCGGACGATGAGCGTGGCGCAACGGCTCTACGAGGGTATCGATACCGACGAGGGCGCGGTCGGCCTGATCACCTACATGCGTACCGATTCGGTCAGCCTGTCGAACGAGGCGCTCGCCCAGGCGCGCGAACTCATCGAGTCACGCTACGGCGCCGAAAACCTGCCGGAACAGCCGCGGGTATACAAGACCACGGCGAAGAACGCCCAGGAAGCCCACGAGGCGATCCGGCCGACCTCGCTCAAGCGCACCCCCGAAGCCCTGCAGGGCCGGCTGACCTCCGACCAGCTCAAGCTCTACACGCTGATCTGGAAGCGGACGGTCGCCTGCCAGATGATCCATGCGACCTTCGACACGGTCGCGGTCGACCTGCTGGCCGGGCGCGATGGCGACGGGCGATCCTCTTTCCGCGCGACCGGTTCGGTACTCCGTCATCCGGGCTTCATGGCCGTCTACCAGGAGGGTCAGGACGATGCCAAGAGCGGCGAGGACGGCGATCGCATCCTCCCGGACATGGCCGAGGGCGACGAGATCCAGCTGCGCGACGTACGTGCCGACCAGCACTTCACCGAGCCGCCGCCGCGGTTCAGCGAGGCCTCGCTGGTCAAGGCCCTTGAAGAATATGGCATTGGCCGTCCCTCGACCTACGCCAGCATCATCTCGACGCTGCAGCAGCGCGAGTACGTGGAGATGGACGCCCGACGATTCATCCCGACCGATGTGGGCAAGATCGTCAACAAATTCCTGACCCAGCACTTCTCCCAGTACGTCGACTACGAGTTCACCGCCAGGCTGGAGGACTCACTGGACGAGGTCTTCCGTGGCGAGCGCGACTGGGTGCCGCTGATGCGGGAGTTCTGGGAGGATTTCCACAAGCTCGTCGAGCACAAGGAAGTCTCGGTCACGCGCGCCGAGGCGGTACAGGCGCGGGCGCTTGGCACCGATCCCAAGACCGGCCGGCCGGTCAGTGTGCGCATGGGCCGCTTCGGGCCGATCGTCCAGATCGGCACCCGCGAAGACGAGGAAAAACCCCTGTTCGCCGGCCTGCGTCCGGGCCAGAAAATGGACGACATCGACCTTGCCGAGGCACTGGTGCTGTTCCGGCTCCCACGGGATCTCGGCGAGACGCCGGAGGGTGAGCCCGTGCTGGTGAACATCGGCCGCTTCGGGCCGTACGTAAAGTATGGCTCGAAGTATGTGTCCATCCCGGCGGATGATGATCCCTACACGATCAGCCTGCCGCGCGCGCTGGAACTGGTGGCCGAGAAAAAACAGGCCGACGCCAATCGCATCATCCGCGAGTTCGACAGTGGCATCTCGGTGCTGAACGGTCGCTACGGCCCTTACGTCACCGACGGCAAGAAAAACGCCAAGATCCCCAAGGATGTCGAACCCGCCAGCCTCGGACTGGCCGATTGCGAGAAACTCCTGGCGGAGGCACCGGAGCGACGCGGCCGCGGTGCGGCACGCAAGGGGGCTGGCGCTACGCCCGCGGCGGCGAAGAAAACCGCGGCGAAGAAAAAGGCAACCGCCAAAAAGGCTACGTCAAAGAAGGCGTCGAAAAAGAAGGCCGTACGGAAGAAAGCCACCGGGAAAAAAACCGTCGCCAAGAAAGCCACCGGGAAAAAGGCCGCGGCCAAGAAAGCCGCGAGCAAGCCGAGCACCCGTAAGACGGCCGGCGAGGCAGCCACCGCCAAACAGGACGGCGGCGCCGGCAGCGGTGCACGCACCGGCGGCGCGGGCGCCGGGGTCGGTTAGCCCACCCGGAACCGGTCATGAGCAGCGCCCATCAGCTGCGCACCGCCGCGCGCGTGCTGCGTGACGGCGGTGTCATCGCCCATCCCACCGAAGGGGTGTACGGCCTGGCCTGCGATCCGTTCGATGCGGGGGCCGTCGAGCGTATCCTGAGGCTCAAGGGACGTGCCTTTGACGCTGGATTCATCGTGCTTGCCGAGTCGGTGGATACCCTGCAGGCGCTGTGCGTGCCGCTGCCCGCCGACCGCTGGGCGGAAATCACGGCGAGCTGGCCCGGCCCGCTCACCTGGATCGTTCCGGCCGCCCCCTGGGTGCCGCCGTGGATCACCGGCGGTCGCGACACCCTGGCCGCCCGGATCACGGCATTCGCTCCAGCAGCTGCGCTGTGTCGCCTGGCCGGCGGGCTGCTGGTCTCCACCAGCGCCAATCCCTCCGGGAAGCCGCCCGCCCGCAGCGCCCTGCGCACCCGGGTATATTTTCGCAGTGGGCTCGACGGCCTGCTCGGCGGGCCCACCGGTGGCCTGGCCCGACCGACACCCATCCGCGATGCCGTCAGCGGCCGATGGTTGCGGCACTGACGGGCAGTGCCTGGCGTCCGTCGAGGCGGCCACAGGTCGACCCCAGGAGGGAGGCATGAACGACGAGGTTTCCATCAGCGCCGTGCAGAGCTACCTGCAGGGCCTGCAGAATGACATCTGCACCGCGCTCGAATCGGCCGATGGCCCAGGACGCTTCCAGGCCGACCGCTGGGAACGTCCCGGGGGCGGCGGCGGGGAAAGCCGGATCCTGAGCGAGGGCGGCGTGTTCGAGAAAGCCGGTGTCGGCTTCTCGGACGTCCAGGGCGACACGCTCCCGCCCAGCGCGACCCGGGCGCGGCCGGAACTTGCCGGGCGCGGTTTCCGCGCCATGGGCGTGTCGGTGGTCATCCACCCCCACAATCCCTACGTACCGACCAGCCATGCCAACGTGCGTTTTTTTGTCGCCGAGGCGCCCGACAGCGTCCCGGTCTGGTGGTTCGGTGGTGGCTTCGATCTCACGCCCTACTATCCTTACGATGACGACGTGCGGCACTGGCACGACACCGCTCGCGCCGCCTGCGAGCCCTTCGGTACAGCCCTGTACCCGCGGTTCAAGGCCTGGTGCGACGACTACTTCTTTCTGCCCCATCGCCAGGAGACCCGCGGCGTCGGCGGGCTGTTTTTCGACGACATGAACGAGGGTGGCTTCGCACACTGTTTCGGGCTGATGCGCAGCGTCGGCGACCACTACATGCGCGCCTACCTGCCGATCGTCCAGCGTCGGCGGGATCTTGGCTATGGTGAGCGGGAACGCGAATTCCAGCTGCACCGTCGCGGGCGCTATGCCGAGTTCAACCTGGCGTTCGACCGTGGCACGCTGTTCGGTCTGCAGTCCGGGGGGCGCACCGAGTCGATCCTGATGTCATTGCCTCCGCTGGTGCGCTGGAGCTACGACTGGCAGCCGCCGCCAGGCAGCCGTGAGGCCGGGCTGGCTGATTACCTCCGCCCGCGCGACTGGCTCGCGGAACTGTCCGCCCGGACCTGAGGCCATCGCACAGACTGTAGACCGGCCGGGGCCTGTGGTAGCGTTACGTTAAAAGCCCTGGGCAAGTCCCTGTCCTGGCAACCGACGATCAGCGCGGACGCGACATGACTCACCGATGGCTCGCTATTGTGTGCCTGCTGGCGATGCCGGCACTGGCGCAGGGCCCGACGCCGGCGTTACCCGGTGGCGAGCTGCGATTGGCAGGACCGCTGGAGAGTCCGCGGCAGGCCCGCCAGGTGTACATCGTGCAACTGGCAGAGCCACCGGCGATGGCGATGGCCCAGGGCAGCCTCGAGCGCCGCGCCGCGGCCGGTCGGGGTGTGCCCGAGATGCGCCGGGTGCGCGAGGCCGGCGCATCCCTGGCCCACGCCCAGCGTCTCGAGAACCACCATGCGGCCGTGCTGGATGAGATCGGAGCAGGGCAGGAAAAACTCTACAGCTATCGCCACGTGTTCAACGGCTTTGCCGCGCGGCTGACGCCCGAGCAGGTCGACGCCCTGCGCGCCCATCCAGAGGTCCGTGGCCTCTGGCAGGACCGCAGCCGACCGCTCGCCGGCGGCGAGACCATACGCTTCCTGGGGCTGGGAGCTGCAGGCGGACTCGACATCGCGGAGGGGCTGCGTGGCGAGGACATCATCATCGGTATCATCGACAGCGGCGTGGCGCCCGGCCACCCCTCGCTGTCGGATCGCGATCTGCGGCCGCTGCCGCGGCTGTGCCGCAGTGAGTGGGCCCGCGTCTCGCTGCTCGGGCGCTGGCTGTGCCGGACGCATCGCGAGGCCCGCCGGACCCTGGCCTATGCGCCGCCGCTGGACTGGCAGGGCGTGTGCCAGGCCGGCGAGGCCTTCTCCGCCAGCGACTGCAACAACAAGCTGATCGGCGCGCGCTTCTACAGCGAGGGCTTCCTGGCCAGCAACGCACTCGATGAGGGAGAGTTCCTGTCACCGCGCGACGCGGACGGTCACGGCACCCATATCGCCAGCCTTGCGGCGGGTAATGAGGTCGAGGCCAGCCTGTTCGGCACCCGCGTCGGCCGCGTCAGGGGTGTTGCGCCGCGGGCCCGGGTGGCCGTGTACAAGGCCTGCTGGCTCAGGCCCGGTGAGACACGTGCGACCTGCAACACCTCGGACCTCGCCCGCGCCATCGACGACGCGGTCGCCGATGGCGTCCATGTCATCAACTATTCGATCGGCAATCCGGAACCCGGGTTCACCGGCCCGGACGATCTGGCCCTGCTGTTTGCCGCGGACGCCGGGGTGTTCACCGCGGTCGCTGCCGGCAACGAGGGCCCCATGGCCGGCACGATCGGTTCGCCGGCCGATTCGCCCTGGGTGATCACCGTCGCCGCCAACAGCCGACCGGGCCGGCGCTTCGAGGAAGTCATCCGCATCACCGCGCCGGCGACGCTGGCCGGCGACCTGGTCATGCGGGAGGCCGGCTTCACGGCCCGGCTGTCCGCCAGTGGCCCGGTGGCCGGGGAGCTCAGGCGCGTGGATGACGGCGTAACGACCCTGCCTGACGGTACTGCCGGGACCCGGGACGATGCCTGTCAGCCGCTGATCAATGCCAGCGAAATATCCGGACGCATCGCGCTGCTGCGGCGCGGCGGCTGCAGCTTCGCCAGCAAGCTCGAGCGGGTGCGCAACGCCGGCGCGATTGGCGCCATCGTCTACAATACCTCGGGCCCCCCGATCACCATGGTCAGTGACGGCGAGGACATCGACCTGCCCGCGGTGATGATCTCGTCGGCCGATGGCCAGCGACTGGTGACTGCCCTCGGCGAAGGTACCCGTGTGGAGGTCGACCTGCGCAAGGGTCGGCTGCGCGAGGAGGTGGTCACCGGCAACGTGATGGGTGAGTTCTCCTCGCGCGGCCCGAATCTCGCGGCACCGGACCTCATCAAGCCCGACATCACCGCACCGGGCATCGACCTGCTGGGGGCCCACACGCCGACACCCGCGAGCGGCGAGCCCGGCGAGCGCTTCCAGGTGCTGTCGGGGACCTCCCAGTCCGCGCCGGTGATCGCAGGCGTGGCCGCCCTGCTGCGGGAGCGCCACCCGGACTGGCGGCCGGCAATGCTGAAGTCGGCGATGATGACCAGCGCCTGGCAGGACCTGGTGCTCGAGGATGGCGAGACGCCGGCCGATCCCTTCGCCCGCGGTGCCGGCCAGGTGGATCCGCAGCGCGCGATCGCCCCCGGTGCCGTCTACGACGCCGAGCTGCTCGACTACGCCGCGTTCAGCTGCGGCGTCGGCAGCGGCGGTTTCAGCACGGCGGACTGCGCCACACTGGCGGCAAGCGGACTGTCGCTGCGCCCCATCGATCTCAACCTCCCCTCGATCGGGGTCGCCGAACTGGTCGGGGTCGAGCGTCTCGACCGGCGTCTGACGGCGGTAGACCCTGGGCGCTATACCGTGGAGATCGACGCACCGCCGGGCGCGAGCGTCAGCGTGACGCCGTCGGTGCTGAATCTCGCCGCCGGTGAGACCGCGCGCTTCAGCCTCGAGATCCTCCGTGAGGCCGCGCTGCCGCTCAACACCTGGCGCTTCGGCGAACTGCGCTGGCGCAGCGACGACCACCTCGTACGCAGCCCGCTGGCCGCGCGGGCGCGGGCCCTCGCAGCGCCCGCGGAGCTGTCGCTGGCCGGCTCCGAGGGTGAGGCGGTGCTCGTGCTGCGTGGCGGCTATGACGGCCCCTACCAGCCCGGTGCCCATGGCCTGCGTCAGCCACTGCTGGTCGAGGGCCTGGTGGAACAGGACCCCGACCAGCGCTTCAGCTTCCGCGACGGCCGGGGCGTCACCCAGCACCTGATCGATATCCCGCCAGGCCAGGCCTATGCGCGCTTCGCGTTGCGCAACGAGCTGACCGATGGTCGCGACGATCTCGATCTCTACCTGTTTTACTGTCCCGGCGACGTGTGCACCCAGGTGGGCTTGAGCGCCGAGCCGGGTAGCGACGAACAGGTCAGCGTGCTGCTGCCCGCCCCGGGCCGTTACGCCGCGCTGGTCCATGGCTTCGCCACCGACCCGTCGACAGCGCCTGGCGCGCGTTACCTGCTGCTGGCCTGGTCCTTCGGTCTGGACGACGACGTCGGCAACCTGCGCGTGCTGGGGCCGGGCACCCTCAGCACAGGTGCCGAGCACGAGGTCGAACTGCGCTGGCGGGACCTGGCCCCGGACAGCCTGTATCTTGGCGGGGTCTCGCACACGACACCCGACGGACTGCAGGCACTGACCATCCTGGAGATCGATACACGCGAGCCGTGAGCGGCGCGGTTTCCGCGCCACGGCAGCCCGCAACCACAGGAGCAGACATGGCACGACGCCGCCTGACTACGGACGTGGCGATCGTCGGCGCAGGCACCGCCGGCCTCGCTGCCTGGCGCGAGGTCCGCAAGCGCGGTCGCGAGGCACTGCTGATCGATCCCGGCCCGCTGGGGACCACCTGCGCGCGGGTCGGCTGCATGCCCTCGAAACTGCTGATCGAGGCGGCCAACGCCTTCCACCGGCGGCTCGTCCTCGATGAATTCGGGATCCAGGGGGGCACGTCGCTGAACATTGACCTGCCCACAGCGCTCGCGCGGGTGCGGCGCCTGCGCGACGGGTTCGTGGCGGGGACGCGGCGCAGCACCGAGGCGGTCGGGGCCGCCCTGCTGCGCGAGCGCGCCAGTCTGCTCGGTCCGGATCGCCTGGCCGTGGGTGATTGCGAAGTCCATGCGCGGCGTATCGTGCTGGCGCCAGGCTCGCGGCCGATCATCCCCGGCCCGTGGCGAGCGCTGGCGGCTTCACGGCTGCTGACCACGGACACGCTGTTCGAGCAGCGCGATCTGCCGGAGCGCATGGCGGTGCTCGGCGCCGGCGCCATCGGCCTCGAACTCGCCCAGGCCCTGGCGCGACTGGGGATCGAGATCCATGTCTTCGATCTCGCTCCCGCCCTGCCAGCGGTCGTCGACCCGGTTATCGGCGAAAGCCTGCTGGCCTGCCTCGGTCAGGAGCTGCGCCTGCACCTCGGCGCCGAGGCCGAACTCACGCCCACCGCAGACGCGCTGCGCGTGACCAACGGCACCGTCGACGTGGCGGTGGAACGGGCACTGGTCGCCGTCGGCCGTCGGCCAGCCATCGATGGTCTGGGGCTCGAGACGCTTGGCGTGCCGCTCGATGAACACGGCCTCCCGCCGGTCCACCCAGAGACGTTGCAGGTGGCGAATCTGCCGGTGTTCCTCGCCGGCGACGCCAACGCCGCGCGGGCCATCCTTCATGAGGCGGCCGATGAGGGCCACATCGCCGGCATCAATGCCGCCAGCGACAGCCCCGAGGCCTTCTGCCGCCGGACGCCGATGAGCATCGTCTTTACCGATCCCAACCTCGCCCGAGTCGGCGAGGTGCCGCAGGATGCGGATCAGGGTGTGGTGATCGGCGAAGTCGACTTCAGCCGTCAGGGCCGCGCGCGCGCAGCCCAACATGCCTACGGCCGCCTGCGGGTCTATGCGGAGCCGAAGACCGGCCGACTGCACGGCGCCGAGATGTGTGTCCCGGCGGGCGAACACCTGGTCCATCTGCTGGGACTGGCCATTCACCGTCAGCTCAGCGTGCACGACCTGCTCGGCATGCCGTTCTATCATCCGGTGCTCGAGGAAGGCCTGCGCTCCGCGCTCCGGGACGCGGCCGGCAAGCTCGACAGCCGTCGGCCCGCCTCCGATCTCGCCAACTGCCCCTCCTTTGACATCGAGGCCCTCGACTGATGACCTGCACAGCTGTCTTCCGCACCGCCCACGCCCTGGTTCCCGCGCTCGCCGCCAGTCTCGTGGTCCTGACGGCGACCCTGACCGGCTGCGGCCGCGAGGAGCTCGTGGTCGGGTTGGAACTCGAGCTGCTGGTCGAACAGCAGGCGAACTTCGAGGGCCGGCTGGTGCGCACCCGGGGCGTGGTTCGCGGCCATCCGGACCCCAGGCACTACTGGCTCGAAGACGCTGCCCTGAACCGGGTTGGCCTGGCACCCGCGGCGGCGGTCAGCGACTACGTCGGCGAGGAAGTGGAGGTCGTCGGCCGGTTCAGCTTTGCGCGCGACCGGGGCCGGCGGATCGAGGTCCAGAGCGTCAGCCGCTGACGGGCGCCCCACCCAGCTGGGCGCGCAGCCGGGCAAGCACCGGGCCGGTCTCGGGCCGCACGCCGCGCCAGATCGCAAACGACTCGGCGGCCTGCTCGACCAGCATGCCGAGACCCTGCGCCGCTGGCGTGTGCACACCGCGGGCCTGGGCCCAGTACTGGAACGCGGTCACCCCTGGCCCGTAGAGCATGTCATAGCAGCGGCTGCGCCGGTCGATGCAGCTGTCCGGAAGAGCAGGGGCGGCCGCATCCAGGCCGGCTGAAGTGGCATTGATGATCAGGTCGAAGGGCGCCGCACCGGCCAGCAGGTCGAAGCCGCCGGCCGTGACCGCCGCCGACCGCCCGGCCTGGGCCACCAGCGCCTGCGCACGCGCCGGCGTGCGGTTCACCAGCCAGAGGGCGGCCGGCGCCTGGGCGAGCAGCGGCGCCAGGACACCACGCGCCGCACCGCCAGCACCGACCAGCAGCACCCGCTGGCCGGCAATCGGCCAGCCCAGGTTCGCGGTCAGATCACGCACCAGTCCCCGGCCGTCGGTGTTGTCACCGCGAAGTGCACCGGCGGGGCCCCGGGACAGGGTGTTGACCGCATGCGCGGCCGCGGCTTCGAGCCCATGCACTGCCGCCAGTGCGAAGGCAGTCTCCTTGTGCGGCACCGTGACGTTCAGCCCGCACCCGCCCTCGGCGAAAAACCGTTGCACCGCCGCGGCAAACCCTTCCGCGGGCACATCGATGCGATCGTAGCTGAGGCGCTCACCGGTCTGACGGGCGAATTCAGCGTGAATCCACGGCGAGCGGCTGTGGGCGACCGGATGGCCGATGACGGCATAGCGGTCCACGCGTGCGCTCAGCCCCCGTGCGCCTCGGCCAGCCAGTGCAGCACGCGGGGGGTGAAATAGCTGAGCACGGCATCGGCGCCGGCGCGGCGGAAACACAGCAGCGACTCGAGCACGGCAGCGCGCTCGTCCAGCCAGCCATGGTCGATGGCCGCCTGCAGCATCGCGTACTCGCCGCTCACCTGGTAGACCAGCGTCGGCATGCCGAAACGCTCACGCACCCGCCGCACGACATCGAGATAGGGCAGCCCCGGCTTGACCATCACCATGTCCGCGCCCTCGGCAAGGTCCAGTGCCACCTCGCGCAGCGCCTCATCGCTGTTGGCCGGATCCATCTGGTAGCTCTGTTTCCCGCCTTTGCCGAGATTGGCCGCCGAGCCCACGGCATCGCGGAAGGGGCCATAGAACGCCGAGGCGTATTTCGCTGCGTAACTCAGCAGGCGCACATTGACGTGGCCGGCCTGCTCTAGCGCGTCGCGGATCGCACCGATGCGCCCGTCCATCATGTCCGACGGGGCCACGACGTCGGCCCCGGCCTCGGCATGCGAGAGCGCCTGGCGGACCAGCGCGGCCACCGTGACATCGTTCTGTACGTAGCCGGTGTCATCCAGAATACCGTCCTGGCCGTGGGTGGTGAACGGGTCGAGGGCAGCGTCGGTGATCACACCAAGCTCAGGGAATTCACGCTTCAGGGCACGGGTGGCCTGCTGGGCAAGGCCCTCGGGGTTCCACGCCTCGCGCCCGTCCAGGGTCTTGGCCTCCTGCGGCGTGACCGGGAACAGGGCCACCGCGCACAGCCCCCGCTCGACCAGCGGCGCACAGGCGGCGAGCAGGCGATCGATGGACAGGCGTTCGACGCCGGGCATGCTCGCCACCGCCTCGCTGCGACGCTCGCCGGGCAGGACGAACACCGGCCAGATGAGATCATCGGGGCCGAGGACATGCTCGCGCATCAGGCGGCGCGAGAACTCATCGCGGCGCATGCGGCGCATGCGGGTGCGGGGGAAGCGTGCTGTCATGAGCTGCTCCAGGGGTCGGATGCTCGCATGATAGGCCAGCGGGCGGCTCAGCGCAGGGTCACGAGTTCCTCGGCGCTGGTCGGGTGGATGGCAACGGTGTCATCGAAATCCTGCTTGGTCGCGCCCATGCGTACGGCCACGGCAAACCCCTGCAGCATCTCGTCGGCGCCCTCGCCGATCACGTGCACGCCAAGCACCTGTTCTTCGGGCAGACGCGTCACGAGCTTCATCCGCGCCGGCACCTTGCGCGACTGCAGTGCCCAGGACATAGGCGTGAACTTGGTGGTGTAGACCCTGACCTGGTCGTCGCCGTAATGCGCCCGGGCCGCCGCCTCGCTCATGCCGACGGTCCCGATCGGCGGATGGGTGAACACCACCGTGGGAATGTTGCCGTAGTCGAGGTGACGACCCTCCATGCCACCGAACAGGCGGTCGGCCAGCCGGCGGCCGGCGGCGATGGCCACCGGCGTGAGGGCCGCCTGGCCGGTGATGTCGCCGATGGCGTAGATACGCTCGACGTTGGTCTGCTGATAGCGGTCGACCGGGATGAAGCCGACCGGGTCGGACGCCACGCCCGCCGCCTCCAGGGCCAGGCCATCGCTGCGGGGCCGTCTGCCGATGGCCCACACCACGCTGTCGTAGGGCCCCAGGCGCCGCCCGTCCTCGGCCACCAGCACCAGGCCTTCCTCGAGGCGCTCGAGGGCGGTGGGCACGAAGCCGGTTTCGACCTGGACCCCGTCCTCGCTCATCTGCGCCAGCAGCTGCTCGCCAAGCATCTCATCGAAGTCACGCAGTGCCCGATCACGCCGCAGCACCGAGGTCACGTCCGAGCCCAACGCGTGGAACACGCCGCCGAGTTCCAGGGCGATGTAGCCGCTGCCGACCAGCGCGACCCGCCGGGGCTGGCTGTCCAGCGCGAAGAAGCCATCGGAGGTGATGCCGAACTCCGCCCCGGGAATCGCCGGCACCATCGGCTCGCCGCCGGCGGCAATGACGATGTGCTCGGCGCTCAGGCGCTGGCCGTCGACCTCCACGGTGCGGGCGTCCAGAAACCGCGCGCGGCCCTCGAAACGCGTAATCCCCTTGCGCTCGAGGTTGCCGGCATAAATGCCATTCAGGCGCTCGATATAGGCATCGCGGCGCAGTTTGAGCTGCCCCCAGTCGACCCGCGATGCGGTGACCTCGAAGCCGTAGCCCGCCGCCATATCGAAATGCTCAGCCAGCATGCCCGCATACCACATGACCTTCTTGGGCACGCAGCCGACGTTGACGCAGGTGCCGCCGAGGCGCGCCTCCTCGATCACGGCCACCTGGCAGCCGTACTCGGCGGCCCGCTGACTGACCGCCAGGCCGCCACTGCCACCCCCGATGGCGATGAGATCGAAGTGCGTGGTCATGGCGTCCTCCTTGACATGGGTGAGTTCCAGCCGATCAGGGTATCATCGAGACGCATATGGAGCGCAGGAACCAGGCCATGGATGACAACCCTCTCCTCGATCTCTCCGGCTTGCCACGCTTCGGCGAAATCCGTCCGGAGCACGTGCAGCCCGCCGTGGAGCGCGTGCTGGCGGACAATCGGGCGGCGCTGGCCGCGCTGCTTGCGGCACCGGAGCCGCCCAGCTTCGCGCGTCTCGTACTCGCGCTGGAACGACTGGGACACCGGCTCGCACGGGTCTGGTCGCCGGTCTCACATCTCAATGGCGTGACCAGCACCCCTGAACTGCGTGACGCGTACAACCACTGCCTGCCGCTGCTCTCGGAATACGCTACGGAGCTCGGACAGAATCGGGCGCTGTGTACGGCCATGCAGCAGATCGAGCAGTCGGACGAGCCACTGGACGCCAGCCAGCGCATGCTGCTCGCTCAGGCCTTGCGGGATTTCCGGCTGGCCGGCGTTGACCTGCCGCCGCCGCAGCAGCAGCGCTTCGGGCAGCTGATGCAGGAAATCTCGATGCTGCAGGCCACTTTCCAGCAGAACGTGCTCGACGCCACCGACAGCTGGCGGCATCACGCCACCCGCGAAACCGAGGTGGCCGGACTGCCTGAGAGCACCCGTCGCAGCGCCGCGCGCGCCGCGCGCGAGGCCGGGCAGGACGGCTGGCTGTTCGGCCTCGATGCACCCACCTATGTCGCCGTCATGACCCACGCCGATGATGCCGGCCTGCGCGAGACGTTCTACCGCGGCTGGGTGACGCGGGCCTCGGACCAGGGTCGGCATGAGGCTGAACTCGACAACAGCCGGGTGATCGAGCGGCTCCTGGCCTGCCGCCACGAGGCCGCGACCCTGCTCGGCTTCGACAGTTACGCCGAGCTGTCACTGGCGCGCAAGATGGCCGGCTCCGTCGATGAAGTCGTGGGCTTCCTCGACGAACTCGCCGCCCGTTGTCGACCCCAGGCCGCCCGGGAATTCGCCGAGCTCGAAGCACTGGCCGGCCGGCCGCTGGCGGCCTGGGACATCGGCTATTTTGCGGAGAAGCTCCGCGAGCAGCGTTTTTCCCTGTCCGACGAGCAACTCAAGCCGTGGTTCCCGGTGCCGCGCGTGCTCACCGGAATGTTCGGTATCGCCGAGCGCCTGTACGGTCTCAAGATCAGACACAGCGACGGCGTGGCGAGCTGGCATCCAGCAGTCGAGCATTACACTGTCGACAGCGCGGAGGGCGAGCGTATCGGCGGGTTTTATGTCGATCTGTATGCCCGCCCGGGGAAACGCACCGGGGCCTGGATGGACGAGTGCGTGGTGCGCGCGGCCCTGGGCGAGGACATCAGCCACCCCGTGGCCTACCTGGTCTGCAACTTCACGCCACCCGAGGACGACCAGCCCTCACTGCTGGGTCACCAGGACGTGGTCACCCTGTTCCACGAATTCGGCCACACGCTGCACCATCTGCTGACCCGCGTCGACTATCCATCGCTGGCGGGCATCAACGGCGTCGCCTGGGATGCGGTCGAGCTGCCCAGCCAGTTCTTCGAAAACTACGCCTGGCTCGACGAAACCCTGCCGTTGATTTCCGGCCATCATGCCACCGGCGAGCCTCTGCCCGGCGAGCTGCTCGGGAGACTGCGGGCCTCACGCGCCTTCCATGCCGGCCTGCAGACCCTGCGCCAGATCGAGTTCGCGCTGTTCGATTTCCGCCTGCACGCCGGCTATGACCCGCAGGCGGGCAGCCGCGTGGATGCCCTGCTGGCCGAGGTGCGCCGTGAGGTGGCGGTGACTCCGGCCCCCGACTGGAACCGTTTCGCGCACAGCTTTTCACATATCTTCGGCGGCGGTTACGCGGCCGGCTACTACAGCTACAAGTGGGCCGAGGTGCTCGCGGCCGATGCCTTTGCCGCGTTCGAGGAAGCCGGCGCCTTTCACGACGAGACGGCACGACGGTTCCGCGACAGCATTCTCGCCGTCGGCGGCAGCCGCGACGCCATGGAGGCCTTCATCGCCTTCCGGGGGCGCCGGCCCGATGCCAGCGCGCTGCTGCGCCAGAGCGGCATCGCGGCATGAGAGTCGCCACCTGGAACGTCAATTCGCTGCGCGTGCGCCTGCCACAGGTCCTGGAGTGGCTGACGCTGGCCTCACCCGACGTGCTTGGCCTGCAGGAGACCAAGCTCACCGACGGCGAGTTTCCGATCGAAGCGCTCGCGGCGGCCGGCTACCAGGCCGTCTTCGCCGGTCAGAAGACCTATAACGGCGTGGCGCTGCTCGCGCGGGAACTGCCGGAGGATCCGGTGACCGAGCTGGTCGGCTTCGAGGACCCGCAACGACGCGTGATGGCGGGGACTGTCGGCGGCGTGCGGATCTGGAACCTGTACGTCCCCAACGGCCAGTCGGTAGACTCGGACAAATACACCTACAAGCTTGGCTGGCTGGCAGCGCTGCGCGAGACCTTGGCCGCGGAGCTGGAGAAACATGAGCGGGTCATCGTGATGGGGGATTTCAACATCGCGCCGGACGACCGCGATGTCCACGACCCGGCCGCCTGGGCCGGCAAGGTGTTGTGCAGCGAGCCTGAGCGCAGCGCACTGACCTCGCTGCTCGACCTCGGACTGGAAGACCTGTTCAGGCGCTTCGACCAGGCTGAAGACACCTTCAGCTGGTGGGATTACCGTGCCGGCGGGTTCCGGCGCAACCATGGCCTGCGGATCGATCTGATCCTCGGCACCGCGGCCATGGCCGACACATGCACCACCTGTGTGGTCGATCGCGCACCACGGGCGTGGGAGCGGCCTTCCGACCATGCGCCCGTGATGGCCGAGTTCGAGGGGGGCGCGTGACCATCGTCCGCGCGGCCAGCCCCAGGCTCGCGCCCGGTGCGGCCGAGCGTCTACAGGAACGACGCAGCGAGTACGACGTCACCAACACGGTGCGCGTCAGCGACGTCGCCGAGGTTCGCGACGCGGTGCTGGCGCTGTTCAGCCAACACTGGCCGAAGACACCGATCGATGGGTTGTGGCTGGCCTTCCATGACTTCCAGCGACTGTTCGATGGCGAGACCGCGGGCTACGCCGGCTGCGACACCAGCTATCACGATCGCCAGCACACGCTGGACATGGTGCTGGCCATGGCGCGGCTGCTGGTCGGCTACGAACGCGCCTGCTCGCCTGATGAGTGTCTCGGCCCGGAGCGCGCCACCATGGGGCTGATCACAGCGCTGTTCCACGATGCCGGTTATGTCCGCCACCTCGAGCGCGATGCCCTGGCGGAGACCGGCGCCGAGTTCACGGTCAACCACGTCTCCCGCAGCGCACAGTTCCTGCGCGGGTATCTGCCCTCGATCGGTCTCGGTGCGCAGGCGGACATTGCCGCGCAAATCGTCCATTACACCGGTTATGAGATGAATCTCGACCAGATCGAGCTGGACGATCCGCGTGACTGCCTCACCGGCCATCTGCTCGGCACGGCCGACCTGATCGCGCAGATGGCCGACCGCGGCTATCTCGAAAAGTGTCGGGACCGGCTGTTTCCGGAATTCGTGCTGGGCGGCGTGGCGGTTCGCCAGGACGCGCACGGTGGCGTCGAAATCGCGTATCGCTCAGGGCGCGATCTGCTTCGCCGGACCTTCGAATTCTACGAGGAATCGGCCAAGCATCGGCTGGTGGTGACCTTCAGCCGCGCGTACCGCTACCTCGAACTGGTGTTCGACGGGCACAACCCGTACATGGAATTCATCCAGCACAACCTGGAGCATCTTGCGCGGGTATTGCGCGAGGACGCCTGGCACCTGCTCAGGCGCCAACCGCCCTGCTTCGCGGCGGTGCCCGCCGCGGACCGGCGGCTGCAGGTGCTCGCCTCCAGGCGGCTACGCAGCCTGGAGGCGAGCGGTCTGATCCGATTGGGCCCGCGACGCGTCAGCGCTCAGTCGGCGATGTCCACGCGATAGAGGCCGCCGTCGTCGTGGTCGGTGAGCACGTAGATCGCGCCGTCCGGCCCTTCGCGCACATCGCGAATACGCCCCACCTCGAACGTCAGCAGTTCCTCGTCATGGACCACCACGTCGTTCTCGATCACCAGCCGGCGCAGGCGCTCGGCGCGCAGGCCACCGGCCAGCAGGTTGCCCTGCCAGCGCGGGAACCGGTCGCTGGTGACCAGCGCGAGCCCTGATGGCCCCAGCGTCGGCAGGATCTCGTAGATCGGATCCACCATGCCGGGGAGACTGCGCGCCTCACCGTACTGTTCCTCGGTGCGGTAGTCGCGGCCGAGGCCGGCGTCCGGCCAGCCGTAGTTGTTACCCGGCTCGATCAGGTTCAGTTCGTCACCCCCGCGCGGGCCATGTTCGGTCGCCCAGACCTTGCCGCTGACCGGATCGATCACCATCCCCTGGATGTTGCGCGAGCCGTAGGCCCAGATTTCGGGCAGCGCGCCCTCATGGCCGACGAAGGGGTTGTCTTCAGGCACGCTGCCGTCGGCGTGCAGACGCAGCACCGTGCCCGCGTGATCGCCGAGATCCTGGGCACGCGGCGGCTCGGCACCGCGATCGCCAATCGAGACCAGCAGGGTACCGTCCGCCATCCAGGCGAAACGCGAACCATAGTGGCGCCCTGGCTCGGAGCGCCGGTCCTGCTCGAAGATATCCTCGACGTCGACCAGGCGGTTGTCCTCGAGCCGGCCGCGTACGACCGCGGTGGTGGTCAGCTCGCTGTCACCACGCGAGTAACTGAGATACACCCAGCCGTTCTCGCTGAACTGCGGATGCAGGATCACGTCCAGCAGCCCCCCCTGGCGGAACGCGGCCACCTCCGGCACGCCTTCGATGCGCTGGCGGCTGCCGTCCGGGCTGATACGCAGCAGGTCACCCGTGCGCTCGGTCACGAGATAGTCGCCATCCGGCAGAAAGGCCAGCCCCCAGGGATGCGACAGGCCGCCGGCGACGCGCGCGACGTTCAGGCGGTGATACTCACTGCGCAGTTCACGCGGCTCGAAACCATTGGACGAATCCGCTGCGCCGGCCGTATTGATCGGCGTGGACGTCGTGGGTTCCCCGGAGCAGCCGGCCAGCAGCGCGAGGGCTGCCAGTGGAACCAACGAGTTACGAAGCGAAATGCTCATGATCACAGCTCCCTGTGAAGTGCATGGACGGATAAAGATACCGTGAAGCGAACAGCCCTGCACGGGTCGACCCTCATTGGTCTTCCGAGCGGACGGCGAGTTCCAACAGCTCGCCGTCCTCGCAGATCACTGTCATCACGATCGGTCGACAGCAGACGCTGCAGTCCTCGATGTACTCCTGCTCGGGTACGGAGCAGTCCGCGACCACCTCGATCATCTCCCAGCAATAGGGACACTGCACACGGGCGCTCTGAAGACTCATCCAGGGGCATTCCGTTGGGCGGGATCCCGCTGGAAATCGCCGATCAGGGCGTGCGGGTCGGTGCGGTCACGCTGCGCGCGGGCGGCTTGCGCCCACCAGGCCAGCTGGTTGAATGTCCGCGCGAAATAGTCGTGCCACGACGCCTCGTCGATGCCTGGCAGGCAGTCCCCGTCGGCTGAGAACACTTCCTGAGCCTTGGGCACATGGATCATCGCAGACACCGGCAGACAGCCAAGCTCCGACAGAAAGCTGCGCAAGCCCACGGCGGCGCGCATGCCGCCCCATTGACCGGCGGAGTAGGTGACGATGGCGCTCGGCTTGTAGGCGAACAACGAGCTGCCAAAGTGGTTCAGCAGATGTGCCAGCGCCGGGCTCAGCGAATGATTGTATTCAGGGCTGATCATGATGAAGCCATCCGCCGAGCCTATCCTGTCCGCAAGGCTGTCGAGCCGCGGGGGCACGTTGCGCTTCGGATAGGCAAAGTGAGGCTTGAACACCGGATCGAGTGGGTAGTCGAGCGCATCGATCAGCTCGATCTCATGCGCAGCCTGTTGCCGGCGAAAATACGCGAGACAGGCATCGGCGACGCGGACGCCCAGGCGGGCGGGCCTGGGCGGCGTACTGTCCCTGACGGTACCGAGAAAAGCGAGAAACTTCATAGAGACTCGGCTCCGTGTCGAAACCACCTGATCTTCGGTGTCAGTGTCGCTGAATTGTCGCATTCCTGTCACCTGCGACAACAGGGCGACTGGCACACCACTGTCGTTGGCCGGAGGCGCTGAAGGACGCGTAATCGGTGCCGCGCACGCTAGCGCCGTCACCCAAGGCACCAAAATGAATGACAATACCGAGCAGAGCCCTGTCATCCCGAATCGCGGGAGTTCCCGGATGAAGCTGAGCCTGAAACGCGGCGTCGAGTGCTGGTTCGACGTCGACAACGTCACCATCAGCGTCTGGGCATCAAACTGGACAGGCCGCGAAATCGTGCGGATCCAGAACGGTGGCGAGATACGGGTGGTCTCCGACAAGCGCAGCTTTCGGCTCAACACACCACATGAATTCGAGCTGCACGGCCAGCGCTACCGCCTCGAGTTCCGCGTCAAGCCTGGGATCGCCGATGTCCGACTGTACCGCAATGGTGAATTGATCGATTCCGACCTTGCCGACTGCCGCGGCATTCCTATTGATCCAGTCACGGGTCGGCTGGACTGGCGCCGGGCGCTGAAGACCCTGGCGTTGCCCATTCTGGCTGCCGGGCTGGGTGGTGCGGCGGTCGGTTACCTGGTCGCGAGCCTGCTCAAATGAATCCCTGGGAACCGCGTGCGGTCAGGAGCGGCGGCTGATGGAGATCTCGCGCGAACGGGTCCGCCAGGCCAGAGTCGAGCGCGGCTGGACCCAGCAACAGCTCGCCGAACTTGCCGACTTGAGTCTGCGCACCGTGCAGCGCGTCGAGAACCAGGGGGTGGCCTCCAACGAAACCGTCTCCGCGCTGAGCGCCGTGCTCGAGTTGCCGCGCAGGACGCTGCTGCTGCAGGACCCGACGCGCCCGGAGTATCAGGCCGCGGCTCGTCACATGGGGCTGCTGCTGACCCTGGGCATGCTGGTCGGGGCCATCATCGGCGCTGGAGTGACGGTGCTGGTCCTGCGGATGTTCGTGTCCGGATAGGCGCTGGCGGCGGAGCGCCCACGCCGAAGTTCCGCTGCAGG
This sequence comes from Gammaproteobacteria bacterium, assembly GCA_007693855.1. Lineage (GTDB taxonomy): Bacteria > Pseudomonadota > Gammaproteobacteria > Steroidobacterales > PWYM01 > PWYM01. Next base: position 1,677 of record RECU01000041.1, on the reverse strand, counting down.
GACGATGGCGTAATTGACGGCGCATCAGGTCATTGTCAGCATCCTGTACGAGGCCGGCGCAATTCTGCTGCTGGCGTTGGCAGCCATCGTACTGATGCGTGGGATACGCAATACCGACAGCGAAAACTGACTGGGTGGGCGCGCACCGCGAGCCGATCTCGGGGGGCGCAGAACCCGCGGGCCTCAGCGCCGCCGGTCGCGGCGCGCCTGGGTGCGCTTGCCTGCGGCACGGACGTGTCCCTGCACGGCCTTGGCGCGGGTCTTCTGCCCCCGCGCCTTGCGGCTCTGAGCCTTCGCCCCCTCGCTGACGAACCCGGTGCCTGCAGCGGACGGCGTCGGCGCCCCCGCTGCTGGCGCCTTGGCGCTGCGGGCCCGCACGGGGCCACGGGCGGAGTTCTGCTTGGCGGCGAGAAGCTCGGCCGCCGCCGCCTTGCGCGCGGCCGTCGCCGCCGCGCGCTTCTCCGCAGCCGCGCGTTTTTCCACCTGCGTGGTGAAGCGCTTCAGGGTCTCGTCAAACAGCGTGGCCTTCTGCGCTGTGCGCTCGTTCGAGCCGCCCGCGCGGTCGCCCTTCTTGGTGCCGGTGCGTTGCCGGCTGGCCAGGCGCTGACGCTTGTGCAGATCGCGATACTTGTCGCGGAGCTTACGCGCACGCTCAAGCTTGGATTTGAGCCGCGCGGGGGTCAGCTCGCCGACCCGATCGGAGAGACTCGCCTCGAAGAGTTCGTATTCGGCAGCGGTGCACAGCACGCGGGCGTGGTTGCGATTGTAGGCCATGGTCAGTCAGGCTCCTTATCGCCGCAGCGACATGATCGGATAGGGGGCCACCAGACTATACCGCGCCGTGGTATCGCGGCACACATCCGTGACCTCATCACGCTGGTGAAGCCGGTGTGGCGATCGCTGAACAACGTAAGCCTGTCGCCAGTGGTCGATGGCGATGTGTTGACGCTTGCGATCGATCAGGCGTCGTGGACGGCCCAGTCGACGTTATCGATAGGGTTGATCAGGCGGGTAAATCCGAAGCCTTCGAAGTCGGGCACGTTGCGAGTGGCGAACTCGGTGATGCCGTGATGACGCAAGGTCAGGGCGATGCGGGCGTCGAATACGGCCCGACGGGCGATGCCGGGGCGTTGGGCGATAGCCCAGACCTGATCCATGACCGGCGCATTTTCGACCAGGGCCCAGCGCGGATTGCTGCGCCAGGCCGTGCACACGGCCGCGGCGTCCGGCGCGTTCAGCGGATGGGTCAGCACGGCTGGATTGCGCAGCAGTTGGTACAGCTCGACCAGCACCAGCTCGCAGATGGCCAGGTCATCTCTCGCGGCGCAATGTTCGATGAAGGGCCTGGCGCGTTGATGCTCCGCACAATCGCGATTGTGCGCATACAACAGGATGTTGGTGTCGAGTGACAGCACTCAGGCATTGCCCAGTTCGCGCCAGCGCTCTTTCGGGGCCCGGAAAGCGCCCAGCGCGTCCGCCGGGGGCGGGTGCCATGGGTGATGGCTGCGTCCCGGCGGGTAAAGCCGCTGCATGTGTTCCAGCCCGCGGCGCAGGACTTCGGCCAGGCTGATTTCCTGCTCGGCCGCAATCCGCTTGGCTTCGCGGTAGAGCTCATCGGGGAGTTGGATTTGGGTGCGGATCATGACGCATAAATTACAGTGATGTAGAAATGATGTC
>RECU01000096.1:0-52500 GCA_007693855.1 Gammaproteobacteria bacterium | reverse complement strand
TGGACGCGACGAATGCTTGTCACGACGCTACCATGCCCGCCAGTCCGCCTCACCAGGAGAACTTGAATGCCCGTGACCCGACGCAAGGTGCTGCTGAGCGGGCTGGCCGTGGGCGGTGGGCTCGTAGTCGCGGCCGCGCTGCGCCCGAGCCAGGACGTCCCGCGCGCCGAGGCACGCCTCGGACGCGAGGATGCGCGGATGCTCACGACCTGGCTGCGCATTGGCCATGACGACAGCGTCATGGTCGTCGTGCCTTACTGCGAGATGGGCCAGGGTGTGTTCACCGCCCTGCCGATGCTGGCGGCGGAAGAACTCGGCGCCGATTTCTCCCGGGTCTCGGTGATGCATGCACCCGCAGCCCCCGAGTTCGTCTCCGGCCAGGTACTGCTGACCTTCCTCGAACAGGGCAGTGGATACACCCCGGGAAACCTGACGAGGCGGCCGCTGCGCGCGGTCAGTCGCCGGGCGTCCCGACTGTTCGACGTCATGTTCACCGGAGCCAGTACGACGGTACGCAACGGCTGGGTGACCTTCCGGGAAGCCGGCGCGGCTGCCCGAACCCTGCTGATCGCCGAGGCCGCAGCACGCTGGCAGGTGCCGGAAGAGGAATGTGACAGCCGCGACGGGCGCATCTGGCATGCGGCGAGCGAGCGCAGCCTGCGCTTCGGCGAACTGGTCGATGGCGCGGCCGCGCGGCGGGCACCGGCGAGACCGGTACTGCGTGACCCCGCCGAGTTCAGATTGATCGGCCGCAGCCTGCCGCGCCTGGACATCCCCGACAAGACCGCCGGGCGAGCGGAATTCGGCGGGGATGTGCGCCCGCCCGGCCTCAAGCATGCGGCGCTGGCCACGGCAGCCTATCCGGATGCCCGGCTGGTCGACTTCGATGCGCAGACGACCCGGGAGATGCCAGGCGTGCATGCGGTCATCCCGCTCGAGGACGCGGTCGCGGTGGTCGCGGACAGCTGGTGGGAAGCCCGGCGGGCCGCGCAGGCCCTCACAGTCCGCTTCCGCGCAGCCGACGGAGCGGTCGCCGATACCGCGGCGGCCGAGCAGCGGATTCGCGATGCGCTGGACAGCGGTCGGCGCTCGCGGCGCCTGCGCCGTGGCGACCCCAAGGCCGCGCTCGCCGACGCCGCGCGACGCCTGGAGGCGGAGTACATCGTGCCGCACCTCGCACATGCCTGCATGGAGCCGATGAACGCCACGGCCTGGGTGCATGACGGGCGCTGCGAGCTGTGGATCCCGACCCAGGCGCCGATGCGCGCCCGCAGCGAGGCGGCGCGGGTCTCCGGGGTGCGGGCCCGCGACGTGGCAGTGCACACCACCCTGCTGGGTGGCGGTTTCGGCCGACGCGCCGAAATCGACGTGGTCAGCCAGGCGGTCGCCATCGCGCGCGAGGTCCCCTACCCGGTACAACTGTTGTGGGACCGGGAGCAGGATCTGCAACGCGGCTTCTACCGGCCGCTGGTGATCTGTCGCATGCAGGGCGGCGTGGATGAACGGGGCATGCCGGTGGCCTGGACCCAGGTCTTCAACGCCGACAACCAGTCGGTGGACCTGATGCCTTACGCCGTGCCGAATGCACTGGCACAACGGGTCAGGGTTGACGATGCCCTGCCTTGGGGCTGGTGGCGCAGCGTCGACCATTCCCAGCACGCGTTTTTCACGGAATCGATGATCGACGAACTCGCCGCGCTCGGCGGCCAGGACCCGGTGGCACTGAGACGGGCATTGCTGCCGGCGGACTCGCGGCTGCAGGGCGTGCTCGAGCGGGTGGCCGAAGCCAGCAACTGGGGCGGCAGTCTGCCGTCAGGGCATGGCAGGGGCGTGGCGATCAGCGCCTGTTTCGGCAGCTACATCGCGCAGGTGGCCGAAGTCAGCATCGGCCCGGAGGGCCGGTTGCGCGTGCACCGGATCGACTGCGCCCTGGACTGCGGCCAGATGGTCAACCCCGACACGGTCCGCGCCCAGGTCGAGGGCGGCATCCTGTTCGGCCTCTCGGCCGCGCTGCGGGAGGAAATCACCCTGCGCGACGGCGCCGTGGTGCAAGCCAATTTCGATGGCTACCCGCTGTTGGGGCTGGCCGAGTCACCGGAAATCCATGTGCACCTGCTGACCAGCCGCGAACCCCCCGGCGGGGTTGGCGAACCCCCGACGCCACCGGTGGCGCCAGCCGTCGCCAACGCGCTCTACGCCGCGAGCGGCCGACGGGTGCGCCGACTGCCGTTCAGTGCCGTGGGCCTGGCCTGAGCACCGCGCGCCACGGAGACGCTGCAAAAACGCATGCTACGTCACTGGATTACAAAGAAAACTGGACGGCCTGCCGGGTAGCCGCTAGGCTACCCGGCGGTGGGTAGCAGCGACGTGGGGAGGATCATGGCGCAGCAGTCTGGCGGCATCGGCCACGATTACAAACGCGTCTACGCAGAGTCTGCGCGCACTGGCAGCGGCTACCGCTGGCCATGGTTCGCCGCGGGCCTGCTGCTGCCGGTGGTCGGCGTACTGGCCATCAGTGGGCGTCCGGACGCTGCCAGCCCGGCAGAGGCCGCACTCCAGGCGAGTGAAGACCCCGTGATCGTCATGGCCGTGGCCGCGGAAACGCCGGCGCTGCCAACACGCAGGGTGCTCCCCACCCCAGCGCAGGAAGCCGAGAGTGCGCCGCTGGACGCGGCGCCAGGCACCGGCGTCGATGACGACACCCCCGTCGCCGAGCTCGCCGACGCTCAGCTCGACCTTCAGGCTGAGACGCAGAGCGATGATCGCCCGAGCGAAGCCACGGCCACGGCAGCCGCGCCAATCCGGATGGCCTTGCGGGCGGCCCCCAACCCGCTGGTGCTCGCACCTCCCCCCGACGAGGACGCGGTGCAGGCGGCCATGAACCGTGAGGCCGCGCCGGCAGCCGGCGACGGTGCGGACCGCGGCGACCAGCGCGACGCAAACCTGCTTGAACTGCGCGTGGCGCGCGGCGACACCCTGGAGCGGATGTTCCGACGGCACGAGCTCAGCCTGTCCGACATGTTCACCCTGCTGCGTGACGACCAGGCGCGCCGTCATCTCTCCATCCTGCGCCCGGGCGACATCATCACCGTCACCCACGAGCAGGGCCGGGTCATGGCGGTCAGCCGCGAACTCGACGAGATCCGGGCGCTCGAGGTGGTCCGGACGGAGGACGGGTACCACTCGGCCATTGCCGAGCGCGCCGTGGAGACCCGGGTGGTCACCGCCCAGGCCGTGATCCAGAGCTCGCTGTTCAACGCCGGGCGTGCCGCGGGCGTGCCGGACAGCGTCACCATGAACGTGGCCGGCCTGTTCCAGTGGGATGTCGATTTTGCCCTGGACATCCGCCAGGGCGACCAGTTCTCGGTGGTCTACCAGGAACTCTGGCGGGATGGCCAGCGGCTGCGCACCGGCAACATCCTCGCCGCCGAGTTCGTGAACCGGGGACGCACCTATCGGGCCGTGCGCTTCGATATGGGCGATCGCGCGGATTATTTCACACCGGAAGGACGCAGCATCCGCCGCGCCTTCATCCGCGCCCCGGTCGATTTCACGCGCATCAGCTCCCGCTTCAACCTCAACCGGCGCCATCCGGTGCTGCACACCATCCGCGCCCACCGCGGGGTGGACTACGCCGCACCGACCGGCACGCCCATCAAGGCCGCCGGTGATGGCCGCGTGATCTTCCGCGGGGTCCAGGGGGGCTACGGCAACACCCTCATTCTGCAGCACGGTGGCAACATCACCACGCTGTACGCGCATATGTCGCGCTTCCATCCCGAAGTGCGCCACGGCAACCGCGTCCGCCAGGGACAGGTGATCGGCTACGTGGGCATGACGGGACTGGCCACCGGGCCGCATCTGCACTACGAATACCGGGTCAACGGGGTTCACCGTGATCCGCTCACGGTCGAGCTGCCCCCGGCGGAACCGGTGCCTGCGGCCTACCGCGAGCGCTTCGCCCGAGAGACGGCGCCGCTGCTGGCCTTCCTCGACAGGGCCCAGGACGCCGGCGACGCGCAGCTGGCGATGAGTGGTCGCTGACCGTCCGGCGCTGTATGTCGGACTCCTGTCCGGCACCAGCATGGATGCTGTAGACGCCGCACTGCTGGGGTTTGAAGGGCGCCGGCCCAGCCTGCACGCCACCCATGCGGCACCGCTACCCGCCGAGCTGCGCACGGCACTGCGGGAACTCGCCTTGGGTGAGGCCACCGATCTGGATACGCTCGGCAGCCTCGACCAGCAGGTCGCCCGCTGCTTCGCCGAGGCGGCGCTGGCAGTACTGGCCCAGGCCGGCGTCGCGCCCGGGGACATCCGGGCCATCGGCAGCCATGGCCAGACAGTCCGCCACCGGCCTGGCGGTCCATGGCCGTTCACGCTGCAGATCGGCGATCCCGCCACCATCGCGGAGATCACCGGCATCACCACGGTGGCGGACTTCAGGCGAGGCGATATGGCTGCAGGGGGCCAGGGTGCCCCGCTGGTACCCCCTTTCCACGCCTGGCTGCTGGCCGATCACGCCGGTCGCCACGCGGTGCTCAACCTCGGCGGTATCGCCAACCTGAGCCTGGTCGAGAACGGCATCCTCCGTGGTGGCTTCGATACCGGCCCGGCCTGTACCCTGCTCGACGCCTGGGCACGACGCCATCTCGCCCGCGCCTGTGATCATGACGGCACCTGGGCAGGCGAGGGGCGGGTGGTGCCCGAACTGCTGGCCCGCCTGCTCGAGGAGCCCTATCTGGCGCTGCCACCGCCGAAGAGCACCGGCCTGGAACTGTTCAACCTGGCCTGGTTGGATGCCATGCTCGAGCGCATGGCGACAGTACCGCCGGCCGATGTCATGAGCACACTCGCCGAGTTCACCGCCCACAGCGTCGTGACCGCACTGGAACGCTGGTTCCCGGGCTGCGTGCGGGTGTGGCTGTGCGGGGGCGGCGCGCGCAATCGCGACCTGGTGCGCCGCCTGACCGGGTTACGTCCGGCACTCGGCTGGGAGACCACCGAACCGCTCGGCCTGGCACCCGACTGGGTGGAAGCCGCGGCATTCGCCTGGCTGGCCGAACGCCGCCTGGCGGGACTGCCGGGCAACGCCCCGGTGGTGACCGGCGCCCGGCACGAGGTCCTGCTCGGTGGCGTATACTGCTGATATGAATCAGGAAACCGTAACCCTTTCGCAACAGGCGGAGCCGCCGTCGGTCGATCTGACAGCGCCCGAGTACTACATCAACCGGGAACTCTCGCTGCTGGAATTCAATCGCCGCGTACTGGAACAGGCGAAGAACCCCGAGACGCCGTTGCTGGAACGGCTGCGGTTCCTCTGTATCTCCTGTACCAATCTCGACGAGTTCTTCGAGATCCGGGTGGCCGGACTCAAGCAGCGGGTGGAGATCGGCTCGGCGGCGCCCGGGCCCGATGCGATCAAGCCCGGCGATCTGCTGAGCGCGATTGCCGAGACGGCCACCCGGCTGGTCGGCGAGCAGTATCGGGTGCTCAACGAAGAGATGATCCCGGCGCTTGATCGCGAGGGTATCCGGTTCATCCGCCGCAGCGACTGGACCGAGCCCCAGCGGGAATGGCTGTGCGATTTCTTCCGGCGGGAAATCGTCCCGGTGCTGTCACCGATCGCACTCGACCCCATGCGCCCGGTACCGAAGATTCTCAACAAGAGTCTGAACTTCATCCTCAAACTGCATGGCAATGACGCCTTCGGGCGGCCCGTCCAGCGCGCCCTGGTGCAGGCCCCGAGGTCGTTGCCGCGGCTCATCCAGCTGCCCAGCGAATTGCCCGACACGGGCACCAGCGACTACGTGTTTCTCTCCTCGGTCATCCACGCCTTCGTCCACGAGCTGTTCACCGGGATGGAGATCGAAGGCTGCTACCAGTTCCGGGTCACGCGCAACTCGGACCTCTACGTCGATGACGAGGAAGTCGACGACCTGATGCGTGCACTCGAGGGCGAGCTGACCGCCTCGCGCTACGGGGCTGCCGTGCGCCTGGAGATTGCCGAGAGCTGCGCGCCGGAGCTCGCCGACTACCTGCTGCGGCACTTCCACCTGGAGTCACAGGACCTCTACCGCGTCGACGGACCGGTCAACCTCAATCGTCTTGCCGCCGTCTACGATCTCGTCGATCGACCGGATCTCAAGTATCCACCGTTCACGCCCGGGGTACCGGCAGCGATCCGTGGGGCAGACGACATCTTCGAGGCCATCCGTCGCCAGGACATCCTGCTGCATCACCCGTTCGAATCCTTTGCACCGGTGATGGAGTTCATCAACCGCGCAGCAAGCGATCCGGCGGTGCTGGCCATCAAGCAGACGCTCTACCGTACCGGGCCCGATTCGCCGATTGTAGAGAGCCTGGTGCAGGCGGCACGTGCCGGCAAGGAAGTGACCGTGGTCATCGAATTGCGGGCGCGGTTCGACGAGGCCGCGAACATCCAGCTCGCCAACGCCCTGCAGGAGGCCGGCGCACATGTGGTCTACGGCGTGGTGGGCTACAAGACACACGCCAAGATGGCGCTGGTGGTCCGACGCGAAAGTGGTCGGCTACGCCGCTACGTGCATCTTGGCACAGGCAACTACCACCCCAAGACCACGCGGGCCTACACCGACTACGGGCTGCTGAGTGCCGACGAGGAGATCGGTGAAGACGTCCACGAGCTGTTCCTGCAGCTGACCAGCCTGATGAAAATGCCGCGGCTGAAGCAGGTGTGTCACTCGCCCTTCACACTCTCCGACCGTCTCCATGAACTGGTCGAGCGGGAGATTGCGCAGGTCACGGCGGGAGGCACCGGGCATATCGTGGTCAAGGTCAACGCCCTGGTGGAACCTGAAATCATCCGCGCCCTCTATCGCGCCTCCAGCGCCGGTGTCCATGTCGATCTCATCATCCGCGGGATCTGCTGCCTGCGCCCAGGCATCCCCGGGGTCTCGGACAATATCCGGGTGCACTCGATCATCGGGCGCTTCCTGGAGCACACCCGCGCCTACTATTTTCATAATGGCGGGGCGCAGGAAGTCTGGTGCTCGAGCGCGGACTGGATGGACCGCAACCTGTTCCGCCGCGTGGAGTTGATGTTCCCGCTCAACGACACGGCGATCCGCGACCGGGTGATCGCCGATCTCGACGTCTACCTGAGCGACAACCAGCAGGCATGGTCCCTGGCCGCGGAGGGCGGCTACCAGCGCATCGTGCCGCCCGCCGACGAACCGCAGCGCTGCGCGCAGCTGGAGATGCTGAGCCGCTGGGCGGAGAGCGCCTAAGCGGTGCCAGGCCTCAAGGCCTGCAGCGATTCGCCCCCTGGCTGGATGCTGAGCGAGATACCCGCCTCGGCAAGGTAGTCCACCTCCAGGCGCAGGTCCGCCAGCGTCAGCGGGTTGGCGGCAAGCCAGTCCTCCGGCACCCGTATCACCAGCACGCCATCGCTCACTGCCAGCGCGATCTCAGGCAAGGGCTCCTGCGCCCGGCTGCGGTGCAGCAGCACCCCGAGACGCAGCAGCACGATCAGACGCCTGGCGATGCGTCGCCAGCTCAAGGGCAGCCGCTCCGTGGCCTCCGGGTCGAGCTTGCGACGATGATTGCCGACCAGCGCGGCGAGCAGTCGTTGCTCGTTGCGCGGGAAACCGGGCATGTCGGCGTGCTCCAGCAGGTAGGCCCCATGACGGTGATACTTGGTATGGGAGATGTCGAGACCGACCTCGTGCAGCCGCGCCGCCCAGCCCAGCAGCTTGCGATCGCGCGTGTCATCCAGGGCCAGCGTCTCGCGCACCTGGCAGTAGAGATGATCGGCGGTCTCCGCAACCCGGCTGGCCTGCAGCGGATCGACATGGTAGCGCGCAGCCATGGCACGGACGCTGAGCTCACGGGCATCCTCGTGCTGCAGCCGTCCGAGCATGTCATAGAGCAGGCCTTCGCGCAGCGCGCCATCCGAGGCCTCCATGTGTTCGACGCCCAGCATCGACAGCACTTCGACCAGCACGCTCATGCCACCGGCAAACACCGGTGCCCGCTCGGCGGACAGCCCCGGCAGATCGAGGCGCGAGACACGCCCCGCGGTGAGCATGCGCTCGATGATCGCCTCGGCGGCTTCCGGGGTGATCCCGGACTCCGACAGGCCCAGCAGCCGGGCGATGTTCGCGGCCGCGCGGATGGTCCCGGAGGAGCCGACGGCACGATCCCAGCCGCGCTCGGTGAAGAACGCGCGTACCGGGCGCAACTCCAGCTGGGCGGCGGTCCGGGCGCGCTCGAAACGTTTGCGGGTCAGTTTGCCATCGGCAAAATGTGCCTGGGTCATGCCCACGCAGCCCATGAACAGGCTCTCGAGCTTCAAGGGTGTGAGCCCTGTGCCGAGGATGAGCTCGGTGCTGCCGCCGCCGATGTCCACCACCAGGCGGGTGCCCGGTTCCGCCGGCATGGTATGAGCGACCCCGAGATAGACCAGCCGCGCTTCCTCGCGACCCGGGATGATTTCCACCGGGTGGCCAAGCGCCTGCTCGCAGTCGGCAATGAAGCTGCGTGACTTTCGGGCCTTGCGCAGCGTGTTGGTCCCGACGACGCGCACGCGATCGGCCCTGACCTCCCGCAACCGCTGACCGAAGCGCCCCAGACAGGCCAGTGCGGCGTCGCGACTGGCGGGGTCCAGCCGACTGCGCTCATCGAGCCCGGCCGCGAGTCGCACCATCTCGCGCAGCCGGTCGATGACGATCAGCTGGCCATGATGCAGTCGGGCCAACAGCATATGGAAGCTGTTGGATCCGAGATCGACGGCCGCCAGCACATCATCGTGGCGAGGATCGGCGACCACCGGCAACGTGGCCGCGTCCTCCGGGGCTTGTCGCTGGTCTGCGTTGTCCGGCTCCAGAGCCACCGTCCGCGACAGCTCAGACCGAAAAGGACGATCCGCAACCGCAGGTGGTGGAGGCGTTGGGATTCCGGATCACGAATTGCGCGCCCTCGAGATCTTCCTTGTAGTCGATCTCCGCACCCATCAGGTACTGGACACTCATCGGGTCGACCAGCAGGGTGACGCCCTCGTTTTCGATGGCGGTGTCGCCATCCTGCAGCTCTTCGTCGAAGGTGAAACCGTACTGAAACCCGGAGCAGCCGCCACCGGAGACGAACACCCGCAATTTGAGTGACGGGTTCGCTTCTTCCTGGATCAGTTGACCGACCTTGCGTGCGGCCGAGTCGGTGAAGACCAGTGCCGGCGGCAGTTCGTCGGGGTTGTAGGTCTGTACGCTCATGACTGCACTCCCGTCCCGTGGGAATCTAGAAACCAGTTGGCCAGTATACCGCAAGCGTCAAGGCTTCAGTCAGCACGGCCGATACCCGGTGTGCCGGCGCCGGCAGGCAAGGCCTCGCGCGTGTCCGGCTGCTGCAGCAGCGCCTGCTGTTCGATCTGATGAACGAGCTTGCCGTTGACCTCGGCGCCGATCGCCATCTCGATCAGTCGATAATGGACATTACCCACCACCCGCGCGGTCGCCCCCAACTCCACCCGCTCCGCCGCGTGGACATCACCCTGGACCATTCCGTTGAGCACCACGCGCGCGGCACTGACGCTGCCCTCCACGCGGCCGCCCTCACTGATGCACAGGGTCGAGACGTCGCCATCCGCCGCGCGCAGGTGACCGACCACCTCACCATCGACGTGGCAGCCCCCGGCGAAGTCGATATCGCCCCGGACCCGCGTACCTGCGCCGATCAGGGTCTGGATGTTGACCGCATCTCGCCGTTTTCTGTCACTGCCGAACATCAGCTCGCACCCTCCTCGGGCCAGTCCATGTCATGGTCCAGCGGGACCGCATCGCGCCCGCCCGGCCGGAGCTCCACCCGCAACCGTGAAGGCACGAAACTCTCGGGCAGGCGGAATTCCCATTCCAATTGCTGAAAATAACGGAAAGAGAAGCCCAGATCGACCGAATGCGTCTCATCGGCTGGCCATTCGGCAAGATCGATACTGCGCTCGCCATCGGCATCGGAGCCGTACAGGATGAGGCGGATCTCACCCTCCTGCCGCTCCACCTGACGCAGCGCCTGGACCACGACCAGGCGCAGCAGGAAACGCCCGCGCCCTGCATCCGGGCGGATCTCCGCGCGCTCGAGGCGCAGACCTGCCACCCGATCCTCGGGCGACACGATCCCTCGATAGAACTGCAGCTCCTCGGCCTGCACCTGCAGGGCATTCTCGAGCTCCGCCAGCGAGTCTTCGACTTCACGGTAGGCACCGCGATCGATCTCCCGCGACGTCTCGAGCAGCGTAATGCGCTCGCGCAGGGCGCGGTTGGTCCGCTCGAGCTCGCTGCGCTCCCGCTGCCAGGCCCGGCGCTCCTGCTGCACCTGGGCCCGCTCATGGCCGGCGTGGCGCGCACCGAGTTCATAAGCGCCAATCCCCCCACCGACCAGCACGGCCGCGGCCACGACGGCCAGCACCCATTGCCGGCGACCTGAGGGCCGCGGCCGGATCTCCAGGGCGCCGCTCACCGCCGCCGGTGCCGTCTGCTAAGCTTGCGCCGCCCGCGCGCACCCACGGAGAGCGCAATGCTGCTGATCAAGGCCCTGCACATCATCTTCATGGTCACCTGGTTCGCAGGCCTGTTCTACCTGCCGAGATTGTTCGTGTATCACGCAGCGAGCACGGATGCCATCTCGCTGGCCCGCTTCAGCCTGATGGAAAAAAGGCTGTTCATTCTGATGACCCTCGGCGGCCTGGTCACGACCCTGTTCGGGGTCTGGCTGATCGTCGCCGAGCCGGGACTGCTGCGGCAGGGCTGGATGCACGCCAAGCTGCTGCTCGTCGCGCTGCTGATCGGCTATCACGCCTGGTGCTGGCGCCTCCACCGGGCGCTCGCCGAAGGCACCAGCCAGCGCAGCGCGGGCTGGTTCCGGGTCTTCAACGAGGCCCCGACGATCGCGCTGGTCGGTATCGTCCTGCTGGCGGTGCTGCGGCCGTTCTGACCGGCTCAGCATTCTGCCAGCGCACCCTCCCCGGGGCGCAGGGGCACGCGTTCCGGCGGGCTGCGCCAGTGTTTCGGCCACCACCCGGGCGGGGGTGGCGCGCCCTCGGGAAACAGCGCGGGCGCGAGTTCCTGCAGCGCACGCACATAGACCGTGCGCTTGAAGTAGATGACCTCCTTCACCGGGCGCCAGTAATCGACCCAGCGCCAGCGGTCGAACTCCGGCCGGGAGGAGACGTCGAGGCGCACGGCCTGCTCATCGGCCAGCAGCCTGAGCAGGAACCAGATCTGTTTCTGGCCGATACACCGCGGCGTGCTGTTGCGCCGAATGAACCGCGGCGGCAGACGGTAACGCAGCCAGTCCCCGGTCTGCTTGATCAGCTCGACGTCCTGGGGCTGCAGGCCGACCTCTTCATAGAGCTCCCGGAACATCGCGTCTTGCGGCGTCTCCTCCGGATTGACGCCCCCCTGGGGAAACTGCCAGCCACGCCGACCTGTCCGGCCGGCGAGCAGCACACGACCGTCCTCGTTGCTCAGAATGATGCCGACATTGGCACGAAAGCCCTCGGCATCGATGAAATCCGTCATAGCGCCTTCGATGCCTTTTTACCTGGCGACCAGTATTCCATAGCCCGACCCCGATGGCGAACCGCAGCCGGGCGACTACGCTGCGATCAGGCGCCAATGACGCGGTTGCGCCCAGCCGCCTTGGCCTCATACAGCGCCGCATCGGCCCGCGCAATCAGGGCCTCGCCCAGGGCCTTGAAATCACCCGACTGTTCGGCTGGCCGCAACTCCGCGACCCCGATTGACAGGGTGATCGCACAGGGCTGCCCGGCAATGCCGAAAGGCTCGTCAGCCACGGAGGCGCGTATGCGCTCGGCCAGGATCCGCCCGTCGGACGCCTGTGTCTGCGGCAGCAGGATGGCGAATTCCTCGCCGCCGTAGCGGGCGGTCACGTCACTGCCACGCACCTCGCCCTCGATCCGCTGGGCAATCTCGCGGAGCACCTGGTCGCCGGCCAGATGGCCGTAGGTGTCGTTGATGCGCTTGAAGTGGTCGATGTCCAGCATCAGACAGGTCAGCACTGTGCCATCACGGCGGGCGCGCGAGAGCTCCTCGCGCATGCGGGTCTGCAGATACCGACGGTTGTGCCAGCCGGTCAGCACGTCGGTCAGCCCGCTGCGCAGCAGCCGCGCGCGGTTGATGGTGTTCTCCAGGCAGTAGGAGGCGATGACCGCAAGATGGGCCAGAAACTCGCCATCCTCTCGGCGGGTGAAATGCTCGAGGTCGGCGCTGCCGAAATTCAGGCTGCCAATCAGCCGCTGCTGACGCAGCAGCGGCAGAATCGCAATGCTCGCGAGATCCGCGGCATACGGGAACAGCAGCGCGTGATCGGCGGCCCGAAATGCCCCGAGCCACGGCGAGCGCAGGGAATTGAACTGCGGTGCCAGGCCGACCAGGCCGTCCACGAACAACGCGTCCGGATGGTCTTCGGGGGTACGGCCTGCATCCAGCAACAGGTGCCGGATCTCGTGCTGTGGGTCGTGCAGCAGCACCGTTACGCGCTTGAGCTGGTAGCTCTCGCAGAGATAGTGGCTGAGGTGATCGAGCAGCGCTGGCAGGTGTTCGGCCTGCAGCAGCGCAAGCTCGCGGGTTCTGGAACGCTGCAGCGCGATGTTGCGGAGTTCCGCCTCGTGCGTGACCGCTGCCAGCTGAGTCCTCAGTTGCTGGAGCTCCGAGGCCGTATCGACCACGTCATCACCCGCCATCCTCACCCCCTGCTCGCCAGATAACCACTACCCGATTGCATCAGTTCGACGAAGCCTTCCTCATCGCCCCCGCGGACCAGGCCGACCACGCGGTCGACGGCCGCGGAGAGCGCGGTCAGGGCCTCGTCGTTGTAATCATTCAGCGCCTGGATTTCAAAGTACAGGCGCGGGTTCTCGGCGGCCACGCGCGAGGCGACGGCGAGCTGGGCGTCGAACGTGGTACTGGAGAGCTTCGCCAGTCGCGGCGCCGCCTCGCCGCTGCCGGCCAGCGCCGTGAAAAAGGCAATGTTCAACGCATGCGACAAGCCCAGGACGTAGGCGACCAGCCGGTCGTGATCTTCGAGGTCCATGTCGATCTGCTCAGCCATCGTCGAGGCGAACAGCTCACGCACCCGGGCGGTGGCCGCGGGCATGCCGACATCCATGAAGATGACGTGTCGTCCGGAGAGCAGCCGGGTGTCAGGGCCGAACATGGGATGCAGCGAGGTGACCGCGCAGCCGGCCGCGGCCAGCTTGTGAAGACCCTCACGCAGGGGCGATTTCAGGGAGCCGATGTCGAACACCACCCCGCCAGGGCGCAGATCCGCCAGCCCCTCCAGTACTGTGGCGCTGATCCCCAGGGGGGCAGCCACCACGATCAGGTCGTGCTCCGGCACGGGATCCCGCCAGTCGGGGACAAAGCCGAAGCCCTCGACCGGACCCGCCGGGTCGGCGATGTCTACGCCATAGCCCTGCGAATCCAGGAAGTCCGCGAACCAGCGCCCCATCTTGCCGGCACCGCCGATGACCAGCGCGCGCTGGCCACCACCGCGTCCTGCCGCGGCCACGCGGGCACGCTCCTGGTGGGTAAGCGAGGAACGGATCAGTAACCGCAGGATGTCCTCTGCAAGGTCGGGGGCCAGCCCACTGGCCTCGGCCGTCGCGCGGGCGTCATCCAGCACCTGTTTTTCACGCTGGAAATCGCGGGTGGCGCGGCCAGTGGTGAGCTTGTTGCGGCCTATCTCGTCGACGATCGACTGGCGCTCGGCGATCATCTCGATGATCCGCCTGTCCACCGCCGTGAGACGGCTGCGCAACTCTTCCAGGCTCAATGGAGATCTCCCTTGTTCGCGGCGATTCCCGCGCTTTGCCGCAATTGTAGCCGTATCCGGCAGGTGCGCGGACACCAGGGCGCGGGCTCGGCCGTTCCCCGGGGCACTGGTAACATGCTGGAGCGCTGGAACCTCATCGTCGGCAAGCAAGGAGCGGCCATGTCACAGGCACCGGAACTGATCAACGAGGCACGCTGCTTCGGCGGCTGGCAGCGGACCTATCGTCACGCCTCCACGCGCTGCAACAGCACCATGCAGTTCGCCGTCTACCTGCCGCCCGCGGCCGACCAGGCGCGGGTGCCGGCGCTTTACTGGCTGTCGGGGCTGACCTGCACGGAAGAGAATTTCAGCGTCAAGGCCGGCGCCCAGCGCTACGCCGCGGAGCTCGGCATCGCCCTGGTGATCCCGGACACCTCACCCCGGGGCCTGGGGTTGGCGGGTGAAGACGACGACTGGGATTTCGGCAGCGGTGCGGGGTTCTACCTGACCGCCACCGAAGCGCCCTGGGCCGGTCACTACGACATGTACGGCTACGTGGCCGAGGAGCTGCCGGCCCTCGTCGAAGCCACCCTGCCACTGCTGCCCGGCGTGCGCTCGATCAGCGGTCATTCGATGGGCGGGCACGGCGCGCTCACCATCGGACTGAAACACCCGGAGCGGTACCGCTCGATCTCGGCATTCGCACCGATCTGCGCGCCGATGCGCTGCGCCTGGGGCCGCAAGGCGTTCAGTCGCTATCTCGGCGAGGACCACGCCCGCTGGCGCGAATACGACGCCAGCTGGCTGGCCGAGCACCGGCCGTGTGGCCACACGCTGCTCGTCGACCAGGGGACGGCCGACCCGTGGCTGGCCGAGCAGCTGCTGCCGGAGGAACTTGAGCGCGCCTGTGCGGCCTCCGGCCAGCCGCTTGAACTGCGCCGACAGCTCGACTACGAGCACGGGTATTTCTTCGTCGCAAGCTTCATCGGTGAACATCTGCGATTCCATCAGGCGGCGCTGAGCGAGGAATGAACGTCGCCATCGCGGCCAGCTCGCAGCTGGCAGCCGACGCCGGGGCCGCGGTGGCCGAGGCCGGCGGTAACGCGGTCGACGCGGCGATCGCCGCAGCCCTGGTCTCCGCCAACACCGAACCCGGCGTCTGCGCGCTGGCCGGCGGCGGCTACGTCACCATCTGGCCCCCGGACCGGCCGCCCGAGACGCTTGATGGACAGGTCCGCATGCCGGGGGCAGGGCTTGCGCCGGAACGCCTGGGCGGGGGGGCTGTTGCCGTCGACATGGCCTATGGCGGTGGCGTCACGACCCTGGTGGATGCGGGCAGCGTAGGCGTGCCTGGCGCACTGGCGGCACTCGAGACCGCCTGGCGGCGCCACGGTCGGATCGCCTGGCGCCAGCTGTTCGAGCCGGTGACCCACGTCACGCAACGTGGCTTTCCGCTGCCGGTAGCCTGTCACCACTACCTGGGCTACTCGGCCCACCCCGTGTTCTCGCGCAGCCCCGAGGGCCATGCCGCCCTGCACGACGATAGCGGACAACTGCTGCCACCGGGCAGCCCGGTCGTCGTGCCTGGCCTGGCCGACAGTCTTGCGCTGATCGGCGAGGAGGGCGCCGAGGCGTTCTACCGCGGGCCCCTGGCCGAGGCCATGGTCGCGCATGTGCAGGCCCGCGGCGGCATGCTCACCCACGATGATCTCGCCAACTGCCAGGCCATCGTCCGCCCCGCGCTGACGCTGCGCGTCGGCGACTGGCAGATCGCCACCAATCCCCCGCCGGCGGTCGGCGGCGTGATGCTGGCGGCCATGCTGCTGGCCGCCGGCTGGCCTCTGCCCGCCGGCGCCGATGCCGGGGTCACCGCCCGCCTGGCCGCGATTCAGCACTGGGCCCTGGACTTCCGGCGGACCCGTCTCCACGGCGCGCAGGACACCGGCCCGGCCCTCACCGAGCTGCTGGCTGGCGTGCAGGCGCATGGCAAAGCCGCGCTCGCCTCGCCCTCCACCATCCATGTCTCGGCCACCGACCGCGCGGGCCTGTGCTGCGCCGTGACACTCTCGGCCGGCTATGGCTCGGGACTGATTCCCCCGGGCACGGGCCTCTGGCTCAACAACTGCCTCGGCGAACTCGAGCTCAACTCCCGAGGCCTGGTCTTCGGCCCGCCCGGCACCCCCGTACCGTCCAATATGGCCCCGACCTGTGCGCGGCATGCCGGCGATGGCGCGGCCCTGGCCATCGGCTCGCCCGGCGCCGACCGCATCACCACCGCCCTGTTCCAGGTGCTGCTCCGGTTCCTGGGCGGACAGCTGCCGCTGGCCGCCGCCATTGCCGCGCCGAGACTGCACCTGGAATACCGCGACGATCGCTGGCAGGCGGCGGTCGAACCCGGACTCGATACCCGCAGGCTGGACCTGCCGGTCCGGGCGTTCGATGCCCTGTCGATGTTCTTCGGCGGCGTGGGGGCCACCCTGCGCGACGCCGAGGGCGCTCTGGTGGCGGCAGCGGACCCCAGACGGGCCGGCGGGACACGGGTCACTTCCCACGGATAGACGGGCCATGCACCGGACAGACAGATCCGATGTCTCGGGCTAGACTGGACGCTGGCGACTCGGGGGAGATCAGCAACATGCTTACACGCAACATTCTCGGCAAACCATTTGTGGCGACCTGCCTGGCCGTGCTGCTGACCGCGTGCTCGGGAACGGTGAACGACAGCATCACCCTCGCCGACGGCGAACGCCATGAAGGTGCACTTGCGACAGTGAACGGCAGTGTCGAACTCGGTGAAGGCGCCGAAGTCACCGGCAGTGTACGCACGGTCAACGGCGGCATCCGGCTTGGCGAGCAGGCCCGTGCCGGGCGCGCCGAAACGGTCAACGGCAGTATCCGGGTCAGCGCCGGCGCCCGGTTCGGCGGTGGCGCCACGGTCAATGGTGCGATCGAACTCGGCGACAACGCGATCGCCGACGGCGACCTGGCCACCATCAACGGGCGCATCACCAGCCAGCCGGGCTGTCGGGTCAGCGGTGACGTGGCCACGACCAACGGCACCGTGCGCCTCTACGGCACCACCGTGGAAGGCACGGTGGCCACCACCAATGGCAACCTCCAGATCCTCGAGGCCAGCCGCGTGGTCGGGGGGCTGCACCTGCGCCCGCGCGAGGCCAGCGAGCGCACGGGCGAACTGCGGGTCATCATCGGCGCGGACAGCATCATCGAGGGACCGATCCGCATCGACAGCCCGGCACGGCTGTTCGTGCACGACTCCGCGACGGTCGGTGAGGTCAGTGGCGCCGAGATCGAGCGTTACGCCGGCGACCGCCCGGAATGAGCCCAGCCCTCGACGAGTACGTGCTGCTCGGACGGACCGGACTGCGGGTCAGCCGGCTCGCCCTGGGCGCCATGACCTTCGGCACCGAGTGGGGCTTCGGCTGCGACCAGGCGACGGCGCAGCGGCTGTTCGACACCTACCTGGCGGCGGGAGGCAACTTCATCGACACCGCGGACGTCTACACCGCAGGCACCAGCGAGCGCTGGCTCGGCCAGTTCATCCGTGAGCGCGCCTGCCGCGACCGGATCGTGCTGGCCACCAAGTTCGGCTTCACGGCCGAACTGGGCAACCCGAACGCCGGCGGCAACCAGCGCAAGAATATTCTCCGGGCGCTGGAGGGCTCGCTGCAGCGGCTGGATACCGACTACATCGACCTCTACATCCTGCATGTGTGGGACCGTCTCACCCCGCCGGAAGAGGTGCTGAGGACGCTCGACGACCTCATCCGCGCGGGGCGCATCCGCCACTACGCCCTCTCCGATGTCCCGGCCTGGTATGCCACCCGCATGCAGACGCTCGCGGAGGCCCGAGGGCTGGAGCCAGTGGCGGCGCTGCAGCTCGAGTATTCGCTCGCCCAGCGCAGCATCGAACGTGAGCACCTGCCCGCCGCGCAGGCGTTGGGGATGGGCGTGATGGCCTGGAGCCCGCTGGCCTCGGGGCTCCTCTCGGGCAAGTACCGGGCCGCGGGGGGCGCGGTCAGCGGCCGACTCACGGCAGGCGGCCTCGACGCGACCGCGGCGCTCTCGGCACGACACCACGATCTGCTCGTCGCCCTCGGCGAGGTCGCCGAGGCGCTCGACCGACCGATGGCGCAGGTGGCGCTGAACTGGCTGGCGAACCGGCCCGGGGTCACCTCCGTGATCGTCGGCGCGACCCGCCCGGAACAGCTCGAGGCCAACCTCGCCTGCCTGGGATTCACGCTCCCGGAGGGGCTGACAGCGCGGCTCGAGGCGGCGAGCCGGCCGGCGTCCGAGTTCCCCCAGACCCTGTTCAGCGATCCGATGCAACGCCTGCTTACCGGCAACACCACCGTGAGCCGCCGCCCGTCAGGGCATGACGCGTCGCCACGCGTCGAGCGCGGCGAGCATCTCGCGCTGCCCTTCATTGCCGCCCAGGCGGCTCCCCGCCGTCCTGCCGGAGAATGAGTCATGCGTTTATGGTCATCCGCCGCACCGATCCTGCTGTCTCTCGCCAGCCCCTGGCTGGCCGGCAGCGCGCTGGCAGCCGACGATGAGCCGCAGGCCTTTGCCAGCTGTATCGCCGGACTGAGCGACCGCGCCCGCAACGAGGGCATCTCCGAACGGACGCTGGCCGCGACCCTGGCGACCGCGCAATACCGTCAGCGCATCATCGATGCCGACCGCCGCCAACCCGAGTTCACCGACAGCTTCGCCCGCTATCTGGGGCTGCGGATCACCGACACCCAGGTCGAGCGCGGCCGTGCGCTGGCCGAGACCCACGGGCCGCTGTTGGCACGGGTCAGCCGTGAGCACGGCGTGCCGGCGGAGATCCTGCTGGCGCTCTGGGCGGTCGAGACCAGTTTCGGGCGGTTCTTCGGTGACATCCCGACCTTCGACGCCCTGGCCACCCTGGCCTGCGACCGGCGACGCTCGACATTTTTTGCCGGCGAACTGATGGCCGCGCTGCAACTCGTC
This sequence comes from Gammaproteobacteria bacterium, assembly GCA_007693855.1. Classification (GTDB taxonomy): domain Bacteria; phylum Pseudomonadota; class Gammaproteobacteria; order Steroidobacterales; family PWYM01; genus PWYM01. The sequence continues at coordinate 33,705 of RECU01000096.1, read as the reverse complement.
GAACGCGGCCACGTGGCCCCGGAAGACATGCTCGGCTCGTGGGCCGGCGCCATGGGACACGTGCAGTTCATGCCCTCGGTGTACCTGCGCCACGCGGTCGACGGCGACGGCGACGGGCGTGCCGACCTGTGGAACAGTGTCCCCGATGCGCTGACCTCGGCGGCGAATTTCCTCGCGGCACTGGGCTGGCGACCCGGCTGGCGCTGGGGCCGCGAGGTCCGGCTGCCGGCGGATTTCGACTACACCCTCGCCGGCCGCGGGCAGCGTCGGCCGCTCGCCGAGTGGCAGCGGTTCGGCATCCGCAACGCCGCCGGCGGACCCTTGCCGGTCGCCGACACCACGGCCAGTCTGCTCGTGCCCTCCGGCCACCAGGGTCCGGCCTTCCTCGTCTATGACAACTTCCACGTCCTGATGCGCTGGAACCGCTCCGAGTTCTTCGCACTCACCGTCGGGATTCTCGCCGACCGCATCGCCGGGGCACCGCCCCTGGTGACGGCGCCGCCGGCCGACGCCCTGCGCCTGAGCCGCGTGCAGGTAACGGCCATGCAGCAGGCGCTCAATGACGCCGGCTTCGATGCCGGCAGCCCCGACGGCATCATGGGTCCGGCCACCCGGGGCGCAATCCGCGAGTTTCAGCATGCCCGAGGACAGATCGCCGATGGCTTTCCGGATGCCGCCGTGCTGGAGGCGCTGGGCGTCGAGGCGTCTCCGTGAGCCGCGGTCCGGCCAGAAGACTCTACGCCAACACCGCCGCAGGCCAGGTCCACGGCCGCCTGCTCGGCCACGGCGCGCCGCTGGTGCTGCTGCACCCCAGCCCGCTGTCCTCGGCATTCATGGCGCCCCAGCAGGAGGCCCTGGCGGCGCGCTGGCGCACCCTGGCGCTGGACACGCCGGGCTATGGCCAGTCCGACCCGCTGCCGGCACCGGCCGAGTCGCTGGACCCGTATGCCCAGGTCCTGCTGGCGGCCCTCGACAATCTCGGAATCGAGCGCTTCGCCCTGTGCGGCAGCGCCACCGGCGCACAGATTGCACTGGTGATTGCCAGACAGGCCCCCGAGCGGGTGACCCGCCTGGTGCTGGACAATTGCGGCCACTTCGACGACGCCGAGGTCGATGCCTGGATGCTCCGGTACTTCCCCGATCTCTCGCCGCGGGAAGACGGCAGTCACCTGGCTGAGATCTGGGACATCGCGCGCCGGCAGTGCCAGGCCTTCCCCTGGTTTTCCGACGCACCCGAACACCAGCTCGAGCGGCCACCGCCAGCGCCCGCGCTCGTCCAGTCGATGGCGCTGCAGTACCAGCTGGCCGGCAGTGACTACGCCCGTGCCTATCGCCTGGCGTTCCGCGCCGAGCGGGTCGAGAGTTTCCAGGGGCTCAGTGTGCCCACCGTGCTGATCGACTGGGCCGGCTCGATCATGCGTCGGCATACCCGGGCCCTGATCGAGGCCGGACTGCCCGCCTGCGTGCGCGTGCGCACGGCGGCAGCCGAACCCACTGCACGCATCCAGGCGATCGTCGAGGCATTCGCCGACTGAACAGCTGTAGCTACCGGAAGGGAGAGTCCGATGTTGCGAATCCTCGCGTTCCTGCTGCTCATCGCAGCGCTGGTGCTCGGCGCGTCGTTTACCCCTGGACAGGTGGCCCGTGCGGCCCCTGTGCCGGAGGACGAGCGCATCCCGATCGACATCCGGCGCACCACCCTGCTGGTCAGGGACATTGAACGCTCGCTGCCGGTGTACCGCGATGCGCTGGGCCTGACGGTCATCTACGACGAATACCTCGGCGGCGGGACCGATGCCGACGGCCAGCCGCAGCCGGCGACGACACGCCTGGTCCTGCTGCGCGCGAACGACACGTTCATCGGCGCACTGGGGCTGATGCAGCGGCTCGACATCGAACCGCCGCCACCGCCCGAGAACCGCCGCGCCATGCCGGGCGACGTCATTCTGGTGATCAATGCCCTGGACCTCGAAGAGCGCTTCGAACGCATCGCGGACACGCCGGGCGTCACGGTGGCGACAGCGCCGACGCGGGTCGAGTATCCGGCGCCCGATGGCGGCGTGATCCCGGTGCTGTTCAGCGCCTTCTGGGACCCGGACGGCTACTTCATCGAGGTGAACAGGATTCTCGGCACCCCGGCAGGCGTGCCGACAGCGGAGGAGTGAGGATGACCGCAGCGCTTGCGGTACCCCTGCGGCAGGGATCGCCGATTCATATCCCGGAGCACTCCGGGTCAATGCATGCCCCTGTGGAGACGACACCATGAGCAACGACCACGACCCCCTCAACACCTCGCGCCGCGCCCTGCTCGCCGGCGCCGGCGCCGCCGGCATGGCTGGCGTACTGGGGGCCACCGCGGCCACCGGTCAGGCGCGCGCCGACGAGGCCCATGAGCGCATCTCGGTGGCCCGCAACGGGCGCTATGACACCGTCGAGCTGCGCCAGCAGGCGATCAACGTCACGGCGATCCAGTCGCGGGTGCGCTCGGTCGATCTGAACAACCTGCGCCGCACCAACCGCGAGAATCTCGAGCATGTGCTCAAGCTGATCGACCAGGCGCAGGGCACGCCCGAGGAATGGGGCGGGGAACGGCTGTGGGGCGCCAAGCAGGATCTGCTGTGCCTGCATGAGTTCCCGATCCAGGGCTGGCAGCCCTGGGGCCGCACCGAGCTCCAGCGCGTGGCCTATGAACTGCCAGGACCGGAGTCGGAGGCCATCGGCGAGCGCGCCCGCCGCTATGACTGCTACATTTCCTGGGGAGCGTATGTCCGGGATCCCGACTGGCCGGGGCATATCCTCAATCTGTCGATCCTCACGGGTCCCGACGGCAGCATCGTGGCCAGGCAGTGGAAAGGCCGCAACGCGCTGGGCCTGTTCGGCAACTTCGCCCTGATCGGCACGACGGTCTACGACGTCCTCGACCGCTTCGTCGAGATGTACGGGTGGGACGAGGTCCTGCCGGTGGCCCGCACCGACATCGGTAACATCGCGTTGACCGCGGTCGGCCTGGAACCGCTGCTCTACCAGTGCCTGGCGCTGAAGGGCACCGAGCTCCTGGTGATGACCGTGACCGGCGGCTCCAACGCGCAATCGGCCATTGACACCGCCCGTGCCAACCGGATCTACACCGTCGGGGTGGGTAATTCGGTGACCCAGGGCAACATCGGGTTCCCGGAGGCCACCGGTGTACGCGGCGACGGTTCGGTGATCGTCGATCCCACCGGCCGCACCCTGGCACAGACCGCCAATCACCACGAGGACTTCGCCAGCACCCGGATCCCCATCGCGGACTTCCGTGCGACCCGGCGCTTCCCGGAGATCCCGGCGGCGATCCTGCTGCCCGTGCTCCAGCAGTACGAGCCGACCTTCAAGCCCAACGGGTTCATGGACCGCCTGCCGGAAACCTATCGCGATGCGGCCGATCTGGTGCGCGAGCGGATGTCCGAGGGCTGAGCACAGGAGACAGGCCATGACCGAGGCCAGCCCGGCACCAGGATCGGCGGAAGAGCGGGCGCGCTTCATGGCGCTGCAGGCGAAGCTCGCCCCGATGTTCAGCGACACCTACGCCAATCCACTGGCGGAACGCACGGTGGTGGTGGTGCCCGGGCTGAGCCTCGACCAGGAGACCCTCGGCCATATTCCTGGCGCGGCGCACTACGAGGAGCGCCAGCTCAGCATGCTGATGCTGCTGCGTCTGCCACACACCCGCCTGGTGTTCGTGACCAGTACGCCGGTCGACCCGGCGATCATCGACTACTACCTGAGTCTGCTGTCCGGCGTGCCCAGCAGCCATGCCAGGCGCCGCCTCGTGCTGCTGTCGGCCTATGACGCCACACCGCGCTCCCTGAGCTTCAAGATCCTGGCGCGCCCGCGTTTATTGGAGCGGATCCGCGAGGCCATCCCCAACCTCGACAGCGCCCACCTGAGCTGTTTCAACGCCACCGCCGAGGAAGTCACCCTGGCGGTACAACTCGGTATCCCGCTGTATGCCTGCGATCCGGCACTGGCCTGGCTGGGCACCAAGAGCGGCAGCCGCCAGGCTTTCCGGGAAGCCGCGGTAGACCTGCCGGATGGCGCCGAGGGACTGCGCGGCGCAGACGAGCTGAGCGAGGCGCTGGCGGCGCTGAAAGCCCGGCGGCCTGGGCTCTCCCGGGCGGTGGTCAAGCTCGAGGAGGGGTTTTCCGGCGAGGGCAATGCAGTGTTCGATTTCCGTGAGATCGACAGCGGCAGGGTCACACCGGCCTGGGTGCGCGGTGCGTTTGCGAGCCGGCTGCGTCCGGAAGCCAACGGCATGAGTGCGGAGCGGTTCCTGGCCAAGTTCGGCGAAATGGGCGGGATCGTCGAGGTCTGGCTCGAGGGCCGTGAGAAGCGCTCGCCCTCGGTACAGATGCGCATCACGCCCACCGGCGTGCTCGAGGTGATCTCCACGCATGACCAGCTGCTTGGCGGCAACAGTGGCCAGGTGTTCCTCGGCAGCACCTTTCCGGCGGACGAACGCTACCGCTGTTCACTGCAGCACGCCGGCCAGCGGGTCGGCGAAGTGCTGGCCGGTCATGGGGCGCTCGGGCGCTTCAGCGTCGACTTCGTCACGGTGCGTGAGGACGAGGGCTGGGCGCACTACGCGATCGAGGTCAATCTGCGCAAAGGTGGCACAACCCTGCCTTTCCAGATGCTGCAGTTCCTGACCGACGGCCGCTACGACACCCAGCGCGGTGAATTCCATACGCCTACCGGCCAGCGCCGCGTCTACTTCGCCACCGACAACCTGCAGCGCGACGCCTACCGGCAGCTCACGCCCGAGGATCTGGTCGACCTCATCGTCGAGCATCGCCTGCACTTCGACCTGACCCGACAGCAAGGCGTGGTGTTCAACCTGATCGGCGCGCTCAGCGAGATCGGCAAGCTCGGCATGGTGAGCATCAGCGATACGCCCGCGCATGCCGAGACGCTGTATCGGCGGACTGTCGCGGTCCTCGATCGCGAGGTCGGTATCGATCAGGCTGCCGCGAGCGCGGACTGAGAACACCCCTGCCGGGCGACGACCACTTCGGAAACTACCAGTCGCGATAGGCATCTTCTGGGCCACTGCTGGCGCGCGGGCACTGCTAGGCTTGCGCGCACCATGACACCCTCTTTCTCCCTTGCCGTGACCGGCAGCGGCGGCGCCGGCGTAATGACCGCCGGCCAGCTGCTGCTCGATGCCGCAGCACTCGCCGGACGCTACGGCCTGATGGCACGCAGCTTCGGCCCGCAGATCCGCGGTGGTGAAGCCGCCGCCCTGCTCCGCCTGGCCGATCGGCCGGTGGAGTCACCTGATGACCGCTACGATCTGCTCGTCGCCCTGGACTGGGGCAATATCGAGCGGTTCGCTGACGAACTGCCGCTGGCAGCCGATGCGCTGGTCGTGGCGGATCCCGGGCACGGGGCCGTCCCCGCGGTGATCGCCGCACAGACCGGACGCCTCATCGAGGTACCACTGACGGCACTGGCCCGCGAGATCCCCGGCGGACGGCCCAACATGGTGGCCCTGGGCCTGACCGCGTGCCTGGCCGGCCTCCCGGCAGCTGCGGTCGAGACGCGGGTCCGCCGCGCGCTGGCCCGCCACGGCACCGACAGCGTCACCGCCGCAATCGCCTGCCTCGACGCCGGCCGCCAGGCCGCCGCAGCTCACCGCCGCGCCCGGCTGCCAGTGTCCGGTGACGAGTCCACGGCGGACCCGACGACAGCACTGGATCGCTGGGTTCTGAACGGCAACGAGGCCACCGGCTTCGGCGCGCTCGCGGCCGGCGTGCGCTTCTGTGCGGCCTATCCGATCACCCCGGCAACGGAAATCCTCGAGTGGCTGGCGGGCCGTCTGCCAAGCGTCGGTGGCCGACTCGTCCAGGCGGAAGACGAACTGGCGTCCATCAACATGTGCATCGGCGCCGCTTATGGCGGGGTTCCGGCGCTCACGGCCACCTCCGGGCCCGGGCTGTCGCTGATGATCGAGAGCCTCGGCCTGGCGGTCGCCGCGGAGATTCCGCTGGTGGTCGCGAACGTGATGCGGGGCGGCCCGTCCACCGGCATCCCGACCAAGTCGGAACAGACCGATCTCAATATCGCGGTGTACGGTCTGCACGGCGAGGCCCCGCACGTGGTGGTGGCGCCAACCGGGATTGCCGACTGTGCACCGACCGCCGCCTGGGCGGTGACGCTGGCCGAGGCCCTGCAGACCCCGGTCATTCTCCTGTCCGACCAGGCCTTGGGCCAGACGCGGACCATCGCCGATCCGCCCGCTACCGCGTTACCCGCGGCGCGGCGCACAGCCTTTGTGCCCGGGCCGACCGATCCGCCCACCGCCTATCGACGCTACGCGCACACCCCGGACGGTGTGTCACCGATGAGCTGCCCCGGCATGCCCGGCGGGCAATACACTGCCGATGGGCTGACCCACACGACGTCAGGCGTCCCCTCAACGCGCGCCGAGGACCATGTCGGCCAGCTGGACAAGCGTCGCCGCAAGCTCGAGCACCACGACTACGGCGCACGCTGGGGCGAGGTGCACGGTGACGGCGCGCTGGCGATCATCACCTGGGGCTCGGCCACGCACCCGGCACGTGAAGCCTGCGACCGCGCGGCCGCCGACGGCCTTTCAGTGCGCCTCATCGCCCTGCGATTGCTCTCACCCCTGCCGGTCGCGCAACTCGAGGCGGCGCTGGCCGGGGTCCGGGCCTGCATGATCGTGGAACACAGCCACACCGGTCAGTTCTACCGCCATCTGCGCGCCTGGGCCGAGTTGCCGCGCCCGACACTGGCCTGGCATCGCCCCGGGCCGCTGCCGCTGCGGCCCGGGGAGATTCTCGAAGCCTTGCACCACCTGCAGGCTCAGCAGGAGGTGGCGGCGTGAACGCGACCGTCGTGCTCAGGCCGAAGGATTACAAGTCGGCGACCAAGCCGGTCTGGTGCCCGGGCTGTGGCGATTTTGGTGTCCTGAACGCGCTGACCAAGGCCCTGGCCGGGCTGGCGCTGGCGCCGGAGCGCGTCGCCGTGGTCTCGGGCATCGGCTGCTCGTCCAGGCTGCCGGCCTATACCAGTGTCTACGGGTTCCACGGGGTGCATGGCCGTGCCCTGCCGGTGGCCACGGGGCTTGCCGTCGCGCGCCCCGATCTTACGGTGATCGCCACCGGCGGCGACGGCGATGGCTTCTCGATCGGCGGCAACCACTTCCTGCACGCCTGCCGGCGCAACGCCAGGCTGACCTACCTGGTCATGGATAATGCGGTCTACGGCATGACCAAGGGCCAGGCCTCGCCGACCAGCGCGGCCGACTGGGCCGGCAGCAAGCTCACGCCGGACGGCCCCGGGATTGCCCCCTTCCGCCCGCTGGAGATCGCCCTGTCGGCCGGCGCGGGCTTCATCGCACGCGGATTCTCCGGCGATCCCAATGGCCTGGCGCGGCTGCTGGCCGAGGCAATCGAGTACCCGGGCTTCGCCTTCCTGCAGGTGCTGAGCCCCTGCATCACCTACCGACCGGAACAGCTGGAATACAAGGCGCTGGTCTCCGCCGGGTTCGAGCCGCTGGCCGACCGCAACGCCGCCTTCCGCCGGCTGCTGACAGACGACGGGTTCACCACCGGGCTGCTGTACCGCGCGCCGGTGTCTGCCGGCGGATCAGCCCCCGCGCCCGCCGACCTGACGGACGAGACCGCCACCCTCGCCGAGCTTGCCGGCGAGTTCACTGCCGCGCGACTGCGCGGGGCCGCCGACCATGAGTCCTGAGGTCCATGCCGGCGCCTCCGTGGCGCTATTCCTCGCCCACGCGGTGACCCTCGAGGAGGAGGCTGCGGAACGCTACGACGAACTCGCGGACACCATGGCGGTGCATCATAACGACGTTGAGGCGCTGTTCCGGCGCATGGCCGGCTATTCGCGACTGCACCGCGACGAGGCTCTGGGCCGCGCGCAGGCCGAGGGCGACGTGCTGCCGACCCTGCGGCCGTGGGAGTTCGCCTGGCCCTCACCGGAGAGTCCGGAGTCGGCCGCGCTGGCAGACACCCACTACCTGATGGATGCACACCAGGCTCTGTCGCTGGCACTCACCGCCGAGCGCCAGGCCCAGGCGTTCTACCAGCAGGTCGCCGACACCAGCCACGATGCCCGGGTCCGTGAACTCGCCGGCGAATTCGCCGAGGAAGAGGCCGAGCATGCGCGTCTGCTCGAGGAGTGGCTGACGCGCCATCCGCCCAGCGCGGCGGCAGCCCTGGACGATCTCGACCCACCGGTGGCCGTCGACTGACCCTTCCCGTTGCCGAGGGCCCAGCCGCTTGAGTAGGCTTGGCGCCCCGCCGCAATACGCGGCCGTCTCCCGCAGCGAGGAACAGCATCATGTCCGACCCCCGGGGTCTGCGCCAGCGCGTCGGCGACTGGATCGAATCGTCGCCGATACAGCGCGCCATCATCGTCCTGATCGTGCTGAACGGCGTGATTCTCGGCCTCGAGACCTCGCAGACCGCGATGGCCCTGGCCGGCGGCCTGCTGGTCGGCGCAGACCGCGTCATCCTGGGCGTCTTCGTCATCGAGATCGCCCTGAAGCTGTTCGCGAAGCGGCTGGCCTTCTTCCGCAACCCATGGAACGTATTCGACTTCATCGTCGTCGGGATCGCGTTGATTCCGACCACCGGCCCGCTTGCCGTGCTGCGGATCCTCAGGCTGCTGCGTCTGGTCTCGATGGTGCCGAAGCTGCGTTTCATCGTCGAGGCGCTGCTGAAAGCCGTCCCGGGGATCGTCTCGATCTTCGGCCTGCTGCTGCTGATGTTCTATGTGTTCGCCGTCATCGCCACCGGCCTGTTCGCTGCAGACTTCCCCGACTGGTTCGGCAGCTTGGGGGCCTCGATGTACACGCTCTTCCAGGTGATGACACTGGAGAGCTGGTCGATGGGCATCGCCCGACCGGTGATGGAACTTCACCCCTTCGCCTGGGTGTTTTTCGTGCCGTTCATCCTGCTCGCCACCTTCACCGTGCTCAACCTGTTCATCGCGGTGATCGTGAACACCATGCAGACGCTGCACGAAGCCCAGCATCGCGCAGAGGTGAGCCAGATCGAAGGCATCGTCCACGAGGAGGGCGCGGCGCTGCACCAGGATCTCCTGCGGGTGCGCGACGAGAACCGGCAACTGCATGAGGATCTGCTGGCGCTGCGCCGCGAAATCCAGGCGCTGCGGGACCGACTGGATTAGCGCGCGTCTGCGCCCGCGGGATCGAGCGCCTGGCCAAGCTGCGCGGCAAGCTCGACGCAGGCCTCATCACGACCGGCTGCCGGCGCTGACCAGGCCTCGGCCCGGTGCCTGTTGAGCGCTGACCATTCCGGGCGCGCGCGGGCGCGCAGCAGGACCCGGGGCAGACTGGCGCTGCGCCAGCGCTCGTCGAGCTCGTCAGTGGTATCGAGCGGTGCCACTGCGCCGTGTCCCCGCCGCTCCAGGGCCCGGAGCAACCGCCGCTGACGTAACGCCAGCAGCCGCAGCGTGGCGTCATCGACCCGCAGCTCACGATAGCCGCGTACCCGGTTGAACAGCCGCCGGCCGAGCCCGTGTCGGTCACCGAACAGCGCGCCCAGCATCGCGCCTGTCAGCGTACCTACCCCGAGGGTGAGCCCGGCACTCAGGGCATCGACGGCCAGCCCGGCCGCAGCCCCGACACCGGCACCACGCCCGGCCTTCAAGCCGTATTCCCCCAGCGCCTCCGGGGTGAACAGATCGGTGTGCCAGCGTCCGTCCTCCAGCGGCAGGGCGTCGACCGCGTACTCCACGCCACCGAAGGCGAACAGCTCGATCACCTGGTCGGTACAGCGGCGTTCGCGCTCGCGTACCTGCTCGCGCAGCGCGGCCTCGTCACGGCTGCGCGCAATCTCGTCGTCGGCATCGACCAGCGCGACCGCGGCTGCTACGTCGAGGAGCAGGTCGGCCGCCAGGCGCGTCGCCGCCTCGCGGCGCCAGCGTGCGTCGCGCTCGCGGGCGGCCCGCAGCTCGCCCAGCGGACCCCGCCACTGGTCCAGTACGCTGCTGAGCTTCTCGAACAGGCGTCGTTCGCCGACCGCATCGAACACCACGGAATCGAACTCGATGACGGTATGCAGGCCAAGTTCGGCCAGCGCCTCGCGCCAGGCCGCAACCCGTGTGCCAGGCCCGGCGATGAAGTTCAGCACCGGCAGCAACGGCCGGGCGCACAAGGCCAGCACCGCCAGCTCGTCACGGTATTTCGGCAGCACGGGCTCCCTTGCGTCGATCACGTACAGACCGACCTCGCTGCCCTGGAGCTGGCGCAGCACCTTGGCTTCCTGCTCGAAACGTCCGGCCGCCTCGGGGGTGTCGAGAAAGCGCTGCAGCGATCTGGCGCCCTCGTGGCGATCCCCGGGATGTGCCTCCAGCCAGTCGAGAATCCCCGGGGCATCCTCGAGACCGGGCGTGTCATAGAGGGCCAGCAGGGCACGGCCGTCCACCAGCAGCTGCGCCCCTTCGACGTGACGGGTGGTCGCTGGCGCATCGCGCACCTCGCCGAAGTGCGTGTCGCGCAGCAGGGTCCGCAACAGCGAGGTCTTGCCCGTGTTGGTATGGCCGACGACCGCGACCCGCAGCACCTCAGGCGCCACCTGCAGACTCCTCGTCGGCCAGCCGGGCGAACACTGTCTCCAACCGTCCTCGCGCCGCCGCCTCGGCCGTCTCGACCACCATCGCGTCGATCCCCGCGCGCGCGGCCACCGCCTCCCAGGCAGCTGCGCGACCCGCCGGGTCGATGCCGAGCCCGCCGCTGCGGTCAGCGCCGGTCAGCACCAGCCATACCGGTGCAGGGGTGGCGGAATGGACCTGGGCCAGCAGGGTGGTGGCATGGCGATCCGGCGTCCGCAGCAGCGAGGAGACGACCACCACCACTGCGGGCGGCGGCGCCAACGCCGGCAACTCGGTCAGCAGGCGGGCCTGGGCGCGGCGGTCGTCGACGCTGCCCCAGACCTGCACCCGCGCATCGGCAAGTCCCTCCAGTGGCTCCCGGCAATCGTCCTCCAGCGCGAGCCAGACCAACAGCACGGGCCCCTGTCCGGTCACAGGGCGGCGGCCACGGGTCCCGACGGCCTTCACCCCAGCCGGTGCCGGATCCACCACGCCGAGGGACGCGCTGACCGGCATGAGCCGGGGGGCCAGCCGCTGATAGCCTGGTGCCTGCAGATCCAGGCCAGTGGTTCGCAGACCTCGGCTCAGCCGCCAACGGCACACCAGCGCAAGCCCCAGGCGGGGCACGATGCCATAGACCAGCAGCGAGGCCAGCAGCAACGTCGACCAGGCGCGCCGCCCCGCCGGCATGCTCTCGATCCCGATCCGGCTGGCCGACACCAGCGCTGCATCCGGGACTTCGAGCCCGATGGCTGACGGCAGTGCACCCATGCCTGCGACCAGCGCGACGAAGCTCTCCTCGCCAAGCAGTGTCGTGCCCCAGACGAAATCGTACTGGCGGAAGGTCAGCGCGAGGACGCTCATCAGCAGGGCGCCGACACCGAATGCCACCCACAACAGGTGGGTGAGCATCCCGGCGGCCCAGCGCGCGCTGCCCGTGCGCTCGAGCCAGCCCAGCAGCGCGACCACGGTCAGCGCATGCACCCCATCGCGGTTCGCCCGGCGGGCCAGCGACGCCGTGGCGCCGATCAGCGCCTGCCCGAGCACCCCACCCCGCGAGCGCGGTAGTCCCATGAACACCGCCCAGACGAGCAGCAGCAGGGTCTGCAGTCCGAGCAGGCTGCTCAGCACCCAGAAGATGTTCAGTTGCCCGCGGGCTTCGGTGGCCGCTGCCCCAAAGACGACGCCGGCCGCCACCATCCCCGAGATCAGCGCCAGCACCGCGGCGACCAGCGTGGCGCCAGCGGCAAGCCCCCGCAACCGCTCCAGCGACTGCGCGACCTGTGCACCCAGGCGGGTCGCGACCGCACGGGCCACGATGCGCGGGCCGAGGCCGCCGGAAGCTTGATGACCCTGACGCCAGGCGTGCGCTTCGTCGATCGGCGCACCTGCCCGTTCTTCGTGCCGGCGCACGGCCTCGGCCACGATCCGCCCCGTGACTGCGCCGGGGGCGGAACACGCCGTGTTGGCCGACGGTGATAGCATGGCATCTCGCGTGGGTCGTGGCTCGGGCCGGCATGGGAAGCCGGGACGTGTTACAGATTCTATCGGGTCGGCCCGCAGCCGACACGGGGCGAACTCACATCATCAATGGATCGTCAGTCATCCAACGGGGGGTAACGATGGGCAGACTCCAGGATCGCGTCGCAGTCATTCTCGGCGCAGCGAGCAAGGACAACATGGGTCAGGTGATGGCCCGGCGCTTTGCCGCCGAAGGCGCGAAAGTGCTGGTGGCCGGGCGCAGCGAGGCGCCGCTGCGGGCGCTGGCCGAGGAACTCGGCGGCCGCTGGGCCACCTGTGACATCACCCGCAAGGATGAGGTGGAGGCGCTGGCCCAGGCGGCCATCGACGCCTGGGGCAAGGTGGATGTTGCGGTGAACTGCACCGGCTGGGGCTTGATGGAAAAGCTGGTCGATACCACCGAGGCGCAGATCGACCGTTTGATGGACCTGCAGTTCAAGGGGACGTATTTCTTCCTGCAGACCTTCTGCCCGCTGATGGGCCAGCACGGCGGCGGCTCGGTGATCGTCACCACCTCGGCGTCGGTGGAGTGCCTGCTGTTCAACCACGCCGCCTACATCGGCACCAAGGCCGGCGGAGATGCCCTGATGCGCTGCTTCGCCAACGAGTTCGGCGCGCAGGGGGTGAAGGTCAATTCGCTGGCCCCCGGACTCACCGCCACGCCCATGACTGCAGAGGCCATGAACGTGCCCGGGCTGGAAGAGGCGTTTCTGCCGGAATACCCGCTGGGCCGTATCGGCACCTCCGAGGATATCGCCAACGCAGCCCTCTGGCTGGCCACCGACGAGAGCTTTGTCACCGGCCAGGTCCTGCAGATCAATGGCGGACTGACGCTGCGGCGCAATCCGTTTCCATGGGAGATCAACCAGAGCATTGCCGCGGCCGCAGCCAAGGCCAAGGGCTGAGTCGCCCTCAGCGCTTGCCGCCGAACAGCGAGCCCAGCAGGCCGCGGGAGATCTCCCGGCCGATCGAGGTGCCGACCGTACGCACGGCAGATTTGACGAAGGCCTCGCCCACGCCCTGGCGATTGGCGGTACGCCGCGCGGGGCGCGCCTTCGCCTTCTCCTGCGCCTTCTCCTGCGCCTTCGCGGCGGCCGCCGCGGCGGTGGCGATCTCGTCCGCCCGGGCCTGTTCCTCGGCAGCGCGCGCGGCACTCTCGGCCTGCTGCTTGAGCATCTCGTTGAGAATGTCGTCAGGGCTCTGAGAACAGAAATACACGCCGACCCCTTTCGAGCGGATCAGGCGCACCACCTGCTCCACCCGCTGGCGCAGGACCGGCGGGCAGTCATTGAACAGCAGGTGCGCCTCGTCGAAGAAGAACACGAGCTTTGGCAGTTCCGGGTCGCCGACCTCTGGCAGACGCTCGAACAGCTCGGAGAGCAGCCAGAGCAGAAAGCTCGAGTACAGCCGAGGCTGCAGAATCAGGCGCTCCGCGGACAGAATGTTGATGATCCCGCGCCCGGACAGCTCCTGGCGCATGAGGTCCTCGAGCTGCAATGCAGGCTCGGCGAAGAAGTGCTCGGCACCGTCGGCTTCCAGGCGCAGCAAGGCGCGCTGGATGGCCCCGAGACTCGCCGGGTTCACCAGACCGTAACGCTGACTGAGTTCCGCACGGTTGTCGTTGACGTGGTTCAGCAGCGCACGGGGTGCCCCAACTCGCCCCAGAGGTCCCAGAACACCACCGGGCTCCCCTGCTGGGTATAGTCTTCGATCCCGATCCGTTCGACCCGCTCGTCGATACGGGGGTGCGGCGTCCCGGGCATGGCCAGACCTGCGATGTCTCTCATGGCGCAAATGCTCAGCTGCTGATGACCATCCGACATACTACCGCCGTGTGTATCCAGCCGCACAGTGATCTGTCTTCGCACGCGGCCAGGGTATGGCATGGCCTATACTCACGCAGCTCCAATGCTGACCGGTGAAGTACTTGAACATCGAACTAGACGCTATCGAAGCCCGGGTGCTCGGCTGTCTGCTGGAAAAAGCCCGGCTGACGCCCGACCAGTACCCCCTGACGCTGAACGCGCTGGTCAACGCCTGCAACCAGAAGACCAGCCGCGACCCGGTACTCTCGCTCGACCCTGGCACGGTCCAGCGCACGGCGAGACGGCTCGCCGAACGCCACCTCGTCACCCGCCATGAAAACTTCCGCAGCGGCATCGAAAAATTCGAGCAGGCGCTGTGCAACACCACCTTCGGCCAGCTGCAGTTCTCGGCGGCAGAGTATGCAGTTCTATGTCTGCTGCTGCTGCGCGGCGCACAGACGCCTGGCGAGCTGCGCGCCCGCAGCGGCCGGCTGCATGAGTTCGCTGACAACGAAGCGGTCAGGGCGGTGTTGCAATCCCTCAGTGAGCGCGAAGACGGCCCCTTCGTCGCGCGCCTGCCGCGGACACCGGGACGTCAGGATTCCACGTGGATGCACCTGTTCTGCGGACCGGTGGCGAAGGCTGACAGTGACCCGGAAGCCGGCCCGCGCGCGGCGGCTGGTATGCCGGCTGAGCCCCCTGCCCCGCCCGCGTCACCAGGCACGGCCCACAGCGACAGGCTCGGCGAGCTCGAGCAGCGGGTGGCTGAACTCGAGGAGGCTGTGGCGGCACTGAGCGCGCGATTACGCTGACGCCATGACCAGCTATGTCAGCGAACTGGAGCGTGGCGAAGGCTTCAGCGAAACCACCGTACATCCCGGCTCGCTGGCAGACCTCGCGGCCAGCGAACCGGCCAACGGCGTCTACCTGGTCGCACGCAGCTGGCAGGGTGGCAAGGTGCTGGAACTCGATGCCCACTTCGACCGGCTGACGCGCTCGGCCCGAGGGCTCGGCCACGATATCGAGGTGCCGCGCCAGCAGCTGCGGGCGCAACTCGAGGCCCAGCGACGGGCGTCCGGCTGGCTGGACATCCGGTTTCGCATCACCGCCATCCTGGATACGCCCATCTGGTGGCGGGTGTCGATCGAAGAGGCCCGCCCCGTCCCTGACGCGCTGCTTCAGAACGGTGTGCGCTGCCTTACGGTACACCGCAGCGCGCGCGCCCGGCCGGAGGTCAAATCCACCGCCTGGCTGCACGCGCGCGAGTGCCTCCAGACCGGCGACGATGGCGGCGACCCGGTGTATGAGCACCTGCTCACCGACGATATCGGGCGCATCCTGGAAGGCAGTTCCGCAAATTTCTACGCCGTCGTCGGTGACACCCTGATGACGGCGGGCCAGGGCGTCCTGGCGGGGATCGCCAGGCGCATCGTCCTGACGGTCGCCCGACCGCTCATGCCTGTCCAGCTCACCCCACCCCGACTGACTGAGCTCGGCCCGGACGACGAGGCCTTCATCAGCTCAGCCACGCGCGGCGTGGTGCCGGTGAGGCGCATCGACGATCATCTGCTGGGCCCGCCCGGCCTGGCCACCCGCCGCATCATGGCAGCCTATGACGCCTGGCTGGCGGCACACCTTGAACCGCTGGTAGAGGCTAGCGACTGCAGCCCGTCAACGTGAGCCGCTGACCGGGCCGGATCATGTAGCGCGGGCCGCGGATATCGTTGTCACGCGCAATCGCCATCATGCTGGGACAGCCGTTGCGCCGCGCGATCGTCGACAGGGTGTCGCCGCGCTGGACCGTGTAGATTCGCGTCGGCGGACGACGCTGATCGCGTGACTCGTGCAGGCGCGCGGCCAGCTGTGCCTTGTCGCCGTCGACGCAGTTCTCCCGGTAGCGCTCCACCAGCGCCGCAGGCAACGCAAGCTCGGTGCCCTCGGGCAGACGGTCAAACGGCTCGAGGCTGGGATTGAGATTGCGCAGGGTCCGGAACCAGCCGGCGCGCGTGCCGGCCTGGCCCAGGCAGACCGACAGCTCGCCCAGACTCATGGGCGCGGCAAGCGCCACGGCCGCGGGCAGGACATCGAGCTCGGGAAACTCGACCCCGTACTGCTCCGGATGCAGAAACAGCCAGGCCGCCGCCAGCACATAAGGCACATAGTCCTGCGTCTCCCGCGGCAGCTGTGCACGGATCTCCGGGTTCCAGAAACTGGGTGCGGAGGACTGCCGGACCAGCCGCAGCACCCTGCCCTCACCGCCGTTGTAGGCGGCCAGCGCCAGTTCCAGGTCGTTGTTCAGTTCGACAAAGCGCTCGTTGAGATAGGCCACGTTGGCGCGGGTGGAGAGCTTGGGATCGAAGCGCTGATCGAAGCCGTTGACCCGGGTCAGACCGAAACGCTGGCCGGTATGCGGCATGAACTGCAGCGGTCCGGCCGCCCCGGCACGCGAGACGGCATGCACCCGCCCCCCCGATTCCTTGGCGAGAATCCCGAACAGCAAGGCCTCGGGCAGCCCGGCCTCCTCGTATACCGGCCACATCAGGTGGCGCATGTATTGATAGTTCTCCCAGGCGTCCATCAGCAGCGGCCGCATCCAGGTCAGCCAGTCGTGCAGCGCGGCGTTCACCGGCCCGTTGAGCTCGATCATCTCGCTGAGCGCACGGCCGTTCAGCAGATTGACCGAGCGGGCGGCGGCCGGGAGGTCGGCGAGCACGGCGGAGCTCTCCTCAGGCGCCACCTCCAGCTCGACGAACGCCTCGGCGTCGCCGGTGAGGACGTCGCTGCGCAGCGTCAGCAGGTTCCCATAGGCGGCCATGAAGCGCTGCGGCTCGCAGCCCGGCTGCAGGGTGCAGGCATTTCCCGCCGCCGACAGCGTGGCCACGGCGCGGTCCATCTCAGCCCGACCGAGCGCATCCTCGCCGGCGCGCAGGGCCGCCAGGCCATCCTCGTAGGCCTCGACACTGAGGCCGATGAGTTCATACAGGGCATTGATCGCGGACTCGTCAGCCTGCACGGGCGCCGGTGGCGCCTCCTCGAGCGCGGCACAGGCTGCGAGGACGACGCCGGATAACAGCAGGCAGGACAGTCTGAACATGGGGCTCACCGGGTGGCGCGCAAACGGTGCCCGAGACTACCCGAGGGCTGCGTGTTCGACAACGGCGCCGGCTAATTCAGCCCGACCAGTTCCGCGCCAAGTCGGGTGGCCTCTCCAAGCGTCGGCGCATAGCCGTCGGCACCCAGGCGGCGCCACACCTCACGGCCGTCATCGAACGCGCTGCCCCCGACGAGGATACGAACCTCGTCACCGCATTCGCGACGCACCGCCGCGATGCTGTCACCGAGCGGGCGCAGCTGGGTGGCAAGTACCGCGCTGAGGATCAACAGGTCCGCGCCGAAAAACCCGATGGCCACCGGCAATTCCTCAGCCGGTATATCCGCGCCCAGCAGCAGTGCCCGCCAGCCCGCCAGCTCGAACAGGTCCGCCGCAACCCGCAGCCCGAGCTGGTGCACATTGCCGGCGACCCCGGCAATCAGGACCGTGCGGCCATTCGCCGGCGCACGCACCGCTCCGTGCGCCAGAATCGCCATGGCGCGCTCGGTGGTCGTGGTAACCAGGTGTTCCTCGGGGATGCTGAGGTCGCCGAGCTGCCACAGGGTACCGATCTCACGCTGGGCGGGCATCAGCACCTCGAGGTACAGCTTCTCCACGGGCCAGGTCTCTGCCGCCCGGGCGATCTGCGCCAGGGCATCGGCCACGTTGCCCTCAAGCACCAGGGTCAGAAAGTTCAGCGCCAGCCGGTCCTCGGCGCGCGCCGGATCGAGGCCGTCCTGCTCGGCCTCGGGGGCAGGCGCCCGCAACGCCGTCAGTGCTGCCGCGATGATCTCGCCAGGCAGCCGCCCGGCCGCGGGCGGCAGTTGCCGATCCAGCACGTCGCGCAGCGCCTCGAGACTGGCGAGCAGCCGCCCGGTGTCGCGACCGCGCGCCTGGAATGCCTTGTGGCTCCAGCGCACTCGCGCCACGAACAACTCAGGCTCGCCATTGGCCACCGCGGCCGCCAGCTCGAAGAGTCTCTGGGTCAGATGCTGCTGCCAGGCGTCAAACTCCTCGCCGGCATCAGCCGCCAGGGTCGTCGCGGCCTCCGCCGCATAGGCCGACGCGCTGCGCTCGAGCAGGGTGGCGGCAAACTCCGTCGCTTCAGTCATGCGCTCCTGCCTCCTTCAGGCCGCGTGTCGCCCGGCCAGCATCGCGAAGTGCTCGCGCACCATACCCTGTTGCAATGCCGCGGTCTCGGCGCGGTTGACCTGCGCGCGGAAGTGCTCGGAGCCGGGATGACCGGCGCAGTACCAGGCCAGATGCTTGCGCGCGATGCGCACGCCCTGCTGCTCACCGTAAAACAGGTACAGCGCCTCCAGGTGTTCCAGCAGGATCGTCTCGACCTCCAGCGGCGAGGGCGGTGGCAGCAGCGACCCGGTCGCCAGATGATGGGCCATCTCGCGGAAAATCCACGGCCGACCCTGCGCGGCACGCCCCACCATCACGGCATCGGCGCCGGTCTGCGCCAGCACCTCGGCGGCCTTGGCCGGCGAGTCGATGTCGCCATTGGCGATCACCGGCAGGCTCACCGCGGCCTTGACGCGGCGAATGGTCCGATACTCCGCAGCGCCGTGGTAGCGCTGCTCACGGGTACGGCCATGGACGGCGATCGCGGCGATGCCGGCGGCCTCGGCGATGCGGGCCACCGCCACGGCGTTGTTGTGCGCGGCGTCCCAGCCGGTGCGGATCTTGAGGGTCACGGGCACCGCCACCGCAGCGACCACGCACTCGAGGATCCGCGCCACCAACGGCTCATCGCGCAGCAGCGCCGAGCCCGCCCAGGCGCGACAGACTTTCTTCGCCGGGCAGCCCATGTTGATGTCGATGATCTGCGCGCCGTGGGCCACGGCGTGGCGCGCGGCCTCGGCCAGCATCGCCGGATCGGCCCCCGCGATCTGGACCGCGATCGGCGCGGGCTCGCCGTCATGATCCAGGCGAAGCCGCGTCTTGCGGGTGCTGCGCAGGCGCGGATCGGCGGTGGTCATTTCGGAGGCGCACAGTCCTGCGCCCAGGCGTTTGCACAACACCCGGAACGGTTTGTCGGTCACACCCGCCATCGGCGCGAGCAGCACCGGCGGGTCGATGGCGTGAGGGCCGATACGCATGCCGCTAGTATAGCGGCGCGACACGGCCGAGACCGCCGCGTCTCAGGCAGTATCCGCCGCGGCGATAACCTTGAGCAGAGGCTCACCATAGGCGGCAAGCTTCGCCGCCCCGATCCCGGGGATCTCCGCGAGCGCCTCGCGGGTGCGCGGCCGCTGCGCCACCATGGCCGCGAGGCTCGCATCGTGAAAGACCACGTAGGGCGGTACCTCCTGTGCCCGCGCCAGCTCCAGGCGCAGCGCCCGCAACGCCTCCCACAGGGCGTGGTCTGCCGGGTTGGTGAACTTTTCCACCGGCACCGCCGCCCGGCTGCGCCGCGCACTGCGCGCGCGGGCCGGTGCTGCGCGGCGCAGCTGCAGCGTCCGCTCACCGCGCAGCACCGGCCGACAGGCTTCCGTGAGGTGCAGCCCGCCGTGACCATCGACGTCCACCCCGATCAGCCCGGCGGCGATCAGCTGGCGAAAAAGCGTACGCCACTGCTCCGCAGTCAGGGCCTGGCCGATCCCGAAGGTGCTGATGCGTTCATGGCCGAACCGGCGAATCCGCTCGTCGTCGCGCCCCAGCAGGACATCGACCAGGTAATTCACACCGAAGCGCTGGCCGGTACGATGGATGCAGGACAGGGCTTTCTGCGCCGCCTCCGTGGCGTCCCAGGTCTCCGGCGGCCAGAGGCAGGTGTCGCAGTTACCACAGGGCTCGGCAAGCGTTTCGTCGAAGTAGTCGAGCAGGGCCTGGCGCCGACAGCGCACGGTCTCGCAGAGCCCCAGCATCGCCTCGAGGCGTGCGTGCTCGGCACGCTTGTGGGTCTCATCGGCCTCGGAGCCGGCCATCATCTGGCGCAGCGTGATGACGTCCTGGAGGCCGTAACTCATCCAGGCATTCGCCGGCAGCCCGTCGCGGCCGGCCCGGCCGGTCTCCTGGTAATACGCCTCGACACTCTTCGGCAGGTTGAGGTGCGCGACGAAGCGCACGTTGGGCTTGTCGATCCCCATGCCGAAGGCAATGGTGGCGACCACGATCAGCCCCTCCTCGGTGAGAAAGCGACGCTGGTTCGCCTCGCGCTCGGCCGCGTCCAGGCCGGCATGGTAGGGCAGCGCCTCCAGGCCCTGCGCGCACAGCCAGGCCGCGGTCTCCTCCACGCGGCGACGCGACAGACAATAGACGATGCCCGCGTCACCTGGATGATGCTCACGGATGAATCTGAGCAGCTCGTTGCGCGGCGAGCCTGAGGCCTGATGGATGAGATAACGGATATTCGGCCGGTCGAAACTGCTGATGAAGGCGCGCGCACCACCAAGCGCCAGCCGCTCGACAATCTCCCGCCGGGTGCGGGTATCCGCCGTCGCTGTCAGGGCGATACGCGGGACCCCGGGGAAGCGTTCCGACAGGACCGACAGCGCCAGATATTCGGGCCTGAAGTCATGCCCCCACTGCGACACACAGTGGGCTTCATCGATGGCGAACAACGCCAGCGGCAGCGCGTCCAGGCGGGCCAGGGTCGCTTCCTGCAGCAGTCGCTCCGGCGCCATGTAGAGCAGGTCCAGTTCGCCGGCATGGAGTCTGTTCAATACCTCACGCGCCTCGGCCGGCGCCAGCGTCGAGTTCAGGTAGGCGGCGTTCACGCCGGCCTGCACGAGTGCCGCGACCTGGTCCTGCATCAGCGAAATCAGCGGCGAGACGACGATCCCCGTGCCCTGGCGCAGCAGCGCAGGGATCTGGTAGCACAGCGACTTGCCGCCCCCGGTGGGCATCAGCACCAGCGCGTCGTCGCCGGCGACCAGTGTCCCGATCACCTCGGCCTGCGGTGCGCGGAAGCGGTCGTAACCGAAGACCTCACGCAGGATGGCCAGCCCGGGAGGTGGGTCTCCAGGCGCGGCAGCGGACTCGGCAGAAGCAACATGGCGCGGGGTCATGGCCCGCGATTATGCTTCACCCGGCCCGAGGTGGCAGGCCACGAAATAGCGTGAAGCGGAACCATTGACCGCAGACGGCGCCCGGCAGAGCCTGTTGCTCAACTTTTTTCCATAATAAATCAGTCGGTTGAAAATTCGTGAACCAGCCCACAGTGGCAGAATGAGACCAGGACTAGCGTGAATGCCATCGGCAACCCCCTTCTGGAGATCGTCATGACCCGTGCCACGCTGATTCCACTTCTCGCCTCGCTGAGTCTTGCGAGCGTGTTGACGCTCGTCACCGCCTCGGCCGCAGCCGACGACACGGTCAGCCGGCTGCAGGCGGCGCAGCAGGTGATGTTCGAGGAGCGCGACGCCATCTGCAGCGGCCTGGTCACCGAGTACACCCGCCGCAACGGCGCCAACGGTGACCAGGGCGCAAACGGCACGGTCGAGGCCGCCGAGGCCTGGTCGGCCTGCCGTCGGCAGTCGCCCTACGGCGCGATTCCGCGCTGGCGTCATGAAGATGAACTGCTGTGGTGCCGCGACGAACACGCCACCTTCGCGCCGATCCGCCAGCGCCTCGAGGATGAGCGCAACTGGCTGACGCGCGAGTACTCGGCCATCACGGGCAACGGCGCCTCTGCGACGCGGATCGAGGCCTACAACGAACGCAGTCGCGCCTACCAGGCGCTCAGTGCCCGCCATATGCCGGAACTGACGCGCTATACCCAGCGTTGCACCGGGTATCGGACCTCGCCAAGAATCACCCTGTCGGTCTGCGGTGGGCGCAGCGACGGGTTCTGCCGCAGCTGAACAAGGTGGGCCCCTGGCGCATGTGTCAGGGGCCGCTTAGCGCGGGTCGGTGCCGCTGGCAGGCAGGACTTTCGGCTCAGCCAGGGCTTTCGGCTCCGCGAGCGTGACGTAACGGTTTCGCCCCCCACGCTTGGCCAGGTACATGGCCTGGTCGGCACGCCGGAGCAGCGCATCCGCTTCCACCGAATCGTCGGGGTAGAGCGCGATGCCGATGCTCACCCCGATCTGGCAACGCTCGCCCTGGACTTCAATCGGCGTGGCCAGGCTCTCGATCAGGCGGGCGGCCAACTGCTCGGGCACCAGCGGCTCCGGGGAGGGGCCGAGCAGCACCGTAAACTCATCGCCCGCCACCCTTGCGAGGCTGTCGCTCTCTCGCACGACCGTGGCGAATCGATCGGCCACCGCGCGCAGCACCTCGTCGCCCACCAGATGACCGTGTGAATCATTGATGACCTTGAAGCCGTCGAGGTCGAGGAACAGCAGCGCCAGCGGCCGCTCCTGCCGGCGCGCCAGGCGCAGCCGCTCTTCCAGCCGGTCGAAGAACAGCCGCCGGTTCGGCAGACCGGTCAGAGAGTCGGTGTGCGCCAGCTCGGTCAGCCGCAACTCCATTGCCTTGTGGTCGCTGATATCGCGGGAAATGCCGAGAATCTCCAGTGGCGCCCCGTTCTCGGCGCGCAGCAGATCCACCGTCACCTGCACCCACAAGCGGCGACCGTCACGGGTCGGCTGCTGGAACTGCCAGTGGCGCTGCGGCGGGGTGCCGTCGGTGCGCAGCGCTTCCAACGCGGCACTGACGTTCTTTGCGACTGCCGGCTCCAGGGCGTCCTGGATCCGCCGGTCGAGCAGCTCCTCCGGCGAATACCCGGTCAGTCTCTCGAGCGACGGGCTGGCATAGGTAATCCGACCGTCGAGCGCGGCGGTCCAGATGCCGTCATAGGCGCTCTCCGCAAAGGAGCGGAATCGGCGCTCACTGGCCCTGAGCCGCCGTTCGAACTCTCGCGCGGTAGTCACGTCGATGGCCATCGACACCACGGCGGCCACGTCGCTGTGGGCATCCTTGATCACCGAGTTGCTCCAGTCGCAGAGCAGCCGGGTGCCGTCGGCGCGCAGGCTCCAGTTCATGGTGGTGCTGCGCACCGTCGTGCGCAGGGTCTCGTCCACGGCGTCCTTGAGCTCCGGTACGCTCCCGCCTGGCCCGACCAGCGCGAAGAAGTCCTGCCCGAGCGCCTGCGCTTTCGACCAGCCGAACAGCCGCTCTGCCGCCCGGTTCCAGTCGATGATCCGGTGCGCGCGATCGTGAACAATGATCGCGACGGGCGCGAGTTCGTAGAACACCCGATAGCGCGCCTCGCTGTCGCGCATGCGCGCCAGCAGGCGACGCGAGCGCCACAGCCATGCGCCGCCTGCGCCCAGCAGGACCGCGAGCAGCAACAGCCCCCACACAATGTCGGCCTCGTTTAACATATGGTTACTGTGCAGGTGGCCTCGGGATCTGTCCGTGAGGCAGCTCACGGAAGCGTGTGGAACCCTGCCTGGCCGCAGGCGCTGGTGGTAGGCTACGCCGGTGGACGAGCGCGATCGCCAAACACTGTCGCTGCGTCAGCAGGTCGAACAGCGCCTGCCGGGGTGGCGGAGCTGGTACCCGAGTATTTTCGCCGCGGCGGAGGATCTCGGCCTGATTCGTGCGCGCGTCTGCCCGCCGGGGCAGCTGATGCTGAGCGCCCGCCACGCCGGCGTACGCAATGATGCCGAGCAGCATCATCGTGACCGCTGGGGCGGGCTCGAGGAGGAGTTGCACACCGGCGACGGTCCGCCACCGGCCCCATCGGGGTCCGGACGGCGGGGCCGGCGCAAACGCCGCTGATAGTCGCTGGCGGCTGATATTCACTGTCTGACGGATGGCCTGTCCATGATCGACGTGCTGCCGACGCCCCTGCCCGACAACCCCCTGGAGACGCTGGCCGCCTGGCTTGACCATGCAACCCTGCAGGCACTCCAGCCCAACCCGAACGCGATGACCGTGGCGACCCTGGACGCCGATGGCACCCCGTCGATCCGGGTGGTCCTGCTCAAGGCGCTGGTCACGGACCCGGGCTACCTCGTGTTCTACAGCAACTACCAGTCCCGCAAGGGTCAGGCGATCGCCAGCAACCCTCAGGTCGCCTGCTGCCTGCACTGGGATGCCCTCGGTCTTCAGGTGCGGGTAGAGGGCATTGCCGTGCGCTCGCCAGCCGAGGAGAGCGACGCCTATTTCGCGTCCCGCGATCCGGCAAGCCAGCTCGGCGCCTGGGGCAGCGACCAGAGCCGGCCGCTGGCCTCCCGCGAGGCGCTGATCGCGCAGACGCTGGCACGCGGGCGGGCGCTGGGACTGCCCGACACCGCCACGCTGGCCGACGTCAAGCCGCCAGGCGGCGCGCTGCCGCGGCCGCCGCACTGGGGCGGCTACCGGGTCTGGGCGCGGGCAGTCGAACTCTGGGTCGACGGCGCCGCGAGAATTCACGACCGGGCGCGCTGGGAGCGACCATTGACCACCGGGGACGACGGCCTGCCTCATCCCGGCGCCTGGCAGGCGCAGCGCCTCCAGCCATGAGCATGCTGCCCTGGCTGCTGGCGGCCTTCCAGGTCGCCGCAGCCGCGACGCTGGTCGAATTCAGCGAGAGCAGTGCCCTGTCGCTCGACGTGTCCCCGGACGGCAGCACCCTGACCATGGATCTGCAGGGCATCGTCTGGACCCTGCCCGCCAGCGGCGGCGCGGCGACCCCGCTCACCGACCCGCTCTGGCAGGCTCGTCAGCCGCGCTGGACCCGCGATGGCGAGCGCCTGGTATTCACCGCGCTGCACCCGGCGTCCTGGAACCTGTGGCAGGTCGACCGCGCCGGCGGCCCACCCCGACAGCTGACCGACGGCCCATGGCACGACCGCGACCCCACGCTGCATCCGGATGGCCAGCATGTCGTGTTCGTATCCGATCGCAGTGGCAGCAACGACCTGTGGCGGCTGCGACTCGCCGACGGCGGACTCGAGCAGCTGAGCTTTCATGCCAGCGACGAGTCCCAGCCGGCGATCTCGCCGGATGGCCAGCGCATCGCCTACATCTCGCACGACGCGTCCGGCTATCACCTGCGTCTGCGCAGTTTTGCCGGCGCCCAGAGCACGCTGCTGAGCAGCACCGCGCCACTCGCGGCGCCTTCCTGGCGGACCGACGGCTCGCTGTTGATGCTGGTGCGCGAGCGCGACGGCCGCGCGGAGAAAACCCTGGTGCTGGTCGGACCGGATGACCCTCTGCTCCGACCTGCCAGCTGGGGCGAGTCGGTCGCCCCCGAGGCGGCCCGCTGGACGGACCGCAACCGCTTCATCTACTCCGCCGATGGCCTGATCAAGCAGCGCACGCTGGGGTCGCGACGGGCCGAGGTCATCCCATTCTTCGCGGTGACCAGTGTGCCGCAGACCGTACGCGCACGCGCGACGCACGCGCTGGACGACCAGACCCGCAAACCCGCGCATGGCCTGCGCGCGCCACGGGTCTCGCCCGACGGCTCGACGGTGGTCGTCACGGCCCTCGGCGGACTCTGGCGCCTCGGCCAGGACGGGGAGGCACAGCTCATCATGGGCAGTGGGACACGACCGCTCGATCCGGCATGGTCACCCGATGGCCGTCGCATCGCCTTTGTCGACCGGGATGATCACGGCAGCCGGCTGTTGAGTATCTCGCCCGAGGGCGACGACCTGCGCGAGCACCTGCGCCATCCGGCACGTCTGCTGCTGCCCGTCTGGGGCCCGGGGGCAACGCGGATCGCCGTCATCGCCGCCCAGCCGGGCGAGCAGGCCGCCGACGTGCTGCTCGTCCCCGTAGCCGGGGGCGAGCCCGAGGTGGTAGCGCGCGACCTGGTGGCCCCCAGTCGACCTGAATGGGTCCATGGTCAGCGCCTGCTGCTCGCGCATGGGCCACGCCCCGGCGGACACGCCCGCGATGTCACCACCATCGACCTCGCCAACGGGCAGCTCGCGACGCTGCCCGGCCTGCCGACCGAGGGTTTCGCCCCCGGCGGACACGACGGACCGGCCGTCAGCCCGGACGGCAGCAGCATTGCCTTTATTCGCGATGGCGCGCTGTGGCTCGGGATGCTGGACACGGCTGGCGAACGCCTGCAGACGGTCCGCCGACTGAGTGACGGGCCCGCGGCAAGCCTCTCCTGGGTCGGCGACAACCGCCAACTGGTCTACCTGGCCGGGAACAGCCTGCACCGCATCGACACCCGGGATGGCCGGTCTCAGGTCTGGCCTGTCGACCTCGATCAGCGCGCATATTCCGGTGATCCACCCTGGGTACTGCGCGCGCGCCGCGTTTTCAGTCCGGCAGCGGGTGGCTACCTTGCGGACATCGACATCCACATCACCGGCCAGCGTATTCATCAGGTCGTTCCCCGCGGGGCACTGCCGCTGCCGGAGCGGGTGGTCGACGCAGGCGCGCTGGCGGTCCTCCCGGGGCTGATCGACCTGCATGCGCGCAGCCTGCTGCCCGACGACGGCGATGACGGCCGGCGCTGGCTGGCCGCAGGCATCACCACGGTGCGTGAACCGGTGAGCGATCCCGCGGATGCGCGCGAGCGCAGCGAGGCCTGGGGCAGTGGCCAGCGCCCGGGGCCGCGCCTGTTGTATGGCGGTCCGATGCTCGACGGGCTGAGCTCCACTGAGATCGCGGCGCTGTCGCTGCGCACCGAGGCGCAGCTGCTGGCCGCGCTGGCACAGGCCGAGGCGTATGGCCAGCACATGATCCTGACCGGGCCCGGACTGTCAGGTCTGATGCGCCGGCAGCTGGTGGAACTCGCCGCGCCCCTGGGCATCGCCATCGCCACCGGGGACATCACCACTGCCGCATTCAGCGGCGCCGCAGCGGTCGAGGGGCTGAGGACACCGGGGGGCGCGCTGGCGCGCCTCCAGGGCGGCGGCGATCTCGCGCTGCTGGCCACCCGTGCCGACCTGGCCCTGACACCGATGCTCGCGCGGAAGAACCGGCCCGACGGCGAAGCCGCCCTGGCCCGTATCGCGGCCGGCGGCGGCCTGATCGG
This sequence comes from Gammaproteobacteria bacterium, assembly GCA_007693855.1. Lineage (GTDB taxonomy): Bacteria > Pseudomonadota > Gammaproteobacteria > Steroidobacterales > PWYM01 > PWYM01. The sequence goes on along the minus strand of RECU01000096.1, from coordinate 6,764 downwards.
TGCCGGCAGCGGCGCATCGGCCAGCGCACACCCGCAAGGCCTGCATACGGAAATCGCCCGGCTCGCCGCAGGCCCGCTCGGCGCTGCCGGCGCACTGCGCGCGGCAACCCTGGACGCCGCCTGGGCCCTGGGGCTTGCAGGCCATCTCGGCTCGGTCAGCGAGGGCAAGCTCGCCGACCTCGTACTGGTGGACGGAGATCCGCTGGAAAACCCCGACGCCCTGTCACGCATCCGGGCGGTGGTCAGTGGCGGGCGGTTTCTCCCGGTCGACGTGCTGCTGGCGGCGCCCCGGGGCGCGCCCACCGAGTAGCCGCCCGCTCAGTCGGTGCGATCGGCCAACGCCGCCTGCAGCGGTGAATGCAGCCGGGGGGTGCTCGCGAGCACGCTGGTGGTCGCGAGACCGACGGGCTGGCCTTCCAGGTCGGTGAACCGCCCCCCCGCCTCGGTCACGATCACCGCCAGTGCCGCGATATCCAGGATGTTGACGTCCGACTCGATGACCGCATCGATCGCCCCGCGCGCCAGCAGGTGGTAGTGCAGGAAATCGCCGTAGCCACGGATGCGGTTGACGCGAGCCACCAGTCGTCCGTAGGCACCCCAGGCCGGCCCGGCCGCGAGCGACTTGAGATTGCCCGACGAGAGCGCGCAGTCCTCAAGCCGGTCGATCGCCGAGACACCCAGCCGACGGTCGCCCTCCCAGGCGCCTGCGCCGCGCTGGGCCCAGAGCAGCTCGCCGAACTCCGGCGCACTCGACACCCCCAGCACCAGCTCACCGCGGTGCATGAGCGCGATCTGGGTCGAGAACATCGGATAACCGCGGACGAACGCCTTGGTGCCATCGATCGGGTCGACCAGCCAGAGATACTCGGCATCGAGCGCCGCCTGACCGGTCTCCTCACCAAAGAACCCATGGTCCGGAAACGCCCCCTCGATGATCTCGCGGATCGCCTGCTCGGACTCGACATCCGCGCGGGTCACCGGTGTCGCGTCAGCTTTCTCCTGCACGGCCACGCCGGCGCGATAGTAATAGCGGATAATGTCCGCTGCGGCGGCGGCGGCGGCCTGCGCAACTTCCAGGAATCGTTGTTCAGACATGCTCACTCCCCTTGTGCCCGTCGCGCCCAGGCACTAGCCTCTGGGCTGACCGGGCGCAATGATCGGCGCATCAGGCAACGAATGCCAGCGCGCCGCCGCCACCCCCTCGACATGGAGCGTTCATGGGCAATCGATTGACAAAGATCTACACGCGAACCGGCGATGACGGCACGACCGGGCTGGGCGATGGCAACCGGATCGCCAAGGACCATCCCAGGGTCGAGGCGTACGGCACGGTGGACGAGGCCAACAGTGCCATCGGCATGATCCTGGCCGTGCCGGGGGTGCCCGACGCAGTCCGGGAGTGTCTGACCGAAGTCCAGCATGATCTCTTCGACCTTGGCGGGGAGCTGTGTATTCCAGGCCATGTGGCGATCAGGTCGGAGTTCATCACCCGCCTGGAGGAGACGCTGGACGCGTTCAACGCCGAGCTTCCGCCACTCAAGGACTTCATCCTGCCGGGCGGCGGACCGGCCGCGGCGGCCTGTCACCTGGCCCGAACCGTGTGCCGGCGTGCCGAGCGGCGCGTCTGGTCGCTGGCCCACCAGGAGGAGATCAACCCCGAAGGCCTGCGCTACCTCAACCGGCTCTCTGACCTGTTGTTCGTGATTGCCCGCGTGCTGGCGCGACACGAGCATGGGAGCGAGGTGATCTGGAAGCGCGGCAAGCAGGGTGGGCCGGCCACGGACACGCAGCCAAGCTAGATCGCCCAGCCGAACAGGGTCATCAGCGCGATGGCGGTCACCCAGACGAACACGGTCCGCTGCACCAGACGCAGCGCCGCGCCGACGCACAGGACCGGAGACTCGGTGGCCGACCTGGCCAGTGCGCCGCGACCCACCGTGGCGACCAGCTCGTCGTTGACATCGTAGAAGCGCCGGGCAGGCTGTTCCCGGTATTCCCGCCACGCACCGATGGCTTCTTCGAAACTGCCGGCCAGCGCATACCCCAGGCAGGTCAGTCGCGCGGGCACCCAGGCGAGCGCGCCGTGGAGTCGCTCGATCAGGGCGTAGGGGGGCGCGCCTTCCGCAGCTTCCCTGCGACCCGCTTCGAAGACCGCACGACGGCGGAACAGGTCGCCGACGCGGAACAGCCAGGCGCCGATGGGACCAAACGCGATGAAGAACAGCAGGACCCCGAAAATCCGGTTGTTCGCCTGGACCAGGACCGCTTCCTCGACCGCGAGGTCACGCCGTCCGTAGTCGCGCGGCACCTCGGTCTCGAGCAACTGCCTGGCGGTCCGTGTGGCCTCCGCCTCGTCACCGGCGGCGACCTGGTCGCAATAATCCTGCACCTCGGCGCCGAGATCCCGCGGCCCGAGACTGAACAGCAGCACCAGTACGGCAAAGAGAAAATAGGGCACATCCCAGAAGATGTCGGCCTTGAGCAGCCCGATCGACACCAGTGCGACCGGCAGCACCGGCAGGAGCAGGAGCGCGGCGGCGAGCACCCCGCTGCGCCAGCCGCCACGCGTGCCCAGGCGTGCCAGCGCCCAGTCGAAGTAGCGGTCGAACCAGCGCAGTTCCCGGAGGTGCAGCAGCCGTGTCAGGGAACGTTCGAGCACCAGGGCGACGACCAGCGCGATAAGTTTCATGGGTGTCTCCGCAGGCGTCCGTGCGCTCAGTCGAGCAGTGCTGCCAGCGCCTGCCAGTCGAAGGCGGGCCCTGGATCGGTTTTCCGCCCCGGAGCAATGTCCGAATGGCCCACGGGCGCGCTCCGGCCGAGCGCGGGGTAGGCGCGGCGCAGGGCCATCACCACGGCGGCAAGCTGGCGATATTGTACGGGCTCGTAGGCTTGCGTGTCGGTGCCCTCGAGTTCGATACCGATGGAGAAGTCATTGCACCGGCTGCGGCCCTGCCAGCAGGACACCCCGGCATGCCAGGCGCGCAGATGAAACGGGACGTACTGCACCAGTTCCCCGTCGCGCCGGATCAGGACATGACTGGAGACCCTGAGTGCCGCGATCTCGCGAAACCCAGGATGCGCTTCGGCCGGCAGCGTGTTGGTGAACAGGCGATCGATCCAGGGCCCACCAAATTCCCCAGGCGGCAGGCTGATCCCGTGCACCACGATCAATTCCGGTGGGCAGCCCGCGGGTCGCTCATCGTGATTCGGTGAGGCCAGCCAGCGGGCCTGTCGCAGCACGCCATCGACGATCTCCAGGCCGGGCACCACAGCGTTCATGCAGGGTATTCTTGAGACTGGTCAGGCCCAGGCAGCAGCGGAGTCTTCATGCGTCGTCACCGTGTATTCAGCAGCAAGCCCCTTCGGGACCAGGCGCGCACCACGCTCAGCGGCGATCGCGGACGGTATCTCACCCGCGTGCTGCGGCTGGCCCGCGGTGCGGAACTCGTCCTGTTCGATGGCAGCGGCCTGGAATGGCCGGCCGTCATCGAGGGGCTGGGACGGGATCGGGTAGAGCTTATCACCGGCGAAGCCACCCGGCCGCATCGCGAGAGTCCGCTGGCGCTGCGCCTGCTGCAGGGTGTCTCCCGGGGCGAGCGGATGGATTATGCCGTGCAGAAGGCCACCGAACTGGGTGTTCACAGCATCGTCCCGGTATTGACCCGCTACGGCGTTGTGAGACTGGCGGGTGCCCAGGCAGAAAAGCGGCGCCGGCACTGGCAGGAGGTGGCGATCAGCGCCTGCGAGCAGAGCGGCCGCTGCCACATCCCCGCGATAGCGCAGCCCGCCGCGCTGGCGTCGGTCCTCGCTGGATTGCCTGCAGACGGCCCGCGTTGGCGGCTGGATCCAGCGGGCGAGCGTGCGCTCGGGCAGGACGCGGCGCCTGCCGCGGACGCGATCGTGACCGTCTTGATTGGCCCGGAAGGCGGCTTCGACGACTCAGAGGCCAGGGTCACGGCCACTGCGGGGTTCGAGGTACGCACACTCGGGCCGAGGGTGCTGCGCACGGAGACGGCGGCAGCAGCAGTGGCAGCGGTGCTGCAGGCGCGCTGGGGGGATCTCTCGCCGGCCAGGGGTTAGTTCCCGCGGCTCGCCGACAGCACTGACAGCAGCATGCGCTCCAGGCATTCGAGATCCGGAATCAGCGGCGCTTCGTTCAACATGCGGATACGGCAGATCACCGGGCCATCCTCCGGGAAAGGCTCCGGATCTGCGGAGAGCACGTCAGCATTGACCCGCACCAGCTGCGGAAAACCCTGGGTCAGCACACCGAAAAACGGCGGCTGCAGCTGCCCGGCCGCGGCGTGGAACACGACCACACGGGTGCGCCCACTGCGTTCGGGTGGCGGCTGTCCGGCTGCGATCTCGAAGGAGATGACCGGCAATTGCCGACCGTTCCAGCTGAGCATACCGGTGAACCAGTCCGGTGCCTCTGCGACCGGATCGGGGCGCGTATAGCCCACGACCTCAGCCACGCAGGCGCGAGGCACGATCAATCTTGCGTCATGCAGCGGCACGAGCAGACTGTACAACTCGTCCTGGGCAGCATCAGTCATCGCTGGCGGGCCTCACCAGCGGTGCAATGGCCGCCAGCAGCTGGCTCTCCTGATAGGGCTTGGAGAGATAATCGTTCACGCCCACCTCGATGGCCCGCGCACGGTGTTTTTCGCTCGACCGCGAGGTGATCATGATGATGGGCACGTCTTCGACGCGCGGGTCGTTACGCACATGTGTGGCGAACTGATACCCATCCATGCGTGGCATCTCGATATCGAGCAGAATCACGTCCGGGCGCGCGTCAGCCAGCGCATTGATGGCATCCATGCCGTCCTTCGCAGTGATGACACGCATGCCATTGCGTTCGAGCAGACGCTGGGTCACCCGTCGGACGGTAATCGAATCGTCCACGACCAGGGCGAGCAGCCGCTCATCGACCGGCGGGACCGCCGGTGCGGGCAGTGTGGTTTCGCGCTGAGCGCGGACGAGCGTGCCAACATCCAGGATCACGACAATGCTGCCGTCGCCGAGGATTGTTGCCCCCGACACGCCGGGGATACCACTGACCTGAGGCCCGAGGGTCTTCACCACGATCTCGCGGCTGCCGACCAGCTCGTCGGTGATCAGCGCCGTGGAATGCTCCGCCGCGCGCACGAGGATCACCGGCACCGCAGTGTCCTCCTCAGGCAGCCGCGAAGGGCTGCCACCCACAAACAGGCCGAGATGCTGGAGACGGAAACTGTGGCCGGCGTATTCGAACCGTGGATCATCGTCGGTGAGCCGTGACAGCAGCTCATCGCGTGGAATACGTGCAATCCCCTCGACCGTCGGCAGGGGTAGCGCAAAGGTCTCGTCGCCGACGCGAACCACCAGCGCCTGGGTGATCGCCAGGGTATAGGGCAGGCGCACGACGAAGCGCGTCCCGTGGCCACGCCGGGATTCGATGCGCAGGCTGCCGCCGAGTTTCTGGACCTGTGAGGCGACCACGTCCATCCCTACGCCGCGGCCCGCCGACTGCGTGAGTCGCGAAGCGGTCGAGAACCCTGGCCGCAGAATCATCTCCATGGCGGCATCGTCGCTCAGGCGTTCGCCCGGTTTCAGCACGCCCAGTTCCATGGCCTTGGCGCGGACGGCCTGGGTGTTGATGCCCGCGCCGTCATCGGCGACCTCGATGACCACCTCGGAGCCATCGCGGCGCATGTGGATGCTCACCTCGCCGCTCTCCGGCTTGTGGGCCGCGCGGCGATCGTCCGGGGCTTCGATGCCATGAATCACGGCATTACGCAGCAGATGCTCCAGGGGCGGCAGCATGCGTTCGAGAATCTGGCGATCCAGCTCGCCCGTGGCACCCCGGACCACAAGCTCCGCCCGCTTGCCGGTCTCCGCGCCGGCCTGGCGCACCAGCCGGGCCAGGCGCGCCACATGCCGCTGGAAGGGCACCATGCGGGTGCGCATCAGACCGTCCTGCAGTTGCAGCGTCACCCGCCCCTGCTGAACCAGCAGCGTATCAGCCTCGCTGGTCAGGCCACGCAACAGGTCATTGAGACTCGCCACGTCGCCGACTGATTCGGCCAGGGCGCGCGAGAGCTGTTGCAGGGTTGAATACCGGTCGAGTTCCAGCGGATCAAAGTCGGCATCGATGTTCTGGTCGTGCTCATGGTGACGATGGATGATCTGACGCTCGGTTTCCGCCTCCAGGGCACGCAGCTGATCGCGCATGCGCGACGCCGTCTGCGACAGCTCACCCAGATGAAATTCGATGGCGCTGACCTGGCGATTGAGCCGGGAGTGGAAAATACTGATCTCGCCGGCGCTGTTCAGCATGTCATCCAGCAGCTCGGCGTCCACGCGGGCGAATTCCTGCCGCTCGGCGCCAGCGCGCTGGCGCGGCTGGACCGGCGCCTCGCGCGTTGGCATGGGCGGCAACGCCGTGGTCTCTTCTTCCGGGCCCTCGGGCACCAGTCGAACCAGGTCATCGGGGCTCGTCGACTCAGCCTCGGGCAGCCAGTCCTCGGCAAGCGCCGACGGTGCTTCGAACTCAGGCTCAGGCTCAGGCTCAGGCTCAGGCTCAGGCTCTGGCTCTGGCTCTGGCTCTGGCTCTGGCTCGACATCGAATGTGGGCGGGGTGTCCAGATCGTCGAGGATCGTCGTCAGCCCGGTGATCGACGCCGCGAACTCGTCATCGTCGTACTCCTCGACGATGATCCCGCTATCCTCGACCGGGGGCTCCTCGACCGGGGGCTCCTCGACCGGGGGCTCCTCGAGCG
>RECU01000004.1 GCA_007693855.1 Gammaproteobacteria bacterium | reverse complement strand
GCCAGCCTGCACAGCGACTACACCTTTGCGGTGCGCGACGGCGAGGACCTGGTGCCGGTCGCCAAGGCCTACTCCGGGTTGAGCGACGAGGAGATGGGTCGGCTCGATCGCTGGATCCGCCGCCACACCCTCGAGCGTTTCGGTCCGGTGCGCCAGGTCGAGCCGGTGCAGGTGTTCGAACTCGCCTTCGAGGGCATTGCCCGCTCGGCCCGCCACCGCTCGGGCGTGGCGCTCAGGTTCCCGCGGATCCGCCGCTGGCGGGAGGACCTGGGGCCGGGGGACGTCGATACGCTGGCGGATGTGCAGGCGCTGCTGAACACTCAGGCGGCGTAGCCGATGCCGAGGTCGTTCGCCACGCCGGCAAGTTTCCTGTCCCGGGTCCACAGCCTGCCCTGGTCCGCCAGGATCGCTGCGGCCAGCAGGTGCACATCGACAAAGCCGATCCCGCGGCCCATCAGCCGCCTCGCCTCGATCAGTGCCCGCGCCTCCTCGTCGGTGGCGCGCGGTGCAACGGGCAGGGCGTCCAGCAGGGACAGAATCTCGCCGCGATGCCGCAGGTTACCGCAGGCGATTTCGCCCACGATGTAGGGATGGACCAGCACCAGGCCCCGCTCCAGCACGTCCGCCAGCTGATCGTCTCCACTGCGCAGATGATCGACCCAGACGGAGGTATCGACCAGGATCACGCAGCACTGCCGCGCCGCCGGGGGATCGGCTGCAGCCCGGGTTGCGAGCCACCCAGGCGCGCAAGCCGGCGGGCGTTCTCGCGCTCGACCAACGCTTTCAGACCGGCGTTGACCAGTGCAGTACGTTCCGTGACGCCGGTGAGCCGCTGCGCCTCGGCCAGCAGGGCATCATCGATGTTCAGCGTGGTGCGCATACGGGCTGCATCCTATACGTCATCAAATGATGTAATTCTAGATGCATCCAGGCACGGGGTCGACCGTTGAATCTGCGCGGTGAACGCTGTTTGGCTGATCGGCCTGAACGCGAATCGGCCGGGCGATAATCCGCGAATCGTGTATTGACCTCCCCGCTGCCGGACACCCCCGCTTGGACCTGACCCCCGCCATCGAACGCTGGTTTACCGCCGAGTCGCGCGAGATCCTGCCCTTCCAGCGGCGCGCCTGGGCGGACTCGCTGGCCGGCCGTTCCGGGCTCATCCATGCGCCCACCGGCAGTGGCAAGACCCTGGCCGCGTGGCTCGGCCCCGTGCAGGCCCTGGCCGCGGCGCACGGTGCGGCGCGCGCGCCTGGCCTGCGGGTGCTGTGGATCACTCCGCTGCGAGCGCTGGCGGCCGATACCCGGCGCGGGCTGGCAGCGGCGCTCGCGGCGCTCGACCTCGACTGGCCGGTCGAACTTCGCAGCGGTGACACCGGCCAGGCTGCGCGCGCCCGTCAGTGGCGTTCGGCGCCCACGGCGCTGGTCACCACCCCGGAGAGCCTGTCGGTGATGCTCTCGACCAAAGGCGCGGGCGCGTACTTCGGTCGGCTGCACACGGTGGTGGTCGACGAGTGGCACGAGCTGATCGGCAGCAAGCGCGGTGTGCAGCTGGAGCTTTGTCTCGCCCGCCTGCGCGCGCTGGCGCCGGGGCTTCGTACCTGGGGACTGTCGGCGACCCTCGGCAATCTCGAGCAGGCGCGCGACGTGCTGCTTGGCCCGGGCGTCGCAGGCGAGCTGATCGAAGGCCAGGTGCCGCGGCCGGTGGTCATCGAGGCCCTGCTGCCCGAGGATCCCAGCCGCTTCCCCTGGGCGGGTCATCTCGGCGAGGCGCAGCTTGGCGCCGTGGTCGCGGCACTCGAGTCCGCAGGCTCCACCCTGCTGTTCACCAACACCCGTTCCCAGGCCGAACTCTGGCACGCGGCGCTGGTCGGCGCGCGGCCGGACTGGGCCGACACCGTGGCGCTGCACCACGGCTCGCTGGACCGTGCGCTGCGCGAGCAGATCGAGGCGCGCCTGGCGGCGGGGGAGCTGCGCTGCGTGGTCTGCACCTCCTCGCTGGATCTCGGGGTGGACTTCCAGCCGGTCGAGCAGGTGCTGCAGGTCGGCAGCCCCAAGGGTGTCGCGCGGCTGCTGCAGCGTGCCGGGCGCAGCGGCCACCGGCCGGGCGCGGTCAGTCGCGTGCTCTGCGTGCCGACCCATGCCTTTGAACTCATGGAGATCGCCGCCGCGCGCCGGGCGGCCACCCGCGGCGAGATCGAGGCGCGGGTGCCGCTCACACTCTCGCTCGACGTGCTGGCGCAGCATGTGGTCACCCTGGCCACCGGCGATGGCCTGCAGCCCGAGGCGCTGTTCGCGGAGGTCCGCCGTACCCACGCCTTCGCGGCGCTGACCCCGGAGCAGTGGCAGTGGCTGCTCGATTTCGTCACCCGCGGCGGGCCGGCGCTCGCCGCCTATCCGCAGTTCCGCAAGGTGGTGATCGGCGACGACGGCCTCGGCCGGGTCGAAGACACGCGCATCGCGCGGCTGCATCGCATGGGCATCGGCACCATCAGCTCCGATCCCATGATGCAGCTGAAGTGGCTGCGCGGCGGGCGGGTCGGCACCATCGAGGAGAGCTTCATCGCCAGGCTTTCCCCGGGCGATCGTTTCCTGTTCGCCGGTCGGGTGGTGGAGCTCGCGCGGGTGCGCGACATGGTCGCCTATGTGCGCGCGGCGAAGACACGTACGCGCATCGTGCCGCGCTGGCAGGGCGGGCGCATGCCGCTGTCCACGGCGCTGGCCGACAGCGTGCTGGCGCTGTTCGGCGAGATCCCGGCGGGCCAGGCCGAGGCCCCGGAGCTGCCGGTGCTGGCACCCATGCTCGAGCTGCAGGCGCGCTGGTCGCGGCTGCCCTCGCCGGAGGAGCTGCTGGTCGAGGCCGTCGAGACCCGCGAGGGCCATCACCTGTTCGTCTATCCCTTCGCGGGCAGGCTGGTCCACGAGGGACTGGCGACCCTGCTGGCCTGGCGGCTGATGCGCGGCGCACCGGCCACCTTCACGCTGTCGGTGAACGATTACGGCTTCGAGCTGCTGAGTCCCGCGCCACCACCGCTGCCTGCGCAGGGGCTCGACGGGCTGCTGGGCGACGAGACGCTGCTCGCCGACCTGCTCGAGTGCATCAACGCCTCGGAGATCGCCCGCCGCCAGTTCCGCGACATCGCCCGCATCAGCGGGCTGGTGTTCCAGGGCTATCCGGGGGCGCAGAAAAGCACCCGCCAGATCCAGGCCTCCAGCGGGCTGATGTTCGACGTGCTGGCGCGCTACGACGAGGGCAACCTGCTGGTCGAACAGGCGCGTCGCGAAGTGCTGGAGAGTCAGCTCGAGTTCCGGCGCCTGGCGGCCACCCTGGCCCGCATGCGCGCGCAGCGCACCGTGCTGTGCCGGCCGGCGCGGCTCACCCCGCTGGCCTTTCCGCTGTGGGCCGAGCGGCTGCAGACCCAGGTGATGTCCTCGGAGGACTGGCGCACGCGGGTGCTGCGCATGGCCGAGCAGCTGGAGCGCGCGGCCGACGAGACCGCCAGGCCGACGGCGAGGGCCGCGCGTGGCTGAGGGGACG
>RECU01000005.1 GCA_007693855.1 Gammaproteobacteria bacterium | reverse complement strand
TTGGCCTCCGAAGCCAAAGGTCACTGGTTCGAATCCAGTCGGGCGCGCCATTTCCCCGCATCATCCCCGGCCCACCATGTACAGCCCGACTGTGACGCACCGCCACAAGGCCGGAGGCGTTGGCTGCCGCATCCACTGGGCGATCATCCGAGCCTTTTGAGTGGCCGCGTGTCAGCATGCGACCCCATACTCGAAACGCGCGATGATGAATGGCTCAGGCTTGAGGGGGCAGGACCATGACGGGACACGGCGGGCAGGGGCTCGACAGGCGCGGTTTTCTCACCGCTGGCGCGGCGATGGGCGGGCTTGCATCACTGGGCATGGGTGCCGCGGCGGGGCCGGCATTCGCCGCCACCCGGCGCATTCCAGGAGCCAGTATCCGCGGGCCTTACCTGGATCTCACCACGCCGTTCGGCACCATGACGGGCTACGCGCGACTCTCGGGCAACATCGATCTCGAGTCCACCACCCACGGCTGGTACCAGGGCCTGGTCATGGGCGTGGCGCCAGGCGGCGCGGTGCGCGACATCTGCGGCTTCCGCGGCATGTCGTCATATCGCCTGGTGGCGCTGCCCGATGGCGAGCGCGGCTACCGTCGGCTGCTGCGTGAGGTCGTCTACTACTACGACCTGAAGACCGGCGAGGTCATGGACGAGATGGTCAATCCGTTTACTGGCGAGAAGGTGCGGGTGGTGGATATCGCCAACGACCCCTTCAATCACACCATCCGCGAGTATCTCGGCCCTCCGCCGAACTACGGGGGGTTGAACCCCGACCAGGGGCCGCGTGAGCCCATCCCGTTTCTGCTCGACTGGCAGCAGGATGGCGACCGGCTGCTCACCAGCCGCCACATCCACCTCTACTATCGCAGCGCCCTGCAGCCGGACAAGTGGCCGCGCGAGAGTGCCGGCGAGAACGTGCAGGTCTCCGAGCTGTTCTTTTTCAACATCAGCCTCGACGACATGCAGAACGAGGAACTCACCACCGTGCGCCACGGCGGCACCTGGACGCGGGTCACGCCCTGGTTGCCGTGGATGCTGATGGGCCAGGCCCCCGGGCACTGCCTGTATCTCGGCCAGATGGCCTCGGTGCCGACGCTCGCGGACGTGCCCGAGCATATCGTGCGTGATACCGAGCGACGTCATCCCGAGTACCTGACCGCGCCCGACAGCGACTACGGCCCCAATCTCTCGTCGCTGGAGATGTACGCTCTGGAGCAGGAGCCGGCGCCGGTGCAGGAGCCGGCATCCCATGAGTGAGTCGCGACTGGCGCGCTGGTGGCGGCTGGATGAAGCCGAGGAGCGGGCCAGCGCGGACAATCCGCTGGAACCCCTGGGCAGGGACCAGCGTCGCCCGGCCGGCCCGCTGCTGGCGCTGGCCTTCGGCTGGGGCTTTTTGATCACCGGCCTGCTGGCCGGGGGTGCACTCGGTTCCGGCGTGGTGCTCTGGCCGGACCTGTTCTGGTATTCGATGCTCGGCAATGCCATCAATTTCGGCATCGGCGCCCTGGTCGGCTACATCGCCTACCGCACCGGCTGCAACAGCGCCCTGATCTTCCGCGCGACCTACGGCAATCTCGGTGCCTACGTGCCGGTGGTCCTGGTGGCGCTGTTGACCATCGGCTGGCAGGGCATCGTCGTGGGCGCGTTCGCCCAGGTCTGGACCCAGTCGCCAGGCACCGCCGTGTACTTTGCGGTGGCCATCTTCGGCGGGCTGCTGTTCACCTTCACCACCTATTTCGGCGTCAAGGGGCTGGAGCGGGTCGGCATGCCGGCCATGCTCGTGCTCGTCGCCGTGGGCATCTACGCCATCGCGCTGAACATCGCCGAGGCCGGGGGCATGGCCGCGATGCTGGAGCTCTCGGCTGCACGCGCGGCCGAGAATCCGCTGACAGGGCTGCAGGCGGTCAACATCGTGGTGGGTGCCTGGATCGTCGGGGCGATCGTCATGGCCGAGTACGTGCGTTTTGCGCGCACACTTGCCGTGGCACTGGCCATTCCCTTCGTGGTGCTGGTGGTGAACCAGCTGTTCCTGCACACGGTGGGCGCCATGGGGGCCATCGTCAGCGGCAGTCCGGATTTCACCGTCTACATGGCCGGCCTTGCCGGCGTCACCGCCATCTTCGGCCTGATCGGCATGACAGTGGCGCTCTGGACCACGGGCGATGCCAACCTGTATCTGCCGAGCGTGCAGACGGCCAGCCTGTTCCGGCGGCCGAAACGCGTGATGGTGGTGATCTGTGGTGTGCTGGGGACGATCCTCGGGTTGGGTATCTACACCCAGTTCCTCGGGTGGATCGATCTGCTGGCCACCATCGTGCCGCCGATCATTGGTCCTGTGCTGGCGGAGTACTACCTGCTGCGTGGCCGCCCGATCACGCTGCCGGTAGACGAGACGCATCCGGTCAATTATTCGGCGATTGTGGCGTTTATCGGTGGTGGACTGCTCGCGGCGGCAAACGGCAAGGCCTGGTCGCCGCTGGCGCTGGACGTGGCGCCTTCGCTGCTGGGCCTGTTTGCGTCACTGACGATTTACCTGGTCTGCCGGCTGGCGGAACTCAGGATCGTGGCAGCGCGTGCGCCTGCCCGTGACGGCGTATTGTGAGGGTCAGGCAACTCTGCGGATCTCAGTAACGACTGTCCAGGCGCGACGGCTGCAGTCCGGGGTAAGTGGCAGATGGGATCAACGGCCTGGCGGGTGCTGTTCGATCCAGCGTGAGCTCGTGGGTGCTCCAGTTGTTTTCCAGCACGTCGCCCAGCGTACGGATGAAACACACGTTGCCGTGCCGGCTGCCATAGGGTCCGTGGAGGACTTGTGGTGGGCGCCAGAAATAGGCGCCGGTGTACATGGGTCCGAGCGGCGAGAGGAAGTCGCCGGAGATCAGGAAGGCTTCTTCCACGCAGTCGTGGCGTTCCTGCGGGCCGCGCAGTCCGGGCGGCGCGAGTTGTGAAGGCGTCAGGACCAGCATCGACGTGTCCTTGGTGGCCTCGTCGTGATGGAGGATCTTCCAGCGCATGCCAAGATCGCCGTAGGCCGGGTCCATGCCCTCGTGGCTCCAGGGTGTCTCGAAGGTATCGATCACGCGTGCAGTCTGCCCCGGGACAGCCTCGGTCTCGCATGGTGTGGCATCCAGAAAGCCGAGGAGCACTGCACCCTGGCTGCAGCGGAGTTCGGGCCTTGCCGCCCCGGCCGGAATGCGGGCGTAACAGTCGGGCCCCAGCCTGCGTTCACCCCAGTCAAGCGAGCCGTCCAGCACGAAGAACTCCTCGTTGACGGTGAGCGCGCCGAGCGCGCTGCGCCAGCCAGACGGCAGGCGCGCGAGATAGGAGCAGGCCCCGGTGTCAGGGTCCAGCGACAGCAGCTTGATCTCGCTGCCGGCGCCCGGATGGGGCCACGGGCAGGGGACCCAAGGCAGCTGCTGGGACTGCAGGAACTCGACGTGCTCGCGGGCCATGACTCGGTCTCCCGGAATACCAACAGGCGGATAGGCGTCTCATTGGATCGCCCTTCCGGCCTATGGGATAGCCGGACTCTCCGTG
>RECU01000077.1 GCA_007693855.1 Gammaproteobacteria bacterium | reverse complement strand
CGGTCCCGCTCATGAGGCACTGGGCCGCAGGTTCGGACTGAACTCGCGGCGCCGGGCACTCTAATGGCTTACACGGATGTCGGAGTTGCAAAAATGCTGGATGTGACCACTGCCCGGAACGCGCTCGATCACGCCCTCTCGCTGGGCGCGGACTTCGCCGACCTCTTCGTTGAACGCCAGCAGCGCCAGACGCTGAGCACGCTGCTCGACCAGGTAGACAACGTACTTTCCGGCCTGGAGTTCGGCATTGGCGTGCGCCTGGTTTACGGCGACAAGGTGCTCTACGGGTACACCAACCAGGCCTCACCCGATGTGCTGCGTGCGATCATCGACCGGCTTGCGGCGAAGGATCGGCGCGACCCTCGCAACGTCGCCTCGGCGTTCGATTTCCGCGTTGGCACGGATCGTCATCCCGTGCGTGTGCCGCTGAGTCTCGACGCAGCGCTGCAACAGAAAATCGATTTCGTGCGTCGGGCCGATGCCGCAGCGCGCAACGGCAATGCTCAGATCGTGCGCACCATGGGCATGGTGCTGCAGCGCGAACAACAGGTGGAAATATTCAACTCCGAGGGCCTGCATACCACCGATACGCGCCACTACTGCCGCATGGCGCTCACCGCGGTCGCCGCCGACGGTGGGCAACAGGCCACCGGCCGCGAAGACATCGGCGGCCTGCTGGGCTGGGAGCTGCATCTCAGCGATGAGCCTGAGCGCATCGGCGAGGAGGCGGCACGCCAGGCGCGGGTCAACCTGGGTGCGAAGCCCTGTCCGTCGGGGCGTATGCCGGTGGTCATCGGCAACGGGTTTGGCGGCGTGATCTTTCACGAGGCCTGCGGCCACCTGCTCGAGACCACCTCGGTGGCGCGCAAGGCCTCGGTGTTCCACGACCAGATGGGCGAGATGATCGCCCATGCCAGCGTCAGCGCCGTGGATGACGGCACCATCGACAATGCCTGGGGCTCGATCAACATCGATGACGAGGGCATGGCTACGCAGCACACGCAACTGATCACCGAAGGCCGCTTGACCAGCTTTCTGGTGGATCGCATCGGCAGCCAGCAGACCGGCTTTGCCCGTACCGGCTCCGGGCGCCGCGAGAGCTATCGCTATGCGCCGGCCTCGCGCATGCGCAACACCTTCATCCAGGCCGGCAAGGACAGCTTCGAGGACATGATCGCCAGCATGGACCGTGGCATTTACGCCGCGCGCATGGGCGGCGGTTCGGTGCAGCCCGGCACCGGCGAGTTCAACTTCGCGGTGACCGAGGGCTACTACGTGGAGGGCGGCAAGGTGCGCTACCCGGTAAAGGCCGCCACGTTGATCAGCACGGGCCCGGCAGTGCTGCGCGAGATCAGCATGGTCGGTCCCGACCTTGCACTGGCCTGCGGCATGTGCGGCTCGGTCAGCGGCTCGATCCCCACCACGGTGGGCCAGCCGGCGCTGAAGGTGAACGACATCCTGGTGGGGGGTAACGCCTGATGAGCCTGCCATCCTATGCCGAGCGCGTGCTGGAGCAGGTACGTCGGGCCGGCGCCGAAGGCGACCTGATCGTCGATGAATCCGAATCACTCGGGCTCAAGGCGCGCGACGGCGAACTCGAGGAGCAGTCCGTCAGCGCCACGCGCATGCTTGGCCTGCGCGTGATCCGCGACGAGCGCGTGGGCATCGCCTACAGCGAGGCCGGCGACGAGGCGGCCCTGGATCAACTGGTAGAGCAGGCGCTGCTGAACGCAGGCTTCAATCAGCATGAACCACACGAGCGCATCCCCGATCATCAGCAGACACTGACGACCGATGACGCGATGCTGTGCCCCGACAGCGGACTGGATATCGAGCAGCGTATCGAGCTTGCCCTGTACCTGGAACGTACGCTGGCGGGTCTCCCGAAGATCCGTAACGTGCCCTACAACGGTGTCAGCGAACACCTGGGCAGTCGCCGGGTATTCAGTACGCGCGGGCTGCAGGCCAGCAGCCGGCAACGCGTCAACATGCTGTATGCCTATGCACTGGCTGCCGAGGGCGAGCTGACCGCGATGGCCGGCCACGGCCAGGTCGTGCGCAACGGCGCAGATCTGAAGGCCGATCCAGTCATCGAGCAGGCACACCGCCAGGCCGTGGCCATGCTGCACGGTAAGCCCGTGCCCAGCCGGCGCTATGATGTGATCTTCGATGTCGAGGCCCAGCACGACCTGTTCGGCGCGTTTGCGACGATGCTATCGGGCAAGAGCGCCCAGGATGGCATCAACCCGTGGCGCGAGCGCATCGGCGAGGTGGTCGCCAGCAGCGACTTCCACCTTTCGGACCATCCTCATCACCTGGGCGGCTTCGGCTACCAGTTGTTCGACGCCGAGGGTACGGCCACACGCGAAACACCGCTGGTGGTCGGGGGCGTGCTGCAGACACTGCTGCACAACACGGCCACGGCCAGTCACCTGGGTACCCATACCACCGGACACGCGCAACGCAGCCCGCGATCAGCACTTGGCGTGGCCGCACACCAGCTCGTCATCGCGGCCGGTCGCGCGACGCAGGGCGAGCTCACCAGCGGCGAGTACCTGGAGTTGACCGACCTGCAGGGCGTGCACTCGGGCGCCAATGCCATCTCGGGAGATTTCAGCTTCGGCGTCAGCGGTTACCTGTGCCGCGAAGGTACGCGCATAGCCCCGGTGCGCGGCGTCACAGTGGCTGGAAACTTCTACCAGATGCTCAAGCAGATTGCCGCCATCGGCGACACCCAGCACTGGAACTGGCAGCGCACCGCGTTGATGCCGACGCTGCGCTTTGCGGAGCTTGCGATCTCGGGGTAGGCGATGTCTCCAGCGCTCAGCATCACCTGATCGAGCAACCCATGCTCGGCGTCTGCTCACGTGGCCCCTGGCCTGTTTTCGTGATCTGCAGCATGGCCTCCACAGCGCATCCGTTCACGGCAAAGAGGCTTGTCTACACGGAGATCATTGAAGCAGCGCTCGGCGCGGGGGTGTCAGGGTTCAAATCGCGATGTCCCTGTCTCCCTTTCATGGGCCCGTTCCCTTTCCCAGCGCTCTTCCCACTCCCGCTCTTCCTGCTGGCGCTGTTCATCCGCGATGCGACCCTGGTATTCGTAGGCGCGGAGCAGGGCAAAGATGCCGATGCCGAGTCCGATACCGAACAGGATCCACTGGGCTTGGGCCTGGCCCACGGTGCTCCAGAGGACCATGGCAATGGAGATGCCCGAGAGGACGAAGCGATGACTGGCTACGCTTTTACGGCAGAAATGTTCGGCGGCACGGTTGTTAAAGTCATGTCCGCGCTGCCGAAAGCGCTATCTCGGGATGCCCAGCGCCTGCGCCCCAAGCGTTTCGGTCGCCGGCGGTGCGGCAAGGCAGGCCATGAACGCCTCGAAAACCGCCGCATGGCGTTCGTTGTGGAGGGCGCGGCCAGCTTCACTGCGGTAGCTTTCCACCAGGAAGTACTCGTGTGGTACGCCGGTTTCCCAGACCGCGTAGATGGTGCAGTCGGATTCATCGCTTTCGACGATGGCCGCGACATCGCGGAAGATCCGCAGGAATTCGGCTTCCATTTCAGGCTTGACGCGCATGCGAACGGTGACAGTGCTCATGTTCGGTGTCCCGGTGTGATGGGTGTGGTCCAATCGCCTCAGGCGCGGCGACCGTCAGCCTTTACAACTCAAATGTATACAAGGCACCGGCAGGGATAAAGGCTTTGGCAAGCCTCTCACGGGCTGAAGCGTACAATCCGCCCCGGGTCTTCGGACAGACAGGCCAGGAGTACCGAATCGCTGGCCCAGCCGAGGTTAACCGCCCCGGCAGTGGCGGGACCGAACACTCGGGATGAACCGTCGGCTTCGCGGACATGGATTTGGCTGCGGCCGCCCCAGGTGCCCGCACGGGACCGCGAACTGACCCACGCCAGCCGCGAGCCATCCGGTGACCAGGCGAAGCTCGTGATGAGTGCCCCGGCCCCGAGGGGCGCGAACCGGGGAGGGCGGACGTCGACCAGCGTCCGGCCCTGCGCGTCAAGAATCCTTGCGCTGCGCTCGTCGGGCCCCTGGAGCACACGACTCCCCCGGGTGATCACCGGATCCGGTGCCGCCGGTTCCAGGAGACCGGCGGGCCGACCTGAGCCGGGCGAGACTGGGCGACCCTCCGTCCAGAGGTCCCAGGCCCGGCCGGCTCGGGGTATACATTCGCCCGAACTGCGAACACCGAGGGTAGGCACCGCCGTGTCCACCGGGAGGGAAAAGACATTGGCACGCCTGGGCTCAGTCGGGTCAGCCGAAGGTAGCGCCGGCCCCTGGAGAACGGCCTCGGTCCCGTCGACGGACCAGCAGAGTGTCTGCAGGTCCGGGGGGCGCCCGCCGGCGATTCGGGCGCGAGCTGCCGCGTCAATCTCCGGGGTCTGGCGGGCTGCGGACTCGAGATCCACGAGCGCCCACTGGCCGGACTGCTCAGCGAACAGCAGCCAGCGCCCGTTCGGCGAGACGCCGAAAGGCGCTCGATGACTACAATCAGCCCCCAGTGTGCCCTCCACAAGCGTCACCGGTGAGCCGGTCTCGGGGGCACAGCCGACGGCTGCAAACAGGCAGGGCAGGGTGAGCAGACATCGCCAGGCTCGCCGATTGCAAACGGGGTAGCTTGTGGACACGGACATCAACTGGCTGCGGCTGTCGCCTGGAGTCAGTGCCCCGTTATTCGTCGTCGTCGTCGGGCTCGAGTTCGAACTCGTAGTCGTCCTCTTCGAACTCGGCGCGCAGCTCAAGGCGCTCGAACCGGCCGAGGCCACAGGCCGCGCCGGTGCGCATGATGGGTTTTTCCAGGACGCGGATGATGTCCAGGCTGCAGAGCTGACTACCACGGATGGTGTAACTGAAGGCGCGTTCGCGGGCGAGGCCGGGACAGCTGCGCGGCAGACGGTTCATGTAGATCCGGTCGCGGCCCAGGTGGAACAGGATGGTCTGGCCGTCGATCACCTCGGTGCGCCGGATGCGGGTGACGTGGATGCAGCTCTCGCTCTCGCCGGTCTTGATATACGCCTCCAGGGGGCCGGGCTCTCCGGGTTCGACCAGGTTCCGCTCCTGCGCGCCGGCCGTGCCGAGGGCCAGGGTCAGCGCGACGGTTGCTGCGGCGATTCCAATGTTCATGATCAACTCCTGTGGTCCGGCATATCGTTCGCGGCAGAGCCCCCAGTCTAACCGTGGTCGCAGACAACGCATCCGCAATTTCCGAGGGTCGGCACTCTGCACTTTTCATGGGACCACGCGTATAGGGATCAGGTTCGACCTCGCCCCGCCTGGAGGGTGCTTCGGTAGTCCGCTATATCGCCCGGGTCCACCGCCGCTATGATCGACTCAGGGTCGAGTCGATGGCGGAGAGCGTATGGAGTTCAAGGACTACTACGCGGTCATGGGCGTCGCGCGTGACGCCAGCCAGGACGATATCCGGCGGGCCTATCGCAAGCTCGCGCGGCGCTATCACCCCGACGTCAGCAAGGAGCCGGATGCGGAGTCGCGCTTCAAGGAGCTCGGTGAGGCCTACGAGGTCCTGAAAGACCCTGAAAAGCGGGCCGCCTACGATCAGCTCGGCGCCCGCTACCGCGCCGGAGAACAGTTCCGGCCGCCGCCCGACTGGGACGCCGGTTTCGAGTTTTCCGAGGGCACCTTTGACCGTGGCGGCTTCAGTGACTTTTTCGAGGAACTGTTTGGTCGCCGTCGTCCAGGCGGCCATGCGCATGGGCCGCGAGCGGGCCGGGCGGGCGCGGGCATCCACGCGGCCGGCGAGGATCATCACGCCCGCGTGGCCATCGACCTGGAAGACGCGATCCGCGGCGGGGTGAAGCGCATTTCCCTGCAGGTGCCGGAACTGACCGCCGACGGGCATGTGCGGCTGCGAGAGCGAGCACTCGACGTGAAAATTCCCGCCGGTGTGCGCGAAGGCCAGCAGATCCGCCTGGCCGGACAGGGGGCACCTGGCCTGGGCCAGGGCCCGGCGGGCGACCTCTACCTCGAGATCCTGTTCAGGCCCCATCCGCGCTACCGGGTGGAGGACGGCAACCTGTATGTCGACCTGCCCGTCGCGCCCTGGGAGGCTGCGCTGGGGGCCACAATCACCGTGCCCACGCCCGGGGGTGATGTGGGTCTGCGGGTCCCCGAGGGCTCACCGGCAGGGCGGCGATTACGGCTCAAGGGCCGCGGACTCCCTGGCACCCCGCCGGGAGACCTTTACGTCGTGCTCCAGATCGCCATGCCGCCCGTGCGTAACGACAGCGATCGCGCGGCCTGGCAGGACCTGGCGGCACGACTGGCCGACTTCAAGCCCCGCAGCGGGCTGGGGGGGAAACCATGACGCGGCAAACCGTACTGCATGGGGTGGTGATCGAGACCTCGGTCGAGCTCGGCACGCAGGAGCTCTGCCGTGCCTGCGCGGTCAGGGAGGACTGGTTGATCGCGCTGGTGGCCGAAGGCGTGATCGAGCCCCGTGGGAGATCGCCGGGCGCGTGGCGGTTCTCCGGCGAGAGCCTGCGGCGGGCGCGTATCGTGCGGCGACTGCAGCGCGACCTCGACCTCAATCTCGCCGGCGCAGCCCTGGCGCTCGAGCTCATCGAGGAGAACGAGCGGCTGCGGCGGCGGCTTGCCGGCCAGCCGGTGCCTGCGAGGGGAGACGACAATGAAACTGCGCATCCGTAAGGACCGCGGGGCGTGCCCCGTGCCCCCGAATCTCGGCGATTACGCCGAGACCTGCCGCAGTTTTTCGTGGCAGACGGCCCGGACCTGGCTGGACGGCCTGCCGGGAGGTGGCGGGCTGAACATGGCCCACGAGGCGGTGGATCGCCATGCGGCAGGGCCGCGCGCCGAACACGTCGCGCTGCGCTGGCTGGGCCGGGGCGGCGAGCGCGAGGACTACAGCTACGGCGAGCTGGCGGCCGAGACCTCGCGGTTCGCCAATGCGTTGGGCGCGCTGGGGGTGGCGGCGGGCGACCGTGTGTTCCTGCTGCTGGGCCGGGTGCCGGAGCTCTACGTCGCCATGCTCGGTGCCCTCAAGGCACGCTGCGTGGTCACGCCGCTGTTTTCCGCGTTCGGTCCGGAGCCGGTGGCCACGCGTATGCAGATCGGTGCCGCGCGGGTCCTGGTCACCACCGAGGCGCTGTACCAGCGCAAGGTGGCGCCGATACGTGACCAGCTGCCAGCGCTGGAACACGTGATCCTGGTGGACCGCACCGGGCCGGTCGAGGCCGAAGCCCTGGCCCCCGGACTGCTCCCCTGGTCGCAGTGGGTGCCGTCCGCCTCGTCCGATTACCGCATCGCCCCCACCGATCCCGAGACCGCCGCGTTGCTGCACTTCACCAGCGGCACCACCGGCCGGCCCAAAGGCGCGCTGCACGTCCACGAGGCCATCGTCACCCACCATGTCACGGGCCGCTACGCGCTGGATCTGCACGATGACGACATCTTCTGGTGCACCGCCGACCCGGGTTGGGTCACCGGCACCAGCTACGGCGTGCTGGCGCCACTGAGCTGCGGCGTGACGGTGGTGGTGGTTGAGGCCGAATACGATCCGGCAACCTGGTATGGCGTCCTGCAGGACGAGGCGGTCAGCGTCTGGTACACCGCGCCGACGGCGGTGCGCATGATGATGCGCGCGGGACTCGAGATGCTGGCGGACTATCGATTTCCGGCGTTGCGGTTCGTGGCCAGCGTGGGCGAGCCGCTCAATGCCGAGGCCGTGGTCTGGGGCGAGCAGGCCTTCGGCTGCCCGATCCACGACAACTGGTGGCAGACCGAGACCGGCGGGATCATGATCGCCAACTACGCCGGCGTCGACATCAAACCAGGTTCCATGGGCCGTCCGCTGCCGGGTGTGGAGGCGGCCATCGTCAGGCGCGACGCCGACGGCGGCGTGGCCGTCGCCGACGAGCCGGATGTCGAGGGTGAGCTTGCGCTGCGGGCGGGCTGGCCCTCGATGATGCGCGGCTACCTCGATGAAGAGGCGCGCTACCGCAAGTGCTTCGCCGGCGACTGGTACCTCTCGGGGGATCTCGCGCGCTGCGACGCCGAGGGCTACTTCTGGTTTCTGGGCCGCGCCGACGACGTCATCAAGTCCTCCGGGCACCTGGTCGGGCCATTCGAGGTCGAGAGTGCACTGATGGAACACCCGGCGGTGGTGGAAGCCGCAGTGATCGGCGTGCCGGACGAGACCGCGGGCCAGCTCATCAAGGCCTTCGTGACCCTGCACCAGGGCCACGCGGCCGACGAGGCCATGCGCAGGACGCTGCTGGGGCATGCCCGCAAGCGGCTGGGTCCGGCGGTGGCGCCAAAGTTCATCGAGTTCCGGGAACAGCTGCCCAAGACCCGCAGCGGCAAGGTGCTGCGGCGATTGCTCCGCGCACGTGAGCTCGGCCTGCCCGAAGGTGATCTCTCCACCCTGGAGACCGACAGCCGATGACCACCAAGGCGCATGTCGATCGTGCAATGCTGCTGCACCTCTACCGGGAGATGCGTCGCATCCGGGTGTTCGAGGAACGCTGTGTCGAGCTCTACCAGGCGGAAAAGATCCGTGGCTTCCTGCATCTCTATGACGGTCAGGAGGCGGTGGCCGTGGGCATCATGCAGGCGCTCGCGGCACGCGATGCCGTGGTGGCCACCTACCGCGAGCATGGCCAGGCGATCGCCCGTGGCATCGGCACCGACGTGCTGATGGCCGAGATGTTCGGTCGCCTCGAGGGCTGCTGTCGCGGACGCGGTGGCTCGATGCACATCTTCGACCGCGCGACCCGCTTCTACGGGGGCAACGCCATCGTCGGTGGGGGACTGCCGTTGGCCATCGGCATCGCGCTCGCGGATCGGGAACTGGAACGTGACGCGGTCACCGCCTGTTTTTTCGGCGAGGGCGCGGTCGACGAGGGCGAGTTTCACGAAAGCGTCAACCTCGCTGTGCTCTGGCAGCTCCCCGTGCTGTTCGTCTGCGAAAACAACCTCTACTCCATGGGTACGCCGCTGGAGATGGCCGAAGCCGAAACCGACATCCATCGCAAGGCCGCCTGTTATCGTTTGCCCAGTGAGTCCGTCGATGGCATGAGTCCGCTGGCGGTGCTGTCCGCCGCCACGCGTGCGGTGGAGCACATCCGCGCCACCGGCGGCCCGTACTTCCTGGAATGCCGGACGTACCGCTTCCGGGCCCATTCGATGTTCGATGCCCAGGGCTATCGCACGCGCGAGGAGGTGGCGTTGTGGCGCCGTCGCGATCCGATCCCCCGGCTGGCGAACTGGTTGCTCGACAACGCGCTGGGCAAGGCCGGGGAACTGGAGGCGATCGAGACGGCCATCGTGGCCGAGATGGACGCGGCCGTGGCCTTTGCCGAACGCGGCAGTCTGGAGCCCATCGACGCCCTCGAGCGCTTCGTGACCCTTGACGAGGTTCCCGCATGAGCGCGGCGCAGCCCACGCGCATGACCTATCGCGAGGCCTGCCGACAGGCGTTGCGCGATGCACTGAATGCCGAGCCGCGCAGTTTTCTCATGGGTGAGGACGTCGGCCTGTACGGCGGGTGCTACGCCGTGAGCAAGGGCCTGCTGGAGGAGTTCGGCGACCGCCGGATCCGCGACACGCCGCTCTCGGAGAGTGCTTTCGTGGGCGCGGGCATCGGCGCGGCGATCGCCGGCCTGCGGCCCATCGTCGAGATCATGACCTGCAACTTCAGCCTGCTGGCGCTGGACCAGATCATGAACTCCGCCGCCACGATCCCGCACATGTCCGGCGGACAGTTCGCCGTGCCGGTGGTCATCCGCATGGCCACCGGCGCTGGTCGCCAGCTGGCGGCCCAGCACTCGCACAGCCTCGAGGGCTGGTATGCCCACATTCCCGGACTTCGCGTACTGGCGCCCGGGACCGTGGAGGACGCCCGGTACATGCTCGCCCCAGCACTGGCCGATCCCAATCCGGTGCTCCTGTTCGAACACATCATGCTCTACAACGCCGAAGGTGAGATTCCGCCGGACGTCACCAAGGTCGACATCACCGACGCCCGGCTGCGCCGCGAGGGCGGCGACCTCTCGCTGATCACCTATGGTGGCAGCCTGCCGAAGACCCTGGAGGCGGCAGCGCGGCTGGCCGAGGAGGGGATCGAGGCGGCGGTGCTGGACCTGCGCGTGCTCAGGCCGCTCGACGAGGCCGCCATCCTCGCGACCGTGCGGCATACGGGACGGGCGGTGATCGTGGATGAAGGCTGGCGCAGCGGCTCCCTCGCCGCCGAGATCGGCATGCGGCTGATGGAGCAGTGTTTCGACAGTCTCAAGGCCCCGGTCGCGCGCGTGTGCACGCGCGAGGTGCCCATTCCCTATGCCGCGCACCTCGAGCAGGCCGCGCTGCCGTCGGTGGCAGGCATTGTCGAGGCGGCCCGGGGCCTGCTGGAGGCAACGTGAACGAGTTCCGCATGCCCTCGCTGGGCGCCGACATGGAGGCGGGTACGCTGGTCGAGTGGAAAGTCGCCGTCGGCGACCGCGTCCAGCGCGGCGAGGTGGTGGCGCTGGTCGAGACCGACAAGGGGATCATCGACGTTGAGATCTTCACCGAGGGCGTGATCGAGAGCCTGTGCGTCCAACCCGGCGAGACCCTGCCGGTCGGGACCGTGCTGGCCCAGCTGTCCGGCGCCGGGGCAGAGGCAGAGGCAGAGGCAGAGGGCACGCCGCCGCCGGAGCCCGCGCGGCCGGCGAAGCGTGATGGGGCTGCCCCAGCGGTCGTGCATCAGCACCCGGATGCCGATACACCCACGGCCACGGACGCGCTGGGTGCGGATACGCATGCCACCGTCGGGGCCAGGCGCCGGGCCACGGAGCTCGGGATCGACGTGATGCAGCTCACCGGAACCGGTCTGGACGGCCGCGTCACCCTCGCCGATGTCGAAGTCCTGGCCGGGTTCGCCAACGGTGACACCGTGGTCCAACTCCCGGCGGAGCCGGCAACCGACACCCGCGACACCCCGGCCGCGGCGATGCGGCGGGCGATCGCTGCGGCCATGACCCGGGCCAACCGCGACATTCCCCACTATGCGCTGTTCCGCGACGTCGACCTCAGCCGCGCACTCGACTGGCTGACGGCACACAACGAAGGCCTGCCCCCCGACCAGCGCCTGCTGCCAGCTGCGCTGCTGGCCAAGGCCTGTGCACTCGGGCTCCGCCGCGTGCCCACGTTGAACGCCTACTGGATCGAGGGGGACCTGCAGCCGGTCGAGTCCGTTCACCTCGGCTGGGCCATTTCGCTGCGTGGCGGCGGACTGGTGGCCCCAGCCCTGCACGATGCCGATCGTCTGCCCCTGCCAGAGTTGATGCACAGGCTCGCCGACCTGGTCGGGCGCGCCCGGCGCGGCGGACTGCGCAGCTCGGAGTTGTCCGAGGCGACATGTACGGTCACCAGCCTGGGCGACCGCGGTGCCGATGGCGTGGTCGGCGTGATCTACCCGCCGCAGGTTGCGCTGATCGGCATCGGCCGGATCGCGCCCCGACCCCGGGTGGTCGGCGATGCGGTCGTCCCGCGCCCGCAGGCGACCGTCAGCCTCATGGGCGATCACCGCGCGAGCGACGGACAGACCGGTGGCCGCCTGCTCGATATCATCGATGACCTGCTGCAGGAGCCCGAACGCTTATGAGCCAACAGGATACCCGGGCCATGCTGGCCGAGGCGCTGGCATCGGTCGCCCCCGAAGCCGACTTCGACACGCTGCGTGAGGACGAGGACCTGCGCGACGCGCTGGAGCTCGACTCCATGGACTTCTTCAATTTTATCGTGGCGGTGCACAAGGCCACCGGGATCGACATCCCGGAGCGCGACTACCCGAAACTGACCACCCTGGCGGGCGCCCTGGCGTACCTTGCGCGCTGAACGCCCGGGCCCCAGACCAGTCCAACTCTGGGACAGGAGGTGATGACATGACCAGATGGATACCCCTACTGCTGCCGATGTTCGTGCTTGCCGCAGGCTGTGCCACCGTGCCGGAGTCCGCCGAAGTGCGTGATGACGAGGGGGTCGAGAGCCGGCCGATCAGCACCGACTGGGTTCGAATCGACCAGGTCCGGGATTTCCGTGTGCTCGACGACAGCAACCTCATCCTCTACGCACCGACCCGCCGCCAGGCCTATCACGTCGAGCTGCTGCCGCCCTGTCGAGGACTGCGCTTCAGCGACACCATCGCACTGCGGGGTCGCATGGAGCGCCTTGGCGGCTTTGCCGGGGATGCTGTGATCATCCAGCCTGGACTGATGCCCCAGCGCTGCCCCGTCAGCAGCGTGCGCCGGCTGACCGAGACCGAGCTGACCGAATTGCTGGTACGCTTCGAGGGTGAGGCCCCGGGGGAACCGGCGGCTGATGAAACGGAAATCGAACTGCCGCAGGGCGACGAGGAGTAGGGCGATGGCACAGGACCGCTACAGTGATGTGGGCTACGCCAGTCAGAAGATCGAGTTCGGGCGTCGTCCGGCAGTCCTGGTGGTCGATCTGCAGCTGGCCTTCACCGACCCGCAATATCCGCTCGGCAACCTGCCAATGGTGCAGCAGGCCACGGACCGTACCGGGGAACTGCTGCGCGTCGCGCGGGAGCATGGGGTTCCGGTAGCCAGCTGCTATACCGCGTATGGCAGCGAGCAGGACATGCCGTACTGGAAAGTACAGGCGGTACATGACCAGTTCTACTACGGTCATCCCTGCACGGCCATCGACCCTCGGGTGCTCGACGAGCGACATGACTTCGTGTTCTGCAAGAATGCCCCGTCGATCTTTTTTCTGACGCCGCTCACGACCTTCCTGCACAAGCACGGCGTGGATACCGTCATCATCACCGGCTGTACGACCAGCGGCTGTG
Source organism: Gammaproteobacteria bacterium (assembly GCA_007693855.1). Classification (GTDB taxonomy): domain Bacteria; phylum Pseudomonadota; class Gammaproteobacteria; order Steroidobacterales; family PWYM01; genus PWYM01. The sequence continues at coordinate 121,426 of RECU01000077.1, read as the reverse complement.
TTCGCGCCTCGGTCGTGGATGCCTTTTCCCATGGCTATCGGGTGTTCGTGCCCGAGGACTGTGTGGGCGATGTCGATGAGCGGCCCCATCAGGACAACCTGCGGGATATTTCCCGGCGGTATTGCGAGGTGGTCACCGCGGCCGACATGGAGCGACAACTGGCTGAGCACGCGCAGCGTTGAGCCGAGCGCCCGCGGCGCCTATCATGCGCGCCAGCATTCGTCGTCGCCAGGCGGGTGCCTGGAGCCGCAAGGCTGCGACTGACCCGTATGGAGGAACCGCCGTGTCTCAGAAGATCACCCCACTTGCGCTGGCCGCCGCCCTTGCCAGCATGACGCTGGTCACCGGCTGCAGCCGCGAGGATGCGCCGCCGCCGGCCACGGTTGAGGCGCCTGCAGCCCAGGAGGCGGAGATCGCCGCTGATCCGCGCGAAGCCGAGGTGCTGAGTGGCGCCGAGTACCTGGCCTTGCCGCGATTCGCGAGCGCCGATCTGCAGCGGGGGGAACGGGTGTTTCTGCAGTGCCGTGCCTGCCATACCCTGGGCGAGGGCGAGCCACATCGGCCGGCCGGACCAAATCTTTGGGGCATGTTCGGCAGTGAGGCCGCACAGCGCGAGGGCTTCAGTTACTCCGACGCCCTGCGCAACTCGGGCGTCGTCTGGACTCCGGCCACCATGGAAGAGTGGCTGGTGCGACCGAGCAGCTTTGTGCCCGGTAACCGCATGGCCTTCGCCGGCATCCGCCGCGAAGACGACCGCACCAACCTCATCGCCTACCTGATCCAGGAAACCACCCCGGCGACCGCGGACTGAAACCGCTGCCGGCGCGCGCGCTCACGCGCGGCGCCGGCAGCCTCAGTCAGTTGCTGCGCCTGCGGCGACGCCGCTTGGGCTTTTCTTCGTGCTCGTGGTGGTGGTGGCCATCGCCATGGTCGTGCGGGACACCATGCGCATGGGCAATGGCGTGCGGGTCACCCTGGCCGTCGTACTCGAAGTCATTGGGCACGTGCGGGTGGTTGTGGCCACCATGCTGCTCGATCCAGCGATAGAGTTCCGGCTTCCAGGCGAGCATGCGTGACGCGGCGCGTTCGCGGTTTTCTTCCGGCGTCGTCCACGGATTGAAATGGAAGTGGTTGTAGAGCTGGCTGTCGGTTCGGCCCAGCGCCAGGGTGCCGAGCTTGCAGGCAAACGCCCCGTGGTTGATGTAGGGCGGGCGCCAGAAATACCCGCCCGTCGGCAAGTTGCCGAACTGCATCATCCAGGACGTGCCCCAGATGTGATAGGCCTCCTCGGCGCAGTCGTGGTAGGAGATGTTGTCCTGCCAGAAGTTCGGCGTCATGCAGTAGAGGAAAGTGAAGGCCTGGGTGCGCTGGTCGAAGCGCAGCACCTTGACCAGACAGCCGGACGCGGTCGCCGGGAAGAAGTTGGTCGAGGTCCAGTGCATGTCCTCGTAGGCATTGACGATCGTGAGGTTGTCGCGCTCGGCCAGCTGATGGTCTGAATCGGATTCGACGAAACTCGGCTCCGCGTAGTTGTAGAACATCAGGGCCACGCAGCCCCGCGGCGCCCGAAGTGCGGGCATATGCACGCCTGGCGGCACCCAGAAGTAGCTGCCTGGCGTGTAGCGCTTCTCATCGCTCTCCAGATAGCCCGACATGATGAACAGTTCCATGTCGGCATAACTCATGCCCGGCGGCTGGACGTAGCCGTTTTCATACATCACCGTCATCGAACAGGCGCCGGTGTCGGTATCCAGGCTCAACATCTTGTAGTGCATGCCCTTGGGGAAGCCGGGCAGCGTCATTTTTTTGAAGGAGACGTCGCGATCAACGAAGGGTTCGATGTGTGGACGGGCCATGCGTCACTCCTGCGGGATATCGGCGCGCCATCGGGCGCGGGGACTGCCGGCGGAACCGGGCTTCAGAACACCACCTTGAATCTGCGCCGCGGTTTCTTCGGGATCTCGGCCGCCGGAATCTTCCTCAGCATATCGGCGTGCACGTTGAAGCCGCGCGACTGGATGCGCTCGAGGAAATCCGCGACCCACTTGTCACGCTTCGGCGAGAGCGCCTCCTGCTCGGCGACGATTTTCTTGTAGCGTTCCTTCTGCTCCGCGGCCTCTTTCTTCAGCCAGGCCTTCACTTCCCTGCTGACCTTGTGCTCGATGACCTTCACCATCCGCTGTCACTCCTCGGGCTAACGCCTGACGGCTTGTCTGCTGGCGGTACACTGCGGGTTTCCGCTATGTCATTCCCGAGCATCTCCGAGGCCTAATGCTCACGTCTATCCGCAATTTCCACGCATTGCACTGCAGCAACGTCAGTGCACGCAACTGAGAGAAGGAGTCGCCTGTGGCCGGTCCCCTGGAGGGTGTGCGTATCCTCGAACTCACCAGTGTGGTCCTCGGACCGTGGGCCTGCCAGATCCTGGCTGACATGGGGGCGGATGTCGTCAAGATCGAACCGCCGCGCGGGGACAGCAATCGCGGGTTGGGGGCGGCCCGTAACCCGGGCATGGCGGCCCTCTATCTGACCTGCAACCGCAACAAGCGCAGCCTGGTGCTGGATCTGAAGCGACCCGAGGCGGTCGAGGCGGTGCTGGCGCTGGCGAAAACCGCGGATGTGCTGATCCATAACAACCGCCCGCAGGTGATGACCAAGCTCGGTCTCGACTACGCCGCCCTCAGCCAGGTGAAACCGGACATCATCTATTGCGGCAGCTACGGCTACGGGCGCGCAGGGCCTTACGGCAGCAAGGGCGCGCTCGATGATTCAATCCAGGCGGTCAGCGGCATCGCCATGCTCAACGAAATGGTGCTGGGTGAGCCGCGCTATCTGCCGACCGTGGTGGCCGACAAGACCACCGCCATGGCCGTCGTCCAGGCCGTGCTGGCCGCGCTGTATCACCGCGAGAAGACCGGTGAAGGGCAGGAGCTGGAAGTACCCATGTTCGAGACCATGGTCTATTACGTGATGGCCGAGCATCTCTGGGGCATGACCTTCGAACCGCCGATCGGCACCGCCGGCTATGCCCGGCTGATGAGCCATCACCGCAAGCCCTATCGGACAAAAGACGGCTACATCGCCATCCTGCCCTACATGGACAGCCACTGGGAGACCTTCTGCAGACTCACCGAGCGGCCCGACCTGCTGGAAGATCCGCGCTTTACCACCCTGGCCGATCGCGTTCGCAACATCGATGACACCTACGAGGAAACCGGCAGGATCATGGCCACGCGGACCACCGGCGAATGGCTGGCGGTGTTCGAGAAGACCAGTGTGCCCACCATCGTGGTCAATTCACTGGAGGACCTGGTCGATGACCCGCATCTGAAGGCGGTGGGGTTCTGGCAGGAGGTCGATCACCCCAGCGAGGGGCGCCTGCGCATGACGCGCCTGCCGATCAATTTCTCGGCCACGCCAGCAGAGGTCCGACGGCTGCCCCCCCGCCTGGGCGAGCACGGCACGGAGCTTCTGCGCGAAGCAGGCTACGACGATGCCCAGATCGCGGCGCTGGCCGCTGCCGGCGTGACGCGCTTGGCGGACTGAGCGCTGCGAAGGCGCTGAGCCGTCGCGCCGCAGCGAGAGACCCGATCAGTCACCGAGGCCGTAGATCCGCATCACGTTATCGCGCAGCAGTTTGCGCAGTGGCCCGGGACGGAACCCGTGCCCGTCGATCTCGCGCAGCGTCCGGTCGAAGTCCAGCACCGGGAAATCCGTGCCAAAGATCACCTTGTCCTGTCCATACGTGTTGATGTAGTGGACGAAGGACTGGGGCCAGTACTTCGGGCTGTGCGCATCCGTGCCAATGAACACGTTGGGGTGCTTCCAGGCCATGGCGATCATTTCGTCGGTCCAGGGCACCCCGACATGGATCCCGATCAGCTTGAGCTCCGGCAGGTCGCAGGCCACCGTATCCAGCAGGATGGGCTGTCCCACGCTTCGCATCGGATTGTCCGGCGTGTAGATCAGCGACTGTCCCACCTGCATCTGGATAGGAATGCCCAGCTCGATGCACTTGACGTAGAACGGGTACATCTTGCGATGGTCCGGTGGAATCTCGAACCAGTGCGGGTAGTAGTGTGCGCCGACGAAGCCATACTCGCTGACCGCGCGCTCGAGCTCGCGGACGCCCGCCATGCCCTCGAAGGGGTCGATGCCAGCCAGGCCGTAGAAGCGGTCCGGGTAGCGCTGGCAGGCCTGATGGACGACCTCGTAGGGCACACGGAAATGGGAGCGGAGGCCTTCCCGGCCGCACTTCACGGCGATCAGAAACGCGCGTTCTATGCCTGCTGCATCCATACGCTCGAGCATCTGCTCGAGCGGAATCCCCTGGTAGGCGGTTTCCTCACGGCCGATCTTGTCGACGTAAAACCCCTTCAACGCTGACGGCCGCACCGCGAGTGCCTCGTCAGTCCAGAGGTTGACGACGGCGTCTATCGCCAGGACGTCACGCTGCGATTGGCTCATTTGGAGGCTCCAGGCTGGGGGCGTCGGCAGATGATAACGCCGCGCCCGATGTGTCGCACGGGTGCTTGCGTACCCCGGGCACCGGGCTACCATAGCGCGGTGTTACGCCTGCGCGGCGCCGCCCACCTCAGTGCGCCGCCGCGGGTCCGTTCTGCCTGGAGTGCCCTGATGACCTACCGCCGAGTCGTTGCCTGCCTGCTCACAAGCCTCCTGGTCGCGGTCGCGGCAGGGCCGGCCTGCGCGGCCCCACCGGAGGGTGCCGACCTGACCTCCGCCGCCGCCGTTGACACGGGGATACCGGAGACAGCCTGTGACGAGGCGGTGCTGATGGTGGTGACCGGGACCATTTCAGACCCCGCCCGCATGCGCAGCTACGGACAGGCGATTCAGGCCGCCGAGATCTACCCGGCCACCAGCGGCTATTACCTCCACATTGGCCAACCCATTGATATCTTCGAGGGGGACTATCCCCAAGGCGCGTTCACGGTCATCGCGCAGTTTCCCTGCCTCGAGCACGCCCGCGCCTTCTGGTACTCGGAGGCGTACCAGGCCATCATCCCGCTGCGCGAGGGTGCGGCAGACGTGCTGGTGCGGGTCTATCGCAAGCTCGAGGCACCGGCGTTCATGCGGGGGCGCCTCGAGGAGGCCCGCTATATCGCCTTTCCGCCGGTGGACGCCATTCCGCGTGTCCACTGACACCATCCCAATCCGCAGGCACTTCGTCGAGGTTGCCGGTCGCCAGGTGCATTACCGGCGGATCGGCACCGGTCCGCCGCTGGTGATGCTGCATGCGTCGCCGGTTTCCAGTCAGTCCCTCGAGCAGCGCATGCGCCCGCTGGCCGGGCGCTGGACGGTGATCGCACTCGACACGCCCGGTTATGGCCGCTCGGCGCCCTTGCCCCAGCCGCAGCCCGAGATCACCGATTACGCCGGCGCGCTCGAGCAGACGCTGCAGGCCCTGGGCCTGCAGCGGGTCATGCTCTACGGGCGCCACACCGGAGCCTGCATTGCCGTCGCCCTGGCCGGCCGCGCGCCGGACCGGGTGGCCGCGATCTGGTGCGACGGCTACCCCGTGCTCGACGACCAGGCGCGGGCCCGCTACCTGGGGGACTACCTGCAGACGGTCGCGCCGACCTGGGACGGCTCGCACCTGACCTGGCACTGGTACCGGTACCGCGAACAGTTCATTCACTGGCCGTGGCAGGTGCAGGGGCCGGAGACGCGGGCAGACGCCGACCTGCCGACGCTCGAGGAACTGCACCGCGGGACGCTGGACATGCTCACCGCCGAGCCCTGTTACACCACGGCGTATGCTGCGGCCTTTCGGTTCGACTCGCTTGGCGCGCTTGCCCAGGTCAGCTGTCCGGTACTGTTTGCCGCCCGGCCGGGGGACTCGCTGTATCGTGCCGTGCAGGCCCTGCCGCCGCTGCCGCCTTACATGCAAGTGGTCGCAGTGCCCCGCGACCCCGCGGCGGCCTCCGCGGTCGAGTGTGAGGCGCTGGAGCGCTTTGCCACCGGTCTGCTCCCGGCGCCGGCCCCGCCGATCACAGCAGGGGGGGCAGGGTATCTGCACGGCCCGTATGGCGAACTGGCCGTAGAGCTCGGGGGGGCGGCCGAGGGTCGCCCGTGGCTGCTGCTGCCACCCGCCCCGGGGGCGACGGCGCTGCTTGATGTCGGCCTTGACCGGTGGCGGCCTGCCAGCCCATGGCTGTCGGTCGATCTGCCCGGGCACGGCCACTCCGCTGCGATTGACCCCGAGCAGCATGCGCTGGCCACGTATGCCGAGGCCATCGAGTGGGTCTGCCGTGAACTCGACCTGCGCGAACCCCTGCTTTACGGTTCCGGCACAGGCGGGGCGGTGGCGCTGGAGCTCGCGCTGCGCAAGCGCGTGCGCCCGCCAGTGCTCGCACTGGATGACCTGCCGGTGCTGACTGCGGAGGCACGCAGGCTCTGGCGCGCGCGCCTCGCGGTCGAGCTGGCGCCAAGCGCGGAGGGAGCGCATCTGCTGCGGGCCTGGCACCAGGTCCGCGATCTGGCACTCTGGCGCCCGGCCAGCGCCGGACGGCAGGAGGCCATCCGGCTTGCCGGGCCGTCCATCACACCGGCGGCCTTGCAGCGGCGTGTCCTGCCGCTGTTGCTGCGACCGGAGGCCCATGCGCCCGGTTGGGGCGCGCTGCTCGGCGAGGATCTGGCCTGGCGGGTGGATGTGCTGGCCATCCCCCTCGTGCTGGTGTCCCGTCCGGAGGCGACACTTGGCCGGGTCGACCCTGGTCTCGCCGATCGTCCGGCGGCCGGCGGACGTCTCGTGCAGCCGCAGGTCGGGGTGTCGCCGCTGGCCGCGGCGTCGGCCGCCTGCGAGGCGATGCTGCCCCCCGCAGCGCAGCACCGGTGAGGCATCAGTTCGTGAGGAGAGGGGATGCATGAGTAACGGGCTTGAGATGACGACAGAATCCTCAGCCGAGGCGGGCTGGGTGTGTTTCATGGACGCTGGCGCCCAGCGTGTTGGCTGGCTCGAGGCGGGATCTGTTCGGCCGGTCGCACTCGAGCTTGCCGCTGCGCTGGCACTCGCCACCCCCCCGGACGATGCGCGGGCAGCGCGGGCCGCACGCCCTCTGGAGACCCTGACGCTCGCGTTGCCGCTGGTCCCGGGTGCCCGGGTGTTCTGTATCCAGCGCAACTACCAGGCCCATGCCCAGGAGCTGGGTGGCGAGGCGCCGGCCCAGCCGGCAATTTTTCTGCGCGCGCGCCAGAGCCTGGTCGCCGCCAACGCCACGTTGCTGCGCCCCCGGGTCTCCGAGTGCCACGATTACGAGGGCGAGCTGGCTGTGGTGATCGGGCGCCCCGCACGGCATGTGACGCGCGAACAGGCGCTGCACTATGTTGGCGCCTACAGCTGTTTCAATGATGGCAGCATCCGCGACTGGCAACGCCAATCGATCACCGCCGGAAAGAATTTCGAGGCCAGCGGCGCATTGGGGCCGGCCCTGGTGCCAGCCAGCCGGGTGAGTCACCCGAATGCCCTGGAGGTCCGCACGCACCTGAACGGGCGTGAGGTCCAGTCCGGGAGCACCAGGCAGATGATTCACGATGTGGCCGCACTGGTGGCCTATCTCTCCGACATGACCTGCCTGCAGCCGGGTGATGTGATCGCGACGGGTACGCCCGAGGGTGTCGGCTGGGCGCGCCAGCCACCGTTGTGGCTGCAACCCGGGGATGTGGTCAGCGTCGAGGTCGAGCAGGTCGGCAGGCTGGTGAACCGCGTGACACAGGAACCATGAGTCCCCCGTCGGCCACGACGCTCGCCGCAGGTGGCGATGACCCACCATTGTGTGACCACAGGCACTCTTTGCAGCGAGCCACTGCGTTCTAATACTGGCTGGCTTAAGTTAACATTACGGGTTTGCAAAGACGCTGCGGCTCTCGTGTAGAGACACGCAACATTTCCGCAGATCCCGCCAGGCGACGGCAGGTTGAACATGAGCGCATCTCTGAAGGACCGTTACGAGACCTCAGCCCTCTATGGCGGAAACGCCACGTACATTGAAACACTGTACGAAGCTTATCTCGAAGATCCCAAAAGTGTACCCAAGCGTTGGCGGGAGTATTTCCGCAGCCTCGGGCAGGGCGCGGGTCATGGTCATGACATTCCCCACGGTCCGATCGTCGCCCAGATGCGCGCACGGGGCGCAAATGGCGCCAGGCGCGCGGACGGGACCGCTGGCGTGGGTGGCACGGCACCCTCCGATCAGAAGCAGGCGGCGGTCTCCCGGCTGATCCAGGTCTACAGTCTCCGCGGACACCAGATTGCCGATCTTGACCCCCTGCGTTTGTGGGAGCGTCATGTCCCGGCGGTGCTCAAGCTCGATTTCCTCGGGCTCGACGACCGCGACATGGACACCGAATTTTTCACCGGTGGGCTGGCGGGGACCGGCAGCCGGCGCATGAAGCTCAGTGACATTCTGGATCTGCTGAAGAAAATCTACTGTGGCAAGATCGGGGCCGACTTCGCGCACATTTCCCGGGCGCGCGAACGCCTCTGGATCCGCGAGCGCTTCGAGAAGGGCATGATGGTCTCCGGGGGCCTCAACGACGAAGAAAAACGCTTCATTTTCCAACGCCTGACCGCCGCGGAGGGGATCGAGCGTTACCTGCATACCAAGTACGTGGGCCAGAAGCGCTTCTCGCTGGAAGGTGGCGAGACGCTGATTCCGATGCTCGATGACCTGGTACAGCAGGCCGGCGCGGCAGGCTTCCAGGAAATCGTCATCGGGATGGCCCATCGCGGGCGCATCAACGTGCTGGTGAACTGCCTGGGCAAGTCACCCGAAGCCCTGTTCTCCGAGTTCGAAGGGGCGTATGACCTCGAAAACCTCAGGGGCTCGGGTGACGTCAAGTATCACATGGGGTTTTCCGCCGACATCCGCACGCCGGGCGGCAATGTGCATCTGGCGCTGGCGTTCAACCCGTCGCACCTGGAAATCGTCAACCCGGTGGTCGAGGGGTCGATCCGGGCCCGACAGGCCCGCCGCGGCGACAGTGAGGGCAGCACGGCGCTGCCGCTGCTGATCCACGGCGATGCTGCCTTCGCGGGGCAGGGCGTGGTCATGGAAACGCTGCAGATGTCGCAGGCGCGTGGCTTCGCCAACGGTGGCACGGTCCATATCGTCATCAACAACCAGGTCGGCTTCACGACCAGCGATCCGCTGGATGCCCGCTCGACCCCCTATTGTTCCGACGTGGCAAAGATGGTCGAGGCGCCGGTCTTCCACGTCAATGGTGATGATCCCGAGGCGGCGGTCTTCGCCACACGTCTGGCGCTTGAGTATCGCCAGGCCTTTCGCAAGGATGTGGTCATCGATCTCGTCTGCTATCGACGCCATGGCCATAACGAGGCCGACGAACCGGCGGCGACCCAGCCTGCGATGTACCAGGTCATCCGCAAGCACCCCTCGACGCGCACGATTTATGCGGCTCGCCTGGTCGAGGCCGGGGTGCTCACGGAAAACGACGTCAGCGCCATGGCCGATGAATTCCGGGACGGGATGGATGCGGGCCGGGCGCAGAACCCCAATGCCCTGGGCCTGATCGGTAACAAGTATACGGTGGACTGGTCGCGCTACATGGAGGCCGACCTGACCGACAGAGTCGACACCGCCATCGCCAGCAAGACCGTGCGCGAGCTCGGGCGCCTGATCACCAAGCTGCCCGAGGACTTCAAGCTGCATCCCCGGGTCGAACGCATCGTCCAGGACCGCCGCCGCATGGCCGCCGGCGAGCTGGACATGGATTGGGGCTTTGCCGAGACGATGGCCTACGCCTCGCTGCTCAAGGATAACTTCGACGTCCGCCTGACCGGCCAGGACAGCGGTCGCGGCACCTTCTTCCACCGCCACGCCGTGCTCCATGACCAGGCCGAGGCCAGCACCCATGTGCCGCTGGCGCACGTGCGCAAGCGCCAGGGTGCGTTTATCGTTACCGACTCACTGCTGTCGGAAGAAGCGGTGATGGGCTTCGAGTACGGCTACAGCACGACGGCGCCGGATACGCTGGTGATCTGGGAAGGTCAGTTCGGTGACTTCTGCAATGGCGCGCAGGTGGTGATCGACCAGTTCATCAGCTCAGGTGAGGCCAAGTGGGGCCGGCTCTGCGGGCTGGTGCTGTTTTTGCCGCATGGCTATGAAGGCCAGGGTCCGGAGCATTCCTCGGCCCGTCTTGAGCGCTTCCTGCAGCTCTGTGCGGAACACAACATGCAGGTCTGTGTGCCCTCGACCCCCGCGCAGATGTTCCACATGCTGCGGCGTCAGATGATCCGGCGCACGCGCAAGCCGCTGATCGTGATGACACCGAAGAGCCTGTTGCGTCATCGCCTGTCGGTGTCGCCGCTGCAATCGCTCACCAAGGGGCGTTTCGACGAGCTGATCGATGAGGTCGATACGCTGGATGCCGAGAAAGTCCGCCGGATCGTGTTTTGCAGTGGCAAGGTGTATTACGACCTGCTGGAGGCGCGCCGCGGCGCGGATGTCGCCGACGTTGCGCTGGTGCGTATCGAGCAGCTCTATCCGTTTCCTGCCGAGGAATACGCCGCAACCCTGGCCACCTATCCGAATGCCAGCGACATCGTGTGGTGCCAGGAAGAGCCGCAGAACCAGGGCGCGTGGTACCAGATCCGTCATCGCCTGCAGGAAGCGCTGGCTGCCCGGCACCGCCTGCATTACGCCGGGCGTCCGGGCGCCGCGGCTCCCGCGTCCGGCATTTATATGCTCCACGTCGCGCAGCAGGAAGCACTGGTTGCTGCGGCGCTGGGAACAGGGGATCAGGACGTATCCCTCGACAACAAGAGTGACACAGTCAGGAAGAAAGCATGAGCATCGAAGTCAAAGTCCCCCAGCTGCCGGAATCGGTCTCCGACGCGACGCTGGTGGCCTGGCACAAAGGCGAAGGCGACACGGTTGATCGCGACGAGAACCTTGTCGATCTCGAGACCGACAAGGTCGTCCTCGAAGTCCCCGCCCCGCGGGCCGGCACGCTCGTCAAGATCGTGGCCAAGGATGGCGCGACGGTCACCACCGGCGATGTGCTCGCGATCATCGAGGAGGGTGAAGGTCCGGGCGCCGGCAAGGGTGCCGCAAAAGCGCAGAGCGACGCGCCGGCCGACGACGCAGACGCAAATTCCGGTGGCCAGCAGGCCAGCGACCGCAAGTCGGCCGAGACCAGCGACGACAGCGACCGCAGCGGGGCTGCCAAGCTCAGCCCGGCCGTTCGACGCCTGGTCGAAGAGAACGATCTCGACCCGCGGGATATCCAGGGGACGGGCAAGGATGGGCGCATCACCAAGACAGATGTGCTCGACCACCTGGAACGCCACGATGAGGGCGATGCCGAGGCGGCCGGCGACGTCGGCGCCGCTGCGCCCGCGCAGGCGGCCAGCCGTCGGAGCGACCGGCGCGTACCGATGACCCGACTGCGTGCGCGCATTGCCGAGCGCCTGGTCGAGGCCCAGCAGACGGCGGCCATGCTGACGACCTTCAACGAGGTCGATCTCACGGCAGTCATGGCGCTGCGCAGCCGTCACAAGGAGACCTTCGAGAAGGTCCACGGGGTGAAGCTTGGCTTCATGTCGTTCTTCGTGCGTGCCGCCGTGGAGGCGCTGCAGAAGTTCCCCGCGGTCAATGCCTCGATCGAGGGCAGTGACATCATCTACCACGACTATCACGACATCGGTATTGCGGTCTCCACCGAGCGCGGCCTGCTCGTGCCGGTGCTGCGCGACGCGGGCGAGTTGCCGTTCGGCGACATCGAAAAGGCCGTGGTGGATTTCGGGCAGCGCGCGCGTGAAGGCCAGATCACCATGGAGGAACTGACCGGCGGTACCTTCACCATCACCAACGGTGGGGTGTTCGGCTCGTTGATGTCCACGCCGATCCTCAATCCGCCGCAGAGTGGCATTCTCGGGATGCACAAGATCCAGGAGCGCCCGATGGTGGTGAACGGCGAGGTCGCGGTTCGGCCGATGATGTATATCGCGCTGACCTACGATCACCGCATCATCGATGGCCGTGAAGCGGTGCAGTTCCTGGTCAGCATCAAGGACTCTCTGGAAGATCCGGCCAGGCTGCTGCTCGGTCTCTAGACGGAAACCATTATGAAGAAAGCATACGACGTCATCGTCATCGGCGGTGGCCCCGCAGGCTATCCCGCCGCCATCCGCGCCGCCCAGCATGGCCTGAGCGCCGCCTGCATTGACGACTGGCAGAACTACGACGGCAGCCGCAGCTTCGGCGGCACCTGTCTCAATGCCGGCTGTATTCCTTCCAAGGCAATGCTGGAGTCCTCCGAACTCGTGCATCGCGCGCACGACGAGTTCGCCGCGCATGGCATCAAGGTAGGCAAGGTCGAAGTCGATCTCGCCAGGATGCAGAAGCGCAAGGCGGGCATCGTGCGCCAGCTCACCGGCGGCATCGAGATGCTGCTCAAGGCCAACAAGGTCGATGGCCTGCAGGGCCACGGTCGCCTGTTGCCTGACAATCGGGTCGAGTACACCGATCCTGACGGCAAGGCGCACACCCTCGAAGCCCGCGACGTGATCATCGCCACCGGCTCGACGCCCATCGAGCTGTCGTCGGTGCCGTTTGATGGCGAACGGGTGGTCGACTCCTGGGGCTCGCTGGAGTTCACCGAGGTACCGGGGCGCCTGGGCGTCATCGGCGCCGGGGTGATCGGACTGGAACTCGGCAGCGTCTGGCGCCGCCTGGGTGCCGAGGTGACCGTGCTGGAAGCCCTCGACAGTTTCCTGCCGATGGCCGACAAGGCCGTCGCCAAGGAAGCACAGAAACACTTCAAGCGACAGGGCCTGGACATCCGCCTGGGTGCCAAGGTATCGGCCGCTGAAGTCAGCGACAAGGGCGTGACCCTGAGCTATACCGACGCCAAGGGCGAGCAGTCGCTCGAGGTCGATCGCGTCATCGTCTGCGTCGGCCGACGCCCCTACACCGAAGGGCTGTGCGGCGAAGGTGTAGCGCTGGCGATGGACAAGCGCGGGTTCATCGAGGTGGACGAGCATTGTCGTACGGCGCTTGAGAGAGTGTGGGCCGTCGGTGACTGCGTGCGCGGGCCGATGCTTGCCCACAAGGCCACAGAAGAGGGTGTGATGGTCGCCGACCTCATCGCCGGCGAAGTCGCCGAGGTCAACTACAACGTCATTCCCTCGGTCATCTACACCGCCCCGGAGATTGCCTGGGTTGGGCGCACGGAACAGCAGCTCGCCGACGAAGGGGTCGACTTCAAGATCGGCCAGGTGCCGTTCGGGCCCAATGGCCGTGCCAAGGCGATGGAACAGTCGGCCGGCTTCGTCAGGATTCTCGCCGACAAGACCAGTGACGAGATCCTCGGCGTCCACATCATCGGCCCGATGGCCGGGGAACTGATCGCCGAGGCGGTGCTGGCGATGGAATACCAGGCCAGTGCCGAAGACCTGCAGCGCACGGTGCACGCCCATCCAACGCTCGCCGAAGTGCTGCACGAAGCCGCGCTGGCCGCGGACGGCAAGGCGATACACGCACTCAACAAGTAGTCACCACCCTCAGATCAGGTCGCGGCGGCGCAGCTCCTCGAGTACCGCGTCCGCCGCGACATCTGCGCTGTCACGCGCCGTGTCGAGGTGGATGTCCGGATGCGTCGGGCGCTCATAGGGCGCATCCAGCCCGGTAAAGTTCACCAGCTCACCCCGGCGCGCCCGCGCGTAGAGCCCTTTGGGATCACGGGCCTCGACCAGGGACAGCGGCGCGTCCACGAACACCTCCAGAAAGGCGTCAGCCGGGAACAGTTCGCGCGCCATCTCGCGCTCGGCGCGGTAGGGCGAGATGAAGGCCGTGAGTACGATCAGTCCAGCCTCGGTCATGAGCCGCGCGACCTCCGCGCTGCGGCGAATGTTTTCGACCCGGTCGCCCGGGGTAAAGCCGAGATCCCGGTTCAGTCCCTGCCGGAGATTGTCACCGTCCATCAGGAACGTATGTCGCCCCTTGGCGTGCAGGCGCTGCTCGACCAGGTTGGCGATGGTGGATTTGCCGGCGCCGGACAGGCCGGTAAACCAGAGTACGAAAGGCTGCTGTCCCTTCATGGCGGCCCGCGCATGTCGATCCACGACTGCCTGCTGCCAGTGCAGGGTGGCGGCACGCCGCAAGGCATGCCTCACCATCCCGGCAGCCACGGTATCGTGGTCGAACGGGTCGATCAGAATGAATGACCCGGTCTCCCGGCTGTCCCTGAACGCATCCAGCGGCACGGGACGATCCAGGGCGAGGTTGCAGACGCCAATCTCGTGCACGCCGAGCTCGCGTGCGGGTGTCGCTGAGAGATCGGTGGGATCGAGGCGGTGCCGGATATCGGTCACCGAGGCGCCGACACGCGTGGTGCCGAGTTTCAGGGTGTAGCGACGCCCGGCGTACAAGGGCTGCCGACCAAGCCAGATCAGTGTCGCCTGGAACTGGTCGGTGACGGTGGGCGGCTCCTCGCTGCCTGCCAGCACGCTGCCCCGCGAAGCATCGACAGGCTGATCGAGCGTGACGAGCACCGAACTGCCGGGGGCCGCCTCGGGCAGGTCAGCCTCGGGTGCCAGGAGACGGACCACGCGCGCCTCAGCATTGCCGGGGTGGATGCGTACCGCCTGACCTGGGCGGAGGCCCGCCCCGCTCAGCCGTCCGGCGAGCGCGCGGCTGCCATCCTCGAGGCGGTGCACCCATTGCACCGGCAGCCGCAGCGGCCCGACGATTTGCTCGCGTACCGGCAGGCTGGCCAGGTAGGCCGCCACACTGGGCCCGTCAAACCATGCGAGGCGGCCCCCTCGCTCGAGCAGGTTCTCGCCGTGCAGGGCCGATACCGGCAGACTCTGCGCATCGGCCAGGCCAAGGCGCCGGGCGAGCTCGCCGAAGCCGTCGGCGAGCGCATGGAACGCCTCCGGTGCGTAGCCGACCAGATCCAGCTTGTTGACGAGCAGGGCCACATGGCGAACCTCGAGCACCGCCAGCAGTGCGAGATGACGTCGGGTCTGTGCGGTCAGCCCCTGCGTGACGTCGCAGAGCACCAGCGCCGCATCGGCGCTGGTCGCCGCAGTGATCATGTTACGGGTGTACTGCTGGTGGCCGGGCGCGTCGGCGACGAGGTAACGACGCCCCGCGAGTTCCATGCTGCGGTAGGCGACATCGATGGTGATCCCTTGGGCGTGCTCGGCCAGCAGTCCATCCAGCACCCGGGCATATTGCGGGTCTGGCGAGTTCGGATCAGCCGTGAGCAGGCGCTCACGTTCCTCAACATGGAGCAGCCCGGCGTCGTCCAGAAGGCGCCCCAGCAAGGTGCTCTTGCCGTCGTCCACACTGCCGCAGATCACCAGTCGCAGCAGGTCCCGAGGCCCGGCGCTCAGAAGTATCCCTCCAGTTTCTTGCGCTCCATGGCGCCCGGGGCGTCATGATCGATCAGTCGGCCTCGCCGCTCGCCATGACCGTCGCTCTCGAGCTCGGCGATGATGTCATCGACTGTGCGGGCAGCGGAGGGCATGGCCGCGGTGAGCGGATAACAGCCGAGTGTCCTGAACCGTACCTGGCGCGGCGCAGGCCGTTCACCCGCTGCGAGCGGCATGCGCGCGTCATCCACCACCAGCAGCTGGCCCTGGCGCTCGATACAGCTGCGCTCAGCGGCGAAATACAACGGCACCACATCGATTGCGCGCCAGCGGATGTAGCGCCAGACGTCGAGCTCGGTCCAGTTCGACAATGGGAACACGCGCACGCTCTCGCCGGGAAGGTGGGCGCCGTTATACAACGACCAGGGCTCCGCCCGCTGTGCCCGGGGTTCCCAGCCATGCTGCGCGCTGCGCAGCGAAAAAATCCGCTCCTTGGCACGCACCGGATCCTCATCGCGACGGGCGCCGCCAATCGCCAGATCAAATCCGAAGTGATCGAGGGCGGCACGCAAAGCGGTGGTTTTCAACAGGGCGGTGTAGTCGCTCGGCCCATGGGTGAACGGTGTCACCCCGCGGGCGATCGCCTCCTCATTGCGATGGACCCGCAGCTCCAGGCCGGGCTGCCCGGCTACGCGCTCCCGAAACGTGTACATCTCGCGGAATTTCCAGCTGGTGTCGATGTGCAAAAGCGGGAAGGGCAGGGCAGCCGGGTAGAACGCCCGCCGGGCCAGTTCCAGGAGCACGCAGCTGTCCTTGCCAAGCGAGAACAGCAGCACCGGCTGCGCCGCTTCGGCCAGCGCCTCACGCAGGATATGGATGCTCTCGGCTTCGAGACTCGCCAGCAGAGGCGCAGGCGCCGCGGACATCAGCTCAGGACTGCATGGGGTTCACGGCGCCTCGACCAGCGCCGGACCCAGGGCGCGCTCCAGCGGCCCGAGCCACGGTGAGAAATGCCGCCATTGCTCGAGGCCTTCGCGGTTCAGGGGGCGGCGTACCTGCTCGGAACTGGCCGTGCGCACGACTCTGCGGGTGCGGTGGAATTCCAGGCAGTCCTGCTCGAAGGGCAGACCACAGAACTCCAGCAACCGCCTGACCTCGTGCTCGAAGTTATCCACCAGCTGCTCGTGCTGGACCCGCAGAATCCGACCTGGCAACACCCGGTCCCAGTGGTCCATCAGCTCGACATAGCCGCGGTAGTAACGACCGAGATCATCGAGGTCATAGGTGAATTCCTGGCCTTCGGCAAACAGCTGCTTGTAGCCGCTGAAACAGCAGGCCATCGGGTGGCGACGGGCATCGATGATCCTGGCATTCGGCAGGATCAGACTGATCAGGCCGATATGCCGAAAGTTGTTCGGCATCTTGTCCGTGAACCGTGGTGCGCCCTGACGATGGACCGCCGTGTCCCGCAGGTATTCCTCGCCGAGTTCGTGCAGTTGTTCCGGGGACAGCTCGCTCAGCACGCCCGGGTAGAGTGGCTGCTCATCGACCCGCCGCCGGCCACGCAGGCGATGCGCGATGGCCAGAATGTTCGGCAGCTCGAGGGTCCCGTCCACCTGGGAATGGGACGCGAGGATCTGCTCGATCAGCGTGGAGCCCGCCCGCGGGAGACCGACGATGAAAATCGGATCCTCCCCGGGATGCCCCTGGCCTGCGCGTGCGGCGAGCATCTCCACGGTGCAGACCTCGGCCTGGCGTTGGAACTCGAGCTCGGTGCGTTCGGTGCTGTAGCGCAGCGTCTCGCGTTTCAGCGTGTTGCCACGGGTGTAGTAGCCGAACGCCTCTTCGTAGCAGGCGCGGTCTTCGAGAGCCTTGCCGAGCGCGAAGCAGAGGTGATAGCGGTCTTCGCTGACCAGGCCCGGCAGGGCCTCCTGCTCGCGCATCGCAGCCACTTCACGGTCCTCGAAGCGATAGGTCTTGAGGTTGGCCAGGCTCCAGTACGCATCGCCGAAACCGGGTCGGCCTGCGGCGGCCCGGCGGTAAGCATCGATCGCCTCGGCTTGGCGGCCGATGGTCTTGAGCGCATGGCCACGCACCAGATTCAGTTGCGGGTTGTCCGGGGTTTCAGCCAGCAGTTCGTCGTAGAGCTGCAGGGCCTGTGGGTAATCGCCCACCGTCATGCATTGATTGGCGAACAGGCTGCGAAACGCCGGGTTTGCCGGATCGGTCGTCAGGATCGTCCGGGCCTCCTCGAGGGCTCTGGCGTACTTCTGCCGCCGCTGCAGCACGTCCACGTAATCGATACGCGCCAGCAGGAAATCGGGCTTGAACTCCAGCACGCTCTCCAGCAGAAACTCGGCGTCGTCGAGCACATGCAGCCGGACCCCGAGAGCCGCGAGCAGGCGCATGGCCTCAGGATGATGCGGCTCGCGCTGCAGGAAGGCCCGGCACAGCTGCTCGGCCTTGTAGAGCTTGCCCTCATGCATGAAACTCGTGACCGAGACCAGCTCAGGCGGCAGCCCCAGCAGTCGTTCGTGCTGTGCTCTGGAGTTGGCGGCCTCGCGGACCAGGCCATGGCGGGTCTGCAGATCGGCCAACGCTTTCCAGCTCGCCGGCAGCCCCGGATTGGCGACCACGGCCTGCTGGTAGGCCTGCATCGCCTCGGCGTCACGTGCCTGGCGGCGGCGCAGGTGCCCGAGCTCCTGAAACGCCCGGCCATACCCCGGTGTCACTTCCAGGAGACGCTGCAGGGTCTGGTCTGCAGCCTCGTACTGGCGCCCGTAGCGCTGCGCGACCGCCAGGATGTACAGCAGGTCACGATCCCGCGGGGCGTCGGCGAGGGCACGCTCCGCCGTCAGCGCAGCGGCCCCCGCCTGGCCCAGCTGAAGCAGTTCCCGCGCGCGACGCGCGGGCTCTTCTTCAGCCTCCAGAGTGTTCACGCCACACCTAGAAGTCCACCGAGAACCGCAGGCTTGCGGTACGTGGTCGGTTGGTCGCGATCCGCCGGATGTCGTCCTGCGAATTGATGAACACTTCGGCGCGCTTGTCGGTCACGTTCTCGATGTACAGCCCGGCGCTCCAGTTGTCCCGCGCCACGCCCGCCGAGAGATCAAGCGTCGTATACGAGTCCTGTTTCTCCCGCTCCTGCACGATCAGCGAGCTGAAGCTGGAACTAGCGTACTGCACCGCGCTCTGCACGTGCCACTCGTAGCCCACCGCACCCCAGTCGTAACGGGCGCGTACATTGCCCTGGAATTCCGGCGTGAGCGGCAGACGCGCACCTTCCTCGGGCAGTTCCACGATCTGCGCCGAAACTGCCTTGAGTTCGGTGTCGTTGTAGGAGAACGCACCGAACAGGGTGAGGTTCTCGGTGGCCGCCCAGGCGACATCGCCCTCGAGGCCCCAGATTTCCGAGTCCGCGGAGTTCTCGATGAACGTCAGGATGGAGACGTTTTCCGGATCGAAGCGGCTGACCTGCATGTCGGTCCAGTCAATGTAGTACAGGCTGCCATTGAAGCGCAGGCGCCCATCCAGCCACCGGCTCTTCCAGCCGAACTCGTAGTTCTTCACATCATCGGTGTCGTACGTGGTGGGTACCGTCGGGAAGTCGAGGTTCAGCGAATACACCCCGCCGCCGCGGTTGAAGCCACCCGGCCGGAAGCCCTCCGAATAGGTGAAATACAGCAGCGCGTCATCGGTTGGCGTGACGTTGACCGTCAGTTTCGGTATCCAGCCTGTCAGCTTCAAGGGGTCGGTGCTGTGGCCGGGCACGGCCGGGTCAACCGCCCCGGGCGCGGGCGGCGCGTCCGGATCGAAACCCGGCGCGTTGACACTGCCGGCGTTGTCGTAGTTACGGCCGGAGCCCTGGTCGATGGAGCCCGCAAAAATCCCGCTGGCGAAACTCGACTGGCCACGGAACTCCTGCTTGAGGTCGTAATACCGCAGGCCCAGGGTCACCTCGAGGAGTTGCGGGATCACGTCCAAGGTGAGCTCACCGAACACGGCAAGCTGTTCTTCGGTGCGGATCACATCATTGAAAAACGCGACGCCAGGGGCACGTGTGTTCGGGTTGTTGGCCGCCGCACCGGCAATCGGCGTATTGGGTGCAAAGCCAAGCTCGGTCACGGCGAGGTAAAGATAGTCATCCTGGGTACGGATTTCGAAATCGTCATAGAACACGCCTGCCGTGAGCCGCCAGCGATTCTCCACCGGTGTGTTGATGCGCAACTCATGCGTGAAGCGCTCCTGCTCCTGGTAGATCTGCACGCCCTTCACCGGCGTGCGGCACTCGCGACCGCCGGGCGTGATGAACCTCGGATCGATGCCGTAGTTCACGATGTAGGCGGGGTTGTCGTAGGTGCAGGTGTAATAGCTGATGAATGCGCCGGAGTTGTTGTAGCCGGTGTAGTCCACCGACTGGTTGATCTCGCGGTCGAGATAGCCACCGGTGTAGATGACATCAAGCATGCCGAGGCGGCCGTTGAGCGTCCAGCTGGTGAGATTGAACTCGTCGCGCAGGCGGTCCGGGAAAAAGCGCGTCGCCTGCAGATCCCCCACCTCCGGGTCGTAGTCGAACACGCCATCGGCCCCGAGCTCCTGGCGGGTATGCTGCACCAGCAGGTCCCAGTCGTCGTTGATCAGGTAGAGCCCGCCCAGGCGAAAGCCCTGGTAGAAGCCGCCGTTGAAGTTGTCTTCAGCCAGGGCAAGATTGCTCGCCTCGTCATAGCTCACAGCAGCAGGCGTTGCATTCGAATCCGGGTTGATCGACGGATCGGTGGTGAACGTACCGAACACATTATCGATGTAACCGCCTCGACGGACATTGTAGAACGCACCGCGCAATGCAAACGTCTCGGTCACCGGCAGGTTCACATAGGCCTCGAGACCGGAGCTCAGGTCGCCCTTGCGGGTGTCGGCGATCGACGCATCGACACCCGCTGAAAACCCTTCGAAATTCGGCTTGTTGGTGATCATGCGGACCGTGCCCGCCTGGGAACTGGCCCCGAACAGCGTGCCCTGCGGCCCGGGCAGCACCTCGATACGCTGCATGTCGGCGGCATACACGTCGAGATTGCGGCCCGGCGCGGTAACCGGCTGTTCATCGAGGTACAGCGCGACGTTGGGTACGCTCCCCTGGGCACCGGACAGCAGCACGGTGATCGGTTCCACGGCCATGCCCCGGATGTAGACGGTGGACTGCCCGGGTCCGCGGCCGCCGGAGGAGACGTTCGGCAGGAACCGGATGACGTCGTCGAAGTTACCGAGGTTGAGATCGGTGATGGCGGCCTGGTCGAGAGCCTGGACTGCAACCGGGATATCCTGCGCGGAGGCTTCGCGCTTGGTTGCCGTGACGATGATTTCTTCTGTGGCGGCGTAGGCGGCGGGGGCCGCAGCCGATGCGGCGAATGCAGTCATGACGGCGGCATTCAGCCTTTTTATTCGAGGCATGCTCTATCTCCCGATAGCGTGTTTCCTTCTCGTGGGCCAATGGCGAAAGCGGAGCAGTCTAGCGACCTGAGCCCGGATGTGAACCCCAAACGGGTTACGTGCGTGCAGGCAAACGCACGGCCGACGGGCTCGGACTCCCGAAAATCAACCGCTGCACAGGGCGTTACGCCGGTCCCCAGAGACTGTCTCTGGCAGGCCTGAAATCACCGCGTATCGGTGATGAGTGGCGTTGCGCGGGCGGTATCGCGCCCGCCGGTGACCGGCAGATCAGTCGCGTCGGGCGCTGATGACGCTTGGGATCTGCTCGAGACGACGCAGCAGTCGCTCGGTCTGGGCGACGCTGTCGACAGTGACTTCCAGGCGGAGGGTGGCCCGCTGATGACGGGTGTCCGAACGGGTCCGGGCACCCAGGATGCTGACTTTTTCGTCGGCCATCATCGAGGTGATATCGCGTAGCAGCCCCTGCCGGTCCTCGGCCAGGACCTCGATCTCGACGGTGTAGCTGCCGCCGTCATTCGCGTCGACATCCCATGACACCTCGACCACGCGCTCGGGGTGCTGGGCGGCAAGTGACTCCAGATTACGGCAGTCTGCGCGATGCACCGACAGCCCTCGTCCAACGGTGATGTAGCCCCGAACCGGCTCCGGCGGCACCGGTCTGCAGCACTGTGCGAGATGACTCATCAGGTCACCAACGCCACGCAGCACCACGCCCCCGCCGCTGCGCTGGGGCCGCGGCCGTCGTCTCGGCGAGGTCCCCGGCGATCGCAGCTTGCCCGACTCGCGTTGCAGCGCGCCCGCCACCGCCGCCTGTGTGACATCGCCGGCACCTAGCGCCAGCGAGAGCGCGTCGATATCGGCAAAACCCATGACATCGGCGAGCTTTTGCACCGGAAAGTCGCGCAGGTCCAGACGCGAGAGCTCGCGGTCGATTGCCGCACGGCCCTCACGCCGGTTGAGCGCCTTGTCCTGCAGCCGGAACCACGCACGTACTTTGGCGCGGCTGCGCGGCGAGGCCAGATAGCCCAGCTGCGGAATCAGCCAGTCGCGGCTCGGCTGACCATTTTTTGCGGTGATGATCTCCACGCGATCGCCACTGGCCAACGCGTGAGTCAACGGGACCATCCGCCCCTGCACCTTGGCACCACGACACCGGTGACCGACATCGGTATGCACCGCGTAGGCGAAATCCAGGGGTGTGGCGCCCGCGGGGAGTTCGATGACATCTCCCTTGGGACTGAAGACGAAAATCCGGTCATCGAACAGCTCGGACTTGAACCGGTCGATGAAGTCACTGCCGTGTTCGTCGCTGGCGTCGGGCTCGAGCAAGCGGCGCAGGCGGGCGATCTTTTCATCGAAGGCGACGTTATGGGCCACGCCCTCCTTGTAGCGCCAGTGCGCTGCGATCCCCAGTTCAGCACGGGCGTGCATTTCGCGGGTGCGGATCTGCACTTCGATGGCGCGGCGACCGGGGCCGATGACCGCGGTGTGCAGCGATCGGTAGCCATTGTCCTTGGGTGAGGCGATGTAGTCGTCGAACTCGCCCGGAATCGGCGTCCAGAGACTGTGTACCGTGCCCAGTGCGCCGTAGCAGGCCCCGACGCTGTCCACCAGCACGCGCACGGCGCGAATGTCGAACAGTTCCTCGAAGCGCAGACGCTTGCGCTGCATTTTCTTCCAGATACTGAAGATATGCTTCGGTCGGCCGCTCACTTCACCGTCGATGCCGGCCTCTTGCAGCGCCCTGTCCAGCGCGGTGCAGAACTCGTCGATGTAGCGTTCGCGGTCGGCGCGGCGTTCCTGCAGACGGGTCGCGATGTCGCGATAGCGCTCGGGCTCGAGAAAGCGGAACGCCATATCCTCGAGTTGCCATTTCAGCTGCCAGACCCCGAGCCGGTTGGCCAGCGGCGCGAAGATTTCCCGAGTCTCGGCGCCGAGCCGTCGCTGGAGTGCCGGGCTTTCTTCGCGCGCAGCGTACAGGCGCCACAGTTGGTCGGCCAGCTTCACCAGCACCAGCCTGACATCGGCCACCAGGGCCAGCAGCATGCGCCGGAGGGCCTCGGCCTGCTGTGGCAGCAGGCCGTCTTCGCTCGACCAGTCCTCGCGGAAGCCAAGATCCCCCAGACGGGTCAGATCCTCGGCCAGTTGCAGCGCGGTGGGGTCTGCGCGGCCCCGCAGGCGGTCGGCCTGGCACAGCCCGGCATCCATGCACACGTACAGGGTGACGGCCTCGTCGAGGCCCTGTTCGAGGCCAAGTGCCCGCAGGGTCTGGCAGATGCCCTCGACCCGCTCGGCGAGCGCGCGCGTCTCCGACGCTCCCGCCAGCGCGGCGCGCACGGCCGCGGCATCACCGCAGGCCAGCGCCTCGGTCAGGGCCTGCGCCGGCGCGGGTGGAGAACTGACGGCATCACCGTCGAAGACCATGGGCAAAGTGTCAGTGACGCGGGATTCCCGTTATCATACGCGCTTTCCCGGGGTGGCCAACCGTGCCGCCCGATTGCTCAGGGAGTGTCGTATGCAAACCAGGTTCAAGGGGCTTCTGGCAGCCGGATTGCTGGCGTTCGCGGCAGCTGCGCCGGCGGCGGAACTGGATCTCAACTTCAGCAATGAGGCGGCGCGGCTCAGCGGCAGCTGGGGCCTGACCGGTAACCTGGAAGCTGACGTGGGCTGGCTGCATAACAAGGACCGCGGCGACGCCGGGCACGTCGGGATCCGTTTGGTCGGGCTGGCGACCGGCGGGCAGCCACCGATTCGCGCCGGCCTCGGCGGGCGCATCGTGTATTTCGATTCCGATGTCCGCAACCGCAGCGGCTCGGCGCTGGCCCTCGGTGGGGATGTGCGTGTGAACCTGCCCGAAGCCGATCGTATCCAGTTCGGCGCCTATCTGTGGTTCTCACCGGAGGTCCTGTCGTTCGGCAGCGCCACCCGTTACCGTGAGATCGGCGCTTACGTCGGCTACGAAGTGCTGCGCGACGCCTCGGTCTACCTCGGACTGCGCCAGGTGAACGCCAACTTCAAACGCACCTCGGATACGAATATCGACTCCGGACTGCACCTCGGACTGCGCATCCGGTTCTGACGCCATCGCCACCCGCCAAGACTGGCGCCACGGGGGCGCCGGGGAGTAGTAAAGACCATGGCCGGCCACAGTAAATGGGCCAACATCCAGCACCGCAAGGGTGCCCAGGACAAGAAACGCGGCAAGCTGTTCACCAAGCTCATCCGCGAGGTCACTGTCGCGGCCCGGATGGGTGGTGGGGATGCCGACGCCAACCCCCGCTTGCGCCTGGCGATCGACAAGGCGCGCGCGCAGAGTCTGCCAAAGGACCGGATCGAGCGCGCCATCAAGCGCGGCAGCGGTGAAATCGAGGGAGATGACTACGAAGAAGTCCGCTACGAAGGCTATGGCAGCGGGGGGGTCGCCGTGATGGTCGATGCCTTGACCGACAACCGTAACCGCACGGTAGCGGATATCCGACACGCGTTTTCGAAGCACGGGGGTAACCTTGGCGCCGACGGCTCGGTGGGTTACCTGTTCAACCGGGTCGGGCAACTGAGCTATGCCAGCGGCAGCGATGAGGATGTACTCATGGAGCGGGCGCTGGAGGCGGGTGCAGAGGACGTGGTGAGCAATGCGGATGGCTCGTTCGACGTGCTCACCGATCCCGAGGACTTCGACGCGGTGGTCACGGCGATGCGCGAGGTGGCTCTGGCACCGGAGTCTGCCGAAATCACCATGCGGGCGTCGACCCAGGTGTCTCTGGGCGAGGACGATGCCGCCGCGATGCTGCGGCTGCTGGAGGCTCTGGAGGATCTCGACGACGTCCAGCAGGTCTATTCCAACGCCGATATTCCGGAGGAGATCCTCGAGCGCCTGGCCTCTTGAGGCCAGCGCCAGGGGCGCCGTGTCCACCCTGCTGCGCATTCTGGGCGTCGATCCAGGCTCCCGGGTCACGGGCTACGGGATCATCGAGCACGGGCCCGCCGGCAGCCGTGCCCTCGCCTGGGGAGACATCCGCAGCGAAGGTGAGGAAATGCCGGCGAGACTGCGCAGCATCTTCGAACAGTTGAGTGATGTGGTGCGGGAGCATGCGCCCGAAGAGATCGCGGTCGAAAGGGTGTTCGTGCACAAGAGCGTCGACAGCGCACTGAAGCTGGGACAGGCCCGGGGGGCAGCGCTGTGCGCGGTGTTTGCCGGCGGTGCGCCGGTCTTCGAGTATGCGCCCAGACAGATCAAGCAAGCGGTCGTCGGCACTGGCGCGGCGGATAAACACCAGGTGGCGCAGATGATGAAGATCCTCCTCGGCTTGCCGGAGACGCCGCGTGCGGACGCGGCAGACGCGCTTGCCGTGGCGTTGTGCCATGCCCATATGCGTGCAGCACCGCAGCGGCTCGCCGCGAGCCGCGGGCGGCGCCGGTGATCGGCTTCCTGCGCGGACGGCTGGTGGCCAAGCAGCCTCCACGGCTGCTGCTGGACGTGCAGGGCGTCGGCTACGAGGTCGAGGCGCCCATGTCGACCCTCTACGAACTCCCGGAAACAGGTGCCGAGGTGACACTGCTGACGCACCTGCTGATTCGCGAGGACGCGCACATTCTTTACGGCTTCGCCAGTGAGGCGGAGCGTACGTTGTTCCGCAGCCTCCTGAAGGTCAGCGGGGTGGGTTCACGGACGGCGCTCGCCATCCTCTCGGGCATCACCGTCGAGGCGTTTTCGCGCTGCGTCCATGAGCAGGATGTCGCCTTGCTGACCAAGATTCCCGGCGTCGGCAAGAAAACCGCCGAGCGACTGCTGGTGGAGATGCGTGACCGGGTGGCCAGCGGCCCAGCCGGCGTCACCGGGGTCACGGCTGCCGGCGCGCCGTCGAACGCCTCGCCCTCCGCGGAGGGCGAGGCCTGGAGTGCTCTGGTGGCCCTGGGCTACAAGCCCGCCGATGTGTCCCGTATGCTCGGCAAGCTGGAGACCAAGGGTAGATCCACCGAAGAGCTGATCCGCCAGGTCCTGCAGAGCCTCGCCTAGGAACATGAGCACCGACTCCAGACTCATCGCCTCAGGCGCCTCGACCGATGACGAGGCGTTCGACCGCGCCATCAGACCCCGCCGGCTCGACGACTACGTCGGCCAGCCCGCCGTCCTGCGCCAGATGCGCATCTTCGTCAGCGCCGCCCGCCAGCGCGGCGAGGCGCTCGATCACACCCTGATTTTCGGGCCGCCCGGGCTTGGCAAGACCACACTGGCTCACATCATCGCCAACGAACTCGAGGTCAATCTGCGCCAGACCTCCGGGCCGGTACTGGAACGGGCAGGGGACCTGGCGGCGCTGTTGACCAACCTGCAGCCGAACGATGTGTTGTTCGTGGACGAGATCCATCGCCTCAGCCCCGTGGTGGAAGAGGTGCTGTACCCGGCGATGGAGGATTTCCAGCTCGACATCATGATTGGCGAAGGCCCGTCCGCGCGCTCCATCAAGCTCGATCTGCCGCCGTTCACCCTCGTCGGCGCCACGACCCGGGCCGGCCTGCTGACGTCGCCGCTGCGCGATCGCTTCGGGATCGTGCAGCGGCTGGAGTTCTACAACGTCGATGACCTCGCGAGGATCGTCGGGCGTTCAGCCGGTATCCTGTCGCTGGCGATCGAGCCCGACGGGACCCGGGAAATCGCCGCGCGCTCGCGTGGGACGCCGCGCATCGCCAATCGGCTGTTGCGCCGGGTACGGGATTTCGCGCAGGTGGAGGCCGATGGCCGGGTGACCGCGGAGGTGGCACGCGCCGCCATGGACCTGCTGGAGGTCGATCCGGCGGGGTTCGACATGCTCGATCGCAAGCTGCTGCGTACGATCATCGACAAGTTCGCCGGTGGCCCGGTCGGCGTGGACAGTCTCGCGGCAGCCATCGGCGAGGAGCGGGGAACCATCGAGGACGTGCTCGAGCCTTACCTGATCCAGGAAGGCTTCCTGATGAGAACCGCGCGTGGCCGGGTGGCGACACCGGCGGCCTTCGCGCACTTCGGCCTGTCACCGCCCACAGGTCGCGAGGGCGATCTGTTTGACGGGCGCTGAGGACGCTCGCTTGAGTAGATTCAGTATAGCGGTACGGGTGTACTGGGAAGATACCGACGCCCAGGGCGTGGTCTATTACGCGAATTATTTCCGCTTCATGGAACGCGCCCGCAGCGAGTGGCTGCGCGCCCGAGGCGTCGGTCAGGCCGAGCTCGCCGCAGAACAGGGCCTGGTGTTCTCGGTGGTCGACACCGGCCTGAGATTTCACCGTCCGGCACGACACGACGACCTGCTGGACATCAGCGCCGAGCTCACCGAACTCCGCGGGGCCCGGTTCCGATTTGTGCAGGAGATCCGCCGTGGCGGGCCGGAAGGTGAGCTGCTGTGTACCGGGCACTGCGACGCCGCCTGCATCGATGCCACGACCTTCAAACCGCGGCGGCTGCCGCGCGACCTGTTCGGAGACCCTGAATGACCCACGACATGTCCATCATGCGCCTGATCCTCGATGCCAGCGTACTGGTGCAGCTGGTGATGTTGGCGCTGGTCCTCGCCTCGGTGGCGTCCTGGGCGGTCATCCTGCGTAAGCGACGCCTGCTGGGGGAGGCCCGGCGTGCCGCCGACAGCTTCGAGAAGCGCTTCTGGTCGGGCGGGGACCTGTCTTCGATGTACCAGGGGATCAATCGGGGTGGCGAACCTGCCCTCGGCATGGCGGGCATTTTCGAGTCCGGCTTTCGCGAGTTCGGCCGCCTGAACACGCAGCAGGGGCTCGGCGCCGGCCAGGTGCTCGAGGGCGCCCGACGGGCCATGCGGGTTGCCCAGCTGCGCGAGATCGACCGGCTCGAGCAGAGCCTGGGGCTGCTCGCGACGGTGGGCTCGACCAGTCCTTATGTGGGCCTGTTCGGCACCGTCTGGGGGATCATGAACTCGTTTCGTGCGTTGGGGAGCGTGCAGACGGCCACCCTGGCGATGGTCGCGCCCGGCATCGCCGAAGCCCTGATTGCCACCGCCATGGGTCTGTTCGCCGCGATCCCGGCCGTCATCGCCTACAACCGGTATTCCGAGCAGGTGGCCCGCCTGGAGTTGCGCTACGACACGTTCATGGATGAGTTCTCCAGTATCCTGCAGCGCAATCTGCGCCGGCCGGACGCGCCGTCGGCCGGGAGCTGAGCGATGGACGGGATGCCACGCCGCCGCCGTCGCCTGATGGCCGAAATCAACGTCGTGCCCTACATCGACGTCATGCTGGTGCTGCTGATCATCTTCATGATCACGGCGCCACTGCTCACCCAGGGCATCCAGCTCGATCTGCCAGCGGTCGGTGCTGAACCTTTGGATGCGGAGATGCTCGAACGCCATGAGCCCTTGGTGCTTTCGATCGATGCCGACGGCCGTCTGTATCTGAACATCGGAGGTGACGAGGAGACGCCGCTGGCGGACGACGTGGTCCTCGCGCGTGCCAGCGCCGTGATGCGCCGGGAGCCGGAGACCCCGGTCCTGGTCCGGGCCGACCAGGCCGTGACCCACGGGCGGGTGGTGGCCGGCATGCGGCTGTTGCAGGAGGCCGGTGCCGGCCGGGTCGGCATTGTCACGGGGCCGCTCGAGACGGATCGCTAGGGGAAGCCCGCATGGGCGAGTTCGTTCGGGAGTATGGAATTTCTGCGGTCATCGCCGCCGTGGCGCATGCGCTGCTGTTCGCGCTGCTGCTGGTAGGCATCGGCGTGCCGCGCCAGACACTGGTGCCTGTCGTTGGGGATGTGGAGGTGATGGAGGCCGTGGTGATCGAGCAGGCTGTCCTCGATGCCAGGGAGCGCCGGAGCCAGGAGGCAGAAGCGGCCCGCCAGGCCGAGGTCCAGCGGCAGGCCCAGGCAGCCGAGCGCCGGCAGGCCGAGGTCGCTCGACAGGAAGCCGCACGCCGCGAACAGGCTGAGCGCGAGCGCCTCGAACAGCTCGCGCGGGAACAGGCCCAGGCCGAGGCAAGTCGCCGTCAGGCCGAGGAGGCACAACGGGCACGGGAAGAGGCTGAGCGGCAGGCCCGCGAGGAGACCGAGCGGCGGGCGCGCGAAGAGGCTGAACGCCGCGCGCGCGAAGAGGCCGAACGCCGGGCCCGTGAAGAAGCCGAGCAGCGCGCCCGGGAAGAGGCCGAGCGGCGGGCGCGCGAGGAAGCCGAGCGGCGGGCCCGCGAACAGGAGGCGCGACGTCAGGCCGAGCGGGAATCCGAATTGCGACGCATGATGGAGGGCGAGGAGCGGCGCCGGCGTGCCGAGCAGGCCGGCCTGCTCGACCAGTATCGCCGGATGATCGAGCAGCGTATCGTGCGAAACTGGGCGAGGCCCCCGTCGGCGCAGGCCGGGTTGAACTGTACGGTCAACGTCCGCCAGGCGCCTGGAGGCACCGTGCTGGACGTCAGCATCGGTGCCTGCAACGGCGACGAGGCGGTACGACGCTCCATCGAGGCGGCGGTGTATCGGGCCTCGCCATTGCCGGAACCTCCTGATCCAACGCTGTTCGAACGCAATCTGACGATCATTTTCAGACCGGAACTATGATGAGTACCCAGACTGTTCTCTCCCTGACGACCCGCGCGGCACTGTGCCTGCTGCTGCTCGCCCTCCTGGCGTCGCCGGCACGCGCGCAGCTGGTCGTCGAGATCACGCGGGGCGATGTGCAGGCGGTCCCGATCGCGGTGGTGCCGTTCGCCTGGGAGGGCGAGGGCGCGCTGCCGTTCGATCTGGCGGAGGTGGTCGAGGCCAATCTGCAGCGCACAGGACTGTTCACCCCGATGGCGCGACGGGATATGGTGTCACGGCCGAGCACCACAGCGGGCGTCGAGTATCGGGACTGGCGGCTGCTCGGCACGGACGTGCTGGTCATCGGCCGGCTGGTGGAGCGCACTGGCGACGATTACGAGATCCAGTTCCAGGTCTTCGACATCATCCGGGGTCAGCAGCTCATGGGGTATCGCACGAGCGCGAACCGCCGTGGCCTGCGCAGCGCGGCGCATCGCATCAGCGACATGATCTACGAGCGCCTGACCGGCGTCCCCGGGGCGTTCAACACGCGTATCGCCTATGTCACCGTCGACGGCACGCCGCCAAATCGCACCCACCGGCTGATCATCGCGGACAGCGACGGGGAGAACGAGGCGGTGGTGGCGGAGTCGACGCAGCCGATCATGTCGCCTGCCTGGTCACCGGATGCACGCCGGCTCGCCTACGTCTCCTTTGAAGGTGGCCAGTCGGCGATCTACGTGCAGACACTTCGCACCGGCGATCGCCAGCGTGTGTCGGCCCGCGCAGGCATCAACGGTGCACCCGTGTTCTCGCCAGACGGCCGGCGGCTGGCCCTGGTCCTCTCGCGCGAGGCCGGGCGACCGGACATCTACACACTCGACCTGAACAGCCAGATGCTCACGCGCCTGACAGACAGCCCATCCATCGATACCGAACCGGAATGGTCGCCCGACGGGCGGTTCATTTATTTCACTTCCGACCGCGGCGGCGGTCCGCAGATCTATCGGGTCACGGCCGACGCCCCAGGGCGGGCGCAGCGGGTGACCTTCGAAGGGCGCTACAATGCCCGTCCCAGGTTGTCTGCGGATGGACGGCAGCTGGCCGTGGTGCACAATGATGGCGGTAACTTCCGGATCGCAGTGGTCGATCTCGAGCGCAACACCACGCTGGTGCTGACCGACGGCAGTCTGGACGAATCACCCAGTTTCGCGCCCAATGGCGCAATGTTGATCTACGCCACCCGTGAGGCAGGGCGCGGCGTGCTGGCCACGGTGTCGGCCGATGGCCGCATCCGCCAACGGCTGCGGGTACGCGAGGGACAGGTCCAGGAGCCGGCATGGTCGCCGCTGCTGGGTCCGTGAACAACTGACAGGACTTTTTTCTGCAACCCTACAACTGAGGACATCGCGTCATCATGAATATCTGGAAGACAGCAAGCGTCGTCGCGCTCGCCTGCGTACTCGCTGCCTGCGCCGGTCGGGGCACCGCCACCCCTGAGGATGCGGACACCAATCGGGTCGGCAGCCGGGACATGAACGGCTCGGCCACCAGTGCAACCCGCGGCGACGGCCGCGGGGCGCGAATCGGTGACATGGAGGCGCTGGAGCCGGATCCGGCCGATCCCGTACTCTCCAACATGACGATTTTCTTCGACTTCGATCGCGACAACATCCGCCAGGAGTTCATTCCGACACTGGATGCCCACGCGGCCTTCCTGATGGAAAACCCACGGCGGCGGGTGCGGCTCGAAGGACACACCGACGAGCGCGGTTCCCGTGAGTACAATATCGGGCTTGGCGAGCGCCGTGCACTCTCGGTGCGGCGATACCTGCTGCTGCAGGGCGTTTCGGCCGACCAGCTCTCGACGGTGAGCTACGGAGAAGAACGCCCGGCGGTCCTCGGCAGCAACGAGCAGGCGTGGTCACAGAACCGCCGCGTCGAGCTCGTTTACCGTCCGTGACCGCATGAACAGTATGATGCGCAGGGCAAGGCTGACGACTCCCGTGCTGGTGGGCGCACTGCTGGCAGCGGGATGCGCGGCCTTGCCGACCGACGAAGACCCGGTGCAGCTGCGACTGACCGATATGGAAGCACGGCTGATCCGTGTCGAACGCATGCTCGACAGTCAGTCGATCGCCATGCTCGCCAGCGAAGTCGACCAGCTGCAGCGCGACGCCCAGCAGCTGCGCGGCGAGATCGAGAGTCTGCAGTTCGAGTTTGAGCAGGCCCAGGCCAGGCAGCGGCAGCAATACGTTGACCTGGATGACCGGGTGCAGCAGATGGAAACCCGCAGCGGCCAGCTCGGTCTGCCCAGCCCGATCGGTGACTCCACCGGCGGAGATGCAGGGAGCCTGGCACCGGGGCAACTGCCGATGCCAGGCGCTGACGATCGCACCAACTACCAGGCGGCTTTCGAGCTCCTGAAAGAAGGGCGATACGATGAGTCCGGCAATGCGTTCCGGCAGTTCCTGGTGTCGTTTCCGGACAGCCCACTGGCCGATAATGCCCAGTACTGGCTGGCGGAAACGCACTATGTCAATCGGCGATTCCGTGAGGCGTTACCGCAGTTCCAGCGTGTGCTCGACGACTTCCCGAATTCCCGAAAATACCCTGACGCCCTGCTGAAGATCGGCTACACCAACTACGAGCTCCAGAACTGGGGCGCCGCCCGACAGTCCTTGCAACGCGTCGTCGAGGAGTTCGGGGATACCACCGCGGCGCGTCTGGCGCAGCAGCGGCTCGATCGGATGCGCGCTGCGGGACGTTAAGCCAGTGAGCGCGACCCAGGTGGCGCTGCGCGACTCGCTGCCGGCGGACCGCCGGCTGCTCATCGCGGAGGTGTTCCACTCCATCCAGGGCGAGGCGGCCACCGTGGGCTGGCCCACGGTATTCATTCGGCTGACCGGCTGCCCCTTGCGGTGTCGCTACTGCGACACGGCCTACGCGTTCAGCGGCGGGCAGTGGCGCGATGTCGACCAGTTGCTCGAGGAAACCGCCAGCCATGGTGCGCGCCATGTCTGCGTCACCGGCGGTGAGCCGCTGGCCCAGCGCAACTGCACCGGGCTGCTCACCGCGCTGTGCGACGCCGGGTATGATGTCTCGCTGGAAACCAGCGGCGCCTACGACATCAGTGTGGTCGATTCACGCGTCCGACGGGTGGTGGATCTCAAGACCCCGGCCTCCGGCGAGATGCATCGCAACCGGCTCGAGAATCTCGCGTTGCTCTGTGCGCGCGACCAGCTGAAGTTCGTCATCTGCAATCGCGACGATTTTGACTGGATGAAAGCCATGCTCGCCGAGCATGCGCCCCAGCGACGCTGCGACGTGCTGGTCTCCCCATCGTGGGGTGAGCTCGAGCCCGGGCAACTCGCCGACTGGCTGCTCGCCGATCAGCTGCCCGTGCGATTCCAGCTGCAGCTGCACAAGGTGCTGTGGGGCGATGTGCCGGGGCGCTGAGACGTGAACAGCGTGCCGGACAAGCCTGCGGTGGTGTTGCTCTCGGGCGGCCTGGACTCCACCACGGTGCTGGCCGTCGCCCGGGCGCAGGGGTTTGCCTGTCACGCGGTCAGTTTCGATTACGGACAGCGCCATCGCGCCGAACTCGCCGCCGCGGCGCGCGTGGCCAAGGCCCTGGGTGCCGTCGAGCACCGGATCATGACCATCGACAGCTCGGGGATGACCGGGTCGGCCCTGACCGACCTTACGATCGACGTGCCCGAGTCGCCGGCCGCGGGGATTCCGGTGACTTACGTGCCCGCACGCAACACCGTCTTTCTCGCACTCGCGCTCGGCTGGGCGGAGGTGCTCGACGCCGAGGCCATCTTCCTCGGTGTCAATGCGGTCGATTATTCCGGCTATCCGGACTGTCGGCCAGAGTTCATCCAGGCCTTCCAGGGGGTTGTCGATGTCGCCACCCGCCGGACCGTGGAGGGTGGCGCACTGCAGCTCGAAAGCCCTCTGATCGACCTGACCAAGGCGGACATCATCCGCCTCGGGATCGGTCTGGGCGTGGACTATGCGCTGACAGTCTCGTGCTACCAGGCCGACGAGACCGGTCGCGCCTGCGGGCGCTGCGATTCCTGCCGCCTGCGCCGCGAAGGGTTCGCTGCAGCCGGCGTGCCGGATCCCACCCGTTACTTCTGACGTGTTTTGCGGGTGCCTGCGCCTGCGGTATCATGCACGCCGGCGACAGCGGGCCGTTAGCTCAGTTGGTAGAGCACTGGACTTTTAATCCATTGGTCGTAGGTTCGAGCCCTACACGGCCCACCATTTTCCCTGCGTTGAGTGCCGATCGGCCCGGAGGCAGGAAATGGATCGCTTCACGAGACGCTACCTGATGACACTTGGTCTGGTCCTGGCCGTTGGCGGCGGTGGGTATCTGGCTACGCGTGATCGGCAGGTCAGCCGATTGAACCGGGTGCTGCGCCGCGACCCGCGCATGCGTGCCGCGTTCGCCGAACTCAAGGCCGTGCAGGCACACGCGGCCGCCCTCGTGGAAGCTGATCCCGCAATACGCTATGTCCGCTGGCAGCTGGATGAGGACTGGTACAGCCGGCGCGGGACCGTGGCGACGCCTTGAGCGCCACATCACCCTCAGATGCTGAATTCGACTACGTCATCGTCGGTGGTGGATCGGCAGGCTGTGTGCTGGCCAATCGGCTGAGCGCTTCGGGCGAGCATCGGGTCTGCCTGGTCGAGGCCGGCCCCCCAGACGACAGTCCACTGCTCAGGATCCCCGCCGCACTGGCCGTGCTGGTGCGCGGTACACGCTACAACTGGCAGTTCCAGACCGTTCCCCAGCCGGGACTCGACGGACGCTGCGGCTTCCAGCCACGCGGACGCACGTTGGGCGGCTGCAGTGCCATCAACGCCATGATCTACATCCGTGGTCATCCGAACGATTACGATCGCTGGGCCGGCGCGGGGAATCCGGGTTGGGCATGGTCTGACGTGTTGCCCTATTTTCTCCGGGCAGAGGACAACCTGGAGTTCGCGGGACCATGGCACGCCCGCGGCGGACCACTGTCGGTGGCCAGTCTCCGTTCGCCGAGCCCATGGAGTCATCGCTTCGTAGAAGCTGCGCGCAACTGCGGGATTCCGGCAAACGCCGACTTCAACGGCTCCCAGCAACTCGGCGCCGGGTTGTACCAGGTCACCCAGGCGGCTGGTCGTCGCTGCAGTGCTGCCACGGCCTACCTGAGACCGGTGCGCCACAGGCCGTCGCTGACCGTGCTCACCGATGCGCACGCCTCACGACTCCTGAGCCACGGGCGCCGGGTGTACGGCGTCGAAGTGTTCAAGGACAACACCCGACATCGTTTGACGGCCCGACGCGAGGTGATCCTGTGCGCCGGGGCCTTCGGGTCCCCTCAGCTCCTGCTGCTCTCCGGCATCGGTCCCGGGCCACAGCTGCAGGCCCTGGGAATAGAGGTGACAGCGGACCTCCCGGGGGTCGGTCAACATCTGCAGGACCACATCGACTACACCCTCAACTGGCGGCGCCGGGCCGCCGGGCTGCATGGTCTCGCGGTCGGCACCGTGCTGCGGATGCCGGGGGAGCTCTGGCGCTATTTGCGGCACGGTGACGGCCTGTTGGCGAGCAACTTTGCAGAGGCGGGCGCTTTCCTCCGTTGCTCGGCGGGCGCCGGGCCGCCCGATCTTCAATTGCATTTCGCCCCGGCACTCATCGTGGATCACAACCGCCGCCCGGTCTTCGGTCAGGGATTTTCCATTCACGTCTGCGTGCTCCAGCCGGCGAGCCGGGGCGAGGTAAGACTCGCCTCACCGGACCCGCGCGCCGCGCCTGTGATCGATCCCCGGTTTCTCGACGACGAGCGGGACCTCGCCATGCTGGTCGCAGGCTTCCGGCTCGCCCGACGCATCGGCGCCACGCCCCCCCTGGCAGCGACTGCCCGCGAAAGTCTGCACGGGCTGGACAACCTCGACACAGACGAGGCCATCGCAGCGGAACTGCGTCGCAGGGCGGATACGCTTTATCACCCGGTGGGCACGTGTCGCATGGGTTCAGGGGCAGACGCCGTGGTGGACGCGCAGCTCAAGGTGCATGGGCTTGCCGGGCTGCGTGTCGCCGACGCCTCCATCATGCCCAACCTCATCCGGGGCAACACCAACGCGCCAACCCTCATGATCGCCGAGAAGGCCGCAGCACTGATCCTGGCCAACTGAACCGGCCCTCAGTCGGTCCTGGAACGCCCCACTTGTGGTGTCCAGAAGGCCGCGATCAGTGGGGTCTTCAGCCGTCGCCGCAGCGTGAACAGCCCGACTTCGTAGGGTTCTAATGCCGGGCGGACCGGCAATACCCTGACCTGGTCCGCCAGTGGGCTGTTGTCCAGCACGATACGCGGCACGACGCCCACCCCCAGCCCGAGACTCACCATGCTGACGATCGCCTCGTTGCCGGCGACCTGGGCGTACACCCGCGGCGTCTCGCCGCGGGCTCGGAACCAGGCCTCCACCCGCTGGCGGGCGAGACCACGCTCCGGGAGAATCATCGGCACCTCGCCCCAGCGGATCGGCCGACGCGGTGAGCTGGTGCTCGGGGCAGGGGGGCGGCCGGCGTCCGTCGTGCGTTCGATAAACACCAGCGGCGAGCGGGTGATGGCGTGGAACGCCAGGCCGGCCGGCAACCGGCGGGGCCGCGCCCCGATCGCGATGTCCTCGCTGCCGCTCATGACCCGGGCCACAGCATCCTCCGGGTCGCCCGTGTGCAGCTTGATGTCGATCCCGGGATGGTCGCGACGCAGCCGCGCGAGCAGTTCATAGAGAAAGCTGTAGCTCGCGGTGACCGAGCAGTACAGGCTGACCTCGCCGCGGAGACTGCCTGACTCCCGATGCAGGGTATCGCGCAGATCGCCCAGACTGGCCAGGGTCTCGCGTGCCCAGTCGCGCAGGCGCTGGCCTTCCGCGGTGAGCTCCACCCGGCGGCGGTCGCGATCGAACAACTGCACGCCGAGCTCGCGCTCGAGTTGGCGGATGGCGCGACTCAGCGCCGAAGCGCTGACATGGGCCGCCTCACTGGCACGGCCGAAGTGCAGCGTCTCGGCCAGCAGGAGAAACTGATTCAGCTGCCTGGTATCCATGTCTATTGCGTATTCCGAAACAAACTGTTGCGTTTATATCATTTTACGCAACAGCGAGAGGCCGCTAGACTGCGTGCCAGGCACACAACGGTCCCAGGCAAGCGCCGGGGCAAAGGACACGACATGCAGGTCTATTACGACAAGGATTGCGACCTCGAAATCATCCGCGGCAAGCGGGTTGCGGTGATTGGTTACGGCTCCCAGGGGCATGCCCACGCGTGCAACCTGCAGGACTCCGGCGTTGACGTCACGGTGGGCCTGCGCGCCAGCTCGGCGTCCAGGCGCAAGGCCGAGGCCGCGGGGCTCAAGGTCGCCGACGTGCCCGAAGCGGTCGCCGGCGCCGATCTGGTGATGGTGCTGACCCCGGATGAGTTCCAGGCCGAGCTCTATGCGGCCGAGATCGAACCCAACATCGCCAAGGGTGCAACCCTGGCCTTCGCACACGGCTTTTCGATCCACTTCGAGACCATCAAGCCGCGCGCCGATCTCGACGTCATCATGATCGCGCCGAAGGCGCCTGGCCACACGGTCCGCTCGGAATTCGTCGCCGGCCGCGGGATCCCTGATCTCGTCGCCGTGGCCCAGGATGCCTCGGGCCAGGCCAAGCACACGGCGCTGTCCTACGCATCGGCCATCGGCGGGGGCCGCACGGCCATCATCGAGACCACCTTCAAGGACGAGTGCGAAACCGATCTGTTCGGCGAGCAGGCGGTGCTCTGCGGAGGCTGTGTGGAACTCGTCAAGGCAGGCTTCGAGACGCTCGTCGAGGCGGGGTATCCGGCCGAGATGGCTTATTTCGAGTGCCTGCACGAGCTCAAGCTGATCGTTGATCTCATGTACCAGGGCGGGATCGCCGACATGAACTACTCGATCTCCAACAATGCCGAGTTCGGCGAGTACGTCACCGGCCCGAAGATCATCAACGAGGCCTCTCGGGCAGCGATGAAAGAGGCGCTGGCCAACATCCAGAACGGCAGCTACGCCAAGCGGTTCGTCGAGGAAGGTGCCAACGGTTACCCCGAGATGAACAGGCACCGCAAGGCGAATGCCGAGCACCCGATCGAGACCGTCGGTGCCGGTCTGCGCTCGATGATGCCCTGGATCAGCGAGAACAAGATCATCGACAAGTCGCGCAACTGATCGCCACCCTGGCGCCGGCGGCAGCTACGCCGGCGCCAGGGCTCAGCGCTTCTCGATGAACACGGTCCCGGCGGAGTATCCGGCACCGAACGAACAGAGCACCCCGCGATCGCCAGGGGCCAGATCAGCGCTGTGCAGGTGAAAAGCGATGATCGACCCCGCCGAGGAGGTATTGGCATAGCGGTCGAGAATGCTCGGCGCATCTTCGCCACCGGCCTCTCTGCCGAACACCTTGCGGGCGATCAGCAGGTTCATGTGTGCATTGGCCTGGTGCAGCCAGATGCGCCTGAGGGTCTCCGGCCTGAGTCCGAGGTCGCTCAGATGCGAGACGATCAGCTCGGAGACCATCGGCACCACTTCGCGGAAGACTTTCCGGCCCTGCTGGACAAACAGGCGATCATCTCCCGGGCGTCCGGCCAGCGCATCCCGGCGGCCATCCACCGGGTCGTGCGCACGGTTGAGGAAACCGAAATTGTTGCGGATGTTGTTCGAGAAACGCGTCTGCAGACGGCTGCCGAGGATCCGCCAGCCCTCGTCACCCAGGTCCTCGCGTTCCAGCAGAATGGCCGTGGCGACGTCACCGAAAATGAAGTGACTGTCCCGATCGCGCCAGTTGAGATGGGCCGAGCAGATCTCCGGGTTGGCCACCAGGATCGCCCGGGCATGCCCCATGGCGATCATGTCGGCAGCCACCTGGATCGCGAATGTCGCCGACGAACAGGCCACGTTCATGTCGAAGGCGAAGCCCTCGATGCCGAGCGCGGCCTGCAGCTCGATGGCCACGGCAGGATAGGCGCGCTGCAGGTTGGACGCGGCCACGATCACACCGTCGACCTGGCCGGGCTCACGTGCCGCGAGTCGCAGGGCGTCCTGACAGGCCTTCAGGGCGATCTCCGCCTGCACGCTGAGGGCGTCATCGGGCCGGGCCGGGATGTTCGGCGTCATCCGCTCCGGATCGAGAATGCCCTCGCGATCGATGACGTAACGCGAGCGGATGCCCGAGGCTTTTTCGATGAATTCCACCGAGGAGTGCGCCAGCGGCTCACGCTCTCCCGCGGCGATGGCCGCGGCATGTTGGGCATTGTCGCGGTCCACCCAGGTGTTGAAACTGGCGACCAGCGCCTCGTTGTCGATGGACTCGGGGGGCGTCCAGAGTCCAGTGGCGCGGATCACGGCAGCTGACATCGTCAGGTCTCTCCAGTAGCTGTCAGGGCGACGGCAGCAGGATGACCAGCCCGCAGGCCAGCAGCGAGACCAGCGCGGCGCTGCCATAACAGCTCCACTTGAGCCCGCGGCCTGCATGCACACCCAGATCATGACAGAGATGCAGGATCCGGTGTGCGGCATGCCAGGCCAGCAGCGCGATCGACCCCGCAAGCGCCACCCGCGCACCCGGCCAGGCCAGCAGACCCAGGACCCGTGTGTAGTCGAGCAGCCCCTCACCCCCCGGCCCACGTGCGACCGGGACAATCACCCCGGTGAACAGCACGAGGGCGGGCAGGACCAGGGCGGCAAGCAGCCCGCCGGCGCCGAACAGCAGCCAGAACAGCGGTTCGTGGGAACGCCGAAAACGAGCATTCATGCCCCGTACACCAGCCAGCCCAGCAGCCCAAGCGAGCACAGCGCACTGGCCGCCCAGGCACCGGCATGAATGGCGCCGTCCGCCAGTCGTCTGCCCGGTCGACCCAGCGGCGGGATCGTCAACGGCATCAGCCGAAACCAGCTCACCGCATGGATCACCGCGGCCGCAAACACCACCGCCTGCAGCAGCAGGCCGACAGGCGACAGGATCAGTCCCTCCCAGCGCTGCCAGGCCGCGGGACCGGCCACCAGACAGCCCAGTCCGGCCAGCAGCATCAGCGCGTAGGCGC
Source organism: Gammaproteobacteria bacterium (assembly GCA_007693855.1). Classification (GTDB taxonomy): domain Bacteria; phylum Pseudomonadota; class Gammaproteobacteria; order Steroidobacterales; family PWYM01; genus PWYM01. The sequence goes on along the minus strand of RECU01000077.1, from coordinate 81,997 downwards.
CGATGGCCACGCTGGTGGCCTCCCGGAGGAGGTAACGTCGGAAGGCGGGATCGCGCCGCCACCAGCCCCGCATGCCGCGCTGCCAGGTCGGGAGCGGCGTCATCGGCGCCGTCCCGGCAACAGGAGGTCGAACACATAGTCCCGGGCGCTGGCCGTCTTGTTTCGATTGATCGCGCGCGCCGGATCCACCCCCTGCGGACAGACCTCGGTGCAATGCCCGACCAGGGTGCAGTCCCAGACCCCGGTGTCGGCATCACGCGCGGCCCTGCGCCCGGCCTGGCCGTGATCGCGGGAATCGGCGTCGTGGCGCGCCATCAGGGCCAATGCCGCAGGCCCCAGAAAGTCCGGCTTGAGTCCGTATTGGGGGCACGCCGAGTAACACAGCAGGCAGTTGATGCACTGCGCGTACTGATAATAGTCCGCCATCTGGGCCGGCGTCTGGCGGGACGGCGCAGCCGGGGCCGCCGCGGCGGCCTCAGTCTCCTCGGCCGGCACCAGATAGGCACCCACCGCGGGCAGCTTGTCCAGGAAGTCCTGCTGATCGATCACCAGGTCGCGGATCACCGGGAAGTGCGCCAGCGGCTCGAGGCGCACCGGTCCTGGCGCGAGGTCGCGCAAGAGCAGGTGGCAGCTGAGCTCCGGTCGACCGTTGACCATACAGCCGCAGCTGCCGCAGATCGCCATCCGGCACGACCAGCGGAAGGTCAGGGTGCCGTCCAGGTCATCCTTGATGGTCTGCAGCGCTTCGAGCAGCGTGGCGTCGGCGCGGTAGGGCACCTCATAGCTCTGCCACCAGGGCGCTTCGGGCGTGTCGGGGTGCCAGCGCAGCACCTCGATCAGGATGGTTTCAGGGTCTGTCATGTGTTCACCCCCACGACTCAGTCGAGCGCGACGCGCGCACCGGCACCGCCATAGCTGCGCTCACCCGGTGCGCTGCGCGTCAACGTGACGGGCACATGCTCGATCCGCGGCGCGGCCTGCGGGTCGCAGTAGGCGAGGCTGTGGACCAGGAAATTCGCGTCGTCACGGGCAGACCACGCATCGCGGCGCCGGTGCGCCCCGCGCGATTCGCGGCGGGCCAGCGCGGCGTGCGCGATGGTCTCGGCCACCTGCAGGGCGTGTCCGAGTTCGATGGCCGCCAGCCATTCGGTATTGAAACTGCGGCTGCGATCATCGAGCGCCACCCCGGCGCGGTAGCGGGCCCGCAGTTCTGCAAGGGCCTGGCAGGCCCGCTGCATGCCTTCGGCATCCCGGAAAATGCCGACCCCGTCTTCCATGGCCGCATGCATCGCCGTGCGCAGTTCCGCCACGCGGGGTCGCCCGGCCTGGTGCCCCTCGGCGAGCAAGGCATACGCCTGCCCGGCACGCGCCTGGGCCTCGCGCAGCAGCGAGCCGCCGGCCGCGGAGGGCGCGTTGCGGGACCAGGCCGCGGCAGCCTCGCCGGCGGCGCGGCCGAACACCAGCAGTTCCGCCAGCGAATTGGACCCCAGGCGATTGGCCCCGTGGATGCCGGTGCTGGCACATTCCCCGGCGGCAAACAGGCCGGGCAGGGCAGTCGCCCCGTCCAGTCCGGTGGCGACACCCCCCATGGTGTAGTGCACAGCCGGGCGCACCGGGATCGGCGTGGTGACCGGATCGATGCCGAGAAAGCGCCGCGCCACCTCCGAGATCATCGGCAGGCGCTCGGCCAGGCGCTCGGCACCGAGGTGGCGGAGATCCAGCAGTACGGCGCTCCCCTGGGGTGTGGTGACGGTGCGTCGGGCGCGATCTTCGTGCCAGAACGCCTGCGAAAGCCGGTCCCGCGGGCCCAGCTCCATGGCGCGCGGGCGAGGCCAGGGGTCGGGGGGGCCGAGGTCATAGTCCTGCAGGTAACGGCGGCCTTCGGCGTTCAGCAACAGTCCGCCCTCGCCCCGGCAGCCCTCGGTGATCAGGATGCCGCTGCCCGGCAGTGCCGTCGGATGCCACTGGACAAACTCCAGGTCGCGCAGTGCCACCCCGTGCACCGCAGCCAGCGCCATGCCCTCGCCGGTGACGATGCCGGCATTGGTGTTGTGGGCATAGACCCGGCCCGCGCCACCGGTCGCCAGCACCGCCGCGCGGGCGCGGTACAGCACCGGCGTCCCCCGGGCGATATCCACGCCGAGGACACCCGCCAGCCCGTGCTCATCGACCAGCAGATCCGTACAGAAGAACTCGTCGTGACGTCGGATCGAGGGATGGCGCAGCGACGTCTGAAACAGCGTGTGCAGCATGTGGAAACCGGTGCGGTCCGCGGCAAACCAGGTGCGCTGCACCCGCATGCCGCCGAAAAACCGCGTCTGCACCCGCCCATCGTCCTGACGGCTCCAGGGACAGCCCCACCGCTCGAGCTGAATCAGCTCCTGCGGGCAGGCCGCCACGAAAGCCTCGACCGCCCTCTGGTCGCACAGCCACTCGCCGCCGCTGACCGTGTCATCGAAGTGCTGCGCGAAGCTGTCGTCATCGCGCAGCACGGCCGCGGCCCCCCCCTCGGCGGCGACCGTATGGCTGCGCATCGGCACCACTTTGGAGACCAGCACGATGTCGAGCCCGGGATCGGCCAGCGTGGCGGCCAGCGCCGCGCGCAGCCCGGCACCGCCACCCCCGACGATGACCAGGTCACAGTCCACGACCTGCACCTCGGGTGTTTGGGGAGTGGCCATAGGCGAGAGCTTACCGTCAGAGACCGGGCAATGCAGCCGGGCACATGGTAGGCCCGCGATGCATGCGGTAACGTAGGCGCCGCCAATCAGCCAGACAGGGGAGTAGCAGCGGCGATGCGCATGAGCAGACAGGAATTCCTGCGGTGGCCGAACAAGGCGATCACGCTGCTGGGCATGTCCGGGGTGGGCAAAACCACGCTCGCGAACAGCCTGCCCAAGAATGACTGGTTTCATTTCTCGGGGGATTACCGGATCGGCACCCGCTATCTCGACGAACCCATTCTCGACAACATCAAGCGCAAGGCCATGCAGGTGGATTTCCTGCGGGACCTGCTGCGCAGCGACTCGATCTACATCGCGAGCAATGTGAGCGTGCATAACCTGGCGCCCATCTCGAGCTTTCTCGGCAAACTCGGGCGGGAAGACCTCGGCGGCCTGGCGCTCGAGGAATTCAAGCGCCGGCAACGCCTGCACCGCGAGGCCGAGATCGCCGCGATGAAGGACGTTCCGGGGTTCATCGCCAAGTCGCGGGAGATTTACGGCTACGATCACTTCATCAACGATGCCGGTGGCAGCCTCTGTGAGCTCGACGAGCCTGAGGTCGAGGAAGCCCTCGCGGCGCATACCCTGATCGTGTATCTGCGCCCGGATCCTGCCCTCGAGCGCGAGCTGGTCAAGCGCGCCATCCGGACGCCCAAGCCGATGTACTACCAGGAGGGTTTTCTGGACGACAGCATCGCCCGCTACCTGGAGGAGACCGGGTTGTCCGGTCCGGAAGAGATCGAGCCCGATGCCTTCGTCCGCTGGGTCTTTCCGGCCCTGCTCGACCACCGTCGGCCGCGTTATGAAGCCATGGCCGCGCGTTGGGGCTATACCATCGAGGCCGCCCGCATTGGCGAGGTCTCGAGTGAGGCTGATTTTCTCGCACTGATCGGCGAGGCGCTCGACGAGGTCAGCTAGAAAAAAACCGTCACGCTTGTTTATTTGAAGATCGCCGATGGTATGCTTGCGCGACTGGCAGCGAAGCCTGAACGCAGTTGGGGGAGCCTTATGAGTCAGCCCTTGTCTGCCGAGCAACTGCTCGGCGCCTGGCGCCGGATGGTCACGATCCGGGAATTCGAAGAACGCCTGCACCGCGAGATGCCCAAGGGCATGATTCCGGGGTTCACGCACCTGTACTCGGGGCAGGAGGCCATTGCCGTCGGCGTCTGTGACACCCTCGACCGTGAGGATGTCATCGTCAGCACCCATCGCGGTCATGGCCATTGCCTGGCCAAGGGCTGCGAGGTCAAGCCGATGATGCAGGAGATCTACGGCCGCGCCGGCGGGCTGTGCGGGGGCAAGGGCGGCTCGATGCACATCGCCGACTTCTCCAAGGGCATGCTGGGCGCCAATGGCATCGTGGGCGGCGGGCCGCCCCTGGCCACCGGCGCGGCACTGGCGTTTCGCAACCTCGGCAACCGGCGGGTCTCGGTCGGGTTCGGTGGGGATGGCAGTGCCAACCAGGGCACCGTCTTCGAAGCGATGAACATGGCCGTCGTCCTCAAGGTGCCAACGCTGTTCGTGTTCGAGAACAACGGCTATTCGGAGAACACCGCCGCCGATTACGCCATCGGCGCCCGCGACCTCGCCGAGCGCTGCGCGGCCTTTGGCATGCCGGCCGAGACGGGCGACGGCACGGACTTCTTCGATGTCTACGAGCGCACCCAGCGGGCCGTGGAACGCGCCCGCAACGGCGAAGGGCCCTCGTCGCTGGTGTTCACCTGCACGCGGTTCTTCGGCCACTTCGAGGGCGATCCGCAGAAATACCGCGCCGCCGACGAAGTCGACACCTTCCGCCAGACGATGGACTGCCTGAGCAAGTTCCGTGACCGGGTCACCGGCGAGGGCTGGCTCGAGGAGGCGGCACTCCAGCAGGTGCACGACGAGGTCCTGGCACTGATCGACGAAGCGGTGGAGGAGGCGATGGCGGCACCGCTGCCGGATCTCGCCACCCTGACCACTGATGTCTACACGACTTACTAGGAGAGCGCGGTCATGCCTGTAATGAGCTATCGCGAAGCGCTCACGGACGCCTACCGCCTGTCGATGCGCAAGGATCCGCGGGTCTGCATCCTCGGCGAAGACGTCGCCGGCGGTGCCGGCGCCTCCGGCCAGCGCAACATCGGCGGTATTTTCGGCCCCTGGCCGGATTTCCTGCCGGAGTTCGGCGAGCAGCGGATGATCGACACGCCGATCTCCGAATCGGCCATCGTCGGTACCGCGGTCGGCGCAGCCCTCTGCGGCCTGCGCCCCGTGGCCGAGATCATGTTCTCCGACTTCCTCGGACTGTGCCTCGACCAGATCTGGAACCAGGCCGCCAAGTTCCGCTACATGTTCGGCGGGCAGACCAGCTGCCCGGTGGTCATCCGGGTCAATACTGGCGCCGGCATGTCGGCCGGTTCCCAGCACTCCCAGACCGGCTACGGCATGATGACCAACATCCCGGGGCTGAAAGTCGTGGTGCCGGCCAGCCCGGCGGACGTCAAAGGCCTGGTCATGACCGCCATCGAAGACCCGGACCCGGTGATCATCTTCGACCACAAGTCCCTGTTCACCGACAAGGGCGAGGTGCCCGAGGGCGAGTTCTATCTGCCCTTCGGTGAGGCCGAGCTCGTGCGCGAAGGCGATGACTGCACCATCGTCGCCATCTCCCGGATGGTGAAGTTCTCCCAGAAGGCTGCCGATGCGCTGGCCAAGGACGGGATCAGCGTGGACATCGTCAATCCGCGTACCCTGTCACCGCTGGACGAGGAAACCATCCTCGAGAGCGTCGAACACACCGGGCGCCTGGTCGTGGTCGACGAGTCCAACCCGCGCTGCTCGGCCGCCACCGACATTGCCGCGCTGGTCGCCTCCAAGGGCTTCTCATCACTCAAGGCACCGATCGAGATGGTGACGGCCCCGCACACGCCACCCCCCTTCGCGCCCAATCTCGAGCGGGCCTATCTGCCCGGGCCGAAGGACATCGAGGCGGCCGTGCGCCGCACCCTGAAGGGCTGAGCGCCATGAGCACCATCAAGCCCATCATCATGCCGCGCTGGGGCCTGGAGATGACCGAGGGCACGCTCAGTGCCTGGCACGTGAAGGTCGGTGACCCGGTGGCCTCCGGTCAGGTCATCATGGATGTCGAGAGCGAGAAGATCGCCAACGAGGTCGAGAGCGAAGCCGAGGGCGTGCTGCGGAAAATCGTGGTCGAGGCGGGCGACACCGTCGATATCGGTACGCTGCTCGGGGTCATTGCCGATACACAGACGACGGAGGAGGACATCGAGGCCTTCGTGCAGAGCTATCGGCCGGTGACGTTTACCGCCGACGACGAGCCTGAACAACCGCCGGCAGAGCCCCAACCCGCGCCCGAATCGGTGCCAGACAAGCCAGCGCCGGCGTCGGCGACCCCGGCGACGGGTGCGGAGGTGCATGCCTCGCCCACCGCCCGTCGTCTGGCCAGCCGTCTCGGTGTCGACCTCTCCAGGGTTCGTGGCAGCGGTCGCGGGGGCCGGATCTCCGCCGAGGATGTCAAGGCGTTCGCCGCCGACGCAGGTGACGCCCAGGCTGATGCAGCCGCGGCCGACACAGACGCAGCGCCGGCGACAGCGGGTGAGTACGAGGTCATCAAGCTCACCACCACGCGCAAAACCATCGCGCGGCGGCTGGTCGCCTCGAAACAGCAGGTGCCGCATTTCTACCTGACTGTGGAGCTTGGCATGGACGCGCTGCTCGGGGCGCGTGCCAGACTGCGCAGCGAGGGCGCGGAGCTCTCGGTGAACGACTGCCTGCTCAAGGCCTGCGCGCTGGCCCTGCAGGATGTGCCGGAGGCGAACGTGCAGTTCCATGGCGACGTCCTGCACCGCTTCCGGGCGTCGGACGTGGCCTTCGCGGTCGCCACCGAGGGTGGGCTCATCACCCCGGTGGTCCGGGGCGCCGAGCACAAGCGTCTCGCCGAGCTCGCCGCCGAGGTGCGCGATCTCGCCGAGCGCGGACGCGCAGGCAGGCTGGCCGCCGAGGAGTTCCAGGGCGGCACACTGACGCTTTCGAATCTCGGCATGTACGGCATCGATGCCTTCTCGGCCGTGATCAACCCTCCGCAGGCGGCCATCCTCGCCGTCGGGCAGGCCTCAGAGCGGGTGGTCGTCCGCGATGGCCAGCCTGCCATCGGCCGCGTCATGAGCGCCACGCTCTCCTGCGACCACCGGGCCATCGACGGGGCCCTGGGCGCACGCTGGCTGCAGGCGCTGCGCCAGCGCATCGAGGCGCCCGACGAGTGGTGCTGACCGCCGGGGTGCGATCAGGCGGGTGACGCCAGCACAGGTCCGGATCCCGGTGCCGGCGCTGGCGCTGATTTCCAGCGTCGGGGCCTTCGGCACCCACCTGCTGCTCCCGGCCCTGCCGGCGATCCGCGATGAGTTCGGGGTCACCAGTGGCCAGGTGCAACTGGTGGTCAGCCTGTCGCTGCTGGCGCTGGCGGCGGGCGCGTTGCTCAACGGGCCACTGTCCGACCGCTTCGGACGACGGCCGGTAGCCCTCGCCGGCCTCGGCCTGTATGTGCTTGGCAGCCTGATGGCGTGGTCGGCGGAGCCCTTCGTGGGCGTGCTGGCCGGCAGAATCGTGCAGGCCGTCGGGGGCGGTGCGGTGATCACCGTGATCCGCGCGGTCATCCGCGACGTCTACGACCGCGACACCGCCGCCTCGATCTTCGGCTACATGGCGGCATTCGTGCTGCTGGTGCCACTGCTGGTGCCCTTGCTCGGCGGGCTTGTGGTCGAGCACCTGGGCTGGCGGAGCAATTTCCTGGTGGCGGTCGCCGTCGGGGTCACCGTGGCGGTGTTCGTCTGGCTGCGGCTGCCGGAGACACGCAACCCTGTGGCCGGACCGACCGACACCGCGGGCGGCGTGATGTTCTCGCTGCTGCGCCGGCGGCTCTTTCTGGGCTATGCCCTGAACTATGCGTTTTCGATGGCCGCGCTGCAGGCGTTCATTGCCGGTGCGCCGCTGCTGCTGATCGGCAGCGTCGGCTTGAGTCCAAGCGAATACGGCGTCTGGTACATGCTGACGGCCGGCGCCTCGCTGACCGGCTTCGCCCTCGCCGGGCGACTGTCGCGCCGGGCCGGCATCGCGCGCATGTTGCAGGTGGGCCTCGTGATCTCGGTCACCGCCACGCTGCTGCTGGTCGCCGTGCAGGCGAGTGTTGGCGTCCCGACACCGCTGGCGTTCATCCTGCCGGCCATGGGGCATACGTTCGCCAATGCGCTGATGGCCCCGAGTGCCACCTCCAGTGCGGTAGGCGAGCGGCCCGACCAGGCGGGCGCGGCGGCCGGCCTGCTCGGCTTCCTGCAATTCCTGTTCGCGGCCGGCGCGGCCCAGCTGACCGGCGTATTGCAGGATCACACGGAGCTTGGTGTGGCCCTGGTGATGGCCGGCGCCTCACTCGGCGCAGCCGCGGCCTATCTGGGCCTGATCCGTCCCGCCACTGCTGGGCAGGCCGACGCCGGGCAGGCACAATAGCGCCCCCACCAGCTGTTGCCGTACCCGCATGGATGACCTGATCGCCCCATCGATACTGTCCGCCGATTTCGCCCGTCTGGGAGAGGACGTCGAGGCCGTGCTTGCCGCGGGTGCCGACATCGTCCACTTCGACGTCATGGACAATCACTACGTCCCCAATCTCACGGTGGGGCCCCTGGTGTGCGCCGCGCTGCGCAAGCACGGCATCACCGCGCCGATCGACGTGCACCTGATGGTCAAACCGGTGGATCGGCTGATCCCGGAGTTCGCTGAAGCAGGTGCGAGCTGGATCAGTGTGCATCCCGAGAGCACCGAGCACCTGGACCGCACGCTGCAGCTGATCCGCGACTGTGGCTGCAAGGCCGGGCTGGTGTTCAATCCCGCCACGCCACTGGCCTGGCTGGACCACGTGCTCGATCGCCTCGACCTGATCCTGCTGATGTCGGTGAACCCGGGGTTCGGCGGCCAGCGCTTCATCGACGCCACGCTGGACAAGCTGGCGGCCGTGCGCCGGCGCATCGATGCGGCCGGTCTGCCGATCCGCCTGGAAGTGGACGGCGGCGTCAAGGCCGACAACATCCGGCGCATCGCCGAGGCCGGGGCCGATACCTTTGTCGCGGGCTCGGCCATTTTCGGGGCCGCCGACTACGCCGACGCCATAGGCCACATGCGCGCCGAACTGGCCGCGGCCCGCGGCCGGTGATCGCGCCGCGAGGCGTGCTGTTCGATCTGGACGGCACGCTGGTCGATACCGCGCCCTCGATTGCGCAGGCGGTCAATCGCGTGCTCATGGAGCGCCGTCTGCCGGTGCAGCCCGAGGCTGTGGTGCGGGGTTGGATCGGCGGTGGCATGGAGACGCTGCTGCAGCGCAGCCTCCGGGCCCTCGGCATGGACGCTGCCGATCGCGGCGCGCTCGGCGAGTTCGTTGCCGCCTTCCGAGTGCACTACCGGGCGTGCCTGGGAGAGGGCGCAGCACCGTACCCGGACATGCCTGAATTGCTCGAGCACCTCGACGAGGCGGGGAGCGTGTTGGCGATCGTCACCAACAAGCCCCGCGAGTTCGCCGAGCCCCTGCTGCAGCGCCTGGGCCTGGACACGCGATTCCGCGCCATGGTCTGTGGCGATGATCTGGCGCGCAGCAAACCGGATCCGCTGCCGGTCACGACGCTACTGAACAGACTGCAGCTGGCGCCGACCGACACCTGGCTGGTCGGCGATTCGATCGCCGACATGCGCGCGGCACAGGCTGCCGGCGTGCCGGCGGTGCTGATGGCCTATGGCTACGGCAGTGATGACCCCGAGGCGCGGGCGCTCGCGGCAGCACACGCTGCCGACGTAGCACAATTGCGGGCGGTGTTATGCCCACGGTAGGCTTTCGAAGTTTTGACCCGCGACGGACCCTGGCATGAGCGCACACCCCTGGATTGTTCACAAGTTTGGCGGCAGCAGCCTGGCCACCGCCGAGCGTTTCCGCCGCGTCGGCGATATCGTGGTCGCGCAGGGGCGGCCGCGGTTGGCCGTCGTGGTTTCCGCGCTCGGTGGCTTTACCGATGCGCTGCTGTCGCTGGTGGCGGCGGCCTCGCGAGGCAGCGAGCATCCGGACGAAGGGCTGGGCCCGCTGGCCGGACGCTATCGGGAAGTGGCCGAGGCGCTGCTGCCTGACACGGCACGGGCGCCACTGCTCGCGGCCTTCGAGCGTGATTGCGAGGACATTCGCCACGTGCTGCAGGCACTGGTGCTGGTGCGTGCCGCCTCCCCACGCAGCCGTGATCTGGTCTCGGGCTATGGCGAGCTGTGGTCGGCGCGCTTGATGGCGGCATACCTGGCCGAACGCAGTGATCAACCCCACCCCGTCGAGTGGCTGGACGCCCGACAGGTCCTGGTGGTGGAACCCGGCGAAATGGGACCCGCCGTGTGCTGGGAAGAGACCACGCAGCGCCTCGAGGCCCGAGGCCTTCGCCGCTTCGAAGGCGTGGCGGTGATCACCGGCTTTATCGCCAGCGACGTCGATGGCCTGCAGACCACGCTCGGCCGGGACGGCAGCGATTACTCCGCCTCGATCTTCGGCGCGCTGCTGGGCGCCGAGGAAATCAATATCTGGACCGACGTCAACGGCGTCATGAGCGGCGATCCACGCCGGGTGCCCGAGGCGGCCGTCATCAACGACCTCTCCTACAGCGAGGCCATGGAACTCGCCTATTTCGGTGCGCGGGTGCTGCATCCCCAGACCATGGCCCCGGCGGTACGCGACGGCATTCCCATCCGGATCCGCAGCACCTTCGACCCGGAGGGTCCCGGGACCCGGGTGGCTGCAGATCCACCGCCCGGCGCGCAGGTCAAGGGGGTCAGCGCGATCGACGGCGTCGCCCTGATCAACCTCGAAGGCTCGGGCATGATCGGCGTGCCGGGGACGGCGGACCGGCTGTTCAGCGCGCTGCGCACGGCCGGCGTGTCCGTGATCCTGATTTCACAGGGCAGTTCGGAGCATTCGATCTGTTTCGCGGTGCCCGAAGCTGCCGCCGACCAGGTTCGCAAGGTGGTGGAGAAGGCGTTCAGGAGCGAGCTCGAGCAGGGCCTCGTGAATCGCGTGGGCGTGAGCCGCGACTGCAGCATCCTCGCCGTGGTCGGAGACGGCATGGCCGGGCTGCCCGGCGTCGCCGGGCGCTTCTTCGGCACCCTGGGCCGTGCCGGCATCAACGTGCGCGCGATCGCGCAGGGGGCCTCCGAGCGCAACATCTCGGCCGTGGTCGACCGGGCGGATGCGGCACGCGCGGTGCGTGCCGTCCACTCCAGTTTCTATCTCTCGGCCAAGACCCTGTCGATCGGACTGATCGGCCCCGGCACGGTCGGCGCGGCATTTCTCGAGCAGCTGGCGGCAGAACGCCCGCGGCTGCGGCGGGATTTCAATCTCGACCTGCGGGTTCGCGGCATCGCCACTTCAAGACAGATGCTGCTGGCGTCCAGGGATGCCGAGCTGGAGCGCTGGCGCGAGCTGCTCGACACCGACGGCGAGACCACCGATCTGGAACGCTTCGTCGATCACGTCCAGGCCGACCATCTGCCACACGCGGTGATCATCGACTGCACCGCCAGCGCCGCGGTGGCCGCCCGCTATGCCGGCTGGCTGGGACGCGGCATCCATGTCATCACCCCGAACAAGCGGGCCAACAGCGGCCCCTGGAGCGACTACGGTGAACTGCGCCGCCAGTGTCGCGAGCATGGCAGTCATTATCTCTACGAGACCACGGTCGGCGCCGGGCTGCCCGTCATCCAGACACTGCGGGACCTGCGCGATACCGGCGATGAGATCCACAGCATCCAGGGTATCTTCTCGGGCACGCTGGCCTACCTGTTCAACCAGTATGACGGGCGCCAGCGGTTCTCCGAAATCGTGCGTGATGCCCGCGCCCGCGGCTTTACCGAACCTGATCCGCGCGAGGATCTCTCGGGCATGGACGTGGCGCGGAAAACCATCATCCTGGCCCGTGAGGCGGGGCTCAGCCTGGAGCTCTCCGAGCTGGCGGTGCGCAGTCTCGTCCCGGAAGGCCTCGACACGGGTTCGGTGGAGAGTTTCCTCGATCGCCTCGAGGCGCACGACGAGGAGATGAGTGCGCTGGTGCGCGAGGCCGATGCGGCGGGCCAGGTGCTGCGGTATGTGGGCACCCTGGACATCACCCATGGCAGGGCCTCCGTCGAACTTGCCCGCTTCAACCGCGACCACCCCTTCGCCCGGATCAACCTGACCGACAACATCGTGCAGTTCCAGACGCGTCGCTACAGTCAGAACCCGCTGATCATCCAGGGCCCGGGGGCCGGCCCGGAGGTCACTGCCGGGGGCGTGTTCGCCGATCTTCTGCGCCTGACCAGCGTGCTGGCCGGGCCGTTGTAGGGGTAGGGCCGATGGAGTATCTCAGCACCCGCGGCGCCGGACCGGTCGACCTGGAGGAAGCCCTGCTGCGTGGCCTGGCCCCGGACGGCGGACTGTTCGTGCCGGCGACGCTGCCACACTTCTCCGCCGAGGCGTTCGCCGGGCGCGAAAACATTGTCGACATCGCCGTGACCTTTCTCTCGCCGTTCGTCGCCGGCACGCGTCTCGAAGCGGCGCTCGACGAGATCTGCAGTGATGCGTTCTCCTTTCCGATCCCGCTGCGCGCCCTGCCACCGGCCGAGGCGCGGTTGAGTGTGCTGGAACTGTTCCATGGTCCCACCGCCGCGTTCAAGGACGTCGGCGCCCGCTTTCTGGCCGCCTGCATGGCGAGGCTGGACGCGGGCCAGACGGACACACGGCCGTTGACCATCCTGGTCGCGACCTCGGGCGATACCGGGGGCGCGGTGGCTGCGGCCTTTCACGGTCGAGCGGGATTTCGTGTGGTGGTGCTGTATCCGGAGGGCCAGGTGTCGCCACGCCAGGCGCACCAGCTCGCCTGCTGGGGGGGCAATGTGCTCACGCTGGCGGTCGACGGTCCCTTCGACGCCTGTCAGCGCCTGGTCAAGCAGGCGTTCTCGCATGCCGAGATCGCGCGGGACCATCGTCTGTGCTCGGCCAACAGCATCAATATCGGCAGGCTGCTGCCCCAGGCGGTGTACTACGCGGCCGCGAGCCTGTGGCACCAGCGCCAGCATGGCACGACCGCCTCGTTCATCATCCCGACGGGCAACCTCGGCAATGCCCAGGCCTGCGTCATGGCGCGGGAATGCGGCCTGCCGATCGAGCATGTGGTGCTGGCGACCAACGCCAATCGCACCATCGTCGACTACCTGGCCTCCGGCGACTACGCGGCCCGACCCAGCGTCCAGACGCTGGCCTCGGCCATGGACGTCGGCGATCCCTCGAACATGGAACGGCTGCGTCACCTGTTTCCGGTATTCGAGCGCCTGCGCGGCAAGGTCACCGCGGTCAGCGTCAGTGATGAGGAGATCCGCGAGCAGATCCGGCTTGACGCCACCCGGCGCGGCGAACTGTGGTGCCCGCATACGGCCACCGCCGCACGCGTTCACGACCAGCTCGGTGCCAGGCTGGGCGAAGGCCCGTGGACGCTGGTGGCCACTGCCCACCCGGCGAAGTTCCACGAGATCGTCGAACCGCTGGTGGGTCAACCGGTGCCTGTGCCGCCCGCGCTGGCCGAGCTTCTCGGTCGCCCGACGCATGAGCATCGCATGGCCGCGGATCTCGACGCGCTGGCGCGCCAGCTCGCAACCGGCTGAGCTGACCCGCGCCGCACAGCTCATGTCGTTCCCATCGCCCCCCCAGCTCTACGCTTTCGCTCTGCTCCTCGGCGCCGTGGCGGCCGGGCTGTTGTTCTGGGGGCTGCGGGCGCGGGCGCGGCGAAACCGGGGCTTTGCGCGCCTGTTCGGGGAGATCGCAAGCGCCCAACTGGACAACGTACTCGTGCCGGACGGGGAGGGCGGCGAGATCCATCTGGATCACGTCCTGCTCACCGATCGCGGAGTCGTCGTGGTGCATGTCAAACAGGTCGCCGGCACGGTCTTCGGCAGCGATCGCATGGATGACTGGACGGTGATCGACGGCGAGCGGCGACGGACGTTCGCCAATCCCCAGGGACCCCTCTACGACCGGGTGGCGGCGGTCAAGCGCATCGTGCGCGAGGTCCCGGTCGAGGGTGCGGTGCTGTTCCCCGAGGGGGCGAACTTCCAGGGCGGCGCGCCGCGCCATGTGGCCACCGCCGCCGAGTTCCGCCAGCGCTATGGCGCCACCGCCACCGCTGCCGGGGCCAAGCGGATCGAGGCGTTTCAGACCTGCTGGCAACGGCTCTGCGATGCGGTGATCGACGCCAATCTGGACCGACTCAAGCGCCTCTGACGCGCCGCCCGCGCGCCACCTCCGTATTTCTCCGGATTGTGCGCTGCAGCGCAGGTGTGGACACTCCCGGATGACCGCGGTGGATGGCGACTTCGGGAGGAGACTCGTGACTGCCAAACCCTGGATGGCCTTGCTGGTCCTGGGCACGGGGCTGCTGTTTTCTGCGGGATTCGTGTCGGCAAATGACTCTGCGGGCGCCAATGCAGCCGACCCGGAGCTCGTGCCGATACGGCCACCGACCGGGCGCACCACCACCGCCGATCACAGCAAGTTCGAACAGTTACAGGGCCCGTTCAGCTCAGGCCCCGAGGTGACGGCAGCCTGCCTGGGCTGCCATACCGAGGCGGCCAGCCAGGTGCACGGCAGCGTCCACTGGAACTGGCGCTACGAGCATCCGACCACCGGCCAGACGCTGGGCAAGCGCCACGCCCTGAACAACCTCTGCCTCGGCATCGTCGGCAGCTACGAGCGTTGTGCCAGCTGTCACGTCGGCTACGGCTGGCGTGACGAGCATTTCGATTTCACCGCCCAGAACAAGGTCGACTGCCTGGTGTGCCACGACCGCACCGGCACCTACGAGAAATTCCCCACCGGCGCAGGTCACCCCGCCTATGAAGACACGATGTTCCGCGGCCGCCTGTTTGAGGCGGTGAACCTGGCCCATGTAGCCCAGAACGTCGGCCAGACCAGTCGCGAGACCTGCGGCGGCTGTCACTTTCACAGTGGGGGCGGGGATGCGGTGAAACACGGCGATCTCGACAGCAGCCTGCTCGCGCCCTCGCGGGTGGTCGATGTGCACATGTCGCCCGAAGGTCTGGATTTCAACTGCTCGACCTGTCATGAATTCTCCGGCCACGACCAGGCGGGCAGCCGTTATCTGGTGACGGCCGCGCCGCAGCACGGCATCGCCATCCCCGGGCGCGAGAGCGATCGGCCCGCCTGCCAGTCCTGCCACGGCGACACGCCACACGCGCGCGGGATCCACGACAAGCTGAACCAGCATGCGGGGTTCATCGCCTGCCAGACCTGCCACGTGCCCGAGATTGCCCGCGGGGGGCTGGCCACCAAGACCCTCTGGGACTGGTCGAGCGCTGGACGGCGCAGTGAGGCGGGGGTCCCCGTGGTCGAGCGTGACGAGGACGGCCATATCGTCTACGACGGCATGAAGGGCAACTTCGAGTGGCGCGAAAACTATCCCCCGGTGTATCGCTGGTTCGACGGCACGATGCGATATACGGAAGCCGGCGAGCGCATCGATCCGTCCCGACCGGTAGACATCAACCGGCCCGAGGGTGAACCGCCGCGCAACGGCGCCCGGGGCAACGGCGCCCGAATCTGGCCGTTCAAGGTGTTGGAGGGGCACCAGCCCTATGATGATGTCCATCAGCACATCGTCGTGCCGAGACTGTTCGGCCGGGATGAGACGGCCTACTGGCGCGGCTACGACTGGACCCGGGCGATCGAAGCCGGCATGGCCGAGGCCCTGCGGACCGGGCAGACCGACGCCGGGTTCAGTGGCAGCCATGGGTTTGTCGAGACCCGCATGTACTGGCCCGTGACACACATGGTCGCCCCGGCAGACATGGCCCTGTCCTGCGAGTCCTGCCACAGCGTTGGTGGTCGGCTCGCGGGCCTGGCAGGGCTGTATATCCCAGGACAGGATCGCCATCCGCTGATCGAGACCTTGGGCTGGGCGGCGGTACTGCTCACGCTGCTGGGCGTCCTCGGACACGGGCTGATGCGCGCCGTGATGGTGATCCGTCGTCGCCGGCCGCAGCCTGCAGCCCATACAGGAGACGGGGTATGAGCCGCGTACTCATTTTCACCCGCTTCGAGCGCTTCTGGCACTGGACGCAGGCCGTGCTGGTGTTCGGCCTGCTGTTTACCGGCTTCGCGCTACATGGCACCCACCAGTGGATCGGCTACGACCTGGCGCTGCGCGCCCATATCGTGCTCGCCTGGAACGTGATCGGGCTTTGGGTGTTGGCGATTTTCTGGCATGTCACGACCGGCGAATGGCGTCAGTACGTGCCCACCAGTCGTGGCCTGCCGGTCGTCGCCATGTACTACGCCTATGGCATCTTCTCGGGCGAGACGAAGCCTTTCGTCAGCACTCCGGCAGCCAAGCACAATCCGCTGCAGCGGCTCGCTTACTTCGGCTTCAAGGTGCTCCTCGCACCGGCGCTCTGGATCTCCGGGTTGCTGCTGCTGTTCTATGCGGCCTGGCGCCCCACGGCGCTGGGGGCGGCACTGCCACTGGCCTGGGTGGCGTACGTGCACGTCGCCGCGGCGTTCGGCCTGGTGGTCTTCCTGATCGGCCATGTCTACATGGCGGCAACCACCGGCCGCCCCTGGTATGCCTATCTCAAATCCATGATTACCGGCTACCACGAGGCCGAGGTGGCGCCCCCCGGCGCCGAGCGCGACGCCTACACGCCGCAGGTCGAACGCAGCCCGAAACCCTGAGCGGGGTCAGCCGGCCGCAGACTCGCGCCGCACCGCCACCGCGTCGAGCGCGAAAAAACGCTCGGCAGTCGCTGTGGTACTCGCCGCCAGTGCCGCCGCGGTCGTGTCGCGACAGGCGGCAACCTTGGCGAGGATATGCGGAAGATACGCAGGCTCGTTGCGCCGGGACTTCGGCCGCGGTCGCAGGTCACGCGGCAGCAGGTAAGGGGCATCGGTCTCGAGCATCAGCCGGTCTTCCGGAATATCCCGCACCAAGGGCTCGAGATGGCTGCCACGGCGCTCGTCGCAGATCCAGCCGGTGATGCCGATGTGCAGGTCCAGATCGAGGTAGGCCCAGAGCTCGCGCTGGCCGGCGGTAAAACAATGCGCGACCGCGTGGCCCAGCTGGTCGCGACAGTCCCTGAGAATCCCCATGAAGCGGTCGTGGGCATCACGCTGGTGCAGGAACACCGGCAACTGCAATTCGACCGCGAGTTCGAGCTGCGCGGTGAACGCGCGTTCCTGTTCAGCCGGCGAGGAGTAATTGCGAAAGTAATCCAGTCCGCATTCGCCGATCGCAACCACGCCAGGCGCCGCGGCCAACGCGCGCAACCCGGGCAGGTCCGCCGGCGTAAACTCGCGCGCATGATGCGGGTGGATGCCGGCGGTGGCGTACAGCACGCCAGCATGCCCGGCGGCCAGGCGCGCGGCCGCGCTTGAATGCGCCAGCGTGCTCCCGGTCACGATCATGCGGGTCACGCTGGCGTCACTGGCGCGTGCGAGCACCGCGCCGAGATCAGGCGCGAAGCTCTCGTGGGTCAGATTGGCGCCGATATCGATGAGTTCTGGCATGCGCGCTAGTGTAGTGGCGCGGGCCGAACGATCAAGCCGTCTCGCAGGACTATCCCGCAGCAGGGCGTTCGCGCGTATCATCGCGAAGCCATGAACCGCCCGTCCTCAGCGCCGAACGCCTCAGCGTCCGACCAGGCTGCCCAGGCCCAGCTCCTGCTGCCCCTGGCGAGCAGCGCCCCGGCCACGGCCACGTCGGCCGTCAGCGACCTGCCACCGATGGAGATTCGTCGTCACCCTCGGGCCCGAAGACTGTCCATCCGCGTCCATCCGGGCGGCCGTGTCGTGGTGGTCACCCCGCCGCGCGCTGGGCCGGCCGTGGTCGCGCGCTTCATCGGCGCTCACCGCGACTGGATCATCCGCACGGCCAGCGAAATGGCGCCTGCGACACCGCCCGAGCTGCCGCAAACGGTCCGGTTGGCCGCCACCGGTGAAACCCTGCAGCTGCGGGTTGCCCCGCCACGGGCCGGCCGCGGCCGCCGCTGGCAGCAGCGCGGGGATGAGCTCGTACTTCAGCCGGCTGACGCCTCGGCCACGGCACCGCTTGGGCTCCTGCAGGCCTGGCTGTGCGCGCGCGCGCGAGAAGTGGGTCCGGCGCTGGTGGCCCCCATCAGCAGGGAAACCGGCCTGGCGCCCGCGCGATTGCAGTTCCGTCTGCAGCGCAGCCGCTGGGGCAGTTGCTCCAGCAGGCGCACCGTCAGCCTGAATGCCTGCATGCTGTTCCTCGATGCGCGCCTGCTCCGCTACCTGGTCCTCCATGAACTCTGTCACCTCGAGCATATGCACCACGGGGCGGCGTTCTGGGCGCGGGTCGCCCGGCATGAGCCGGACTGCCGCGCCCTTGACCGTCAGCTCAACGCCGCCTGGCGCGAGGTGCCCGGCTGGGTGTTTGCACCGACATGACCCCACCGACCACCGGACCCCTCGCTGCGCTTGCCTTCTGGACAGTGCTGCTCGCCCTGTTGCCGGTGGTGCTGGTGCAGGCGTTGTGGACCGCCTGGCGCACTCCGCGGCTGCCAGAGGCCGCGGGCCCGCGCGAAGGGCAGGTCGAGCCTGCCGCCCGCGCACCGGTGGCGACGCCAGCGGAACACTTCCGCCTGCTGGTGGTGGGAGAGTCGACGACCGTCGGCGTCGGCGTGAGCCAGCTCGAAGAGGCGCTTGCGGCGCGGCTTTCCGCCGCGATTGCCGAGCGCAGTGGCCTGGCGGTGCACTGGCAGGTGATTGGCGCGAACGGCGCTCGCGTCGCCCGGGCCGCAGCCCTGTTGGCCGCCGCGCCGCCGGGACCCCCGCCGGCCCTCGCGCTCGTGCCGATGGGGGTCAATGACACGGTCAAACTGAGCTCGCTCGCCAGCTGGCGGGCCGCGCTGGACACGCTCTGCGGCAGTCTCCGTCAGCAGGGCGCGGCGCATATCGCCTTCGCGTCGGTGCCGCCGGTCGGCTGGTTCACAGCATTGCCGCGACCACTGCGCTGGTTGCTCGGCTGGCGTGCCCGCCAGCTCGACCGGGCGCTGCTGGAGTGGTGCGTCGGCGCCGGCCCCGACGTGCACTATCTGCCGATCCGGTTTCCGCCATCGCCCGAGCTGCTCGCCGAGGATGGCTACCATCCAGGCGCCGAAGGCTATCGTCGCTGGGCTTCGCTACTGGCCGACCAGCTGATGGCCAGCGGCTTGACTACCGCGAGCCCCGCAGCGCCGTGACCAGGCCTGGCAGGATCACCGCCGCCGGTTGAGGCAGCCGCGCGCAGGCCAAAGGGGTCAAAGGGGTCTCGGCAGGATTGACCTCGATGATGCGCGAAGGGCTGTCTGGCGCCCCGCACAGGGCGGGCGCGCCAGACAGCACGCGTGCTCAGGCGGCCTTGTCGACCGCGGCGAGCTGGCGCAGCACGTAGTGCAGGATGCCGCCGTTCTCGTAGTACTCGCGTTCTTTGGGGGTGTCGATGCGTACCACGGCCTCGAAGACGATCGGCTCGCCTTGCGCCGGGGTGGCCGTGACCTTGACGGTACGCGTGTCCGCGGCCGCCAGGCCCTCGATGCTGATCTGCTCGTGCCCGGTCAATCCCAGCGAGGCGGCACTCTCGCCTTCCTTGAACTGCAGTGGCAGCACGCCCATGCCGATCAGGTTCGAGCGATGGATCCGCTCGAAGCTCTCGGCGATCACCGCCTTGACGCCCAGCAGTACCGTCCCCTTGGCAGCCCAGTCGCGCGAGGAGCCCGAGCCATATTCCTTGCCTGCGAGGATCACCAGCGCCACACCCTCGTCCTTGTAACGCATGGCCGCATCATAGATGGCAAGCTCGTCACCGCTGGGCAGGTGTCGTGTATAGCCGCCTTCGCGATCGACCAGCGCATTGCGCAACCGGATGTTCGCGAACGTGCCGCGCATCATGACCTCGTGGTTACCCCGGCGCGAGCCGTAGGAGTTGAAATCCCTCGGCTCGACGCCCTGGTCTACGAGATAGTGGGCGGCAGGACTGTCGCTGGCGATGCTGCCCGCCGGGGAGATGTGGTCGGTGGTCACCGAGTCGCCCAGCACTGCCAGCACCCTGGCGTCCACGATGTCCTCGATCCCGGCGGGTTCTGCCTGCATGCCTTCGAAGTAGGGCGGGTTCTTCACATAGGTCGACTGCTCGTCCCAGGCGTAGAGCTCGCCCTCGGGGACTTCCAGGCTATTCCAGTTCTCGTCGCCGTCGAACACGCCGGCATAACTGCGCTTGAACATCTCCGAACCGATCTTCTGCAGGATGATGTCACTGATTTCCGACGACGCGGGCCAGAGGTCCTTGAGGTAGACCGGCTTGCCGTCGGCATCGGTACCCAGCGGGTCATTCTGCAGATCGATATCCATGGTGCCGGCCAGGGCGTAGGCGACGACCAGCGGCGGCGACGCGAGGAAATTCATCCGCACCAGCGGGTGAATACGCCCCTCGAAATTCCGGTTGCCGGAGAGCACGCTGCAACCGACGAGATCGCCGCTCTGCACGGCAGCCGCGATTTCCTCGCGCAGCGGGCCGGAGTTGCCGATACAGGTGGTGCAGCCATAGCCGACGACATCGAACCCCAGGGTCTCGAGGTCATCGAGGACCTCAGCGGCGCGCAGGTAATCGGTGACCACCTTGGACCCCGGCGCCAGCGAAGTCTTTACCCACGGCTTGACCTTGAGGCCACGCGCCGCAGCATTGCGTGCGAGCAGGCCGGCGCCCAGCATGACTGCGGGGTTGGAGGTGTTGGTGCAACTGGTGATCGCGGCGACCAGGATGGCGCCGTCCTTGAGGTCGAAGGCCTGGCCGTCCATCTCCACCCGCGCGAGACCCTCGGCGCTCTGATTGCCAACGGCCGTGTCACCCCCTTCGCCCTCGAAGACCGCCTCGGCTACAGGCTTGGCCGAGCGCGCCTCGCGCATGGGCCCGAGGTGCTGGAGATACGCCGTCTTCGCGGACTTGAGCGGAATGCGGTCCTGGGGCCGACGCGGACCCGCCAGGCTGGGCTCGATCGTGGCGAGATCCAGTTCGACGATGTCGGAATACAGCGCCGGCGCCTCGCCATCTTCGCGCCACATGCCCTGGGCGCGGGCGTAGGCCTCTACCAGCGCGACCTGCTGCTCACTGCGCCCGGAGAGCCGGAGGTAGTGGGTGGTCTCGCCATCGATGGGGAAGATCGCGCAGGTGCTGCCGAATTCCGGCGACATGTTGCCGAGGGTGGCACGGTCGGCCAGGGGCAGGCCGGCCAGACCGTCGCCGAAGAATTCCACGAACTTGCCGACCACACCGCGCTTGCGCAGCATCTCGGTGACGGTGAGCACCAGATCCGTGGCCGTCGTGCCCTCGCGCATGCGCCCGCTGAAGCGTACGCCGATCACCTCGGGAATCAGCATCGTCACCGGCTGTCCCAGCATGGCGGCCTCGGCCTCGATGCCGCCGACACCCCAGCCGAGGACGCCGAGGCCGTTGATCATCGTCGTATGCGAGTCGGTCCCCACCAGGGTGTCCGGGTAGGCCATGCGCGTCCCGTCGACTTCGGCATCGAAGACCACCCGCCCCAGGAACTCGAGGTTCACCTGGTGCACGATCCCGGTGTTCGGCGGGACCACGCGGAAATTGTCGAACGCCTTCTGTCCCCAGCGCAGGAAGGCATAGCGCTCCTGGTTGCGCGAGAACTCGATGGCGTTGTTGCGGGCCAGCGCATCGCTGGAGCCGTAGTGATCCACCTGCACCGAGTGGTCAATCACCAGTTCCGCCGGCGACAGCGGGTTGATCCGATCGGCCTGACCCCCGAGCTTGACCACCGCCTCGCGCATGGCGGCGAGGTCAACCACCGCCGGGACCCCGGTAAAGTCCTGCAGGATGACGCGCGCCGGCGTGAATGAAATCTCCTTGCTCGGCTGCGCCGCGGGATCCCAGGTGGCCAGGGCGAGGATGTCCTCGCGGGTCACGTTCACGCCGTCCTCGAGGCGCAACAGATTCTCAAGCAGCACCTTGAGCGAGTAGGGCAGGCGCCCGACATGACCCTCGGTGATCGAATCCAGGCGGCAGATGGTGTAATCCTGACCGTTCACCGTGAGCGTGGAACGGGCGTTGAAACTGTCCTTCATGGGGATCCTCTCGTCGGGCTGGATGATCGCACTGGCGCCCTGAAGAGCGCCCAATACCGCAAACCGGGGTAGCCCACGATTATATCAACACGTGAGCGTTGCCTGCAGGCTATCGGCCGTCGGGACGCACGTCAGCGACTCCCGGATGACTCCGCCGCCCAGACAGTCATCGCCGTCGTAGAACACGACATACTGACCTGGCGCGACGCCACGCTGCGGCTCGGCGAAGGCCACCCGGGCCCGGGTCCCACCGGCCTCGAGCGTCACGCTGACCGACTGGAGACCCTGGCGGTGGCGGATCCTGGCCTGCAGCGGCAGATCAACCGCGTGCCCGGACGTCTTCGGCGGCGCACCGATCCAGTGCAGCGTGTCGGCCACCAGCCCCGCGCGAAACAGCCAGGGGTGCCCGGCGCCCTGGACGACCACCAGGGTGTTGTCAACGAGACGTTTCGCTGCAACGTACCATGGGGCCTCAGACGCGCCGGCCCGCCCGCCGAGGCCAAGTCCACCGCGCTGACCGATGGTGTAGAACATCAGTCCCCGGTGTTCGCCAAGCACAGTCCCGTGCTCGTCCTCGATGGGTCCCGGACGGGCGGCGAGATGCGTCCCCAGGAACTCCTGGAACGGCCGCTCGCCGATAAAGCAGATGCCCGTGCTGTCCGGGCGATCCCAGTTGGCAAGGCCGATCTCCCGCGCCAGCGCCCGAACCTCCGCCTTGGAGAGGTCACCCAGCGGAAACAGGGCATGCGCCAGGGCGGCTTGCGGCACCGCGTGCAGGAAGTAGGTCTGGTCCTTGTCCTGATCGGTGGCCAGCGCCAGGCGGACGCCGCGGTCGTCGCGCAGCACGCGCGCGTAGTGGCCGGTGGCGAGAAACTCGGCGCCCAGCCGGCGCGCGTGACTCAGGCACTCGCCGAACTTGATCTCCCGGTTGCAGAGCACGTCGGGATTGGGCGTCCGACCGGCCGCGTACTCGTCCAGAAACGCCTGAAACACCCGCGCCCGGTAGGCACTGGAAAAATTCACCAGGTGCAGGGGGATGCCCAACTGGTCTGCCACCCGCCGGGCGGCGCGCAGATCCTCCGCCGCCGTGCAGTAGGCCTCGTCGTCTTCCCAGTTGGTCATGTGCAGGCCCTGCACCTGCCAGCCCTCTTCAAGCAGCCGCCAGGCTGCGACCGCACTGTCCACACCGCCAGACAGGGCGATGATCACCAGGCGATCCCGGGGCTTCCTGGCACCCGTCACGGATACCCGGGTGCTCATCCGGCAGCGCTGAGCGCCTGCAGCGGGCTCGCGGCCTCGACCAAGGTGAGACAATCGAGCGGGTAGCGGATGCCGGCCAGGTAGTCGTCGATGCAGCGGATGACCATCGGGCTTCGCAGGCGCGCCGCCTGGGCCGCGACGTCCTCTCGCGTCAGCCAGTGCGCCGCAATGATGCCAGTGTCAAGTGTACGCTCGGGATCGTGGCCACGGCACTGTCCGGCAAAGGCCACGCGCAGGAAGCTGCGCGACTGATCCGGCGTCTGCCAGAGATAGATCCCCGTGACCGCCTCGGGCTCCAGCGCCCAGGCCGTCTCCTCGAGTGTCTCGCGAATCACCGCCTCGACCAGCGATTCGCCCGGCTCCAGATGACCGGCGGGCTGGTTGATCACGGCGTTGCCGGACACCCGTTCCTCGACCATCAGAAAGCGCCCGGCGCGCTCGGTGATGGCCGCGACAGTAACATCGATACCGTTATTCATGCCGCCGAATTATACCCCGAGTGCCCGCGTGCGGGCTGGGGGAGGGTTCACACCCGCAGTTCGCGGATCTCCCGGGAGGGTTCGCAGGCGGCCCACAGCTCATCGAAACGGGAGAGGTACTTGCGCGCCACGGCGGGTTCGAACGTATCCGAAAGACCTTCCCAGCGCGACGCCTCCGCCCGGAATACCAGGCCGCTATCGTCGGCGATGAGGTAGGCCTCGCGGCAGGTGCCGAGTTCGGGGTCAAGATGCCGGAACTCGATGTAGCTGTTCAGGCGACGGCCCATGGCCACGAAGCGGTGGCTCATCTTGATCGCCCGTTGTGGGTCCCCGATCAGCACGCGTACCCGCGTAAAGCTCCGCGAGAGCACGAAACGCTTGACCGCTTCCAGGAAGTCCTCGTGCCCGTAGATCTGTGGCTCGAGATCATGGGTGAAAATCGACAGCATCCTGCCGGCGACGCCTGTCACCTCGACGACCGCTGCGCGGACGTCCTGCTGGCTGGCCAGCACGCGACGCTGGCTCCGGCGGATGACGTGGTCGGGGCTCACTTCAGGGGTTTCACCATTTCGATGTGGGCGATACCGGCCTCGAGAAATTCCTCGCCGCGCGGCACGAAGCCGAGCCGACGGTAGAACTCAAGGGCCTGCACCTGAGCATTCAGCGCCAGCTGCGGCAGGGCACGCAGCTCTGCCCGCTGGATGACCTCCAGCATCAGTGCGTGCCCGATACCTAGACCTCGAAAGGCCTTCAGCACTGCAACGCGACCCACTCTACCGGAGGGGTGGAGGCGGGCCGTGCCAACTGCGTCACGTTTCACCGTGGTGGCCAGCAGGTGCTCACAGACCGGATCGTGCTCATCCCACTCTTCATCTTCACTGACCCCCTGTTCCTCGATGAACACCGCCCGCCGGACGAACATCAGGGCCTCACGGTCGGCTTCCCAGGTCGCAGGCCTGAGCGTGATTCCGGTCTGTTCGCCCTTCATGGGCGGACGATCTCCAACAGGCCTTCCAGATAGAGTTGGCAGAGCACCGCCAGCGCCGCGCCGCGCGCGGACGCCCGCTGCGGCAGCGCGGTCATTCCGGTTGTTGCCGCAGGTCCCGCCAGATGTTCTGCCAGCCTTCGGCACCCGGGCGGCAGCGTCCAGCAGCAGCCATTCACATAGAGTTCAGCCGCGCCGCCCCCGGTCCTCACCCAGGCCGCGCGGGCCCCGGCCGCCAGGCGCAGACGATCGCCGCGCGCCAGACGACGCCAGAGGGCGGACGCGCCAAGGCCCCGTCGACGCGGCAGCGGGGCGAGCCATGGCTTGACTTCAGTGGCCAGTCGGGCGAGGGCCCGCGCACAGGCCAGGCGCCGGTCCGGGAGCGCCTCGAGCAGGCGTTCCAGCCTTGCGATCGCCGCGGCGCCGATTTCACCGCCCTGAGCTTCGCGCAGCGTCACGCCGGCATCCGAGTACCTCGGCACGGTCGCCAGTGCTGCGAGCTGCGCCTCGATCATGGCCACCGAAAGTTCGCCGGCCTCCGGCGCACGGAAGCCGAGCGAGGCGGTCACGCACAGGTTCTGGTCGTCAGCCGCGATGCCGTGGTGGGGCACACCCGGCGGCAGGTAGAGGATATCGCCAGGCGCCAGCATCCAGCGCTCGGCCTCCTCAAAGTGGGCCAGCAGCGCCAGCGGCACATCCTCGCGCAGTCTACCCGACGTCTCGGGGCGGCCGATGCGCCACTCTCGCCGACCCCTGACCTGCAGCAGAAAGACATCGTACTGATCCACGTGCGCACCGACCGTGCCACCCGGTGCCGCAAGACTCACCATCAGGTCTTCGCGCCGCCAGGGGGCGATGAACGCCACCAGGTCGAAGATCGCGCGCGTCGCCGGCCAGTGGCTGTCGACGTCCTGGAGCAACAGCGTCCAGTCGCGCCGCGCCAATCGCCGCAGTTGCGAGGCGGTGAACGGGCCGTGTTCGAGCCGCCAGTGCGCCCCGCGGCGGTGGCGGACCAGCCGGGATTCCACCTCGGGCGAGAGGGCCAGGCCGGCAAGCCGGTCGTCGTCAGGGAGCGGCAGCGTGGCCGGGTCCACCGCGGATCTCAGGAGCAACGGGCGCCGTTGCCAGTATCGGGAGAGGAAACCGCGCGCGTCGAGGCCTGCGGGCCAGCGCAGCGACACCGTGGTCTCAGGCCTCGCGTGCAAGCCGCTTGGCCAGCCCCGTGTAGCCGGCCGGCGTCAGTGCCAGCAGCGCCCGCCTGGCCTCGTCGGGGATGTCCAGATCTTCGATGAAATGCTGCAGTGTCTTCTGGTCGATGCGTCGCCCGCGGGTGAGGGCCTTGAGCTTTTCGTAGGGCTCGGGCACACCGTAGCGTCGCATCACTGTCTGCACAGCCTCGGCCAGTACCTCCCAGGCATCGTCTAGATCGTCGGCGATACGTGTGCGGTCGCACTCGAGTTTGCCGAGGCCCTTCTGCACCGACCGGAAGGCGATCAGGGTGTGCGCCATGGCCACCCCGAGGTTGCGCAGCACGGTCGAATCGGTGAGATCACGCTGCCAGCGCGATACCGGAAGTTTTGCCGCAAAATGGGCCAGCAGGGCATTCGCAACCCCGAGATTCCCCTCGGCGTTCTCGAAGTCGATCGGGTTGACCTTGTGCGGCATGGTCGACGAGCCGACTTCCTTGTCCACCGCCTTCTGCCGAAAGTAGCCCAGCGAGATGTAGCTCCAGAGATCGCGGCACAGATCGATCAGTACCGTGTTGAAGCGGGCCAGCACGTCACAGTATTCCGCGATCCAGTCGTGGGGTTCGATCTGGGTGGTATAGAAATTGTGCTCAAGGCCCAGATTCTCAACGAACTTCTGCGTGAACTCCGACCATGGCACCTCGGGGTAGGCCACCATGTGAGCATTGAAATTGCCGACGGCGCCATTGAGCTTGCCCAGCGGCGTCACGGCCGCCAGCGCCCGTCGCTGGCGCGCGAGACGATGGGCGAAGTTGGCGATTTCCTTGCCCATGGTGGTCGGTGACGCCGACTGGCCATGCGTGCGCGACAGCATCGCGACGTCCGACAGCTGGTGGGCGGTGTTGCGCAACGAGGTGACCAGTTCGTTCATGACCGGAATCAGGACCCGGTCGCGCGCGTGCGCCAGCATCAGTGCGTAGGCGAGATTGTTGATGTCCTCGGAGGTGCAGGCGAAGTGGATGAACTCGCGCAACCGCTCCGTATCGCTGCCCTCGCCGAGCCGCTCGCGCAGGAAATACTCGACCGCCTTGACATCGTGGTTGGTGGTGGCCTCGATCGCCTTGATCTGGCGGGCATCCTCCACACCGAAGTCGTCGACCACGCGATTGAGCAGGTCCTTCACCATCTGGGACAGACCGGTAAGCTCCTCGATCGCCGGCTCTTCGCCAAGATGCTGCAGCCAGCGCACCTCGACCAGGGTGCGGTAGCGGATCAGCGCATACTCGCTGAAATAGTTGCGCAGCTCGGCGCATTTGTCGGCATATCGGCCATCGACCGGGCCGATTGCGGTCAGCGCGCTCAGTTCCATGGTGGGCTCTTCGGCCTCGTGTACACAGCAAAAAAAGAGCGCGTATCATACATGACTGCCCGCACGTCGACCTATCCGGCGGCGGCGATCTTCCCAGCAGGTTCCCAAGGAGTGACGAGTGGCGGACAAGGCATATCGCGTCGAGCGCGACAGCATGGGCGAACTGCAGGTGCCGGCAGAGGCACTGTGGGCCGCGCAGACCCAGCGCGCAGTGGAGAATTTCCCGATCAGCGGCCTGACCATGCCGCGTGGCTTCATTCGGGCACTGGGCCTGGTGAAATGGGCGGCCGCCGGCGCCAACCGTGACCTCGGCCTGCTCGATGCCAACCTCGCGCACGCCATCCAGCAGGCCGCCGAACAGGTCGCTGCCGGCGAACACGACGCGCAGTTCCCCGTCGATGTGTTCCAGACCGGCTCCGGGACCTCCTCGAACATGAATGCCAACGAGGTCATCGCCAACCTCGCACGCCGCGCCGGCGCCGAAGCCGTCCACCCCAACGACCACGTCAACATGGGCCAGAGCTCCAACGACGTGATCCCCACCTGTATCCATGTCAGTGCCGCCCTGGGTCTGACCGAAGAGCTGCTGCCGGCGCTGGATCACCTGGCGGGCGTGATCGAGGGCCGCGCCGCCGAGCTCGGCGGCGTGGTCAAGACCGGCCGGACGCACCTCATGGACGCCATGCCGGTCACCTTCGGCCAGGAACTCGGCGGCTGGGCCGCGCAGATCCGCAACGGCTACCAGCGCGTCGCTGGCGTCCTGCCGCGGCTCTCGGCGCTCGCGCAGGGGGGCACGGCCGTCGGTACCGGTATCAACGCTCATCCGGAGTTCGGCGCGCGGGTGGCGGCCCTGCTGGCTGAGCGTACCGGGATTGCCTTCCGTCCCGCAGACGATGCCTTCGAGGCACTGAGCAGCCAGGACACGGCCGTCGAGCTGTCCGGCCAGCTCAAGACCGTGGCCGTCAGCGTGATGAAAATCGCCAATGACCTCAGGTGGATGAACTCCGGCCCCCTGGCCGGCCTCGCCGAGCTCGCACTGCCGGCCCTGCAGCCGGGGTCCAGCATCATGCCGGGCAAGGTCAACCCGGTGATTCCCGAAGCCGCGGCAATGGTGGCGGCACAGGTCATCGGTAACGACGCGACCGTGACCGTGGCCGGGCAGTCCGGCAACTTCCAGCTGAACGTCATGCTGCCGGTGGTCGGCTACAATCTGCTGCAGAGCGTCGGTCTGCTGGCCAACGCCTCGCGGGCCCTGGCCGACGCGGCGATCAGCGGCTTCACCGTCAACGAGGAGCATCTTGAAGATGCCCTGGCCCGCAACCCGATCCTGGTCACCGCGCTCAACCCCGTGATCGGCTACGAAAAGGGCGCCGCCATCGCGAAGAAGGCCTACGCCGAGGGTCGTCCCATCCTGGAAGTTGCCGTGGCCGAGACCGGCTTGCCGCGCGAGGAACTTGCGGGTCTGCTCGACCCGACGGGACTCACCGAAGGCGGGATCAAGGGCTGATCTTGGCCAATGTCGCGGCAGCTGAGGGGCTGGATCGGCAGGTCGTGCTGGCCCGCCTGCGGGATACCCGGCCGCCGGAGGACGTCACCCGTGGCGGGCTGACAGGCCTCAGCACACCACTCTCCGCCGCGCTCGCGGCCCGACTGTCGGCGCCGGCCGTGCCCGCCGCGGTGCTCGTGCCGCTGCTGGAGCGCCGCTCCGGGCGCCTGGACGTCGTGTTCACCGAGCGGGCACCGCATCTGCGGCGCCATGCCGGGCAGATCAGTTTTCCCGGGGGGCGGATCGATCCCGGGGACCACGGTCCCGCCGCCGCTGCACTGCGCGAGGCACGTGAGGAGATCGGCCTGCTCCCGCAGTCGGTCGTGCTCGCCGGTTACCTGGACGCACAGCTCACCATCACCGGCTTCGCCGTGACGCCAGTGGTCGGGGTGATCGACGAAGCCGAGTACCGGCCGCGACCGGCCCCTGGCGAGGTCGCATCGGTGTTCACCGCGCCACTGGCATTCTTTCTTGATCCGGCCAATCGCCGGCTCGGGCAACGCGAAGTCCAGGGGAGTTGCTTCGAGGTGGTGGAGTATCACTGGGAGGGGCACCGGATCTGGGGCGCCACCGCTGCCATGCTGATCCGCCTTACAACGATGCTCATTGAGACAAAGAGTTAGTGTCTGATATCTCGAAACTACTTGAAATTATGCAGCGGCTCCGGGACCCGGAGGGCGGCTGCCCGTGGGATCTGCGCCAGACCTTTGCCAGTGTGGCGCCCTACACCCTTGAAGAGGCGTATGAGGTCGTCGACGCAATAGAACGAGGCGATCTGGACGATCTCAGAGACGAATTGGGCGACCTGCTGCTGCAGGTGGTGTTCCATGCGCAGATGGCTCGGGACGCTGGCGCATTCGAGTTCTCGGATGTGGTAGAGTCCATTTCAAACAAGATGATACGACGACATCCTCATGTCTTTTCTAATGAAAGAATCGACGATGAGGCGCATCTCCGGCAACGCTGGGAAACCGTCAAGCAGGAAGAGCGTGCCCGGCGCGGCGATCCCGGCGGGGTGTTGACGGACGTGCCCCGCGGGCTACCGGCACTCAGCCAGGCCCTGAAACTCTCCCGCAGGGCGGCCACGGTCGGTTTCGAGTGGCCGGAAGTCGCCCAGGTGCGGGCGAAAGTCGACGAGGAGCTGGGGGAAGTCGACGAGCTGCTGGCCACCGGCGAGCGCGGCTCGCGGCTGGAAGAAGAGCTCGGGGACGCACTCTTTGCCATGGTCAACCTGTGTCGACAGGTCGGCGTCGACCCTGAGGCGGCCCTGCGACGATGCAACCGGAAGTTCACCCGCCGCTTCGAACACATCGAGCAGGCGGTGATTGCCGACGGCGGCAAGCTCTCGGAGACGCCCCTGGAGACGCTCGAGCGACACTGGCAGGAGGCCAAGACACTGGGCCTCTGAAAATCGCCTCGCCCCCGGTCAGCGGAGCACCCCTATGCCACAGCGTCAACGCACCGATGCCTTCATCAGGCGTCCCGGCCATCTGCTGGCCTGGGGACTCGGCGCCACGGCGAGCGTGCTATTCGCCCCGGCCCTGACCTATCTGCTGGCACCAGGCCCCTGGCGGCACTGGGGGATCGAGTTCGGCGTGGGGCTAGGCTTCATGGCCATGGCGCTGATGTGTCTGCAGTTCGCCACCTCCGGACGGTTCCTCGCGCTGGCCAGGCCGATCGGACAACACACGATGATGCGCCTGCATCGCCTGCTGGGGGTCATCGCGGGCATGCTGGTGCTTGCGCACGCGCTGGGGCTGATCGTCGCCAACCCCGGTTACCTGGCGTTCCTTGACCCTCGGGTCAATCTGCCACGCGCAGTGGCGTTGATCGGCGTCACCCTCGCCCTGATCACGATCATCGGACTCTCGCTCGCGCGCCGGCATATCGGCGTGTCCTACGAGGTCTGGCGACTGCTGCATGGTGGCCTTGCGGCCATGATCGTGGTCGTCGGGGCCGCCCACATCTTCATGGTGGGCCATCATGCCGGCCCCCTGTGGCAACGCGCCCTGTGGATCGGTCTGGCCGTGCTGGCGCTGGCCCTGCTGGCGTGGAGCCGAGTGGTGCGGCCCTGGCAACAGCTGCGGCGGCCGTGGCGGATCGTCGAGGTACGCCCGGAGCACGCGCGAACCTGTACGCTGGTGCTGATGCCAGAAGGGCATGCCGGACTGGCTTTCGAGACGGGCCAGCATGTCTGGCTGACCGTCGGCGAGTCGAGCTTCAGCCTGCAGCAGCATCCGTTCACGATCGCCTCCAGCGACGCACGGCCCGAGCGTCTGGAGCTCACGATCAAGGCGCTCGGCGACTTTACCGCCAGCGTACCGGATATTCCGCCCGGATCCCGTGCGTACCTGGAGGGCCCCTACGGCGCCCGCTGGCTGAGCGGCGCCGTGGACACCCCGGTGGTCATGATCGGGGGCGGTATCGGCATCACCCCCTTCGCCAGCGCCCTGCGCAGCATGCGCGATCGCGGGATCCGCCGGCCGTTTCTGCTGTTCCATGCGGCGGCCAGCCTGGATCGGGCCACGTTCCATGCCGAGTTGCGGCAACTGGCCACCGAGCTCGGCGGGCGCCTGATCACGGTCCTGGAGTCAGCGCCAGCAGAGCGCGCGGGCGGCGAGGACATCGAGGAAGGCCGCCTCGACCACCGCCTGCTGGCCGACCGACTCGATCCGGCGCTGCTCACTCGGGCCCGTTTCGTGCTCTGCGGGCCGCGCCCGATGCTCAGACAGGTGCAGACCGCACTGCGTGAACTCGGGGTGTCTCGCTGGCAGATCCATATCGAAGACATTGCCATGGTGTGAAGGCCGGAGCCAAGGGGGCGAGGCCCACGTTCAGTCCGGGTTCAGTCCCCGCGACAGATGCTATGGACAAGACGCGCGGCGAGGGCCGCGGTCATTCCAAGAGGAGCATCTGCCATGAACTCAGTCCGGCGAATCCTGACCCTGCCGCTGGCTGCGGCGACACTGGGCCTCGCCACCGGTGTGGCGCAGGCGCAGCCGCATCACGCTGCTCCCGGTGGCGCCGTCTTCGACTACGCACCCGTCATCAACGTGATGCCCATCGTCCGAACGGTCCGGGTGGAACAGCCCCGGCGGGAATGCTGGGTAGAAACCCATTACGAGACCCTGCAGCATGTGCAGCCGGGCCGGGATCCGCGGGTCCGCACCGCAGGGCCCACGATTGCCGGTGGCGTCATCGGTGGCCTGGCCGGCAACCAGTTCGGGAGCGGTCGCGGCAGAGATGCGATGACCCTGTTCGGTACACTGGTCGGCGCCGCGGTCGCGGCCGAGCACGCGCACACCCGCCACGCGCATGCCGCCGCCACACCGACCCGGACCGTCACCGAGACCCGCCCGGTCAGCGTCGAACGCTGCAGCGTGTCGACGGATGTCCGCGAAGAGGAGCGTCTCGAGGGCTACGATGTGACGTACCTCTACGCCGGACGCGAGTTCCGTACGCGCACGGCCACACCGCCCGGAGACCAGCTTCGGGTCCGTGTCGACGTGCGGCCTGCGGGGCGCTGAGCCGCCCCTCGGCGGGGCGGGTGGGGCGCGCGGCCGCGGCTTGATTTTGCTGTCACGCGGTTTCAGGCTTGCGCCGTACCGTGGTCCACCGGATGACTCGCATGACCCGTCCTGTCCCGCTCAGTGTGCCGTCGCCAGCGCCAGCGCCGTGCGTGCGCCGAGGCGTGAGCCGGCTGGCGTTGGTGCTGGTGCTGGTGCTGGTGCTGATGGCAGCGCTGTCGCCCGCCAGCGCGGGCGCGGCGGGCGGCGCCGGCACAAGTCTGATCGAACCGTACGCTGCCGCTGCGGCGTACGACGAGGCGATTGGCCTGGAGGAGGCCGTGCGCCGGGTGCGCGAGCGCACGGGCGGGCGGGTGCTGCGGGCCGAAACCCGCCGCGAGAACGGTCGAGTCGTCCACCGAATCCGGGTACTGAGCCCCGACGGACGCGTCCGCACCTGGAGCGTCGACGCGGAAACCGGACGGATGTCCTGAGGACGCCCACATGCGCGCACTGATCGTGGAAGACGATACACCGCTTCGCCAGGCGCTCGCGGCAGCCCTGCGTGACGCCGGCTGGAGCGTGGAGGAGGCTGCCGATGGCCGGGAAGGCCTGTACCAGGCCAGTGAATACCCGGTGGATGTGGCGGTGGTCGATCTGGGCCTGCCGGGCATGTCCGGCATGGCGTTGGTCACGGCCCTGCGCGAGGCCGGCCGGGATGTGCCTATCCTCATCCTGACGGCGCGTGACCGCTGGCAGGACAAGGTGGCCGGCCTGAAAGCAGGCGCCGACGATTACGTGGTCAAGCCCTTCCATCCGGAAGAGCTGATCGCCCGGCTTGAGGCGCTGGTCCGGCGGGCCAGCGGCTGGGCACGCCCGCAACTGTGTTCTGGCGCGGTCAGGCTGGACACAGGCAGCCAGAGTGTCAGCGTCGCCGGCCGCAGCGTGGAGTTGACCGGGTTCGAGTATCGCCTGCTCGAGATCCTCATGCTGCATGCCGGCGAAGTGGTCTCCAAGACTGAACTGACCGAGCGCCTGTACGCCCAGGACTTCGACCGGGACAGCAATACCATCGAAGTATTCATCGGTAGACTGCGCCGCAAGCTCGACCCGGAGGGCAGTCTCCAGCCGATCGAGACCCTGCGGGGCCGCGGTTACCGCATGACCCGCACACCGCTCAGCGATGACGCCGGCTGAGCCTGTTGCAGGGTCTCGCGGTTCGCTGCGACTGAGGGTCCTGCTGTCGCTCGGCGTGCTCCTGCTGGCCTTTTTCGCGGCCACCGTGGCCGCGCTGGAGTGGAGCCTGAGCGCCAGTCTTGCCCGCGCCCGGGCAGAAGTGCTGGAGGCCCAGCTGATTGCCCTGATGGCTGCAGCCGAGCCCGACGAGGCCGGCATGCAGTTGACGGTCCCCACGCCCCCGGACCGGCGCATGGCCCTGCCGGCCTCGGGGCTGTACGGAGAAATCCGCGCTGCGGACGGCGCGACGCTGTGGCGATCGCCCTCGGCCGTCGATCTGGTCGATACCGACGCGGTGGCGGCCGGCCCGCCTGGCGTCCGCCAGCAACGGCAGCGTCACGAGAATGCCGCCGGCCGTGTCGAACGGCAGGTAACGGTCAACTGGGAATTCGATGACGGCAGCAGTCGGGCGTTCACGTTTGTCGTGAGTCAGAGTCTGGAGCCCTACCGGGCCCAGCAGCGCGGCTTCCGTGTCGGCCTCATCAGCTGGTTCACGGGCCTCACGCTGGCCACGCTGGTGCTGCTGTCACTGGTGCTTCGCCATGTGCTGCGACCCTTGGGACGGATCGAGCGGGAGATCGGCGAGATCGAGCAGGGCAGGCGCGAGGCACTGTCCTCCGGACAGCCGGCGGAACTGGCGGGCGTGGCGCGGAACCTCAACGCCCTGCTGGGGCGTGAGCGCGGCCGCCAACAGCGCTACCGCGACAGCCTGGCGAACCTCGCGCATAGTCTGAAAACCCCTCTGGCGGCGATGCAGGCAACGCTGGCCGGGCGGGTCGAGCCCGGACTGCGCCGCGAACTCTCGGACGGGATTACCCGCATGGACCGGATCATCGGCCATCAACTCAAGCGGGCAGAAGCCTTCACCGGACGCGCAGCGGGCACGCGGACGCTGCCGGTCGCGCCGGTCGTCGAGGACCTGCTCGAGAGTCTGGCCAAGGTGTATCGGGAACGACAGGTCGAGGTCCAGCGCGAGATCGCGCCGGATGCCGTGTTCCAGGGGGAAGAGGGCGACCTGCAGGAACTGCTGGGCAACCTGCTCGACAATGCCTGGAAATACGGTCACCAGAAGGTCACCGTGACCGCAGAGCTCATCTCGTCGCGCCCAGGCGAACAGGCCCTGGACCTGCGCGTCGAGGACGATGGCGCGGGTCTGGATCCCGCGCAGGTCGACGCTGCCCGTACCCGCGGCATGCGTCTGGACGAGAGCCTGCCGGGGCAGGGCATCGGGCTTGCCGTCGTCAGTGATATCGTTGAGGGCTACGGGGGGCACATGGAGATCGGGCGAAGTGCGCTCGGCGGCGCCCTCATCAGGGTGTCTTTGCCCGTCTCTCGCTGAGGCCATCATGGATGTGAGCATCGACGCGCTGCGCGGCCGCCTCGACACGCTGCCGCTGCGCGACGTCGCGCAGGTCGAGACCTGGTTGACGCGGGCAGCCCGCCGGCAGGCGGCTGGCCAACCGGCCGATCGGCTGCTGGCACGTGCGGCCGAAGCGATCGACACCGCAGCGCGCGTCATGGCCGCGCGCGCGGCCAGCGTCCCCGTGCTTGAGTATCCGCCAGAGCTGCCGGTCAGTGGCGCCCGTGAGCGGATCGCCGCGGCGCTCGCCGCCCACCAGGTGATCATCGTCTGCGGGGACACGGGCTCCGGCAAGACCACGCAGCTGCCAAAAATCTGTCTGGCCGCTGGCCGCGGCGTGCGCGGCATGATCGGCCACACTCAGCCGCGGCGGATTGCGGCCCGCGCGGTGGCCGCACGCCTGGCGGAGGAGACGGCGACGTCACTCGGTGCCCAGGTCGGCTACAAGGTCCGGTTCACCGACGAGACCGCTGATGCCACCCTGGTCAAGCTCATGACCGACGGCATCCTGCTCGCCGAGATCCGCCATGATCCGCAGCTGCTCGCCTATGACACGCTGATCATCGACGAGGCGCACGAGCGCAGCCTGAACATCGACTTCCTGCTCGGCTACCTCAAGACGCTGCTCCCCCAGCGCCCCGAGCTGCGGGTGATCATCACCTCCGCGACCATCGATCCGCAGCGTTTTTCCCGCCACTTCGACGATGCACCCATCCTCGAGGTGGCGGGGCGCAGCTACCCGGTGGAGGTCGAGTACGACCCGCCCGCCGAGGACACCGAGCTCGTGGAGCACGTGGTGGCGACCGCGTGTCGTCTTGCGGCCCGCCCCCTGGAGGATCTCGGCGGTGGCGGCCACCGCGACATGCTGGTGTTTCTGCCAGGCGAGCGGTTGATTCGCGACACCGAGCGCGCCCTGCGGCGCGACGGACCGCGCGGCTTCCAGATCCTGCCGCTGTACGGGCGCCTGCCGGGCGGGCGTCAGGATCTCGTCTTCCACCCCACCCAGGCACCGCGGATTGTGCTGGCGACCAACGTCGCGGAGACCTCGTTGACGGTGCCGCGCATCCGTTACGTGATCGACAGCGGTACCGCGCGTATCAGCCGTTACAGTCCACGCTCGAAAATCCAGCGGCTGCCAGTGGAACCCATCTCGCAGGCGTCTGCCGACCAGCGCAAGGGGCGCTGCGGTCGTCTGGCCCCCGGCCTGTGTGTGCGCCTGTATTCCGCCGAGGACTTCGCGGCCCGACCACCACAGCCCGACAGCGAGATCCTGCGCACCAACCTCGCGGCGGTGATCCTGCAGATGAGCTCGCTGGGACTGGGCGCGCCCGAGGCTTTCCCGTTCCTCGAGCCCCCGCCGCTGGCCACGGTCCGCGACGGCTACCAGGTGCTCGAAGAGCTCGGTGCCCTCGACGGTGATGCGCGGATCAGCGATCTCGGCCGCAGCATGGCGCGGTTACCGGTCGATCCCAGGCTGGCAAGAATGCTGCTGGAGGCCGGGCGTCTCGGGTCACTGCGCGAGGTGCTCGTCATTGTCGCGGCCCTGGCCATACAGGATCCCCGCGAGCGCCCGCCGGAGCACACCGAGCAGGCGGATGCCTGCCATGGCGCACTGGCGGATCCGCGTTCGGATTTCCTGTTCTACCTGAACCTCTGGCAGACGCTGCGCGCGCAGGAAAAGGCCGCGGGCCAGAAAGGCGCGCGGCGCTGGTGCCGCGAGAATTTCATCTCCTGGCGACGCGCCCGCGAATGGCAGGAACTGCATCTGCAACTCGCCGAGCATTGTCGGGCGCTGCAATTGCGGGTGGCCCGCGAAGTTGCAGACTACGCGGCGATCCATCGTGCGCTGCTCGCCGGGCTGGTCAGCCTGGTGGCGCGGCGCGACCAGGGCCGACACTACCTGGGCGCGCGGGGTAGCCGCCTGCAGCTGTTCCCGGGGTCGGCGCTCAGAACCCGACCTCCGGGATGGATCATGGCGGCAGAACTGATCGAGACTTCCCGCGTGTATGCGGCCACGGTGGCGCGGGTCACGCCAGCGTGGATCGAGGCGGCTGCCGGGCCGCTGGTCCGCCGTCGCCATGAGGGCGCATTCTTCGATGCCGGCAGCGGTCGGGTCCTGTGTCACGAGCAGGCCAGCCTCTGGGGTCTGACACTGGCTGCAGGCCGCCGCGTCCCGCTGGCGCCGCACGATCCGGAAGCCGCGCGCGCGCTGTTCATCCAGGACGCGCTGGCAGGCCGGCAACTGCGTCGCGCACCCCGCGTCATCGAGGCCAACTGGCGCCACCTGCACCGGCTCGAGGCGCTCGAAACCCGCAGCAGGCGGCGCGACCTGGTCCTCGGTGATGCCGCGCATGCCGCGCTCTACGACGAGCGCCTGCCTGCGAGCGTCAGCGATGCCCGCAGCCTGGCTCGCTGGCTGGCGCGTGAACCCGATGCCGAGCAGCGACTGCGCCTCGAGATCACAGAGCTGGCCCTGCGCGATCCCGCCGGGATCGATCCGGGGGCGTTCCCCGACGTCCTTGAGATTGACGGCAATCAGCTTGCGCTGGAGTATCGCTTCGAACCCGGGGCGGAAGACGACGGCATCACACTGGCCGTGCCGATCCTGCTGCTGCCGGCCCTCGACCCGGCGCGGCTGAGCTGGCTGGTGCCAGGCTACCGGGCCCTGCGTATCGCCGCGCTGCTGCGTCGGCTGCCGAAAGCGTGGCGCCGTGCCGTGGTGCCCGTGCCGGACACGGCGGCTGCGCTGGCGCGCGTCGCGCCGGGCTTCGACGCGAGTGGCACGTCGCTGGAGGCCTGGCTGGCGGGTGAACTCGAAACACGCCACGGGTTCCGACCTGATCCGCATCGCTGGCCAGAGGGCCTGGAGGCGGAGGCCAGCATGCGCGTGCGGGTACTCGACGCCGCTGGCGAGACCCTCGGCGTGGGGCGTGACCTGGCCGCGCTGCAGGCGCGCTTCGCCCCGGCCCGGGCCGAGCGTCGCCAACCGCTGGCGGCATTCGAGCGTGACGGTGTGCGCCAGTGGGACTTCGGTGAGCTGCCGGAACGCCAGCGCGTGCGACAGGGCCCACTGTCGGTGACGCTATACCCGGCCCTGCTGGACCGCGGCAACAGCATATCGCTCAGACTCCTGGAAACCGCGGGCGCCGCCGAGCAGGCCAGTCGCGGGGGCTTCCTGCGCCTGGCGATGCTCAGGTTTCCTGCCCAGCGGCGAAGTATCGAGCAGCAGTTGCGCCGAAACCGGCGCGTGCTGCTGCATTGGCGCGCCATCGGGACGCTGGCGGAGCTGCTGGAGGAGGTCACGGCAGCGACGTTTGCTGACGTCATGCTGCCTGAAGCGGGCCGCCTGCCCCGGGACCGGGCGCAGTTCGAGGCCCGGGCAACGGACGCCGCCCCTAGGCTCATGCCCGCCTCGGAGGCCGTCTCGGACACCCTCTTGGAAATCCTCGAGTTGCACAGCCGTCTGCAGGCACAGCTGGCGCAAGCGACACTGCCGACCCTTGCCGGAGCGCAGATCCGCCAGCAGGCCGCGCGGCTGGTGCATCCGCGGATGTTGCGGGAGACGCCGCGACGCTGGCGCGAGCGACTGCCCGTGTATCTGCGGGCAGCGTCGATCCGCGCCGACAAACTGCTGCATGGCCATCCGCGGGATGCGGACTACGCGGCTGAACTCGAACGTCACCGGGAGCGCCTGGCGCAGTGGCGGACGCGGGCGACGAGGCCAGCCGAACACGCCGTTCACGTCGAGGAATACGCCTGGCTGATCGAGGAGCTCGCTGTCTCGCTCTACGCTCAGCAGCTTGGTACGGTCATCAGGGTCTCCGCCCGTCGCCTGGATGAACACTGGCTGCGACTGACCGGGTCAGCCGCAGCCGTGTCCTGACTCACGACGGGCCTCAACCCGTGTGATCCTTGCCTTCGCCGACCTTTTTCGCGATTTCCATGAACGGTCGGATCACATCCATGGGCAGCGGGAAGATGATTGTCGAGTTCTGATCGCGCGCGACTTCAGTCAGGGTCTGCAGGTAGCGCAGCGTCAGCGCCGAGGGCTGCGAGGACAGCATCTTGGCGGCTTCGGCAAGACGTTCGGACGCCTGCTGCTCGCCTTCGGCGTGGATGATCTTGGCCCGACGTGAGCGCTCGGCCTCGGCCTGCGCGGCAATGGCGCGGATCATGCTCTGCTCGAGGTCAACGTGTTTGATCTCGACGTTCGCCACCTTGATGCCCCAGGCCTCGGTGGACTTGTCCAGGATTTCCTGGATGTCGGCGTTCAGCTTATCGCGCTCGGCGAGCATGTCGTCGAGCTCGTGGCGCCCGAGCACCGAGCGCAGCGTGGTCTGCGCCAGCTGACTGGTCGCCTCGACCCGATTCTCGACCTGAATCACGGCTTTCTGCGCATCCATGACGCGGAAATAGATGACCGCACTGACCTTCACCGAGACGTTATCGCGCGAGATGACATCCTGCGTGGGCACGTCGAGCACGATGGTGCGCAGATCGACCCGCTCCATCTTCTGCACGCCGGGAATCAGGATGATCAGACCAGGCCCCTTGACCTTGTAGAAGCGGCCCAGGAAGAAAATAACGCCTCGTTCGTACTCCTTGAGAATGCGGAACATGTTGAACAGCAGAAGCGCGATGAGCGCAATGATGATCATGTAAGCAGGTAGGTCCAGCATGGGAATCTCCTTGTTCCGGTGGCTGTCGATTCAGATCGCCGCTGACGAGCGTCAGCGGCGCGTTTCCACGGGTTCGCCCACCAGGTGCAGCCCTTCGACTGCCGTGATGCGCACGGTCTGGCCTTTGCGCACGGCACCGTCGACCACGACGGTCCAGCGCTCTGCATGGACCCAGACCGGTCCACGGCCCTCGAAATCCTCGAGTGCCTCGCCCATCGCACCGACCATCTCCTCGCTGCCGCTGACCACGGGCGAATAGCGGTTGCGTGCCGCCAGCAGGGCAATGCCGAGCATCACCAGCCCGCTGGCCCCGGCAATGGAGATGATCAGCGGCAACGAGATGCCGAACCCGGGGATGTCGGAATCCATCAGGATCACCGACCCGGCGGTGAATGCCGCCACGCCACCTATGCCAAGGATGCCAAAACTCGGCACGAAGGTCTCCGCCACGATCAATGCAACGCCCAACAGGATCAAGGCCAGGCCCGCGTAATTCACCGGGAGGATCTGGAAGGCGAAGAGGGCGAGGAGCAGGCTGATACCGCCCACCACCCCGGGCACCAGCGCGCCGGGGTTGTAGCCTTCCAGCAGCAGGCCATAAATGCCCACCAGCATCAGCAGGTAGGCCACGGTCGGGTCGGTGATCACGGCCAGCAGGCGGGTGCGCCAGTCCGGCTCGATTCGCGTGACGGCCAGGCCACTGGTCGCCAGCGTGCGGTCCTCGCCAGCCACTTCGACCACCCGGCCATCCATCTGGGTCAGGAGGTCGCCCACCGAAATGGCGATGAGATCGATGACGTTCTGCTCCAGCGCTTCGGAGGACGAGAGGCTCGCGGCATCGCGCACCGCGCTCTCGGCCCAGTCGGCGTTGCGCCCGCGCTTTTCGGCGAGGCTGCGGATGTAGGCGACGGCATCTTCCACGGCCTTGCGTTCCTGCGCCGTTCCGTTGCCGCGGGGCTGGCGCAGGCGGTCTCTGGCCCGCGGCTCGGCCGTGTCGTCGGCTGCGCCTGCCGCGGGCTCGGTGCCCTCGTTGGCATCGGCGTCGCCTGACGTGTCTTCGGCACCAGCCTCACCGTTTGCGGGATCGCTGGAGGATGCGTCCTCCGCGTCGTCGGCTGGACGCTCGCGCGGACGCTCCGGCTCGCCGCCAGGCGCCCCCCCAATGGCGACGGGCGTCGCCGCGCCCAGGGTGGTCGCTGGCGCCATCGCCGCCACATGGCTGGCATACAGGATGTACGTCCCCGCGCTGGCGGCACGCCCCCCCTCGGGCGCCACCCAGGTGGCCACCGGCACCGGGCTCTGGAGGATGTCCTGGATGATGTCACGCATCGACGAATCCAGCCCGCCGGGGGTATCGAGCTGGATGATCAGGACTTCGGCGCCATCGGTGCGGGCACGCTCCAGCCCCTGGCGAATGAAATCGCGTGAGGCGGGACCGATGGCACCTTTGACCTCGATGACGATCGCACCACCGCCAGCGCTGGCACCGGTGCCGAGCAGCAGCAGTATGGTGCCTACCAGGGCGACCAGCAGTGCCATAGCCTGTCTGAGTTTCACGTCCTTGCCCCCTCGACCTGCACGTCCATGATCATAACAGCCTGCGACGACCGCCCTGCCTCGAACGGCAAAATCATCCCGGCGCCATGCCATCCGCGCGCAGGGTTCGTCCGGCGGCCACGAGTCTGGCCGACGTCTCGTTGCTGCCCCCGTGGGCGAACACGCGCCCGAAACGGTTCTCCAGAATGTCATCCAGCGCGAATCGCTCCATGACCACCAGCCCCTCGTAGGCCTCAGGCCGGGCAAGCACGATATCGAGCACGCTGCACACACCGGCAGCAGTCGTCAGCTGGATCGCCGACCACAACCGTCCGCCGATCACCTGTGGGTAGACTTTGTTCACGTAATTCTCTTCGACCAGTCGTCCCTGCTGGATGCCCTCGACGCTGGCGTATATCACCACGACGTCCTGCAGCGTGCGTGGCACCGCGTTCTCAAGGATACGTAGGAGCGTGTCGCGGTCGTGCCGCAGCTTCAAGCCATTGAGCAACAGGCGCATCTGTTCACAATGTCCGGGGTAACGCATGGTCTTGTAGTCCATGCGCTCGACCCGCCCGGCGTAGCTTTCCGCCAGGGAACCAAGGCCGCCCGAGGTGTTGAACGCCTCGTAGCGGGTACCGTCTATTTCGATCTCCTCGAGTCCCTCGAGCGGCTGCACTTCACGGAGCTGGCCGTCGATCAACGCCTGTCCAGGGTTGGCGTACTCGTTGATCAGGCCTTCGGTGGACCAGTTCAGCGAGTACTTCAAAACGTTATTGGGATGCTGGGGCAGGGCGCCCACGCGCAGCTTCACGATGCCAGGCGTTTCAAAGTGCGACATCAGGGCGTGGGCGACGATGCTGATGAATCCCGGCGCGAGCCCGCATTGCGGCACGAAGGCCCGGCTCTGGCCGTCGGCGAGTTGACGCACTGCACGGGTCACGGCCAGGTCTTCGGTCAGGTCGAAGTAGTGGCACCCGGCGGCACGCGCGGCCGCGGCAACCGTGGGGTTGAGATGGAACGGCAAGGCCGAGAGCACAGCATCCACCGGATACGCGGTCAGATGCGCTACCAGTGCGTCCCGGCTCGACGCATCCAGCGCGTAAGCCTCGGCATCGGACCACCCCGCCACCAGGGCGCTGGCGGTCTCGCCGTCGTGATCGGCGACGCTCACACGGTAATCGCCGGTCTCCACCAGCAGGGTGGCCATCAGTGCGCCCACCTTGCCGGTGCCCAGAATCAACACGCGGTGCATACGGCTCTCCTCGAGCACCCGTCGCGGGATCTGCCTGCAGGGCATGCCCCGCAGGGCGCTTTGCCAGTTCATTCGTTACCGATGAAACCAAGTCTGCCCATTGTGCGCGGCTGGCGCCAGCGCAGGCAGTTTCCACTGGAACGGTTTTTTGCGCTGCGACAAGGGCCTGTGGCATATTCGCGCCACTATGAGTAGACCTGTATCGGCCACCGAGTGGCACCCCGCAACCTGGCAGTCGCGCGTCGCCGCGCAGCAGCCACTGTATCCTGATCAGACCGCCGTCGAAGCCGCGCTGGGTCGCCTCAGTCAGCTCCCACCGCTGGTCACCTCGTGGGAGGTCGAGCACCTGAAAAACCAGGTCGCTGCC
Source organism: Gammaproteobacteria bacterium (assembly GCA_007693855.1). Taxonomy (GTDB): domain Bacteria; phylum Pseudomonadota; class Gammaproteobacteria; order Steroidobacterales; family PWYM01; genus PWYM01. Next base: position 39,305 of record RECU01000077.1, on the reverse strand, counting down.
GCCCAGCGTGGTGAGGTGTTCGTCCTGCAGGGCGGCGACTGCGCGGAGAGCTTCGACGAATGCAGTTCCGAGAATGTCGTCCAGAAACTGAAGATCCTGCTGCAGATGTCCCTGGTGATCTGGCACGGTCAGAAAAAGCCGGTTGTGCGGGTGGGCCGCATGGCAGGACAGTACGCCAAGCCACGTTCCGCCGACACCGAAACCCGGGATGGCATCACGCTGCCGAGCTACCGGGGCGACCTGGTCAACCGCAGCGCCTTCACCCCCGAGGATCGCGTGCCCGATCCCGAGCTCCTGCTCCGCGGTTATGAGCGTGCAGCGCTCACGCTGAACTTCGTGCGGGCGCTGATCGATGGTGGCTTTGCGGATCTGCACCATCCCGAGAACTGGGACCTCGACTGGGTTCAGCACTCACCGCTGGCCCGCGAGTACCATGAAATCGTGCGGTCGATTTCCGACTCGCTGGATTTCCTCGAGTCCATTTCCGGACGCCCGCTGCATCATTCCCGCCGGGTGGACTTCTTCGCCTCGCACGAGGGTCTGCATCTGCCCTATGAGCAGGCCCAGACCCGCTTCCTGGCCCACCGCAAGCGCTGGTACAACCTCTCGACCCACTGGCCGTGGATCGGCATGCGGACCGCGGCGATCGACGGTGCGCATGTGGAGTATTTCCGTGGCATCTCCAACCCGGTGTCCGTGAAGATCGGCACCGGCATGGACGACGAGTGGCTGCAGGCCCTGGTACATGCGCTGAACCCGCAGAACGAGCCTGGTCGACTGACGCTGATTCATCGATTTGGCGCCAAGCATGTCGAGGAACATCTGCCCCGGGTGATCCGCGCGGTCCGCGCCATCGGCGCCAACGTGCTGTGGGTCTGCGATCCGATGCACGGCAATACCGAGAGCACGGCAGGGGGGTTCAAGACCCGTCGATTCGACAACATCCTGGGCGAACTGGAAGCCTCGTTCCGGCTCCACGAGGACAATGGCAGCCACCTGGGAGGCGTTCATCTCGAACTCACCGGTGAAAATGTCACCGAGTGCACCGGGGGGGCGCGCGGTCTGCAGGATGCAGACCTGGCCCGTGCATACAAGTCGCAGGTCGATCCCAGGCTGAACTATGAGCAGGCCATGGAGATCGCCATGCGCATCGCCGGCAATCGCAACGGCCAGTCCTTCCGCGCGAGCTGAGTCCTCAACGCCGCGGTCCTGACGCGCGTCCCGTCCGGGACGCCTGTTGGCCCGGCTTGGCTGCCCGTCGGGATCGGATCCCCGCTGCGCTGCCCAGCATCGCCCATGACTGCGCCAGCGACAGCTCGCGCCATTCGCCCGGTGCCAAGCCTTCAAGTGCCCATGGACCGACGCGGGTCCGCACCAGCCGAAGCGTCGGCAGTCCCACGGCGGCAGTCATCCGCCGGACCTGGCGATTGCGGCCTTCGGCAATCACCAGTTCCAGCCAGCTGTCCGGAATCTGGCGGCGCTCGCGCACCGGCGGCTGGCGCGGCCAGAGTGATGGGGGCGGCACCGCCTGCGCGGCCAGGGCCCGCGCGGGACCGTCACGCAGCGCCACCCCCGCGCAAAGCTTCGCCAGCTCGGCCGCCGACACCGTGCCCTCGACCTGAACCAGATAGGTCTTCGGCAGCTTGTGGCGAGGATGGCTGATCCGCGCCTGCAGCGCCCCGTCATCGGTGAGCAAGAGCAGGCCCTCGCTGTCGGCATCGAGGCGGCCCGCCGGATAGACCCCTGCACGCTCGATCAGACGACCGAGCCCGGGACGCCCACTATCGTCCAGGAACCGGGAAACCATCCCGAACGGTTTATTTAATAAAATTAGAGGCATATGATATTAACCGTAGAATGAGTCTACGGGAGAACCGCGGACGAGCGGCAGCTGTGTGCAGGTTTCTTTGCCACGATCCCGGCGCTGCGGCTAACATACCGCGCTGCACAAGGAGCGCCAAGGCCCACACCGGGCCATTCGACGCATAACATCTCCGAGGGGACACACAACGATGACTGCCGATGCCGCAAAACAACTGACCCAGGAATGGGCGAGCAATCCACGCTGGAAGGGCGTGACCCGCCCCTACACAGCTGAGGACGTCATCCGACTGCGCGGCACGGTGCAGATCGAGCACACCCTGGCGCGCATGGGTGCCGAGAAGTTGTGGCGCTACATCAACGAAGAGCCGTTCATCAACGCGCTCGGCGCGCTCACCGGCAACATGGCGATGCAGCAGGTGAAGGCCGGCTTGAAAGCCATCTATCTCTCCGGGTGGCAGGTGGCCGGTGATGCCAACCTCGCTGGCGAAATGTACCCCGACCAGTCGCTGTATCCGGCCAACTCCGTGCCCGCGGTGGTGCGGCGGATCAACAAGACGCTGCTGCGCGCCGACCAGATCTACCACGCCGAAGGCAAGGGCGACATCGACTTCATGCAGCCGATCGTCGCAGATGCCGAGGCTGGCTTCGGCGGCGTGCTCAACGCCTTCGAACTGATGAAGGACATGATCGACGCCGGCGCCGCCGGCGTCCATTTCGAGGACCAGCTGTCCTCGGCGAAAAAATGCGGTCACATGGGCGGCAAGGTGCTGGTACCGACCACCGAGGCGGTGAACAAGCTGGCGGCGGCGCGCCTGGCTGCCGATGTCTCCGGCGTGCCGACACTGGTGATCGCGCGCACCGACGCGGATGCCGCGAACCTGCTGACCGCCGACGTAGACGAACGCGATCGTCGCTTCCTCACCGGTGAGCGAACCGCCGAAGGCTTTTTCCGGGTCAATGCCGGCCTCGACCAGGCCATCGACCGCGCACTCTCCTATGCCCCCTACGCCGATCTCCTCTGGTGCGAGACTTCCGTTCCCGATCTCGACCAGGCCAAGACCTTTGCCGAGGCGGTGCACAAGGAATTCCCGGATCAGCTGCTGGCCTACAACTGTTCGCCGTCGTTCAACTGGAAACGCCATCTCGATGACGCCACGATCGCCAAGTTCCAGCGCGAGCTCGGCGCCATGGGCTACAAGTTCCAGTTCATCACCCTCGCGGGTTTCCATGCCCTCAATTACGCCATGTTCCGCCTGGCGCGGGGTTACCGCGACACCCAGATGACCGCCTACGTCGAGCTCCAGGAAGCCGAATTCGCCTCTGAGCCGGAGGGCTACACGGCGACCAAGCACCAGCGTGAGGTGGGCGCCGGGTATTTCGACGACGTGACCCAGACGGTCACCGCCGGGCAGTCATCGATCACCGCGCTGTCCGGTTCCACCGAGGAGGAGCAGTTCGAGGCCTGAACTCAGGGCCTGCTCGCGAGATGCGGCGGTCTGCCCCGGGGCCGACCGCCGCATGTTCCGGTAGAATCCGCAGCCTGTTGAAGCTCGCAAGACAGGCGGCCAGATAATGCAATATCAGAACATCCGTGTGCCGGAACACGGCGAGCCGATCACGCTCAACGACGACGGCAGCCTGGCGGTGCCGGACCATCCGATCATTCCGCTCATCGAGGGCGACGGGATCGGGATAGACGTTACGCCGGCCATGCATCGCGTGGTCACCGCAGCCATCGATAAGGCCTACGGCACCCGGCGGCGGATTGCGTGGATGGAGGTCTACGCCGGCCAGAAGGCCACCGAGATCTACCAGGGCGCCAATTACCTGCCGGAGGAGACGCTTGATGCCCTGCAGCGCTACGTGGTCTCCATCAAGGGACCGCTGGCGACACCCATCGGTGGGGGCATCCGCTCACTGAACGTCTCCATCCGCCAGGCCATGGACCTCTACGCCTGCGTGCGACCGATCCGCTACTTCCTCGGGGTCTCCACGCCGATGAAGGCCTCGGACCAGGTCGACATGATCGTCTTCCGGGAGAACACCGAAGACATCTATGCAGGCATCGAGTGGCCGGCCGGCTCGGCGGAAAACCGCAAGTTGATCGAATTCCTCGAGCGCGAACTCGGCGTGCGACCCTTCAAGCACCCGGCGCTCACCGGCCTCGGCATCAAACCGGTCTCGCAGCCCGGCTCCCAGCGGCTCGTACGCAAAGCCCTGCAATACGCAATCGAGCAGGACCGCGGCTCGGTCACGCTGGTGCACAAGGGCAACATCATGAAGTTCACCGAGGGGGCCTTCTGCCGCTGGGGCTACGAACTCGCCGGAGAGGAATTCGGCGCCGAACCCATCGGCGAGGGTCCCTGGATGCGCATGCGCAACCCGCGGACCGGTCGGGAGATCCTGATCCGCGATGTGATCGCGGACAATTTCCTGCAGCAGATCCTGCTCAATCCGCAGGACTACGACGTCGTCGCCACGCTGAACCTCAATGGCGACTACATCTCCGATGCGCTCGCCGCGCAGGTCGGCGGGATCGGCATTGCGCCGGGGGCCAATATTGGCGATGGCGTGGCCGTGTTCGAGGCCACCCACGGCACCGCGCCAGGGTTTGCCGGCAAGGACCGGGTCAATCCCGGCTCGCTGATCCTCTCGGCGGAAATGATGCTGCGCTACCTTGGCTGGCACGAGGCGGCCGACCTGGTGCTGAAGGGGATGTCCAACACCATCGCCAACAAGGAGCTGACCTACGACCTGGCGGTCATGCGCGAGGCCATCCGGCAGCCCGATCTCCGCAAAGCACGTGGCCGGGGTGACGTACAGGAAAACCTGGAACGCCTGATCCCCGGGGCGACCCTGCTGGGCACCCGCGGATTCGCCGATGCGATCATCCGACACATGGATGACTGACGCCGCCGTGAGTGCAGCCTTCGACCCCCAGTGTCGGCGTTGTCCGCGACTGGCAGACCACCTGGATGCAGTGCGGGCCAGCCACCCCGACTACCACGCTGCCCCGGTGCCAGCCTTCGGCGTGCAGAGCCCGCGGCTGCTCATCGTCGGCCTGGCCCCCGGCATGCACGGTGCCAACAGGACAGGGCGACCGTTCACCGGCGACCACGCCGGCATACTGCTGTATGCGACCCTGCATGGCCTTGGGCTGGCCGACCGGTCTGAGTCCGTGCATGCCCGGGACGGCCTGCGGCTGCGCGGCTGTCGGATCACCAACGCGGTGAAGTGCCTGCCCCCGGAAAACCGCCCCACCGGCAAAGAGGTTGCGAATTGCACGGGCTATCTCGCTGCGGAACTGGCAACACTGCCGCAGGCAGCGGTGATCCTCGCCCTGGGCGGCGTCGCCCACCGGGCGATCGTGCGGGCGCTCGGGCTGCGCCAGGCGGACTACGATTTCGGCCATGGCGCGGAGCACCTGCTCCCTGAGGGCCAGCGGCTGGTCGATTCCTACCACTGCAGCCGCTACAACACCCAGACCGGACGCCTGACGGGCGAGGCCTTCGAGACGGTGGTGCGGCGGGCGGCCGGCCTGGCCGGGCTCCTCGACAGCCGATGAGCGTGGAAGCTGCGCAGGAGCCCTTCGACGTCCGGGTGTTCCTCGATACGCTGAGCCACGGCCCCGGCGTCTACCGCATGCTCGACGCGCAGGAGCGCATCATCTATGTCGGCAAGGCGCGGGATCTGCGGCGGCGGGTGGGGAGCTATTTCCAGGGCCGAGCCGCGGATACCAAGACCATGGCCCTGCGCAATGCCATCGCGCGCTGCGAGGTCACTGTCACGCGGACCGAGACGGAAGCGCTGCTGCTGGAGAACGCACTGATCAAGGAGCACCGGCCGCGCTTCAATGTGCTGCTGCGTGATGACAAGAGCTACCCCTATATCTATCTGGCCAGTGAGCACGACTACCCGCGGCTGGCCTTCTATCGTGGCCCCCGAAAGGGCGAGGGCAGGTATTTCGGGCCATACCCCAGCGCGGGGGCCGTCCGCGAGACCCTGAACCAGCTGCAGAAGCTGTTCCGGATCCGCCAGTGCGAAGACAGCTTTTTCGCCAACCGCACCCGACCCTGCCTGCAATATCAGATCCGGCGCTGTACGGGGCCCTGCGTCGGTCTGATCAGCCGCGAGGACTATGCCCGCGATGTCGCCGATGCCCAGGCGTTCCTGCAGGGGCGCAGCAACCAGGTCACTGAACAGCTCGCCGAGCGCATGGAGACGGCCGCCGAGCGGCTGGATTTCGAGACGGCTGCGCGGCTGCGTGATCAGATTGCGAGACTCAAACGGGTCGAGGAACGGCAATTCGTCGCCGCCAGCGATGAGCGCGATATCGACGTTCTCGGGATCGCCCAGTCCGGCGGCATCGCCTGTGTCACCGTACTGTTCATCCGGGGAGGGCGGCTGCTCGGCAGCCGCAGTCACTTCCCGCGCGGTGTCGACGAGGCCGCCCCTGCCGAAATCCTCCAGGCGTTCATTGGCCAGCATTACGCCGACCGGGAGGTTCCTCGCAGCATCATCGCCGGTATGCCGCTGGAAGATTCAGCACTTCTGGAAGCGGCGCTGGGCGAGCGGGCTGGACACCGCGTGGAGATCCGCGAGCGGGTCCGCGGCGAGCGAGCGCGCTGGCTGGAGATGGCTCGGGCCAATGCCGACCAGGCCCTCGAGGCGCGGATTGCCAGCGATACGAGCCAGCGCGCCCAACGCGAGGACCTGGCAGCCGCGCTGGGGCTAGCCGAGACGCCGGAGCGGATGGAGTGTTTCGATGTGAGCCACCTCGGCGGCAGTCAGACGGTGGCCTCCTGCGTGGTCTTCGGCCCCGAAGGCGCGCAGCGCAACGATTACCGGCGCTTCAACATCGATGGCGTCATGCCCGGGGACGACTATGCGGCCCTGGCCCAGGCCGTCCGCCGACGGTATACGCGGCTCAAACAGGGCGAGGGGGTCCTGCCCGACGTGCTGTTCATCGATGGCGGCCGCGGCCAGCTCAGTGCCGTGACCGAAGTGCTCGACGAGATGCAGCTCGACGGGCTGAGTGTGGTGGCAGTCGCCAAGGGCCACGCCCGCAAGGCCGGCCGGGAACGCCTGTTCTTGGCAGGACGCGAGGAGGCTCTTATACTGCCCGCGAACTCCCGGGCACTGCACCTCGTGCAGCAGCTCAGAGACGAGGCCCACCGTTTTGCCATTACCGGTCAGCGCGCGCGGCGCAGTCGCAGCGCATCGACGTCCCAGCTGGAGAGCATTCCAGGTCTTGGGCCGAAACGCAGGCGCGAACTGCTCAAAGCCTTCGGTGGCCTGCAGGGCGTGGCCCGGGCGGGCGTCGACGACCTGCTGCGGGTTCACGGCATCAGTCGCCAGCTGGCGCAGCGGGTCTACGATCATTTCCATGGCGAGCGCCGCTGACCGTCGCCAGGTCCCTGCGACAATGAGAACCCACCGGCCGTGAACCTGCCCACGCTGCTCACCTGGTTGCGTATCGTCACCATCCCGCTGGTGGCACTGGCGTTTTTCCTGCCCCTGGAATGGGCCAGGCCACTCTCGACCCTGTTTTTCACGATCGCCGCGGTCACCGACGCCTTCGACGGGTGGCTGGCCCGGCGGTGGAACCAGACCACGGCATTTGGTGCCTTCCTCGATCCCGTGGCTGACAAGCTGCTGGTGGCCGTGTCGCTGGTGCTGCTCGTGCAGGACGGCAACAGCATCCTGGTCACCATGATGGCGGCCGTGATCATCGGCCGCGAAATCACTGTCTCGGCCCTGCGGGAATGGATGGCGCAGGTGGGCGCCAGGGCACGGGTCGCGGTATCGCCAATCGGCAAGTCCAAGACCATCGTGCAGATGGTCGGCATCGGCATGATGCTGTTCCACATCCCGCTGTTGGGGATCCCGGTCTATGAGATCGGCCTGGTGCTGCTGTTCGTCGCCTCGGTCGTGACGCTGTGGTCGATGGCCGATTATCTCCGGGCAGCCTGGCCGGAACTCACGGCGCGCCACCGCGTACCCAACGAGGAAGAACATCGGTCTTGACAGGCTCAGGGTTGGCCGTAGAATCCACGGTCTCGTTGCGGGAATAGCTCAGTTGGTAGAGCACAACCTTGCCAAGGTTGGGGTCGCGAGTTCGAGTCTCGTTTCCCGCTCCAAAATTTCAACGACTTACGCGCCGACCGCCTGAGCCGTACGGAAACTCAGGGCAGAAACCGGCGCGTTTGTTTTTGATGGCCAGGTGGCAGAGTGGTTATGCAGCGGCCTGCAAAGCCGTGTACGCCGGTTCGATTCCGACCCTGGCCTCCATCCTTCCCGCCCGGGTGGCGGAACTGGTAGACGCAGCGGACTTAAAATTCGCAGGCCGAAAGGCCGTGCCGGTTCGATTCCGGCCCCGGGCACCAGTTCTCAGGCGGCCACCTCGCTGCGGAAATCCTCGAACTTCCCGCCAGCGCTGCGCGGAATTTCCGTCAGTTCGTTGATCCCGAAACTGTACGTCCCGGGCAGGTTGTCCCGAATCACCGCCTCGAGGCGTTCGCGGTCACCCGGGCTCAGCGGCCGCGCCGGTACCGCGTTGAGCTCCACCCGATCGAGCCGCCGCTGCACCACCTGGAATTGTTTCAGCAGATCGAGGTTCGCCAGTCCGATGGCAAACCGGGGCCAGAGTCGATCACCGTCCGGCAATACATACATGTTTCTTTGCCGACCACGAATCCGCCGCAGGATCGGATAGGGCAGTGGATCACCCTTGGCTCGTTCGCCGAGTTCAGCGTAGTCGCCCACCGCATAGCGAATGAGCGGCATGGCGAGGTTCTGCAGCTGGGTCACCGCCACCTGTCCCGTCTCGCCAGGGGCGACCGGCCGACCCGCATCGTCCAGCACTTCCACCAGCACGTTCTCCACCTGTACCCGGTAGCCTTCGCCTCGAGGGCAGGCGAGCGCAATGATCCCAAGCTCGCGCGATGCGTAGCGGTCGACCAGTGCCACATCCCACACGCTGCGGGCCAGCGCAGGCAAGGTCTCGGGCAGGCTCTCACCATAGGTATCGATACGCTCCAGCGAAGGCAGCACCACACCCCGCGCGGCCGCCCGCTGCAGCAGCGCGGCGGCGTTACTCGGATAGGTCATCAGGTAATGCGGATCCTGCTCGATCAGCCAGTCGAGCTGCCGGTCGACCGGTGTTGCCGAATCAAGCGCCACACCGGGGCGTACCTCCGCGCCCGGGCACCATTGCATGGCAGAGGGCGTCGCCACCTGGCCATTGGGGAGCCGGGGCATCAGCTGAATGGTGGCATGGCGCGCATCGGGCCGGCTGCCGTGCCAGCGATGATGTCGCCACATCAGCACGCCGAGCACACCGTTGGCCTCGCGACCCCAGATCACCCGCACCGGCATCCCGGTCGAACCGGAGGTGACGAAGCTCAGGACCTCCGGGCCACGGCCGGCCGGCGTGAGCAGCGCCTCGCCCTGTTCGCGCAACTGCTCCCGGGTGAGCAGGGGCATGGCCTCGAGCACCTGACGGGGCTCGGCATCCGCGCCGAGTGACGCGCGGGCCGCCTCGATCCGCTCACGATAAAACGGTACGGTCGCGGCCGCGTAGTCGAGGACCCGCGCCAGGGCCTGCGTCTGCAGACCCAGCAGATCCTCGGCGGGACGGGTTTCGAGTTCGGCAAAATGGCGCTGGATCAGCGTGGTCGCTTTCATACACGCGTGCCCGTGGTGGTCGCGGCAAGTTGTGGCATGGTCGCCGTTTCTGCGGCCGCGGCCGGCGGCCGTTGGGGCGCCTGGCCAGGCCAGGCGAGCAACAGACGAAAGCTGCCAATCCTGCATTCAGCGCCGTCGGCGAGGCGGCTGCGCCGGATGCGGTGGCCGTTCACCCGGGTGCCATTGGTGCTGGCAAGATCGGTCAGCAGCAGCCCATCAGCGTCGTACAGCAGCAGCGCATGATACCGGCTGACCCAGTGATCATCGAGACGGATGTCAGCAGTCTCGTCGCGGCCCAGCAGCCAACGCCCGCCGATTCCCAGTACATGCTCGGAGAGTGTCCTGCCCGCGCGTCGCAGTGCGAGGCGCGGGGGCTGGAGCAGGGTGCCATCGAGCACCTCACCGCAACGGGCCGCAAGCGGCTCGAGCTCCGGCGTCTGCAAGCGCCTGGCCAGGGCGCTGCTGCCAGCCAGCACCAGCTGCACTGCCAGCGTGCCGCGATGACGGAGTTTCAGTACCTGCATGAGCGCGGTGAGTTCGCGCGGACTGGCGCTCTCCGCAGCATCCAGGAGGATGAGCGGCGCGCGACCACCCGCACACTCATTGAGGAGGAACACGCGTAGAATATTCAGAATGTCCACGTCATCGCCGGCGATGTCTTCCAGCCCGAGTGCCTGCAACATGCGCTGTCCAAGCCCCGCTACCGAAACGCCATCGCAGGCGCCCGCCGCCGACACCTCGACCACCGTACGTCCGCGGCTGCGAGCCTGCGCGGCCAGCATCCGCAGTGTTGCGGCACGGGTCGCGGCCGGCGTCGTGCAGAGCAGGATCACCTGGTGGCCGCGACCCAGCGCGTCGGCCAGCTGGGCGGCGGCGGGGTGCCGGGCCAGCGCGCGTTCGGGGCTGGCGAAAGTGGTTTCGGCGTGGGCGCTTTCTGACATCGACGGAGACCCCGGCGAGGTGACGACAGTCAGGCAGACTCGCCGCAACGCCCGCCCAGGTCAAGACCCTTGGCGGGTGCTGGCCTGCAGGACCCGATGCACCGCAGATGCTTGAACTGAAAGACGTGGCGGTGGCGCGCAGCGAGCGTGTGCTTTTCGACGGTCTGAGCCTGACCCTGGCGGCGGGCGATCTGGCCACCGTCGTGGGGCCGAATGGCGCCGGCAAGACGAGCCTGCTGCGTGTCGTGGCCGGGCTCAGCCGCGCCCACGCAGGACGGCTGCACTGGCGGGGGCGGGCAATCGACGAGGGCGACCCCGTGTATGGCCGCGAGCGCCTTTACCTAGGACATCAGCCCGGGCTCAAGTCCGATCTGTCGGTAAGCGAAAACCTGCGTTTCCTGCTGCAGTTGCAGGGGGCAGGGTTCGATCAGGGCACCGTGGCGGCCTGTCTTGCCCCCCTCGGACTCGCCGGGGCGGAACATCGACCGGTCCGCGCGCTCTCGGCAGGCCAGAGACGGCGCGTGGCGCTGGCCCGTATGCGCCTGTCCGGATGTCTGCTTTGGCTGCTCGACGAGCCATTCACCAATCTCGATGTCGACGGGCAGGCGCTGGTGGCTGGCTGGCTGGATGAACACCTCGCCGCGGGTGGGATGGCGATGGTCGCCTCGCACGCGCCATTGGGAACCCGTCATCCCGGCCGCCGCCTCCAGGTGGAGTTGGGCGCATGAGCGGAGCCTGGACTGCTGCCGGGGCGCTGGCGAGACGTGATCTGCGGGCGGCGCTCAGGCGCTGGGGCGAACTGGCGCTGCCGCTGTGCTTTTTCGTGATCGTGCTCACATTGTTCCCACTCGGACTCGCACCGGAGCGCGATACCCTGGCGGCCATCGGGCCTGGTGTGCTGTGGGTGGCGGCACTGCTCGCTTCCCTGCTGGCGCTGGAGACGCTGTTCCGCGGCGACATGGATGACGGCAGCATGGAGCAGCTGGTCTTGAGTCCTCAGCCACTGGCGCTGCTGGCCCTGGTGAAGGCGCTGATCCACTGGCTGCTGAGCGGCCTGCCGCTGGTGTTGCTGACCCCGCTGGTGGCGCAGGCGTTCTACCTGCCCACGGATGCCTTGTGGGTGCTGGCACTGGCCCTGTTGCTGGCCACGCCGACACTCAGCCTGATCGGCGCCGTAGCCGCAGCGCTGACCGCCAGTTTGCGGCGGGGCGCGGGGGTTTTGGGTATACTCGTGCTGCCACTTGCGGTGCCGTTACTGGTCTTCGGCGCGCGGGCTACTGACCTGGCAATCCAGGGGCAAAGTGCGGCCGGGCCACTGTATCTGCTGGCAGCATTGCTTGCGCTGGCGATCACGCTGGCACCGCTCGCGATCGCTGCGGCGCTGCGGATCAGTGTCGATTGAACTTCGGGCATTTGGAGCGGACATAGGGATCATGTGGCTCTGGTTTCACAAGCTCGGCTCGCCGCCGTATTTCTATCGCACCGCGGGTCGGCTCATTCCCTGGTTTGCGATACCGGCGGCGCTGTTGCTGCTCGCAGGCACCGTCGGCGGGCTCGCCATCGCGCCGCCGGATTACGAGCAGGGTGATGGGTTCCGGATCATCTACGTGCATGTCCCGAGCGCCTACCTGGCGATGTTCGGCTATGTTGCCATGGCGGTGGCTGCGGCCATCGGGCTGATCTGGCGGATGAAGCTCGCCTTCGCCTTTGCTGCAGCCTGTGCCCCGGTCGGCGCGGCGTTCACCTTTCTCTGCCTGGCCACCGGCTCGCTGTGGGGCAAGCCGATGTGGGGCGTGTGGTGGGACTGGGACGGGCGCATGACGTCCATGCTGGTCCTGCTGTTCCTGTATCTGGGCGTGATCGCACTGCGTGGCGCCTTCGACGATGCGGCCAAGGGCGACCGGGCGGCTGCGCTGCTCGCCATCGTCGGCGTCGTCAACATCCCGATCATCAAGTTCTCCGTGGACTGGTGGAACACGCTGCACCAGCCCGCCACGATATCCAAGCTCTCGGCGCCGTCGATGACGATGGACATGTTGGGCTGGCTGCTGACGATGGTTGTCGGTTACATGTTGTTCTTCGCCGCCGTGGTCACGCTGCGACTGCGGGGTGAAGTGCTGCTGCGGGAACGTGGAGCACGCTGGATCAGGGGACTGGACGGCCGTGCGTGAGTTTCTGTTGATGGATGGCTACTGGGCCTATGTCTGGGGATCCTGGATCCTCACTCTGGTGGTCATGCTCGGGCTCATCGCCACCGCCCGTCGCCATCACCGCCGCGCGCTGGTCGAAGCTGCGCGGGAAACCGAGGCACCGCTGCCCGCGCGTGCCGCCGTGAAGGAGCTGTCATGACACCCACGAGGAAACGCCGTCTGGTGATGGTCACCGCGCTGGTCGCCGGGGTCGGTCTTGCGACCACACTTGCCTTGCGGGCCTTCCAGGAAAACATGCTGTACTTCTACAGCCCGACTGAATTTGTCGAACTCGGCGTTCCGGCGGAGCGCACGATTCGCGTAGGTGGACTGGTGGCAGACGGCTCGGTCCGACGGGCCCCGGGCAGCATGACCATCGAGTTCCTGGTCACCGACCACGCCTACACGGTACCGGTGAGCTACACCGGGGTGCTCCCGGACCTGTTTCGTGAAGGGCAGGGGGTCGTCGCGCGCGGGCGGATCGGGGATAACGGTGTTTTCGTCGCGGAGAACCTCATGGCCAAGCATGACGAGAACTACATGCCACCGGAAGTCGCCCAGGCATTGCATGCTGGAAAGATGCGTGCGATCGAGCGTGCGCAGCAGGGCTTCCCCGCCGAAACCGAGAGCAACAACGGCGCCGCGGTGGCTGATGACAGCGGCCACGCTGGCAGCAGCTACTCCGGGGGGTACTGAGTCGTGGTCCCTGAGCTTGGCCAGGTTGCGCTGGTACTCGCCCTGATTCTCGCCGTGGTGCAGAGCGTCGCGCCGCTCTGGGGCAGCTACACCGGCAACCGGGTCCTGATGTCGCTGGCGAAACCGGCGGTGACCGGGCAGCTGGTGTTCGCTGCGGTAGCCTTCGGCGCGCTGACCTACGCCTTCGTGACGCACGATTTCTCCGTCGCCTTCGTCGCCGGGCACTCGAACTCCGAACTGCCGATGTTCTATCGCTTCGGCGCCGTCTGGGGCGGCCACGAGGGCTCGCTGCTGCTGTGGATTCTGGTGCTTGCGATCTGGTCGGTGCTGGTGGCCGTGTTCAGCCGCCAGATGCCGGAACGTTTTGTCGCCCGCGTGCTCGGCGTGCTGGGCGTGGTCGCGGTCGGGTTCCTGTCGTTCACCCTGTTCACATCCAACCCGTTCGACCGGCTGATTCCTGCGCCGGTCGACGGCCAGGACCTCAATCCCATCCTCCAGGACCCGGCGTTGATGTTCCATCCGCCGCTGCTGTACATCGGCTATGTGGGGTTTGCAGTGGCCTTCGCCTTCGCCATTGCGGCCCTGCTCGAGGGCCGGATCGATGCCGCCTGGGCCCGCTGGACGCGTCCCTGGACCACGGCCGCCTGGTTGTTCCTGACCCTGGGGATCTCGCTGGGCAGCTGGTGGGCCTATTACGAGCTCGGCTGGGGCGGCTGGTGGTTCTGGGACCCGGTGGAGAACGCCTCCTTCCTGCCTTGGCTGGTCGGCACGGCGCTGATCCACTCGCTGGCCGTCACCGAGAAGCGTGGGCTGTTCAAGAGCTGGACGCTGCTGTTGGCGATCTCTGCCTTCAGTCTGAGCCTGCTGGGGACCTTCCTGGTTCGCTCGGGCATCCTCGTGTCGGTGCACGCGTTCGCGGCGGACCCGTCTCGCGGAATGTATATCCTGGCCTTCATGGGCATCGTAGTGACCGTCGCGCTGGCCCTGTATGCGTGGCGGGCCCCCTCGATGGCCTCCGATGCCGGCTTCAAGCCGCTGTCGCGGGAAACCTTCCTGCTGGCCAACAACATTCTGCTGGTCATCGCGACCCTGCTGATCCTGCTGGGGACGTTGTACCCGCTGTTTATGGACGCCCTGAATCTCGGCAAGATCTCGGTAGGCCCGCCGTATTTCGACCTGGCCTTCATGATTCCGATGTTCCCGCTCATGCTGCTGATCGGCATTGGCCTGCACACCATGTGGCGCCAGACGCCGTCCACGCCCGTGTGGCGGAAACTGCGTATCCCGGCGCTGGCGGCATTGGTCATCGGCATCCCCATGCCGCTGTTCTTCTACGGCACGGCTGGGGCCCTCACGGTGCTTGGCAGCATCCTGGCGTTCTGGGTGATGATCACCGCGGTGATCGATCTGCTGCCGCGGGTCGGACCTGCGCGCCTGACGCGCAGCCATATCGGCATGTGCGTGGCGCACTTCGGCCTGGGCGTGCTGATTCTCGGGGTAACCTTCGTCTCGTCCTACGATTTGGAAGTGGACCGTGCCGGCATTCCCGGTCAGCCGGTCGACCTTGCAGGCTACGAGTTCACGCTGCTCGGTACCCGCGGCGTCCAGGGGCCGAACTTCGATGCGATCGAAGCCGAGATCGAGGTCAGCCGCGACGGCGAGTTCGTCACCACCCTGTATCCACAGAAGCGCGTCTACCGCGTGCAGCGTGATCCGATCACCCAGACGGCCATCGGCGGCGGCTGGCGCCGTGAACTGCTGGTGTCGATGGGCGAACCCCTGGGAGACGGCGCCTGGTCATTGCGGATCCAGTACAAGCCGCTGGTCCGCTATATCTGGCTGGGCACGATTTTCATGGCGCTCGGTGGCGTGATCGCGATCAGCGACCGCCGTTATCGACTAGCGCGCAGGCGTGAGACTGAGCCGGCCACCACCGGGTCGGCCCCTGCGGCGGCTGGGGGTCAGGGCTGATGTGGCGGTATCTCGCCGCCCCGGCGCTGTTCATCGTGCTGCTGGGGTTTTTCCTGGTGGGCCTGTTCCGCGACCCGACGCTGGTGCCCTCGCCACTGATCAACCAGCCGGCCCCGCAGTTCGAACTGCCGCAACTGCTCGATCCGGAACGCACCCTCGCGCTGAGTGATCTCGCGACGGGAGAACCCGTGCTGCTCAACGTCTGGGCGACATGGTGTGTCGGCTGCAGGCAGGAGCATGGCATGCTGGTGGATATCTCCCGCAGCGGGGAAATCCCGATCTTCGGCCTGAACTGGAAGGACGATCGCACGGCCGCCCTGCGCTGGCTGGAGCGGCTGGGCGACCCCTACGTCGCCGTCGCGGTCGACGACGATGGCCGCGTGGCCATCGACTGGGGGGTTTACGGCTCGCCGGAGACCTTCCTGCTCGATGGCCAGGGGATCATCCGCTACAAGCACATCGGACCCATCGACCAGGCTGTCTGGGAGCGCGAATTCCGTCCGCGTATTGCGCAGCTGCGGCAGGGGGACTCATGAGTATGCGGGGTATCCTGATGGCGCTGATGCTCCTCGGTCTGCTGCTGTCCGCAGCCCCCGGCTGGAGCGCACCGCATACGCCGCTGACCGTGGAGGCCCTGAGTCCACTGGAGGACCCCGCACAACGCGCCCGTTACGAGCGTCTCATCCGCGAGATCCGCTGTCTCGTCTGTCAGAACGAACCCATTGCCGACTCCAACGCACCGCTGGCACGAGACCTCCGGCGTGAAATCCGCGAGCGAATCGAAGGCGGGTCCACCGATCGGGAGATCCTCGACTTCCTGACCGCACGCTACGGCGATTTCGTGCTCTATCGCCCCCCCTTCACACCGCGAACCTGGCTGTTGTGGTTCGCACCGATCCTGCTGCTGCTCGGCGGCGGCTGGGTGTTCTGGCGGGTGTTGCGCAGCCGCGCCGACAAACCGCTCGACGATGATGAGGCGTGGAGCGAGGATCCGGAGCCCGCGGAGGATACGCCCCGATGACCCCGTTTGTTGTCGTGGCCGCGGCGATGACCGCGGCCGCGCTGCTGCTGCTGTTGATCCCGATGTGGCGTCGCGCGGAAACCTCCCCGCAGAGATGGTTGGGTGTGCTGATACTGGTGCTGATCGTGCCCGTTGGTGGCGCAGGCACCTACCTCATCGTGTCGACCTGGCAATGGGATCCACAGGTCAGGGCAGAACTGGCAGTCCAGCGTCTGCGCGTCATTGCGGCCGATGCAGAGGAGGGTATGGCGCTGGAAGACAGCGTCGATGGCTGGCGCAGCCTGGGAGATTTCTACGCGAACATGCAGGATTTTGCCGGCGCGGCGAGAGCCTATGGTCGGGCCAGTGAACTGGCTGGGCCGGACGACGTACCGTTGGCCCTGGCCTTTGCCGAAGCTGTGCTGTTCTCGGATCCGGACGGATTCGCACAGCGTGCGGGTAACGTGCTCGACGCGGTGCTGCGGCGTCAGCCTGACAATGCAAGGGCGCTGTTTTATGGTGGCCAGGCGGCGTGGTCCGCGGGGCGCTGGGACGTAGCGGAGGCGCGCTGGCAACGGCTGCTGGAGATGGAACCCCCGGCAGCCATCGTACGCATGGTCGAGCAGCGTCTGGGCGAAATCCGGCGACATGCCGGCAGCTCGACAGGCCTCGCCGAGGGCGCGCCAGGCGCCGCAGCCGGGACGGCGCCGGCGGGCCAGGGCGATGCGGCCAGCGCCTCGGTGACGGTGCAGGTCGCGCTAGGTGAAGGATTTGATGCCCTGATCGGACAGGGGGCCGTGCTGTTCGTCATCGTCCGCGAAGGTGCGGGCGGGCCACCACTGGCCGTTCGTCGGGTACCCGCCTCGGCATTGCCGGGCGTCATCGAACTGGGTGACCGCGATGTCATGCTGCCAGATCAAAGCATTGCGAACACCTCGGGTCCGCTTGCCGTCGTGGCGCGTATCTCGCAGACTGGCGACGTCGCCGCAGCGAGCGGTGATCTCTACACCGAGGGCAGCGTGCTGGCAGGTGGGGAAGTGACCCTGGTCATTGACCGCGTTGTCCCATGACACACAGCGTGGCGACCCGGCCTGCCCAGCTCGGCTGGCGCGAGTGGGTCGCTCTGCCGGAACTCGGACTCCCCAGAATCAAGGCCAAAATAGACACCGGCGCGCGGACCTCGGCATTGCACGCGTTCTCCGTCCGCGCGACGGAGCACGGGGGGATCACCCTGCTTGAGTTTGGTGTCCACCCGGTCCAGGGCAACACCGACATCGAGCACTGGGTGCAGACCACCGCGGTGGACCAGCGGCTGGTCACCGACTCCGGCGGGCATCGTGAGCTGCGCTGGGTGATCCGAACACCCGTGCGTTGGGGCGAACGGGAATGGCCGATCGAGATGACGCTGACGGCGCGCGATAATATGCGTTTTCGAATGTTGCTTGGCCGGACTGCGCTGTGCGCAGGAAGAATGACCGTGGATCCGGCTCGCTCGTATTTGGGGGGGAAGTGAGGCCGTGAAAATCGCGATCATGTCGCGCAACCAGAAGCTTTACTCGACCCGGCGCCTGGTCGACGCGGCACGCGAGCGTGGCCACGAGGTACAGGTCATCGATCACCTGCGCTGCTACATGAACATCGCCAGTCACAAGCCGGCGGTGCACTACAAGGGCAAACCCCTCAGCGGCTTTGAAGCCGTCATTCCGCGCATCGGTGCCTCCGCGACGTTCTACGGCACGGCGGTGCTTCGACAGTTCGAGATGACCGGGGTATTTCCACTCAACGAATCGGTCGCCATCAGTCGCTCGCGCGACAAGCTGCGTTCACTGCAGCTGCTCTCCAGGCGAGGTATCGGCATGCCCGTCACGGGTTTCGCGCATTCGCCTGATGATACCGACGACCTGCTGGCGCTGGTCGGCGGTGCGCCGGTGGTCATCAAACTCATCGAGGGCACCCAAGGTGTAGGCGTGGTGCTCGCCGAGACCACACAGGCGGCGGAGAGCGTCATCGAGGCGTTTCGCGGCCTGCATGCCAACTTCCTGGTGCAGGAATTCATCACCGAGGCTCGGGGCGCCGATATCCGGGCGTTCGTGATTGGCAATCGCGTGGTCGCCGCCATGCGCAGACAGGCCAAGGAGGGCGAGTTCCGTTCCAATCTGCATCGTGGCGGCAGCGCCCAGGTGGTTCGGCTCACGCCGGAGGAACGCTCCACCGCGATCCGCTCGGCGCGGATCATGGGGCTGAACGTGGCCGGTGTAGACCTGCTGCGATCGAATCATGGTCCGGTGGTCATGGAGGTCAATTCATCCCCTGGTCTGGAGGGTATCGAAGCTGCGACCGGCAAAGACGTGGCTGGCATGATCATCGCGTTCATCGAAAGCAACGCAAGGCCTGGCAAGACACGCACACGTGGCACGGGTTAAACGTCGCGAGCCCATCAGGCTTGGCGGCCAGAAAATCGCCGCCGGTGAGCGGCGTACCGTCGAGCTTGGGCTCGGCACCCTGTACAACCACAACCCGATCTCCATGCCGGTCCATGTGATTCATGGTGCCCGACCCGGCCCACGACTGTTTGTTTGTGCGGCGGTGCATGGCGACGAACTCAATGGCATCGAAGTCGTCCGCCGACTCCTGGCTCAGCCCGGTCTGCGGAACCTCCGCGGCACCCTGATGGCCGTCCCCATGGTCAACGTGCTGGGTGTCATGCACCAGAGCCGATACCTGCCCGACAGGCGTGACCTGAACCGCTCCTTTCCCGGCTCGACGACGGGGTCACTGGCCGCGCGACTTGCCGAACTGTTCATGCAGGAGATCGTACGGGGCTCCACTCACGGCATCGACCTCCACACCGGTGCCATCCATCGGACTAACCTGCCGCAGATCCGGGCCGACATGGATGACCCGGAAACGGGCAAGCTGGCGCGCGCATTTGGCGTACCGTTGCTGATCCACGCGAACCTGCGCGACGGCTCACTGCGCGAAGCCGCTGCAGGAGAAGGGGTCCGCATGCTGCTGTATGAGGGCGGTGAGGCGTTGCGCTTCGATGAACGGTGCATCCGTGCCGGCCTGCGCGGCGTGCTTGGGGTCATGCGCGCCCTTGGCATGCTGCGGGGGAGGGCGCCTTCGCCAACCCGCGAACCGGTGGTCGCTCGCGCGAGCACCTGGGTCCGCGCACCGACCAGCGGCATCCTGCGCAGTCTCCGCGGGCTCGGTGAGGCCGTGAACAAGGGAGATGTGCTCGGCTACGTGTCGGATCCCTTCGGCATGGCCGAAGAGGTGGTCACCGCGGCCTGCGACGGCTTGATCATGGGCCGATCCAACCTGCCCCTGGCGCACGAGGGCGATGCCTTGTTTCTTATCGCCCGCGTCAGCGCGACCGATACGATCGAGATGGACGATCTCGACAGCGACCCGGCGTGGAAGGAAGAACCGGCTATCGTCTGAGCCGAGGACGCCACGCAGCGCCAATCAGCTGCCAACCCGAGCGCGGGCTCAGACGCCGGCCACGGCGGCCTGCTGGCCCGCGCCGGCTCCGTCAGCGCGAGCTGCTGCAGGTCTGCGGGCGGCCAGCGCCCGCAACATGCGTTCCAAAGGAACCGGCCGGCCGATATGAAAGCCCTGGGCAAAATCCACGCCCAGCGACGCGACGCGGCGTCGCAGCAGATCACTCTCCACATACTCCGCGACGGTCTGCAACTGCAACCCACGTGCGACCTGCACGATCGCCGTCACCATCGAGCTGCTCGCACGATTCTCGTTGATATCGCGTACGAAGCCGCCGTCTATCTTGACGATGCTGACGGGCAGAGCATGCAGATAGGCGAAGGAACTCAGGCCGGTCCCGAAGTCATCCAGCGCGAACTGCGCACCCAGCACCCGCGCACGCTCGATGAGGTCACGCGCGTGGGAGAGTCTGGCGATCGCCGCGCTTTCGGTGATTTCAAAGCACAGCCGGGCAGGGGGCACGCGCCCGTCGCCCACGCGCTGGAGAAGAAAGTCCGCAAACCCCTGGTCACCCAGTGACTGTCCGGAAAGGTTGATGAACACCTGCAGGTCATGCCTGTCGAGGTCCTGGGCGCACGGTGCCAGCGCCGTCAGCGTGTTCTCGAGGACCCAGCGGTCGAGCGCCGGCATCAGCCCGTAACGCTGGGCCGCCGAGAGAAAACGGTCCGGCGCCAGAATCGTCCCGTCGCCGTCTCGCAGCCGAACCAGAATCTCGAACCCCTGCAGCCGACCTGAGCGCAGGCATTGCAGCGGCTGGGCATGCAGCACGAACTCGTTGTCGTTGAGCGCCTGGTGGAGCTGACCGAGCATGGTGATGTCGGTATGCCGGCGAATGATGCTCTGGTCATCCTCCTGGTAACACTCGACCCGTCCGCGACCGTGATCCTTGGCCATACGGCACGCGACTTCGGCCGCCGCCAGCACTTCCTCGCCAGGTTCCTGGCTCAGAGGCACGAGGGCGGCACCAATACTCAAGGACATCTGAATCGACTGGCCTTCACGCAGGTAACCGAGCTGCGCCACGCTGCCCAGCAACCGCTCCGCAGCAACACGGGCCTGCTCGAGATCATGGCTGGGCAGCAGAATGGCGAACTGATCGCCTGGCAGTCGGCACAGTGCGCCATCGTCGCCAAGCACATCGCGGGCGAGGTCGGCGACACGCACGAGCATCTCATCGCCCGCCTCGAGACCAAAGCGGTCATTGACCACATGCATGCGATCGACGTTGATGAACAGCACGCTGTGAGGGCCTTCCCGCTGAGCCGTCTCCCGCACCAGTCGCCGGAACGGCGTCAGGGTAAGCCCACCGGTCAGCTCGTCGTGCCCGGCGTGAAGCAATGCGCCCGCGCGGCGCGCGACCAGCGACAACACACGACTCTGCCGATCTGCGAACTCAGGCCCATCCGGCGCACCGAACAGGGCAAGCACGCCTTCAACCTGACCGGAACGGTCATGGATAGGACATGACATGATGCGAAACGGCAACTGCGGTTGGGTTCCGCTGCCATCCTGACCGCGCGGCAGCCGGTTGGCGATGAACGGTCGCCCGTGAAGTTGCGCCATGGCCAGGAGATTACGCTGGGTTTTCGCCAGTAATTCCGGCCCCGCCATGACCGCGTCAGGCGCCGGACGGAGGATGCGCAGATTGCGCCCTGGTACCAGCAGCGCGCACACGTCCACATCAAAGTGCTCACGGCAACGCTCCACGAGACGACCCAGCGCTCCGGCGGGATCGTCGTAGGTCGGGTCTTCCTCGCCAAGTCTCGCAAGCAGCTCCAGATCCCGCTCCGCATCGAGCGAATCGTCCGCAGCCCTTTCGGCAACCGTGCTCCCGGACGCGCCCGCCGAATCACCCTGCAACGCCAGTGTCCGCTGAAAACCGAGGTCACGGACCAGGCATTGCAGCACAGGCTGGATCAGCCCCTGCACCAGGGACCAGGGCCGATGCTGGCCAGCGGTTGCGGGTACGGACACGGCGAGCACGCCGAGGCGATCCTCCTCAGCGGCGTACAGTCCTGCCAGATACACCGCATCGCCACTCGGAAAATCCATCCGGCAGCCTTCCGCCAGGCAAGCGTCCTCGCCGACGTCCGCCTGCAGACGCTCGCTGACCAAGGTATCGATCTCCGTGGTATCGAGGCCCTCGGCGCTGGCCCAGAGTGTCTCGCCGGCTGGATCGTACAGGCAGATAGCGGAAACGCGCGGCAGCAGCATGCGCAACAGGCTCGCGTAGCAGTCGAGCGACGCATCAAATCGTGCTCGATCAGTGGGCACGAATTCCTGAGAGTTGGTCATGCGGTCGTCCAGAGCTGCCGGGTACACCTTAGACACAAGATGTACGACATCAACATGCGCCCGATGATTCCAGAAGTCCGGGCGGTCATGCAGTGATCCAGGTCTCATCAGGGTGTCAGCACACCCTCAGACGCACCGAGGACAGCGCCAACTGTATTATAATTTAACATAATATATATTATGCGAAGCATTGGAGAGCGACTTCCTTGGACACGGCTAGCCGTCTCCGGAGATCGCGGCCTCGAGTGCCGGCACCAATTGCTTCTTGCGTGACATCCACCCCTCCGCCCAGAGACCCTGCACCGGGTCCACCGCACTCCCAAGGACACGAGCAAGCTGTTCGCGCACAGGCCCCGCAGCCCAGAAATGACTGCCGCGTCGGCCGATGTCGGTGACCATCAGCACCATCAGGTCAAGCCCAGCCGCCTGGCACTGTGCCTCGAGCTCGGCCACGAGCGCCTCGCGCCGCTCCAGCAACGCGCTCGCATCAGGCACCTCGACCTGTGCAATACCGACCTGCTTCCCGGCAAAGTCGAAGTGCTTGCAGTCCGACTCGAACAGCTCGGCCGTCGGCAGCGATGCCACGCAGCCACGCGCAGCCATCAACCCGGCGCCCAGCTCGTCGATCCCGACACCCGCCAGCGCCGCGAGTCGCGTGGCCATGCGCCGGTCCTTGTCGCAGGTCGTCGGCGAGGCAAGCAGCAGCGTGTCCGACAGGATGGCCGACAACAGGCCGCCGGCGATCGACGCGGGAATCGGGATCTCGTGCAGGAGGTACTGCTCGGCGATCAGCGTCGCGGTGGCACCGACGGGCTCGCAGTGGAACAGGATCGGCCGTGCGGTATGCAGGTCACCGATGCGGTGATGCTCCCAGACCTCCAGGATCTCGGCATGCTCGATGTCATCCAGCGCCTGGGCAACTTCGTTGTGATCGACCAGGATCAGCCGCAGGCCGGTGGCCCGTGCCAGCAGTTCGGGCTCCGTCAGGCCGAAGCGCTCGAGTACCCAGCGGGACTCCGGATTCAGCGCCCCGGCACGTGCCGGTAATACGTGCCCATCACCCAGGGCCTGCCGGAGTGATGCGTAGCCAATCGCGGAACAAATGGAATCGGTGTCTGGCCGCTTATGGCCGACCACGTAGACAGGGCCGGGCTCAGGAGCGGCCATGCGGCTCGGCAGTCTTCGGGATCCCGTGCCCTGAACTCATCCGCCGTACCCCGCGCAATGCTGAAACCCGCATGGCTGATTATCGTGAAAAACTGCCGAGAGCTGCATCACGGATTCTACGGAGGCCGACGTCTCCGCGGATCGAGACCAGACGACTCACCCACTGAACTCTGTGAAGTCATCAGGCACTCCCTGTCAGGCGCGACAGGTATCATGCCGTTCCCGCGCCGAGGCGCCCGAGACCGAGTTCAGCCTGCATGACCGCCCTCACCCATGGCCATATCCTGACCCTGTCCTGCCCGGACCGCGTCGGCATCGTCCACGCGGTATCCGGTTTTCTGGCCGAGCGCGGCTGCAACATCCTGGACTCCGCCCAGTTCGGCGATCCGGATTCCGGGCAGTTCTTCATGCGCGTGCACTTCAGCGCGGGCGACACCGCGTCAGGCGACGCTGCGGCGCAGGCCTTCCAGCCGGTGGCCGACAGCTTCGCGATGGACTGGAAAATCGTCGCCGACGCGCATCGGCCGCGGACGCTGATCATGGTGTCGCGCCAGGATCACTGCCTGCGAGAGCTGCTCTATCGCTACGGTAACGGCAGCCTGCCGATGACCCCGGTGGCGGTGATCTCCAATCATCGCGACAGCTACCGGCTGGTGGCCGGCTATGACATTCCCTTCCATCACCTGCCGGTGAGCGCCGAGACCCGCGAGGATCAGGAAGCCGCATTGTTGCGTCTGATCGGCGAATACGCTGCCGAGCTCGTCGTCCTCGCCCGTTATATGCAGATCCTCTCCGATGGCCTGTGCCGCCAGCTCGCCGGGCGCTGCATCAACATCCACCATTCCTTTCTGCCGAGCTTCAAGGGTGCGCGCCCGTACCACCAGGCCTATGCTCACGGCGTCAAGCTGATCGGTGCCACCGCCCACTACGTCACGCCGCAACTCGACGAGGGCCCGATCATCGAGCAGGATGTCACGCGCGTGGATCACACGCTGGACGCGGATGCGCTGGTGGAGCGCGGCCGCGACATCGAGCGCATGGTGCTCGCGCGCGCCGTGCGTGCACATGTCCAGCGACGCGTGCTGCTGAACGGCAATCGTACCGTCGTCTTCCCATGAGCTTGCTACTGGCGCTTTACCAGCACGAGTGGCCGGATTGGGTTCTGCGCGAATCCACATCACAGGCTCGGGCGAAGTGATCCGAAACCACGTTGGAGAGATCTCATGGACAATGCCCTGGCCCACAGCCTCCCCTTTACCACTGCCATTTCCCCCGAGGCCGCCCTGGTCCGTAACGCCCTGCTTGAACGTGGGCTGGAGACCCCGCTCGTGCATAACGGATTGAGCCGCGACGAGAAATGTCGCCGCATCACCCAGTCCTTCACCGACATCGCCAAGACCCTGGGCCTGGATCTCAACGATGACAGCCTCTGCGAAACCCCGCATCGCATTGCCAGGATGTACGTCGACGAAATCTTCTCTGGACTGGATTACGCGCGCTTTCCGAAGATCTCGGTGATTGCCAACAAGATGCAGGTGGAGGAGATGGTGCAGGTGGACGACATCGACGTGGTCAGCACCTGTGAACACCACTTCGTCACCATCGACGGTACGGCCCGGGTGGCCTACATCCCGCAGGACAAGGTCATCGGCCTGTCCAAGATCAACCGCATCGTGCGCTTCTTCTCGCAGCGGCCCCAGGTGCAGGAGCGGCTGACCCAGCAGGTGCTGGTGGCACTGCAGACCTTGCTGGCCACCGAGGATGTGGCGGTGACCATCAATGCGGTGCACTACTGCGTCAAGTCACGCGGTGTCATGGACAGCAATTCACGTACCCGCACCACGTCGCTCGGTGGGGTCTTCAAGGCCGACGCACGCACGCGCGCTGAATTCCTCCGCTGAGCCGCGCCCCCCGGGGGGCGCGTCCAGCGCCCTCACCCCGCCCGTTATCAGGCGTCAGCGGCCGCTGCTGGTCACCGCGAAGCGTGGCGGGTACCGCCCCAGCGACAACAGCAGAATCGCGCCGATCACGACCATGATCGCCGACGCGTACAGCACCAGGTTGTAGCTGCCGGTCACATCGAATACGCGGCCGAAGACGAAAGGTGAAAAACCGGCGGCAAAGGCGAACACTGCGTAAAACACGCCATAAATGCGCCCGTAATGCTTGAGTCCGAAGTAGCGGGCAGCCACATAGGCAAATACGTCGGTCTCGGCACCGGCGGCGAGCCCGATCATGAATGCCGCGGCGTAGGCGAGCGGCATCGGGATTTCGGGCATGACCAGAATGAGGCATGCGACCGCCGGCAGTGCAAGCAGCGGCAGCGCGACGCCCGGCGCCCAGAAACGATCGATCAGGTAACCGGTCATCAGCCGCCCGACGATCACGCTGATGCCGATCGTTCCGGCGATGGTCGCCGCATCGCGCGCGGCAAACCCGCGGTCCTGCAGCAGCGGAAACAGGTTGGTAAGTGCACCGCTGGTCTGCACGGTCACCAGCAGGATCACGATCACGAGCAGCCAGAAGCGGTATCCACGCATCGCTTCACGCAGTGACAGGCCATCCTGCTCCGGCGGCAGCGGTGCGGCATCGGTAATCGTCGCGGGCTGCGCACTCGGCGACGCCATTTGACGCGCAGCGCGGTTGGCGGCGGACGCGGCAGCGGTACGTGGTGAATCCTGGAACAGCAGCCACACGACAGGCAGCGCAATGACCACCGGCAACAGACCCACGCCGATGAACCCCTGGCGCCAGCCAAACGTCTCGATCAGCCATGAGGCATAGATGGGCAGGAAAAAGCCGGCAACACCGGTACCGATCAGGATCAGTGCCAGCGCCATGCCGCGGCTCATGAAAAACCACGCGACGATTGCGCGTGTCCAGGTCACCGGTGTCGAGCCTGCACTCACCAGGCCGACGAGCAGCCACAGGGCGTAGAACACCCATAGCGAGTCTGGCGTGAACGCGAGCGCGCAGAACGACAGGCTCAGGCCGACGAGCGCCCCCATTGCGACGGGCTTTACGCCGATGCGGTCGGTGAGTGCACCGATCAGCGGCACGGTCAGGATCGTGCCGATCGTGAGCGGTAGCGTGGCCAGCATGACGTCGCCACGCCCCCAACCGAAAGTCGCCGCCAGTGGCACCGCGAACACCCCAATCGTGTAGATCGGCAGCGGAGACGCGCCACAGGCCACACCGAGGAACGACGACAGCAGCACCCGCCAGCCGCGGATCATCTCGGCCATGCGCGGCCCGTACTGGTCAGTCATCTGCGCTCCCCTGAGTGTTGTTGGTCGGTGGGCCGGACCCACCCGCGCGAGAGTATCTCAGAAGCGACATCCCCAGTGCAGCCCATGCCCGCGCAGCCGGCCGAAAGGCTGGGACAGGGTACCGACAGGCGGTCGGGACGCGGCAACGCGGTGGATCAGCTACGCCTGGTCGTGGTTCGCGAAGCCTACTCGCTCCTGCTCTCCCCTACCCCCGCCATCATCACCGCCAGCAGCAGCACATGTTCAGCGGCGCGCATCATCGCCGGAATATCCGCCCACTCCGTGGCCTGGCCCCGATCGCCACCTCGCGGGCCGCCGAGCCCGATCGCGGGCGTGCCCCCAGCCAGGGCAACGTTCATGTTCGAGGCACCGGCGTTGGAGAGTTCGGCCTCGAACCCCAGATGCCGGGCGATCGCCTGCGTACTGCGTACGAGGCCGGAGCCGCGCGCCCCGGGGATCTGACCACCGGGTGTCAGTTCAAAGGGCACCATCCGCAGCCGGATCCCGGTATCGGCTTCCGCCGACTCGAGGATCCGTGCTACCGCGGCTTCCATCTCCGCGATGATCCCGGCCTCCAGCGATCGGAGATCCAGTGAGAACCAGCCCTCCGCCGGTTTGTGGTTGAAGACCGCCCCGCTGCGGAGCATCGCGACGTTCACCACCGTGCCGGTCGCCGGATCCTGCACCTCCGCGGCCAGCTCGAAGATCCGGTCGACGGCACGGGCAAGCCCGTGGTTCACGTTAGGCAAGCCGCCGCCGAGCGAATGTCCAGGCGGCCCCTCGCCTTCGACCCGCCACCAATGAATCCCCAACGCTCCGTAGCTCACGCTCCGCCCGTCGCCCAGGATGTCGACGAAAGCCACCGCCCGGTCGTGGTAGGCCTCGTAGAGCGTTCGCATCCCCAGCAGCCCCGTCTCTTCCTGGGCCACGGCGGCAAAGACCAGGTCGTGCTCCGGCGTGACTCCGGTGGCCAGGTGCGCTCTCGCAGCCGCGAGCATGGCCGCGGTGATCGAGGAGGTGTTCGTGCCCGGTCCGACCAGTCGGTCGCCCTCCACCCTGGGAGGCCCGACGGCCGCGCGCTGGTGCTCCGCCACGGTCACCAGGTCGTCGAGGGTGGAGATGAATACGAGCGCGCGCCCCGAGCGCCCGGGGATTCGCCCCACGGCATTGGGGCTGGCGTCCACGCGCACGTCGCTGAGCCCCATTCGCCGCATCTCCTCCGCCACCCGCTCGGCCCGCGCCCGCTCCTCGCCCGAGGGCGAGACGATGGCCGCGAGATCGCTCAGGAGCCGTACCGTCTCCGGCTTGGTGTCGCGAAGCCCCGCGAGCCCGACCTGAATCCGCGGGTCGCTCAGCGCCTCGGCCAACGGCTGGAGGGGCTCGGGCAGGAGTGCCGGAGACGCCTCGGCCGATGCAGACGGCGCCAGCGCGAGCGCGAGCGCGGCACCAAGACCCGCGGCCAGACCGCCAAAGGGGCTCACGCGAGCCCTCTCGTCCGGCCGGCGCACGCGGATGGACACAGAACTAGAGCTCCGCCTGAGCAAAGAACAGGCCCCGGTTGATGTCGCCGATGCTCACCATGCCGACGAGCTTCCCGTCCGCTACCACGGGAATCCTGCGGAAATGCCTCAACCCCATGTACGAAGCCGTCGCGAGGACAGGCTCATCCGGAGAGACTGACAGTGGCTTCCGGGTCATGATCTCCTCCACCCGCTTGTCGAGGACTGCCGCGTACCCCGCTTCCATCTCGACGAAATCACGCGCGTGGACAGTGTCATGAATGTAGTCCCCGTAGTTGGGATACAACGGGAGCAGGATGTCACGCACGGCCGCCAGTCCCACCAGCGTGCCATCGGGCTCGACCACAGGGATCGCACCACAGTGCCGACTCAACATCTTCACGACCACGGAACGGACCGTGTCGTCCCGGAATGCCGTCAGCACTCCGGTGGTCATCACTTCTCGTACGAGCATGGCAGACTCCTGTTGTGACGTTACCCGCCCAGCGAATCACTCCTGGCCTCGTGACTCGTGATGAGCACACCGTTTTCGTCGCTGATCCATGGCCTGCGCAGCAGTATAGGCCAGGTCTCGGACCGTCAGCACGCCTCCCTGCCCTGCGGAGCCCAGGGCCTCAGCCGCGCTGGATACCCTCGCCGTTGAGCATCTCATCATGCTGCTCGAGCTTCCACGGCAGGGTGGCCGGAGAGATATGCAGAAAATGCAGATGGTTCTCCAGCTGATTGAGGATATCGTCGATGACATCCTGCTCCTCGTAACCGTAAATGTCGTACGCCTGGCCCCCGTGCTTGAGGAAGACTTCCGCGCGATAGTAGAGCTCGTCTCCGTCCGGGTCGCGGGCCATCTCCGGATAGGCAAACCCAGGTTTGGCGTATCCGCGCAGGCGGATCTCGTAGGTAAAGTCGATGTCGTCGGCCTTGATCACCTCGAGCCAGGTACGGCAGTGCTCATCGTCCCGGTGCAGCGTCGCCGGCCAGTTCTTGTCCCGCAGTTCCGCCACTACATGCTCCATGGCCGGCTGCACCACCCGAACGATGAAGCTGCGCACCTTCTCCTCTGGAGGGTAATCCACCATCCCGGACAGGCGCTTCTTCCAGCCCCCGGGTTTCCTGTAGGCCGCCCGTTGGCTGTTCTGCATATAGGCCTGCAGACTGACCTCGCGATGGCCTTCGATGATCAGCGCTCGCCAGAGACCGATGGCGGCAATCACCAGGACGATCGCAAAGGGCAGTGCGCTGGTGATGCTCATCGTCTGCAGCGCGGACAGCCCGCCACCGATCAGCAGCGCCGAGGCTACCAGGCCCTCCACCGTCGCCCAGAACACCCGCTGCCAGGTCGGCGGGTTCGGATGTCCCCCTGAGGCCAGCGAATCGACCACCAGCGAGCCCGAGTCCGACGAGGTCACGAAGAAGGTGATGATCAGGATCACCGTAATGAACGAGACCAGGCCAGACCAGGGTAGCCGGTCGAAGAGCCTGAACAGGGCCACCGCGTTGTCCGCCTGCACTTCCTGAATGAGCGCGGTGTAGCCCTCGACCATGATCATGTTCAGCGCGGTATCGCCGAAGATCGAGAACCACAGAAAGGTAAACAGCGTCGGCACCAGCATCACGCCAAACACGAACTGGCGGATGGTGCGTCCGCGGCTGATCTTGGCGATGAACAGCCCGACAAACGGTGCCCAGGCAATGGTCCAGCCGAAGATGAACAGCGTCCAGTTGCCAATCCAGTCGCTGCGCTCATAGGCCTGCAGGTTGAATGTACGCTCGACGATATTGCTCAGGTAAGCCCCCGTGTTCTGTACGAAGGCTTCCAGAATCAGGATGCTCGGCCCGACCACGAACACAAAGGCCATCAGCGAGACCACCAGCAGCATGTTCAGAATGGACAGCCGCTTGATCCCCTTGTCCAGACCCGCGACCACCGACACCGTGGCCATGACCGTGATCACCGCAATCGCAGCCACCTGGAACGACGTGCTCACGGGCACCGCCGGCAGCAGGTAGTTCACGCCGGCGTTGATCTGCGCCACCGACAGGCCCAGGGTGGTGGAAATGCCAAACAGGGTGCTGAGGATGGCCACCACATCCACGGTGTGGCCGATCGGCCCATAGATGCGCTCACCGACGAGCGGATAGAGCGCCGAGCGCATCGACAGGGGCAGTCCGTGGCGGAAGGCGAAATAGGCCAGCACCAGCCCGGTCAAGCCGTAAATCGCCCAGATATGGAACCCCCAGTGGAAAAACGCGATCTGCATCGCCTGCTTGGCGGCATCCAGCGTTTCCGGTGCCCCGGCAGGCGGGCTCGCGTAGTGCAGCACCGGTTCGGCCACGCCGAAAAACAGCAAGGCGATGCCGTATCCGGCCGAGAACAGCATGGCGAACCACGCAGGAAAGCTGTACTGCGGGGCGGCATGATCTGGCCCGAGTTTCACCTGGCCCCAGGGCGAAATCGCGATAGCCACCACAAACACCAGGAAAAACGCCACCGCCAGCATGTAGAACCAGCCGAACGTCTCGGTGATGTAGGCCAGAGTGCTGGCGAACGCCTGACCGGCCAGCGTCGGATTGCTCATCGCCCCAACCACCAGGAACAGCGTGATCAGCACGGCGGGAATGAATACCGGCAGCAGAATGGTCGAACGGACCGGAGACTTCGACAGGGGGGCATGACGGTCTTGCGGCATGGTGTGGCGATCTCCCGAACTCTCGACGTGCAGCAGCGCAAAAACGCCCTACACCTTAACCGACCTGCGCAAACCGATGCGAGGCACGAGCCTGACGGCATGCCGGTTCAGGGCGGGAAAAGTGTCATCTCCATCGGTCGTGTACACTTTGCCAAGAGTCCGTGCGCAAGCCACCGGCCGCGCGCGAGGCCTGTCGACAACAGGTCCAGCCTGTCTTGATTCGAGGACACCCAATGCACAGAAAACCCTTCTCCCCGCTATTGCTGCTGCTGGCTGTTGCCCTGGTGCCGGCCAGCGTCCGCGCCGAGACGGCGCCACCCGCTTTCGTCGAGTTCTTCCAGCAGCTGGCGGCCAAGTGCGGCAATGCCTACACCGGCGCGCTGCTGAAAAAACCCGACTTCGTCGAGCTTTTCTCCGGAACGGAAGAAATGCAGATGCATTTTCGCCGGTGCGACGAGACCCGGCTCGAGATTCCACTGCACATCGAAGACGAGACCGACGGCTCGTGGAATCGCTCGCGAACCTGGATCCTGACCTTGCACGAAGATGGCCTCGAATTACGTCACGACCACCGCCGGGTGGATGGCAGCGACAGCGCGAACACCATGTATGGTGGCTTCAGCGTTGGCGAGGGCACAGCGACGGAGCAGCTGTTCCAGTCCATGCCGCGCACTGAAGAGGCGGGTGAATTCCGCGGCTGGCGGATCATCCATGAACCCGGCCAACGCTACACCTATGGCACGACCAGTCTCGATGGCTACATCATCGCCTTCACCTTCGACCTGTCCGAGACCATCGAGGCACCGCCTGCGCCCTGGGGGCACGACTAGTCCCAGCGATGGAGAACGATATGCACACTGCACTGTTCAATACGGGATGGCCGCTGGCCCTCGTGCTCGCCTTGCTGGCTGGGCCAGCAACGGCGGCACCCGCCGACGAAGTGGCCCTGATCGAGCGTCATGCGCTGGCCGAGGCGCAAGCGCCGGTTCGCGAGCGTGCAGACTGGCGCGCGCTGCGCAAGATCGTGGTCGCCGACATGGAGCCTGGGCGCCTGGACTGGCTGCGGCAGGGCCTGCCAGCTGACGTCCACATCGTCGGCGCCCGGAACGCCGCCGAGGCACTCGAGCAGGTGACCGATGCCGATGCGCTGATCGGCTTCTGCAGCGAGGAGTTGCTGGAGCGCGGCGTCGACCTGGTGTGGGTGCAGGTGCTGGTTGCCGGCGTCGAGAGCTGTGTCGATCTGCCTGCCATGCAGGCGCGCCAGCCGCTGCTGACCAACATGCAGCGCGTCACCGGCCCGGTGATTGCCGAGCACGTCATGGCACTCACCCTGGCGCTGGCCCGCGCCCTCCCCGACTATCAGCGCGCCCAGGACGCGGAACGCTGGGACCGCGAGGCGCCGGCACCGCGTGGGCCGATGTCGCTGGAGGGTCGGCGGCTGCTCGTGGTCGGGCTCGGCGGTATCGGTATCGAGGTCGCACGCCGCGCGCATGCCTTCGGCATGGAAGTCCACGCGGTGCGCGCGAGTCGGCCGGAGGGACCGGAGTTCGTCGCCCGCGTCGTGCTGCCCGAGGGCCTGGCCGCCGAGCTCGCCGAGGCCGATGTCGTGGTCAACGCGCTGCCGCTGACGCCCGAGACCGAGGGCCAGTTCGATCGCGCAATGTTCGAGGCGATGCCCGCGCACGCCCTGTTCATCAACGTCGGCCGGGGCGGGACTGTCGTCACGGCAGATCTCGTCGCCGCACTCGAAGAGGGGCTGATCGGCGGCGCCGGCATCGACGTGACCGAGCCCTCGCCGCTACCGTCCGGCCATCCGCTCTGGCGGGCCCCGAACACCCTCATCACGCCGCATGTCGCCGCCCGCTCGGAGCTGGGATTTGCCGTGCGCTGGGAGGTGGTGCGCGCCAACCTGCGCCGCTATCTCGAGGGCGAGCCCATGCTCTCGGTCGTCGATCTGGAGCGCGGCTATTGAGCCTTGCGCTCAGCCCGTGCGGCGCACCCCTCAGCGCCACTCAAGTCCCGGCGGTGGCTCGGAGCGGGCATTGATCCCCTGCTGAATCGCCGCGATCTCGGGCGGCCACTGGGCCTTGATCCAGGCCAGCACGGCCACGATCTCCTCGTCCGTGAGGATGCCGCGATAGGCGGGCATGTCGGTTTCGTAGTCCGGTGGCGCCAGCGGCGTGACCCCTTGGGCGGTCATCGCGAACAGCTCCCAGTCAGGGTGATGCCAGGTGTGCCCGGAGGCATCGTGCGGCGGGGCCGGCAGGCGGCCGTCCGGCCGACGCCGCCGCCAGTCGGGTTCCCCTTCCAGGGCAGCGCCGTGGCAACTGGCGCAGTGCTCGAAATAGATCGGCTCCCCCAGCGTGACCAGTCGCAGGTCTTCGGGATCGATGAAGAATCCGCTTGCGGCCGGCACCTCGGGGCCCCTGCTGCAGGCCGCCACCAGCAGTACGGAAACGGCAAGGCCGGCGCGTAGATCTGTCATCAGGGCGAACTGTGGACCCGGCAAGGCGCCAGCAGCCCTAGCGGTTCAACCGCTGCTCGATCAGATCGTCCACCACCCCCGGCTCGGCGAGTGTCGAGGTATCCCCGAGGTTGTCGTGCTCGTTGGCGGCGACCTTGCGCAGAATCCGCCGCATGATCTTGCCCGAGCGGGTTTTCGGCAGCCCCGGCGCCCATTGAATATGATCCGGCGTGGCGATGGGGCCGATTTCCTTGCGCACCCAGGTCTTGAGCGCCGCGCGCAGCTCGTCGGTCGGCTCGCGGCCGGCCAGCAACGTCACGTAGGCATAGATGCCCTGCCCCTTCACGTCATGCGGAAAGCCGACCACCGCCGCCTCGGCCACCGCCTCGTGCGCCACCAGCGCACTTTCGATCTCCGCCGTGCCCATCCGGTGGCCCGAGACATTCAGCACGTCATCCACCCGGCCGGTGATCCAGTAATCGCCATCGGCGTCGCGACGGGCGCCGTCGCCGGTGAAATACGTGCCGGGAAAGGTCTTGAAGTAGGTGTCGATGAAACGCTGGTGGTCGCCGTAGACCGTGCGCATCTGCCCAGGCCAGCTGTCGAGCAGTACAAGATTACCCTCGGCCTCACCCTCGAGACGCTTGCCCTCGCCGTCGAGCAGGGCCGGCTGGATCCCGAACAACGGCCGGGTGGCAGAGCCGGGCTTGAGGTCGGTCGCGCCCGGCAGCGGGCTGATCAGGATGCCGCCGGTCTCGGTCTGCCACCAGGTGTCGACGATGGGACAGCGCTCGTCACCCACCACCCGGTAGTACCATTCCCAGGCTTCCGGGTTGATCGGCTCGCCTACTGATCCCAATAATCTCAAGCTCTTACGTGCACTTCTTTTCACAGGATCTTCGCCGTCGCGCATCAGGGCACGGATCGCTGTCGGCGCCGTGTAGCAGATGTTCACCTGGTGTTTGTCGACCACCTCCCAGAACCGGCCGGTGTCCGGGTAGTTCGGGACACCCTCGAACATCAGCGTGATCGCACCGTTGGCCAACGGGCCGTAGACGATGTAACTGTGGCCGGTAATCCAGCCCACATCCGCCGTGCACCAGTAGACCTCGCCAGGCCGGTAGTCGAATACCAGTTCATGGGTCAGCGAGGCGTAGACCAGGTAGCCGCCCGAGGTGTGCAGCACGCCCTTCGGTTTGCCGGTGGACCCGGAGGTGTAGAGGATGAACAGCGGATCTTCTGCGGACATGCGTTCGGGCGGGCAGTCCTCGGCCACGTCGGCCTCGGCCTCATGCAACCAGACATCGCGTGCCGGATCCCAGGCGACCTCGGCGCCGGTGTTACGCACCACCAGCACGGTCTCGACGATGTCTGCCCCCGGCACCTTCACCGCGGCATCGACATTGGCCTTCAAGGGCACGTGCCGCCCGCCGCGCACGCCCTCGTCAGCGGTGATGACCACCTTCGATTCACAGTCGATCACCCGGCCGGCCAAGGCATCCGGCGAGAACCCACCGAAGACCACCGAGTGCACCGCGCCGATGCGGGCGCAGGCCAGCATGGCCACGGCAGCCTCCGGGATCATCGGCATGTACAGGGTGACGCGATCGCCCTTGCCGACCCCGCGGGCCTTCAGCACGTTGGCGAAGCGACAGACGCGCCGGTAGAGCTCACCGTAACTGATGCGGGCATCGCGGGTCGGGTCATCGCCCTCCCACAGGATCGCCGTGTCGTCGGCCTTTTCGGGCAGGTGGCGGTCGACGCAGTTGTAGCAGACGTTGAGCTCGCCGTCGGCATACCAGCGGATGCGAAAATCCTCCAGCTGATAGGAGACGTCGCGAATCTCCTGCGGCGCGGTGATCCAGTCCAGACGCCCGGCCTGCTCGCGCCAGAATCCCTCGTTATCCTCGATCGAGCGTCGATACAGCGACGCGTAGCCGGCACGATCGATGCGCGCCTCGCGGGCAAACGCTTCACTGACTGGATAGACCTTGCTCATATGCTCCCCCGAAGACACCCCTGGCACGGCGGCCCTCCGGAGCCACCGCATCTCCTCCATTGTGCGAGCGCATGAGATCGCACCCGATTGGACTTTAGTCTAACGCGCCCGTCCTCTCTCCCACACGCGCACGTGCCCGGACCACCAGATCCGGATGGTCCGTGAACAGCCCATCCACGCCGATGTCGTGGCACAGCTGCGCCACCAGGGCCTCGGCATCCTGACAGCCCTCCGGCAAACGATCGCGGCGGAGCGTCCACGGGTGTACCGCAAGCCCGACCTCATGGGCCCGGGCAACCAGGCCGGTGTCACGCCCGTCGCGCCACACATGCCCCAGCCAGGGGCCAATCGCACTGCAGTGACGCGCCAGCACCGCGAGTCCGGCGGTGGACAGGGGGTCCTGGCCCGCCCAATCGCCCTGCTCGGCGGGGACCCGGCCGATGAGCTGCGTCATCGGCAACCGGAACCCCTGGGCATGCAGCCGCCGGAGCTCGGCAGGATCGAAACACTGCAACCAGAGCGGCAGCGGCCCGCGCGCTGCCAGCTCCGCCTCCAGCGTCTCGGCCAACAGGACGCCGAGGTCGATCCCGGCCTCGCGATGCCAGGCAGGACATTTGATCTCCGGATAGGCGCCGACCTCGCGGCCGGTGGTGGCATTCAGCCCGCGCAGCAGCGCCAGCTCGTCCTCCAGCGCGTGCAGCCTGAATTCCCCCTGCCAGGGCGGGAAGCGGCCTGGGAAGGCCGCGGCATCACCCGCGGCGCTCAGGCGCTCGGTGACCGCCAGCCCGCGCAGTTCCGCCAGGGTGAAGTCACGCGCGTACCAGTGACCATCCGCGCGGGCCCGGCCGGGGTAGCGTCGTGCGACATCACTCACCCGCTCCAGGAAAAGGTCATGCAACACCACCAGGCGACCGTCACGGGTGGCGACCACGTCCTGCTCGAGGACATCGGCGCCCTGGCCGTAGGCCAGCGCCTTGGCCTGTTGCGTGTGTTCCGGCAGATAGCCGCTGGCGCCACGATGCGCGATGACCAGCGGCCTGCCGGGGGGTGACACCATCGCTCAGGCACTGTCCTTGACGCCAAGGCGCTCGTGCATCAGCGGGCTGGTGGTGGTGTACTGCAGATGCACCTTCTTGCCGGGCGTGAGATGTTCTTTTGCGGCAAAGGCCGCCAGTGCCGCCTCGTGAAACCCGGAGAGAATCAGTTTTTTCTTGCCCGGGTAGTAGTTGATGTCGCCGATGGCGAAGATCCCGGGGATGTTGGTCTGGAACTTCTCGGTATCGACGTTGATCGTCTTGCGGTTGATGTCCAGCCCCCACTCGGCAATCGGCCCGAGCTTTGGCGCAAGCCCCCAGAACACCAGCAGACTCTGCAACGGGACGGTCATCTCGCTGTCGTCGACGAGCCGCAGGGTCAAGCCGGTGAGCTCGTCGCCATGCGCGCTGAAGCCCTCGGCAACCCCCTCGATGAAACGCATCTTCCCGGTCTCGCAGAGCGCCTGCATCTTCTCCACCGAGGCCGGCACGGCACGGAACTCCGCGCGGCGGTGGACCAGCGTCATCGAGGCCGCCTTGCCACACAGCTCAAGCGTCCAGTCCAGCGCCGAATCGCCCCCGCCCAGGACCACCACATGGCGATCGTAGAAGGCCTTCGGATCACGCACCCGATAGTGCAGCTGCCGGTCCTCGAAGGCCTCGATGCCCTTGAGGCGCATGCGCCGCGGCTGGAACGAGCCGACCCCGCCGGCGATGAATACCGTACCGGCATCGAACTCGGTCCCCTCCGAGGTCACCACCCGGAAGCGGCCGTTCTCCTGGGGCTCGAGCACCTGCACCTCCTCGCCGAGGTGGAACTCGGCCCCGAAAGGCTCGATCTGGGCCATCAGGTTGTCGACGAGTTCCTGCCCACTGCATACCGGAATCGCGGGAATGTCATAAATGGGCTTGTCCGGGTACAGCTCCGAGCACTGGCCGCCGACTCTCGGCATCGAGTCGATGACGTGGCACTTGAGGCCAAGCAGGCCGAGCTCAAACACCTGGAACAGGCCACAGGGGCCCGCGCCAACAATCAAGGCATCCGTGTCTATCTTCATGACATCCTTTCTGGAAAGTTACGGGAAGTCTAAAACTTCCCAACGCTGAGTATCCTCGTGGCGGGCTTGACGCCGCAGCGCGTCGACAATTTCCCGGTCGTTCCAGGGCACCGTCTCGACCGCCCGCTCCGCCAGGGTCGCCGGAATGGCCCCGACCCCGCCGAACGGCTCGAGGGCGATGACCGGCAGATCGAAGGCGCCGGCGCAGTCGAGTTGGAAGCGCAGCAACTCCGGGGCCTCGTCCCCCAGCGACGGCAGGGCGATCACCGCCTCGGCGCCACGCATCTGCTCGCGAAGGGCATCCTTGACCCCGTTGGGGCCGCTGCCGGGCACGCCATCGGGTGCGGCCTGGTTGACATAGAAAAAACGGGCAGCGTGCTCCAGGTATTCGAACACGCGCTGGTAGTCGGCAGTGGCCTGGAAGGCATGCGTCACGAACAGCCTGATGGGATTGTTTTCCGACACGGCTTCCCCCGTTCACCCGCAAGCCCGCTGAGACGGTATCGCCGGCCGCCCGAGTTTGCAACGCCACGCCCGCCACGCCGTCGATCGGGCGCTACAGCGGGCCGGTACAGTACACTACGCATATGCGCCTGATGCTCTATAACATCCGCTATGGTACCGGGACCGGGGCCCAGTTCCACCTTCCCGTACCGGGTGCGGGCATGGTACTCGGCAACCAGGCCAACCTCGCGCGCATTACCGAGTTCATCAAGTCCCAGGCGCCGGATATCGTCGGGCTGATCGAAGTCGATTGCGGCTCGATCCGCAGCCGGAACGTCAACCAGGCCGAAGCCATTGCCGAGGCACTGGGTCACTACTCCGCCTACCAGTGCAAGTACGGCGCGCGTTCACTCAATCATCGCCTGCCGATCGTGCGCAAACAGGGCAATGCCTTTCTGGCCTCCCCACGGGTCGCAGGCGAGCGTTTTCACTATTTCGAGAAAGGTATAAAACGCCTTATCATTGAGCTTGAACTTGATGATTTTGCAGTTTTTCTTGTCCATCTTTCCTTGAAGTATCGCCATCGCCATTTCCAGCTGAGACACCTCTACGACCTGATCCGTGAGCAGCGCAAACCGGTCATCGTGGCTGGCGATTTCAATACCTTCTGGGGCGGACACGAAATCTACCTGTTCATGCAGGCGGCCGGGCTGACCAGCGCGAACACCCAGGGGCTGCCCTCCTACCCCAGCCATGCGCCACGGCGGGAGCTGGATTTCGTGCTCTACAGTGAAGGCATCGAGGTGACCGGCTTCGAGGTGCCGCAGGTGCGCTATTCCGACCACCTGCCGCTGGTCTGCGATTTCGAGGTTACCGGCACGCGCAGCACCGGCACCGTCACCACCGGGAGACAGGCATGACCACCGAACACCGCCATTGGCGCCGCGAGGACGATCCACAGGGGATCGCCTGGCTGATGCTCGACAAGGCCGACAGCCGCAGCAACACGCTCTCCCGCGAGGTGCTGGAGGAACTGGCCGGACTGCTGGCAGCCTTGGCCATCGCGCCGCCGCGGGGGG
This sequence comes from Gammaproteobacteria bacterium, assembly GCA_007693855.1. Lineage (GTDB taxonomy): Bacteria > Pseudomonadota > Gammaproteobacteria > Steroidobacterales > PWYM01 > PWYM01. Next base: position 478 of record RECU01000077.1, on the reverse strand, counting down.
TGATCGTCGCCTCCGGCAAGGCCGGCGGATTCATTGCCGGCGCCGACATCGGCGAGTTCAAGACCCTGGTGGATCCCGAGGAGACCCATACGCTGGTGCGCCAGGGCCAGCAGGTGATCGACGCACTGGCCGATCTCCCCTGCCCCACGGTGGCCATGATCGATGGACATGCACTGGGGGGTGGCCTGGAGCTGGCGCTGGCCTGCGATTATCGGGTCTGCGCCGACGAAGACCGCGGCACGCTCGGCCTGCCGGAAGTCCAGCTCGGGATCCACCCAGGCTTCGGCGGCACCGCACGCAGTGTCCGACTGCTGGGCGCGCCCGCCGCCATGGACCTGATGCTGACCGGGCGGATGCTGCGCCCGGCCCGCGCACGGGTCATTGGCCTGGTCGACCGGGTCGTGCCCCGTGAACAGCTCCGTCGCGCGGCGCGTGAGTTCATCCAGCGGCGGCCGGCGAAGCGCCGGCCCAGGCTCGC
>RECU01000049.1 GCA_007693855.1 Gammaproteobacteria bacterium | reverse complement strand
GCCAGTTCCTCGTTGAAGCGCGCGGGATCCTCGGCAAACGGTGAGTGGCCGGCGTCCGGATACAGACTGAGCACCACGCGCGTCCCCTGGGCCTCGAGTGTTGCGGCAAACGCTCGCCCCTGATCCTCCGGTGTGCTGCCGTCGCGGCCCCCAATCACCAGCATGATCGGTACGGCGAGCTTCGGGACCACATCGATGTTGGCGAACGAACGGCTTACCATGTGCTCGCGCGCATACGCCGGCAGCATCATGGCGATCTGCGCGGCACGCTCGCGCCAGGCATCGCCCATATCGGCGCTGGTGAGCATCCCGGCTGTGGTCCTCGCCGCAATGGCGTTGTCAGCGGGGTTCGCGCTGAGCTGCAGCGCGCGATTGCGTTCGAACAGTTCCACCATCTCGGCCTCGGGCGGCGGTGGCGGGGGTGTCATGCCACCGTAAGCGCCGGTCAGCACGATCCCTGAGATTTGCTCGGTGCCGAAGTGGCGAACATAGTCTGCGACCACCAGTGTCCCGTACGACCAGCCGAGCAGCACCGGCCGATCCAGGGCCAGTGCATCGATGATGCTCTGGACATCTCCCGCCCATGCGCGGCTGTCGGTGTAAGCCTCCGCCTCCCACGGCTTGCCGGAATTGCCATGGCCGCGGAGGTCGAACGCGACCACGTGGAATTCATCGGTGACCGGAGCGCGGAGCTGTTCCTCGAAGGAAACGTGGCTCTGGCCGATGCCGTGCACCAGCAGCAGCGTCGGGTTGGCCGGATCCCCGGCGGAGACCACGTTGAGCGGCACACCCTCATGGCCGGCGATCGTCTGGTAGCGAAGCTCGGCGAGCGCTGGCGGGGTACTCGCGCCGAACAGACAGCACAGGAGCAGCGCCGCGGTCGAACGGTATGCAAGACCGATCTTTCGGTGAGAGTAGCGAACGAAGTGGCGCATACGTTGACCTCGGCTGGACGTCGGGAGTGCAGGGGGTGCCGATGCGGCGCAGGCCGCACGTGGCTTCAGCTGAGCATACAACGTCATCGTGCCGTCGTGTGCCCGACGGTCACCCGTTCAGGCGGTCGGTCGAGCGGTGAGACTCATGGCGCGTGGCAGGCCCCAGCCGTTTGCATGGCCTCGATCTCCGCGGCGGAGTAACCGAACTCCTGCAGCACCTCGCGGGTATGCTCGCCCAGCGTCGGCAATGCAAACTCCACCTGCCCGGGTTCATTCTGAAAGCGGATCGGGATGCCGATGTGCTCCTGGCCCTGCTCGTCGACCAGGCGCATGTCGCGCGCGGCGACCTGCGGGTCATCAAATGCCTCGCGAAGGTTCTTCACCGGCGCGAAGCAGATGTCCCGGCCGTCGAACCATTCGACCCACTCGGCCTGCGTGCGGGTGGCGAACACGTCCTGCAGGAACTCGACGACCGGTTGCTGGTGCGGCCCCGGGCCGCGATCGCACAGCTCGATCAGGTCGGGCCGCGCGAGTTCATTGAGGAGATTGCGGACGAACTTCGCTTCCTGGCCACCGAGCACCACGTGGCGGTTGTCGGCCGTGCGATAGATCCGGTAGAACGCCGCGCCGCCCCAGGTGCGTTCATGTTTGGGCACGGGCGGTCGCTTCTCGACGAACACCGGCCCGAGCACATTGGGCGTCCAGGCGAGGATGCTGTCATGCATGCTGATGTCCAGATGATCGCCCTGGCCGGTGCGATCGCGCCGGTACAGCGCCATCAGAATGCCGGACAGCGACATCAGCGAGGCAGCCATGTCGGCCGCCGGCACATGCGGCATCGCCGGCTGATCATCATTGCCCAGGTTGACGCTGACCACCCCCGCCATCGCCTCGCAGGCCAGGTCGTGCGCCGGGCGATCACGATACGGGCCGGTCTGTCCGAAGGCGGCGATCGAACAATAGATGATGCCTGGATTGCGCGCCGCCACCGTCGGGTAATCGAAGCCCAGTCGCGCAGCCACGCCGGGGCGAAACGCCTCGATCAGCACATCCACCTCGGCGGCGACGCGCAGCAGCGCCTCGCGCCCCTCCGCGGTCTTGAGGTTCAGGCAGATGCTGCGCTTGCCGCGGTTGGCATTGCGGAAGAATACCGTGTGGCCATGTTCTCCGAGGCCGATGCCGCGCCCCGGGTCACCTTCGCCGGGCGGCTCCAGCTTGATCACGTCGGCGCCGTGATCGGCCATCATCATCGTCAGGTGAGGCCCCGGCAGAAACAGCGACAGATCCAGGACACGCAAACCTTCCAGCTTCATCCGGGCAACTCCTCTGGTGATCAGTTCAGCGGCGTGACGGCCGGCTCAGCGCTTGATGGCGCCGGCCTTGCCGAGGCGCGTGAGATCCGCCTCATCGAGTCCGGCTTCCCGCAGCAGCGTCTCCGTGTCCGCCGCCAGTGGCGAGCAGACCTTGGAGGCCAGGCGACTGCCTGAGAGCTTGATCGGGTTGGCCAGCGCGCGGAAATCGCGTTTCCGGGGATGCGGCACCTCGCGCACCATGCCGATCTGGTGGACGAAGGGATTATCGAGCGCCCTGGCGATGTCGTAGACCGGTGCGGCAGGCAGCAGATGACACAGGCGCTTGAGCCAGTTCTCGGTGCTGTCGCGCACGAACTCTGCATCCAGGAGGGGCGTCAGCGCCTCCATGTTCTCGCGGCGGCTGCGCGGGTCGGTGAAGCGCGGGTCCTCGCCGAGATCCGGGCGGCCGAGTTCCTCGATCAGCAGCTGCCAGAATTTCTGGGTCATGCACATCACGAAGATCCAGGCATCGCTGGTGGCGAACAGCTGCACCGGTACAGCCGAAGGATGGGCGCTGCGCGGCAGCCGTTCGGTGCGCGTACCCTCGTTCAGATACCAGTTGCCGGGGTAGGAGAGCTGGTGCAGCGCCACGTCGAACAGCGAGACATCGACGTCCTGTCCGCGGCCGCTGCGCGCCACCCCCAGGAGTGCCGACACCAGCGCCAGTGCCGCCGTCGTACCGGTCATGAAATCCACGATCGACAGGCCGCAGCGGGCCGGTGGCGCCCCGGGTTCCCCGGTCAGCTGCATCCAGCCGGTCTCCGCCTGCATCAGGTAGTCATAGCCCGGCCAGCTCTTGCGGTCGTTGTCGCGGCCGTAGGCGGAGATGTGCGCGCACACGACGCGCTCGTTGACCGGCCCCAGCGCCGCGTAGTCCAGCCCAAGCTTCTCGGCCTGGTCGCCACGGAAGTTGTTCAGTACGGCATCGGCCGTGCGCACCAGTGCGTGGAAGGCCTCCCGGCCCTCCTCGGACTTCAGATTGATGCCGACGCTGCGTTTGTTGAGGCTGAAAGTCTGAAAGTAATGACCATCATGCTCACCGAGAAAGTGCGGCCCCATCGCACGGGAGGGATCGCCGCCGGTGAACGGATTCTCCACCTTGATGACATCGGCCCCCAGATCGGCCAGCAGCATCGAGCCGTACGGTCCGGCGCCGAACTGCTCCAGCGTCAGGATGCGCATGCCCTCGAGTGGCAGGCTCACGCAGGATGCCTCTCGACCAGCTGGCGCGCGATGATGATGCGCTGCATCTCGTTGGTGCCCTCGCCGATGCACATCAGTGGCGAATCGCGGAAATAGCGCTCCACGTCATACTCGGTGGAATAGCTGTAACCCCCGAAGATCCGCATGGCATCCATCGAGTTGGCCACGGCCGCTTCGGAGGCGTGCAGCTTGGCCATGCCGGCCTCGAGATCACAGCGCTCGCCGGTGTCGTACTTGCGTGCGGCCTGCTCGACGAGGAGTTTGGAGGCCTCCAGGCGGGTGGCCATCTCGGCGAGTTTCAGCTGGATGGCCTGATGGTTGCAGATGGGCTTGCCGAAGGTCTTGCGCTCCTGGCTGTAGCGCAGCGCGTCCTTGAAGGCGGCGCTGGCCAGCCCCACGCCGCGGGCGGCAATGTTGATGCGCCCCAGCTCGAGGCCGCCGACGGCATGCTGGAAGCCGCGGCCTTCCTGCTCGCCGATCAGCTGGTCAGCGGGCACGCGACAGTTCTCGAACACCAGTTCGGCGCTGTCGATGGCGCGATAGCCGAGCTTCTTCAGCTTCTTGCCCACGGTGAAGCCCTCGCCTTTCTCGGCGAGGAACAGGCTCATGCCCTTGTGGGCCGGCGTGGCCTGCGGATCGGTCTTGGTGAGAATCGCGAAACAGCTGCCGTGCACGCCGTTGGTGATCCAGGTTTTCGTGCCGTCCAGTACGTAGTGATCGCCATCACGACGCGCCACGGTGCGGATGCCCTGCAGGTCGGTGCCGGCGTTGGGTTCGGTGAGCCCGATGCCTCCGCGCAGTTCGCCTGTGGCAAAGCGCGGCAGCCATTTCTGCTTCTGGGCGTCTGTGCCATGGCGCTGCACGGCGGCGGCCATGATCAGGTGGGAATTGAAAATGCCGGTGGGGGCCATCCAGGCCTCGGCGATGCGGGCCACGATGCGCGCATACACCGACGCAGAAAGTCCAAGACCGCCATATTCAGGATCGATGGTCGCGCCGAACAGGCCCAGCTCTTTCATCTGCTCGACCAGGTCATGGGGGTATTCGTCGGCCTGGTCGAACTTCCGGGCGATGGGCTTGACCTCCCCGTCCACCCAGCGGTCGATGCTGTCGAGGATCTGCATGTCCTCGTCGGTGAACCCTGCCGCCTGCTGAGTGTTTGCTGCCATGGCCCTGCTCCGTATCGACGATTTGTCCGGATAAATGCTAGGGTGGCCGGCAGGCCCTGTCAATCGAGCATCACCAGCATGACGGAGAACGCGCCACACAACCGCCGCACCCGGGAACCGGGCCGGCCGCGACGCCGGGGTCAGCGGGCGGCGCTGCCGCGCTACCGCCAGATTGCCGACGAACTGATCGGCGACATCAAGGCAGGCCGCTGGCAGGTGGGCGACACCCTCCCGGGAGACATGGAACTCACCCAACGCTTCAGCGTCGGCCGGCACACCGTGCGCGCGGCGCTGCAGCAGCTCGAACACCTTGGCCTGATCAGCCGCCGCCCGCGAACCGGCACGGTACTCCAGGCCACCGAGCCCACCGAGGCCTACAGCCACTCGGTGCAGTCCAGTGCGGGGCTGCTGCAGTATCCGCCCAACACGCCGCTGCAGATCACCGAGTCCGGCCCGTTCCAGGTGCATGGTCGGCTGCCAGGCACGCTCAAACTGCCCGCGGGCAGCCGCTGGCATCACCTGGGCGGGTTGCGCGCCTCGCCTGACGATGGCCCGCCGCTGTGCCGGGTCGATGTCTACCTGTTGCCGGAACTCGGGGGCATCGAGCAGCGCCTTGGCCGCGACGCCAGAAAGATCTTCGAGCACATCGAAGAGGTGGCCGGTAGACGCGTCGCCAGGGTGACCATCCAGCTGGAGGCCGCAGCCCTCTCGCCCGAGATCGCGGACAGCCTGCACGTGGCGGCCGGCTCGCCGGCGCTCGCGATCACGCGCCGCTTCTTCGATGACGACGGCGTGATGTTCGAAATCTCGCACGCGCAACATCCGGCCGGGCGCTTCAGCTACGAGCTCGAACTGGCGCGACACTGGCGGACCAACGAGCCGGCGCCCAGCGGTGGCGACCGAGGCTGAGCACCGACGAGGTGATCTCGGAGATCTCGGCGGCGTGACGCCCACCGCCTGACCGCCTCAGCGGACGATCACCGCCGCCGGGCCCCGCTCGACCCGCCCGATCAGTGCAAAGCCACTCGCTTCGAGCACGGCCCGGGCCGTGGCGGGCACGGCCGCCAGCAGTCCGCCCGAGGTCTGCGGGTCGTGGCAGAGCGCCTCGACTGCGGCTGGGACGTCGTCGGCGATGCGTACGTGATCGGCGCTGGCCGCGCGCAGCTGGGCATGCGCGCTGGTGCGAACACCGGCCTCTGCGGCTGCACGTGCGCCGTCCAGCCACGGGAGCCGCGCCGCCTCGATTCGCAACCGCACCGCCGAGTGCTGCGCGATCTCCAGGGCATGACCTACGAGCCCGTAGCCGGTCACGTCGGTCACCGCCGAGGGCGGCTCGGGCAGGGCCCGCAAGGCCTTCGCGGCAGCCTGGTTGGTGACGCGCATGCAGGCCGTGGCGACCGCCATGCCGCGCGCCGTGCCCGCGGAGAGCAGCATGCCGGTACCCAGGGGCTTGGAGAGCATCAGCAGGTCTCCCGGCCTGGCGCCGCGCTTGCGCCAGATGCGTTCCGGGTGCACGAACCCCGTGACCGCGAGGCCGAAGACCGGCTCCTCGCAGCGAATCGAATGGCCACCGAGCACGACGCCGCCGCATCCGGTCACCACCTCTGCGGCAGCGGCCGTGACCGTTTCGACCAGCTGTCCGGGCACAGTTGCCGGGAAGCCTGACACCACCAGCGCGAAGGCGACCTCGCCGCCCATGGCGTAGACGTCACTGAGCGCGTTGGCTGCGGCGATCGCGCCATAGTCGGCAGGGTCGTCCACCAGCGGCGGGAAGAAATCGAGGGTGGAGACCAGCGCGCGTTCGGCATCAAGGCGGTAGACGGCGGCATCGTCAGCCGGATCCAGACCGCAGAGCACGGCCGCCTGCGGCAGGTTGGCGCGCTGTGCGGTGGCGGCCAGTGCCGACACCAGCGCCGGATCGACTTTCGCCGCGCAACCGCCACAGCCCGCCAGCGCTCTGAGCCCTGTCGGCATCGTGGCACCCGTGCGGGTGGCTGTGCTCATCGCCTGGCGGGGCTCAGCTGCCCTTGAGACGGTCGTCCGCCGGTGCGGATTTCGACGGATCGAAGCGCAGTCCCAGGGTCTCGGCGATGGTGGTGCGCTGCACCTCGTCGGTGCCGCCCGGAATCCTCAAATTGCGGGCGATCTGGAACAGCTTGTTGATGTCGGTATCGCGCATCACGCCAGCGCCGCCGAACACCTGCAGGGCCCGGTCGGCGACCCGGTAGAACGATTCATCGTTGCTGACCTTGAGCGCACAGATCCGGCGCACCTCATCCTTCGGTCGCGGCAGGCGATACCAAGGGCCGGGAGTGTCGATCGAGCGGGCCACCTCCAGCGACAGGGAGCGGGCCTGCAGCCAGTCCACATACATGTCGGCAATCATCCACTGGATACCCTGGTTGGCCCCCAGAGGACGGTTGCCGACCTGGCGGTGTTTCACCCGATCAAGCGCGCGTTCGATGAGATAGCGCGACCAGCCCGAACACATGCCGGCCCGACGCATGCGCGTGTAATTGAACGACATGACGGCGATGTCAAAGCCCTGGCCCGGCTCGCCGATCACGGCGGACTCCGGCAATACCATGTCGTCGAAGAAGATCTCGCCGGTATAGCCATCGCCGAACATGGTCTGGAATACACGGCCGATCCGGTAGCCCTTGTTCAGGTACTCGCGGGTATCGAACATGAAATAGGTGAACGAGCGCCGGCCCTGTCCCGGATCGGTGATCGCCAGCACCTGCGCGATGTCGGCATCGAAGGCATTGGTGATGTAGGCCTTGGCACCGCTCAGCACCCAGTCCTTGCCGCGACGGGTTGCGCGGGTCTTCATGTCGAAGAGATTCGAGCCCGCGCCGTCTTCGGTCACCCCGTGCAGGCTGGTTTTCTCACCGCGCACCAGTGGCGCCACGAACTGCTCCTGCTGATGGTCGTGACAGTAGAGCAGGCGCGGCGTCGCGCCCTCGGACCAGGACAGCATGGCCGGATTGAGTTTGACGCCGTAGCCGTAGACCTTCTCTTCGACGTAGATCATGTCTTCGCGGTCCAGGCCACCCCCGCCAAGCCGTTCCGGCAGGTGCAGGCTGTAGATGCCCTGTTCACCCGCGGCGCGCATGATCTCGCGGCGCGCCTCGATGATCTCCGGGTGCAGTTTCCCCGCATCATCAAGAAACGCCCGCTCGTTGCTGAGTCGATGCGACAGCGCCTGCTCGCGCGGCACGACCACGTCACGGTACAGCCGCTCGACGCGCGCAAGGGTCTCCTCGAGACGCTCGGGTGGGCGAAGTTCGGCCTCGATCGGGTGGTGCGTCTGGGGATCAGGACTGCTCATGGTGGCCTCCTCTGTCAAAGAACGGGCATCGGCTCGGGCGCGCGTGGGAGTGCGATGGTCTCCCGTGCGCCGGGGCGGTGCCCAAGAAAAAACGGCTGGTTCGAGAGCCCTGCAAGCAGGGGCAGGACATCGTCGGCTGCCAGGCGACCGCCCGCGCCGCCAAGGGCATGGCACTCGCCAAAGCTGCGGATGCCGTCCGCGCGCACACCGGGGCCGGCCACCACGAAGGGCGTCGGGTCACCGCTATGCAGCAGGGCGCCGACCGATGGCGTGGCATGATCACCGGTGACGGCGACGATGGCATGGTCAGCCAGCGACAGCAGCGGCTCGAGGCCGGCATCGATGGCCTCGATCACAGCCTGCTTGAAGGCCGGGCGCTTGGTATGACCGGCTTCGTCGGTGGCTTTGACATGCACATGCACGAAGTCGCAGTCGGCCAGCAGGTCACCGGCCATGGCCAGGCGTGTACGCATGTCCCCGCCTGGGTCGCGACTGTCGTAGGCGAGATCCGCGCCCCGCATGTCGAGCAGGCGCGCCAGCCCGCGGTACAGCGCCGTGTCGGTGACGGCACCCCCGCGCAGTCCCGTGTGCGCCTGGAAACAAGGCGCCTCAGGGTCGATCCAGCTGGCCCACTTGGTCACGGCGACGTCCAGCGGGACCAGGCCCTCGCGCTGTCGTCGCCGATTGACCGGATGGGCGATGAGCATCTCGCGGCTCTCCAGCAGCCAGTGTTCCAGGGTCCGGGCGAAGGCGTGTGCCGCGGCCTCGTCGGGGGCGTCGGCCAGCGCGGTGGGTCGCATCCACGGATGCAGGTGGTCGAACAGGGCATCGGTATCGCTGACCGCGCGCGTGCCGGCGCCATGAGCGGCCAGCACACATTCACCGGTGCGCAGCGCCAGCAGCTCGAAGCGGACCCCTTCCCGGGTGCGTCCCGCCAGCGCCTCGAACAGCGCCGCGGCATCGGCCTCGTCGTGGCCCCGCCTGGCGCGCGCGCCCAACCACAGCGCGCCGTCGCGCGGTTCGCCGGCGCGCAGGGCGAGGTGGAACAACGGTGTCGCCACCGGCGGTGACTGACCCACACCCAGGGCCTCGATAGCCGCGCGGCCGGGAAAGGCGATGCGCTGGAAGCCGAACAGCGACCAGTGCGCGAATTCGCTGGAGGTGGCGCGGCCGGGGCCGAAGGGGACATGCACGGCACTCATGCCCTGGCTGACCAGCCGGTCGAGCACGGGGGTGTCCGCAGCCTCGCAGGGGGTCCTGCCGCCCAGTTCCGGGCAGGCCCGGTCGCCCAGGCCATCGAGGATGACCAGCACGATTGGCAGTCGATCGTCCTTCATCCCTGGTCCCCGTTGCGGGGTGTCGCGGCACAGCGCCTGCAGAGTTCATCATCGCCGATGGCCTCGAGTCTCGCGCGTGTGCCGGCGGGGACGAGCTCGCGCCAGGTCCCGTCACGACGCGCCATGGCCGCACGAATGTCGCTGGCGGACACCCGGTGGAGCGGATCCCCCTGCAGCTCGATCACCGGATAGTCGCCGGCTGCCAGTCGGCGACTTTTCTCGCGCTCCCAGTCCGAAAAGATCCGGACCAGCTGAGGCGTCCCGGCAGGCACATAGGCGGACCAGGTCTCGGGTGCGTCCAGCGGGAAGGGCGTGATCGTGTAGCGCGAGCGCGCCACACCGTGGTGCTCGAGGGCCGCCTCGATGAATACCAGCCGTTCCAGCCAGGTGAACGGATTGGCTGCCGGCAGATGCCGATGATCGCTCTCCGGCGCCGGCTGCAGCGAGCGCACATCGGGATTGGTGATGCCGATCAGCACCTGTTCGGCCCGCGACAGGGCATCCACGACCAGCGCAAGATGGTCGACATGGAAGGGTTGGAACCGACCGGTCACGGCGACGCGGGTCAGGGTGTCTGGACGCTGGCGCGCGCGGTGTTCTGGGCTGGGTGGCATCGTCGTCTTGCTGCCCGCCGCTGGGGCGTGCAGGCTCGCTTATTTGTCCGGACAATTGCCCGCATCATGCCAGAATCGGCGCCATGCTGCCATCAGCTTGCTTATGATCAGTAAAGACCCGAGCCTGTGGAGGCCGTTTTGATATCCGGATACGCCGTGCGGTTTATGCTGCTGTTGACCCTGCTGTTCATTGCGTTTCCGGGCCTTGCCGAAGACGAACGCATCGGCCTCGTCCTCGGCGGTGGCGGTGCACGCGGCGCCGCCCATGTCGGTGTCCTCAAGGTCCTGGAAGAACAGGGCATCGCCGTGGACGTGGTGGTCGGTACCTCGATGGGGGCGATTATCGGTGCCCTCTACGCCAGCGGCTACCGGGCCGCCGACATCGAGCAGATTCTCGAGCGGATCGATTGGGCCGCCGCCTTGAGCGACCAGCCGGGCCGGGAACAGCTCAGCCCGCAGCGCAAGGCCGATGCCGCGCTCATCCCCTCCAGCCTCGAGGTGGGCATCAGCCTCGAGGGCCTGCGCGCCCCGCAGGGCTTGATCCAGGGGCAGAACCTCGGCCTGCTGCTGCGCCAGCTGCTGCTCCATGTCGGCCCGCTTGAGAACTTCGATCACCTGCCGATCCCGTTTCGCGCCGTGGCCGCGGACGTGGTCACGGGTGAGCAGGTCATCCTCGGTTCGGGTGATCTGGTGGACGCCGTGCGCGCCAGCATGTCGGTGCCCGGGGCGTTCCAGCCGATCCGCATCGACGAGCGGCTGCTGGTCGACGGTGGGGTCGTCGATAACGTGCCCATCGACGTGGCCCGCGCCATGGGCGCGGATCGGCTGATTGTTGTGGATGTTGGTGGCGGACTGCTGTCGGAAGACGCCCTCAGCTCGCCCGCATCGGTGACCAGGCAGGTGATCTCCATCCTCATGGCGAGTCAGACCCGTCGGACGCTCGAACTGCTGGAGACTGGCGACGTGCTGATTCGGCCCGAGCTGGGCGATATGGGCTCGGCGGATTTTCCTCGTGCCGTTGACGCCGTGCTGCCGGGCGAGGTCGCCGCCCGGGGGGCTATCGATCAATTGCGCGACTTTGCCGCGACGCCCGATCGGCTGGCGACATTCGACGCACGGCCGCAGCCGGCATGGGCGTCGGAGCGTCGGATCGGGCGTATCGAGGTCGACGGCTCGCACAGCCGAACAGCATTTCTGGTCGAGACCCGTCTGGCGACGTTGCTGGGTTCGCGGGCGGATCCGCTCGGGATCGAGACCCGGATTGGTGAGCTCTATGGCGAAGGCCACTACGAGCGCATCAGCTACCGCCTGGAGGACTCGGAGGATGCGCTGGTGCTCAAGGTCATCCCGTACGACAAGAGCTGGGGCCCAAGCTTCCTGCGTCTTGGCCTGCGGCTGAGCGATGACTTCGATGGTGGCAGCACCTACCAGGTCGACGCCCTGGCGCGCCTGGCCAGCGACATCCGTCCAGGCGCCGAGTGGCGGTTGCGCCTGGCGCTGGGCGAGCTTAACGAGCTGTCGGCGGGTTGGCGGGTCCCGTTTGGAGAGAACTCCCGTCTCTACGTCTACCCGTATGCCGCCCTGCGGGCGTTGGACCAGCCGCTGTTCATCGCCGATCAGCGTGCGGAACTCGCCAGGCTGCGCTGGACTCGCGGGCGTATCGGCACCGAGTTCGGCTATGACTGGAGCCCCGTCACCCGCAGCTATGTGCAGCTGGAGCGGGGCCAGGACCGCCTGTCCCGGCGCATTGGCTCAGGAGAGCTCCCCGGCCGACAGCGGGAGGACTATGGTTTCACTGCCATTGGCCTCATCCGCGACAGTCTGGACGATGCAACATTCCCCACGCGGGGCGTCCTGTTCGATGGGCGGGTCGAGGTGTATCAGCCCTGGCTCGGTTCGGAGAGCACGGCGCAGGTGCTGCGTCTCGACCTGAACCGCGCGTTCTCCCATGAGCGCTACCTGATGCTGGCCGGCATCCGCGCGGCGTCTGCCCGCAGCGATACCGTCTCCCTGCAGGCGGTGGATTTCCTTGGTGGGCTGGCCAACCTGTCCGGATACGGTGAGCGCCAGCTGGCCGGACCGCAGGTTTTTCTGGCCCGGAGTCTGCTGATGCGCCGTATGGGCGATACCCAGCAGCTGTTTTCCTTGCCCACGTATCTGGGCGTGAGCCTCGAAGCCGGAAATGTCTGGGAGCAGCGCGCTGACTTCTCGTTTGACGACCTGATCTATGCCGGAGCGCTGTATCTCGGGATCTCTACGCCGCTTGGACCGGTGTTTCTTGGCTATGGCCGATCCAGTGAGGGCAGCAGCGCCATTTATCTCAATTTCGGCAGTCTTGTTCGCCCCAGCCGTCAGTAGTGCTACGACCGCCCACACCACGCCTCGGGAACGCTCTGGCACGGGATCGCCACTATACTGACGGCGAATTCGCTTCCGCACGAGGTCTTCCATATGGCGAAAAAACTCCCGTATCGAGCCGTCACTGCCAGTGGCAACCAGTTCGAGTTCGAGTTCCCGCTGCACCCGGACACCGCCTCTTCGGTGCATGTGCACAACCTGCTCGACGTCCTGCTGGGGACCCTAGATCGCGAGCTCCGGCACGTGCCGGGGGTCAGCAACGGCGACGTACTGCAGGCGCTGGCCATGCTGCTGGCCGTGCGCACGCGTATCCTCCCGGGTCGTGAGGAGATGCTGGCCGGCCTGTCGCGCGAACTGCTCGAGTCCGCCCTCGCCGCCGCGGTGTCCGAGCCGCCGGGTAACCTGCCGCCGGAACAGCCGCGGGAGGTGCACTGAGTGTCGTGTGCTAGGGTTTCGGAGATGCATCCAAGGGTATTCATGCGGGGAGGGCGTGTGATGAAGCGGACCGGACTGGGGTTGCTTGCACTGGCGACGGTGATGGTGTTTGGCGTCGGCATGCTGACCGGTGAGCAGACTGCGGCCTACGACCGGATTACCGGCAGTCCGATGAAAAGCCGCTCCGAGGTGATCGCCCAGCATGGGATGGCGGCAACCTCCCATCCGCTGGCAACGCAGATCGCCCTCGATGTGCTCAAGCAGGGCGGCAACGCCATCGATGCCGCCATCGCCGCGAATGCCGCCCTCACCTTGATGGAACCCACGGGCAACGGGCTGGGCGGGGATTTCTTCGCGATCGTCTGGCATGCCGAGAGTGGACGGCTGTACGGCTACAACGGCTCAGGGCGCTCGCCGCAAAGTCTCACCCTGGAGTGGTTCCTCGAGAACGGTTACGAGGACATTCCGCAGCGTGGCCCGCTGCCGGTGTCCGTGCCCGGTGTGGTCGATGGCTGGTTCGCCCTCCATGAGCGCTTCGGCGAGCTGCCGATGGCCGACATCCTCGCACCGACCATTGATTACGCGCGAGACGGCCATCCGGTGCCGGAGCTCATCGCCTGGTACTGGGAACGCTCGGTGCCGATCCTCGCCGAGTGGCCGGGGTTTCTTGAACAGTTCACCATCGACGGACGCGCGCCACGGGCCGGTGAACTGTGGAAAAACCCAGGCATCGCCAACACCTTGCAGCAGCTTGCCGATGACGGACGGGATGCCTTCTATCGTGGCGACATCGCCCGCATCATCGCCGATTACATGGCCGAGCACGGCGGCTTCCTGAGCTACGAGGACCTGGCCTCGCACACCGGCGAGTGGGTCGAGCCGGTCTCCACCAACTACCGTGGCGTGGATGTCTGGCAGCTGCCGCCAAACGGCCAGGGCATCGCCGCGCTGCAGATCCTGAATATCCTGGAAGGCTTCGATCTCGCCGGCTACGGCTTCGGCTCACCCGAGCACGTGCACCTGTTCACCGAGGCCAAGAAGCTCGCCTTCGAGGATCGCGCCCGCCACTACGCCGACCTGGACTTCATGGAGGTCGAGGTCGACTGGTTGATCAGCAAGGACTACGCTGAGGAGCGTCGTGCCTTGATCGACCCGACGCGGGCGGCCAATGCGGTCGATGCCGGTCGTGCGCAGCTCAACGAGGGCGACACCATCAATCTGGCCACGGCCGATCGCCACGGTAACATGGTCTCGCTGATCCAGAGCAACTACCGCGGCAAGGGCTCGGGGATGACTCCGCCGGGGCTCGGCTTCATCCTGCAGAACCGTGCCGAGATGTTCGTGCTCCAGGAAGGCCACCCGAACACCTATGCCCCGGGTAAGCGACCGTTCCACACCATCATCCCCGCTTTCCTCACCCGTGACGGTGAGCCGTGGGTGAGTTTCGGGCTGATGGGCGGCGGCATGCAGCCGCAGGGCCACGCGCAGATCGTGATCAACCTGGTCGATTTCGGCATGAGCCTGCAGGAGGCGGGTGATGCGCCGCGCATCCATCACTCGGGCTCCACCGAGCCCACCGGTCAGGCCCTGGCGATGACCGACGGAGGGCAGCTGCAGCTCGAGTCAGGGTTTTCCTACGAGACGGTCCGCAGGCTGCTGGAGATGGGCCATCGCGTCACCTGGGCGCAGGGGCCGTACGGCGGCTACCAGGCCGTCGAGCGTGACGCCCGCCATGGTGTGTGGATCGGCGCCTCGGAGTCGCGCAAGGACGGTCAGGCGGCTGGCTACTGAGAACTTACTGCGGCGGTACGCGATGATGGCGCCCGCCCGGCATGTCGCGGGGGTGGCGCGTCGGGGCTTCGATCTCCAGCGTCGAGTCATCGGCAAAGACGAGAGTGATCGCCACCGGCACCTCCGGTGACAACGGCTCGACCAGGCCGATCAGCATGACGTGCAGTCCGCCGGGGCGAAGTTCGGCGCGCCCGCCGGCCGGCACGTCAATCTGCGCCACCTCGCGCATGCGCATCATGCCGTCCTCCTCGGTATGGGTGTGGAGTTCCACCACCTCCGAGGCGGGGCTGCGCGCGGCGACCAGCGCGACATCTTCCTCGCTGACGTTCTCCAGCAGCATGAAGGCGGCGGTATTCGGCTGCCCCGGCGGCATGAGTCGCGCCCACGGTGACTGCACGCTGATCCGCTCGGCCATGGTCGGAACAGGCACTGCAGACGTGTCCGCAACCGCCGTCGCCAGAGGTAAGGTCGAAGTGAGGATGAGGATCAGGCTCTTGAATACAGTGCGCATGGTTCAGAACTCCGTTGTAGCGGTGCCCAACACCTCTCGTGTGGCCTCGACCAGGCGCGAGGCCGGGGTCCCGTGAGGAAAGGTGGCCGCAAGGCGCCCATCCGGGTCGACGAGATAGCTCGCCGAGGTGTGATCGATCAGGTAAGCCGTGGGTGTCCCCCCCTCGACTCGGTACCAGACAGCGCCATAGCGTCGGCCAGCGGCCGCGAGTTCCTCGGGCTGTCCGGACACGCCGATCATCCGCGAGTGAAAAAACGTGGCGTATTCGGCCAGGCGCTCGGGCGTATCGCGCTCGGGATCGACGCTGATGAACAGTCCGCGCGTCCGCGCCCGCTCCTCCGGGCTCAGTGCATCCAGGGCCTGCGCGATCACGGCCAGCGACATCGGACAGGCGTCCGGGCACCAGCTGTAGCCGAAGTAAATCAGTACCGCCTCACCACGCAGCTCGGCCAGCTCGAAGACACCTTCCGGGCCGGTCAGGGTGAAATCACCGCCGCCCGGTGCATCCGCCACGGGCAGTGCCGTATGGCCACCCGGTGCCTGAGCCGCATCGGGGCGCCACAGCGTCAGCACCAGCACCAGGGCGACCGCAAGCGCACCGGCGACAAGCCACAGGGCTCGTGCGGGCTGGCTGCGGAGGCTCATGGCTGCGTTCGCCACGTCTTGAAGCGGAATATCGCGGCGATCGGGCCCTCCGGGGTGTCCAGCAGGACACTGGTGCGCCAGGTCATCGAGTCGGTGACGCACATCGGCAGAATGCCTTGGCCGGTGAAGCGGTCCTCGTCGGGTGCGAGTACCGGTCGGTTGTAGCCCATGTACATGTCCTCCCCGGCGAAATCGATGCGCGCGGCCTCGATCTCCAGACCCGTCGCGCGAACGGAGAGTTCCAGCGGCACCAGCATCTCGATGGGGCGCGGTGCGATTGCAAGCTCCACCCAGCCGCCTTCAGGCCACTCGGCGCGGCAGGGCCCGGCATGGAGATCACAGTCTGCTGCGGCGTAGATGACCCGGGCGTCTGCCGGGAGCTGCAGTCGCTGCCAGAGCACTGCGGCGAGCACCCCGACGAGCACCATCACCACAGCCAGGGGTACCGCGATCAGCCGCAGTCGCCGGGACGACGAATCCGTGTCGTGCATGTCATCTCATCAGCGGGCGCGATCCAACGTTTCGGGATCGCGCCCGCCGGGTCAGTGGGTCAGTGGCGCATGGGCCTCAGCGGACGATCATGACACCGTTCATGGCCCCGAAATGTCCCGGGAACGTGCACAGGAAGGGGTACTCGCCGGGGGTGTCCGGTGCGGTGAAGCGGATGGTGTCGGTTTCGCCACCGCCGATCATGCGCGTATAGGCGATCACCCGATCACGCATGCCCTCAGGCAGGTAATCGTTGTCCATCGACCCGCCTTCGATCATCACCTGGCCGCCGAAGGCCATGTAATCCTCGCCGGGCTGCAGGATGACGACATTGTGGCCCATCACCTGCGCGGCCAGGCGGCCCTCATGTATGAGCGTGAGTTCGACCTCCTGGCCGGCCTCGACAGTGAACTCGCGGACGGTGAACTGCATCTGGTCGGTGCTGCCGATAGTGACCTGGGCGACGCCGGCGTCATCGACGCTGACCGCCTCCTCAGGGGGCACCATCTCGACGGCGTCCTCGTCAGCCTCTGCCGGTGTCGCGGCCGGCTCGGGGGCCGGCTCGGGGGCCGGCGCGGGCAACGGCGGCGCGTCATCCGCGGCCGGAGGCGGCGCGGGCGGCTCGTCGGCGGGTGGGCTGCAGCCGGCAAGCCAGAGGCCGGCAATGACCAGCACAAGCCAGCTGGGCATGGCGCGAAGCGAGATAGTCATGCGTTGTTCTCCATCGAGTGACAATCCAGCCGCAAGACACTTGCGACGATGGCCTGAGCATACTCCTCTGCGCCAGGACTGGCACCCGGTGGCTTGCCGTCCAGACGCATCGGCTGTCGCGTCGCGTGATGTGGTGCACGGCAGACAGCGCGCTCGGCATTCACACTTTAGCGCATGGAGGCTGGTCATCAGAAAATCGCGTGGGTCAGGAGCCTGCTGCCCGCACTCATCGCCCTGAGCTGTGCCGCGTGCGGCCCGGGGCAAGGGGCTGACCCCGACGCTTCGGCACCGCGGCCTGGCGAACAGGCCGCCCAACAGGCCGGCGTCCCGCTGGCAGCCGCGGCCACACCGCTGGAGGCCTATGCGCGCCGTGCCGACGTGCTGGACACGCTGCTCGCCGATGCGGCGGGGTCGCCGGGGGACAGGGGTGCGGCGCTGGCAGCACCCCTGGACGGTTTGCTGCGCGAGTTGCTCGAGCTCGCCGTGCCGGTGCTGGAGCAGGTGACCGCCGCCCATCCTGGCTGTACCGAGTACTTCACGCTGGTGCTGGATGCCCGCGCATTGGTCGATGCGCTCGGCCCGGCGGAGCTCGCGCGGGCCTGGGTGCATGATGGCTCCCTGCCGCCGACGCCGGCGCGCTGTCAGCATGCCCAGGACCTGCTGGCGCGCCCGGCCCAGGCACTGTCGGTACTCAATGCCCAGGGATCCGCCGGCATGCCGCGGGCCGCTGAGCTGCTGCTCCCGTTGTCGACGGACATCGCCGAAGTGGCCCGCATTGCGGGCCAGAGCCCACCTTCCGCCGATACCCCCTAACGCAGCCTGGGGCGACAGGCCGCTCGCCGCTGGCGAAATTGACCCCGCGGTTTCGCGCGTGCTAGTTTCCCGCCCGCTTCAGGTGTTCCGCGTTGAGCGGAAATAATCGGGAAACCGGTGCGTGCAGAGCGCTCACTTTGCACAACCCCGGTGCTGCCCCCGCAACGGTAAACGACGTCAAGGCTGGCCGTACGCCACTGTGCGATTGCATGGGAAGGTGGTCAGCCGGATGCAGCTGCTGCATCACGCGTGAGCCCGTAGACCGGCCTGATGCATGCACCACGTGTTGCGGAGGGCAACACCGGGCCGGTCTCGAGTGCGCGGCTTCGCGCGCCCTCTGCTCTGCCTGACCCTCTCCGTCGCACGTCAGCCGTTGCAAGGTCGGTCGTGCGGGTTGGCGCGTCCGGCGGAGAACCCATCCATGAAGTCTCTGTTCCCCCAGTTCGTTGCGCTGGGCCTGCTCAGCGCCCTGTCCATCAATGCCCTCGCGGACGATGACGCAGTCCCGGTCGACACGCTCGTCGTCACACCGACACTCACCGAGCGCCTGCTCTCGGAGAGTGATGTCTCGATCACTGTGATCGATGGCTTGACCATCGAGCGCCAACTTCCGCGTGATCTCGGCCACCTGCTGCGCGCCCAGCCCGGCGTCGACGTCAGTGGCAACGGCCCCTATGGCAAGGTCACCAGCTTTTTCCTCCGCGGGACCAGCAACAGCCAGTCGCTGTTGCTGGTGGATGGCGTGCGCATGGGTTCGGCCACCAGCGGTGGTCCGACCTGGCAGTTTGTGCCGACGCAGCTGATCGACCGTATCGAGATCGTACGTGGTCCGCGGGGCGCCATTTACGGTGCCGATGCGGTCGGTGGTGTGGTCCAGGTGTTCACCCGCGCGCGGGCCGACACGCCCGGCGTCTGGGGTAACGCCGGCCTCGGCAGCTTCGATACCCGCGAGCTCGGGGCGGGGTTCGACACCGGCGGCGAGCGGGCGTCTCTCGGGGTGGCCGTCAACCGCTTCCGCACGGACGGCATCGCGCTGCAGCCGGGCGGGGACCGCAAGGGTTACGACAACACCTCATTCTTCTTGCGTGGCGATGCCAGTCTGGACAACGGACTTGCCGTGACGGTAAACGCGCTGCGTGCCGAGGGGAACACCGAGTTCGTCGGCGGCGAGACCGATTACGTTCACCAGTCGGCGGCCATGACCGTCTCGCTGCCGCTGGGTGAAGCGTGGACGACCTCGCTGTCACTCAACGAGGGCCGCGATGAGGCGGACAATCTCACCGCCTTCGGCGCGAGCCGTTTCGATACGCGCCTGCGGGCGTTGCGCTGGCTGAACGTGCTGGACCTCGGCGGCCAGGAGTTCGTCTTCGGTGCCGACTGGCGCGAGGATGCGGTCGACAGCACCACCGCCTATGACGACGGCTCACGCGACAACCTCGGCGTGTTTGCCCGCGGCCTGCTGCGACTTGGCGCGGTCGATGTGCAGCCGGCGCTGCGTTTCGATGACAATGAAGCCTATGGCAGCGAGTGGACCGGTGGGCTGACGCTTGGCATGCCACTGGGCGCGAGTCAGCGACTGCGCGCCAGCGTCGGGACCGCCTTCCGCGCGCCGACCTTCAACGACCTGTACTTCCCTGGCTTCGGTAATCCGGACGTCCAGGCCGAGACCTCCCGCAGCCTCGAGCTGGGCATCAGCGGGCGCGCGCAGGCACTGTTCTGGGACGTTGCCGTCTACCAGACGGACATCGACGACCTGATCGCCTTCACCCTGGTCGATGGCCGGTTCGCCGCCTTCAACGTCGCCGAGGCACGGATCCGCGGCATCGAGGCCAGTGGCGGTGTGGAGCTTGCCGGCTGGTCGCTGGCGCTGGCCTGGAGCCACCTCGATCCGGTGGACCGCCAGACCGGGCTCCGGCTGCCCCGGCGCACGCGCGACAGCCTGCGTCTGGATGCCGACACCGGCACCGAGCGCTGGTCGTTCGGCGCCAGCCTGGTGGTGCAGGGGGATCGCTACAACAACCCGGCAGCCACCGAGCGGCTCGGGGGCTTCGGCCTGCTGAGCCTGCGCGCGGGCTGGGCGTTCAGCGAGCGGCTGTCGCTGCGCCTGTCGCTGGATAACGCCCTGGACAAGACTTACACCACCGCCCGCGACAGTTTCGCCGGTTTCGATTTCCAGGAGCCGGGTCGTACGGTGTTCCTGCGGCTGCGTTACGGCGAGCGCTGAGCGTCGACTCGCTGCCAGAGCACGTTGCGCTGGGCCGGGTCCTGCGCGAGTTCCGCGCGCGGGATCCCGGTCAGCGGGCCGGCCTCGGGCACGCAGGGCGTGAATCCGCTGTCTGCAAGCAGCGCCACCAGCTCGGCGGGGTCCAGACCGGCCTGGCGCATGTAGGCGGGCGAATGTTCGAGCAGGATCCAGCGGGTGCGAGCGAGTGTGCGGGTCGCGCCGCGCAGGGCCGGTAATTCGTAGCCCTCGATGTCCATCTTGAGACACTTCACGGGAGTATCGCCCAGGCCGTGGGTGTCGAGAAAGTCATCCAGGGTGACCACCTCGACCGGCACGCTCTCCCCTGCGTGCAGCGGCAGGAGCGAGTGGCGGCCGGTATTGCTGCGGCCATAGCGGTGCAACGCCAGTGTGCCTGGTTCGCTGCCTGCGGCGAGCTGAAACGGCTGCACCCCTGCCGCGTCGTTCTGTGCCAGATTCCGCTGGAGCAGAGCGAAGTTGTCCGGGTCGGGCTCGAAGCAGAGAATCGCTGCGCGCCCGGCGGAAAGCCGCCAGAGCAGCAGGGAATACCAGCCGATATTGGCACCGACATCGAGGCAGAGGTCGTCCTCACCGGGCTTGACATGAGAGGCCAGCGCGGCGGCGAGCTCGGGCTCGTACTCGCGATATTTGTAGAGATGACGGCCGACCACATCGGCTGGGGTCACCGTCAGCTTGAGGTCGTACACCGGCACGCGCGCCTCGATATGGCGCGAGCGCAGCAGCCAGCGGTGCATGAAGTGCATTATGCTGCGGACGTTGATGGCGCGGGTCTCCTGTGGTCGCCGTCGGGCGGGTGTGCCCAATGACCAGTGTAATGGATGTCGCCGAACCACCGGAGGGCAGATGCGCGAGCTCATGCTGTTCGTGCCCGCCAGCGGCCCGACAGGGTCAGGGGAATACTATCGTTGCCTCGCGCTTGCACGCGCCGTGCGTGCGCGGTCGCCCGACTGCGAGTGTCATCTGCTGGTGCATCGCGAGGCCGGCGTGGAGCTGGACCCGGAGATCCCCTGTCACCTGCTGGACGACACGCCGACGCGGCAGACACCCCAGGTGCTCGAGTGCATCGAGCGGCTCGAGCCCGGCCTCGTGCTGTTCGACTCTGCGGGCCGGTTGCGCCAGCTGCGCGCGGCCCGTGCAGCGGGTGCAGCCACCGTCTGGCTGAGCGACCGGCCAGGCAAACGGCGCAAGGGCTTTCGCTGGCGGGCCATGCGCCAGCTCGACCTGCACCTGGTGGCGGCGCCCGGGCAGCCGCAGCCTGTGCTGGACGTGCGCGAACGCCTGATGCGCCGGCTGGTGCCGGCGACGGCCGTGGAGTTTTTCAGCACGATTGCTCCGGGTGCGGATGCCCTGCTGGCCCAGCCGTGGCTGACATCGCTGCAGGTCGTGCCCGGTGGGTATCTCCTGTTCGTTGCGGGCGGTGGCGGATATCGGCATGACGGTCGACCCATCCCAGAGCTGCTGATCGACGCGGCCGGTCTCGCGCATCGACAGTGCGGCCTGCCCGCGGTGGTGGTGCTGGGGCCGCAATACCGGCCCGGCGCGGCCGGGCGGCCTGCGGCGCCTGTCGGCGTGCAGTTGCTGGACGCGTTGCCGACGGCGGAACTGGGTGCGCTGCTGGCCTGTGCCCGCGCGGCGGTGACCGGCGCCGGCAGCATGATGGTGGCGCAGGGTGTGGCCACTGGAGTGGCGACGGTGCTGGTGCCGGCGGGTGGCACGGACCAGCCTGCGCGGATTCGTGCGCTGTCCGAGGCGGGCGCCGCCCTGGCCGCGCCGCTCGAGCCGCCCGGAATCGCCGAGGCGGTATCTCGCCTGGTCACCGAGCCGGCACTGGCTGCAGGCTTGGCCCAGGCTGCGGCAGCTACCGGCCTTCGCAATGATGTGCAGCGTGTGGCCGGGCTGCTGACCCGGCTGCTCGATACCCGGCGGTCAGGACGCCTCACCGAGTGACAGCGCCGGCGCCGAGCGCCGCTTGAGCACATAAGTGCCCCCGAAGTTGCCACGATTGATCCTGAGCTCTTCGTCGACGAAGAGAATGTCCGAGAAGAACGGCGGTGGCGGAAACTCCGCACTCAGCGATTCATCAGCGGGCAGGCCGAGTCCGGCGCGCAGCGAGTCTTCCGTGCTGCCGTCTCGCGGCTGCGCGTCGGCGCGGTAGAAGCGCACCTGGTAGCGGATCGGAGCGTCCTCGGTGCAGCTGAAGCGGCCGCGGACGATCAGGCGCCCCGGGGTGTTGTCAGGTCCGCACTCGAAGTCGACCACGTTGTTGTACGCCTCGCCCTGCTCGTCGATCTCCTGGATGATCGACAGCACCTGCATCTGCGCCTTGGGCAGCTTGCCCAGGCTGTGGATCTGCAGGTCGGCCGCATGCCGTACGGTCTTGCCCGAGGAGTGTCGCGCGCCGAAGGAGGCGAACAGGGTTTCCCAGCTGCCGGCGACCATCTCCGGGCGTTCGCGGGCGATGTGCGGGTTCTGGGCCGCGAGTGCGTCGATCAGCTCCATCAGTTTTTCGTAGTGGGGTTCATCGAGTCCCCCGTTGTCGTCGGCGGTGTCGAGGCAGGCATGCAGGTCTGCCTTGAGCGTCTGGATATCGGTCATGGTTAGGCTCCTCCCTGAGGCGGTGAATGTCGGTGTGGGGCGTTTGAACTGCCTCCTGCCGGTCGCCAGGCGGACGTCGGAGTGGCCAGTCTATCGCCATGTGAGCCGTCCTGAGCACAATGCACCCTGGGACGATGTCACCAGGAGACTCACCATGCTCATCGCACTGTTTGGCGCCACCGGTGGCACCGGCCGCTGCGTCCTCGATGAAGGTCTGGCCCGCGGCCACGCGTTTCGCTGTCTCGTGCGACGCCCGGAGGCGCTGGACCCGGCCGCGCACACCGACGAGGCTGCGCGCCTGACGGTGGTGGCGGGCGACACCGCCGACGAGTCGGCGATCGCCGCCACGCTGGAGGGTTGCGAGGCGGTGTTGCTCACACTCGGCAATGCCAACCGCAAACCAAATACCGAGCTGTCGGACGGCACGGCGCGGATCGTCAAGGCCATGCAGGCCCGGGGTCTCCGTCGGCTGGTCGCCATCACCAGTCTGGGCTGCGGCGATTCACTCGACCAGGTCCCTGGGTTCATCTTCCGTGAACTGATCGTCAAGCGGCTGGCCCGCGAGATCTGGGCCGACAAGAACCGCCAGGAGGCGGTGATCCGCGTATCGGGTCTGGACTGGACCCTGTTGCGCCCGGGAGGTCTCACCCACGCCGAGGCGCGTGACTGGCGTGCGCTGCCGGCCTCGGCGCCACTGGACAAGGCCACGCGCATGATCCCCCGGGCAGCCGTGGCGCGGGCCATGATCGACTGCCTGGAGGACGAGGCGCTGGTCGGCGAGACCGTCACCCTCGTGGCTGGCTGATGTCGGGCGTCTCGGCCAGCAGCATGTCCACGAAGGCACGGAGTTCACGCACGTAGTTGTCGTGTTCAAGGCCGGTGGCCGGGCCGGGGAAGGACGTGTGAATCCGCCGGACCTCGCCACGACGGTCGACAAAGATCGTCGTCGGGAAGGCGAAGATGCCGTTCAGCGCGGGCAACAGGCTGCCGCGGGTCATGCGGCTCGAGTCGCCCGCGAACAGCATGTCATAGCCGATGTCGTAGCGGTCCCGGAAGGCCTCGACCTGTTCGCGGACATCCTCGAAATCGTTGGAGTACTCGAACATCAGGTTCACGATGGCGAGGCCGCGGTCACGGTGGGTTTCGTAGAAGGGCGCCATGAAGGCCGCCTCGTCATGACAGGACGGACACCAGGACCCCGCCAGCACCACGATCACGACCTTGCCTTCATAGCGAGGGTCGCTGAGCGAAACCGGCTGACCGTCAAGATCGGGAAACGTGAAGTCGAAGCGCTCGACACCGTCCTGCAGCCAGGTCACCGAGGCCGGGTCGACCAGTCGAGCCTCGGGGTTGAGTTCGGCCACCCAGGTGGCCTCGGCATAGGTGGCGCTGTCGAATCGGCCCGCCAGCCGCCCCTCGTCATCCAGTTCGCCGAACCAGAGCTGGGTGTAGCCACCGTCATAGGCCGACAGGTGCAGCTCGCGGCCCCGTACCTCGCCATAGAGGAAGCGGAAGTCGCCAACGTCGGTCATGAAGGTCCCGTGCACCCGGTGGCCATTCTGCTCGAGGATGGCCACGGCGTCCTGGTCGAAGCCCAGGCCCGGATAACTGATCGTTGCCTGCCAGCGACCGCTGACATCGATGGCGGCCGGTTCCGGTGTGGCGAAGAACCGGTGGGTGGGACCGGGCTCCGCAGTGAATCCGAACGTCTGCACGCCATCGCGGCGGGCGAGCCCGATCTCGCCCTGCAGCCGTCCGTCGCTGTGTTGCGCACTGAGCGTCGCGGAATAGGAGGGGAAGTTGAGTTCGATCCGCCCGTCGGGATGCTCGACGACCTGTTCCACGGGCATCCGCTCGGGTCCGTTGAGATAGGTGACGCTGAGTACACCGTCGTCGCCATAGGCCACCTCGAAATTGAACGGCAGCGGGTGCCCGAAATGCTCGATCTCCCCGCGCCAGGGACCGGTCGCCAGAGGCTCGGCCGTGGCGGGTTCGGAGAGGACTGTTCCGGGCGCGCTGTCAGGGCCACTGCACGCGGCGAGCAGGACCAGCAGTGCAGGTGCGAGGAGTCGCTGCGGTGAGACTGAAGAGCTATTGAACATGCTGTGGTGTCCCCGTGTGGGTGGGTCGGCGGACACGCAGCCGTTGACCGGCCGCGTGTCCGCCCTCTCCATCAGTTGCCGAAGCGGTAGCTCAGGTCGATCCCCCAGGTGCGCTGGGCACCGAGTGCGACGACATAGCTGTTGCTGAAACCCAGAAAGAACGAGTTCGCCGCATACTCCCGGTCGAACGCATTCTTGACCCACAGCTGCGCCTCCCAGCGCTCTCCAGCGAGCGTTGCCGAAGCATTCACCAGGGTACGCGAAGGCAACTCGCCCACATTAAGGAATTCCGCGTACTGGCTGGATTGATAGGTCAGGTCGGCACGCAGCCGTCCCTCCAGGCCACCGCCGAGTCCGGCCGTGTAAACCGCGCCCAGCACGCCCTGGCGTTGGGAGGTGCGAGAGAGCTTGTTGCCGCCAATATCGCCGGCCGCATCACAGCGCGGCTCATTGACGCACCAGCCGCCGCGCAGGGCCTCTTCGTAGACGGTGCCGTTGTCGAACTTGGGGTCGTTCAGCGACAGGCCGTACAGCAGGCTGAGGGTGTCCGTGACCAGGAACTGACCCTCGATCTCGATACCCAGCGAGGACGCGCCGCCGATGTTGTCGATGACGACGGCTGCCAGCGGCGGACCATCGATCTCCGGCACGTTGATCTGCAGGTCGGACCAGTCCACGTAGTAGACGCTGACATTGAACAGCAGCCGGTTGTCGAGCCAGCTGCTCTTGTAGCCGACCTCGTACGTCCAGTTGGTCTCGGGCTCGTAGGTGAACTGGGCCGGCGTGGCCGTCAGGCGATTGAAACCGCCGGTCTTCTCGCCCCGGGCAATCGAGCCGTAGACGATGCTGTCCTCGGTCAATCCGTGGTCGAGGGTCAGCCTGGGGGTAAAGTTGGAGAACCTGGCGTCAGGCAGGCTCGGCGCGCTGGGGCCGCCGATGGACTTCTTCTCGCGGGTATAGCGGCCCTCGAGGTTGACGTTGGTGTCCTGGCCGAGCGCGACACCGACTGAGCCGAACAGCGCGGAGACGCGGTCGTCCCGCGTGGTGTCTGTCGGCGGACCGAAGGTCGGGAAGTCGGTGAACGGTGCGGTGCTTTGGGCCGGGATGACCCAACCACGGGCGATATAGCGGTCCTCGACTTTCGAGTAATAGCCGCCCACCGTCCAGCGCAGTCCGGTGCCCGAATCCGATTCGAGCTTGAGTTCGAGGGAATCTGATTCCAGACCACCGTTGGGTTGCGAATCGATGAACAGGCTTCCCGGGATGCCAAACACGGGACTGCCGTTGACCGAGTCGCGGGAGGCGTCACCCAGCGAGGTGACATTGGACTTGGTGCGGCCGTACTGCGCCATCAGGGTGTAGGTGTCGTTCAGTGCCCAGCTGGCGTTCAGGCGAACGATCTCGTTGCGGCCCACGGGGCCGGTGGCGCGCGGGTCGACGGCTGGGACGGCGCTGCGGGTATCCCCCTCGACTTGTTCGACCGTGCTCGGAAGCGTGCCACAGAACAGCTGGTTGCCGAAAATAAGGCCGCCTTCCAGGACACTGAACGCCGCGCCAGGGCCGCAGTTCAGGTCATTCACCGGCGAGAGGCCGAAGCCCACGGCACGCAGACCGGACAGCACGATCTGCGCCTGGTGATCGTAGTTCATATCGGTGCGGTAGAACCCCGCATTGAACTCGAGGGCATCCGTGGGCGTGAAGCGCAGCGCCAGCGACAGACCTTCGTTGTCGTAGCCGCCCAGATTACTGTCGCTCAGCGGATGCTGGTTCCGCCATGTGCCGTCGAATCGCGTACGCCCGTAGGTGGCACGACCGGTCAGCACATCAGCGACGATCGGGCCGCTGATCGAAACCTGGCCGCCCCGGCGCTCATCGCTGCCGAAGCTGGCGCGGACCTCGGCCTCGAACTCGTCACTGGGCGCGCGCGTCACGTAGTTGACCGCGCCGGCGAAAGAGTTTCGTCCATACAGCGCGCTCTGCGGTCCCTTGACGACTTCGATGCGCTCGATGTCGAGGAAGCCGATGTCGATCATGTAGCTGCGCTGCAGATAAATGCCGTCCAGGAACGTTGAGACGTTCTGTTCCGGGTTGCTGAGCCGGGTCTGCGACAGGCCGCGGATCACCGGGGCGGTGAAGCCTCCGGAGCCGAATTCGTCGATATTGAAGCCCGGGGTGAGTGCGGCGACGTCCGCCAGCGATTCGATGCGTCGCGAGGTGATGTCGGCGGCGGAGAAGGCGGTCACCGCGACCGGAATCTCCTGCAGGTTTTCCTCGCGTTTGCGTGCGGTGACGACGATTTCCTCAAGCCCACTGAGGCCCGCCTGCGCCTGCACACCCGTGCTGATGCTGCCGAGGGCGATGGCGACCGCCACCGCGACCGCCGCCCCATCTCCGTGCTTCGTTGTGGTTCTGATCCCCATGGTCGTCGAGCCCCTCTGTTGTAGATTAGTGACAGTGCTGATCGCCCCCGGTCAGCACTTCACTGAGACTACGCTGCCGAGCTCTCAGCAACGCAAGCGTCTTCTCTCTTGATGTCCGCCTAGTGGCCGGAGCGAGTGTTGCGTGAATAAGACGGCTTTGATCAGGGTCGGTCGACCGCGGGGCGGGTCGCGGGCGGCGCCGCCGTGCTCGCCGGCCATGCCTGCGGTTTTGCGGCAGCGCAACCGCCAGGTGGCCGCAGCGCCAGGCGGGTTGGCGCTCAGTCAGGCGTGTTCAGAAAATCGGCGATCACCTCCACGTACTCGGCCGCACGCGAGGGGAAATGAATCGGATGATGACCAGCAAACAGGTGGGTGCGGGGCGAGGTCAGCAGTGCCGTGGCGCCGGCGAAATTGCCGGCCAGGGAGTCTCGTTCCGCCCCCAGCAGCAGTACCGGCCGCGTGAGTTCGGGCAGCGCTTCGGCGAGGTCATAGGCCCCGGCGATCGGCCCGGACGAGACGAAGTCGGTTTCGAGATAGTCGATCAGCGTCTCGTAGACCAGCGGCAGGGTCTCGTCGCTGACCTCGAAGCCCGGGATGTATTCGCGCAGCAGGGCGACGGCCGTGTCGAAGCCCTGGGTGGCATGGCTGCCGTCGGCGCGGGTGGCCGGGCGTGCTGCCGTGCTCAGGCGCGCGAAAGCGGCGCGCAGTTCGGGTGTGAGCAGCGGCACGCCGTCGAGCACCACCGCCGTGGTGCGCTCGGGTGCCTGCCTGGCCATCTCGGCCGCCACCGAACTGCCGTTATGCCCGCCGAGCACGCAGGCCTGGGCATGGCCCAGCGTATCGAGCACCTCCAGCATGACGCCGGCATACTCGGGCATGCTCCAGCGCTCCGGGCGCGGGTCGGAGCGGCCATAGCCGGGCAGGTCCGGGGCGATGCAGGCGAAGCCCTGGGCCGCCAGCAGCGGCATGATGTGGCGGTACATGCGACTGGACAGCGGCGTCCAATGCACCAGCAGGAGGGGTCGCCCAGCGCCGAGGCAGCGGCAGAACACCTGCCCGGCGCGGGTGTCGACGTAGCGTTTATCGTGGGCACTGTTAGCCTGTGTCATGTCCTGTCCTCCGGGGAATCGCCAACATGTTGACCAGTCTCGCTGGCGTCGTCATCCAGAATATCGCGTTCATCCTGTTTGCCGCGGGCATCCTGATCTGGGGCCAGGCCAGGGTACGTCATGCACCCCCCTGGCCGGGGCCGCGGCCGGTGGGCAAGGTCTTTCGCTGGTGGCTGCTGGTGATCTGGCTGGTGGGCTTTGCCCTGCCCGTGGCCGCCATGGTGGTGGATGGCGTGCTGGGCGGGCAGGCGGTGGTCTGGCTGGCACTGGTTCCGTATCTGCTCATGTTCCTGGTGCAGATCGCCTTTGAACTGTTCGTCTGGAAGCGCTGGCGCTCGGTGGTCTGGGTGCTGGTGCCGTGTCTGTTCCTGCCGTGGCGGTGTTTTCAGGTGTACGTCGGGCTCGTGACGGTCTGGCCCTTGGAGGGCCTCATGCTGACACAGGTCACCCTGGTGGCACTGCTGGTGCTCTGGCTCATCAATATCGGCGTGCACTACACCGGTATCGCCCTGAACCTGCGCTGGGATCTGCAGCGGGATGGCGACTTCGCGGCCATCAGTGGCGTGGGTGATCTGGTCCGTCCCCAAACGCCGGAGCCGGGCCAATGAGTGACGTGCGGCCCCCCGAAACCGCCGAGTTCATCGGCAGCGTGCCGGTGCTGGTCATCGGCGCCGGCGCCTGCGGCCTGTCGGCGGCGCTGGCCGCCCAGGAGGCGGGTGCCGAGGTCCTGGTGCTGGAGCGCGATGACTCGGCCATGGGGACGACCGCCATGTCCACGGGACTGATCCCTGGCGCCGGCAGCCGTTGCCAGCGCGAGCGCGGCATCGACGACAGCCCGACGCGTTTCGCCGCCGACATCCTGGCCAAGACCGGCGGCCAGGTGGATCGCGCCCTCGTCGAGCACTTGGCGCGGGTGTCCGGCGAAACGGTGGACTGGCTGGCGGAGGAGTGCCATGTGCCGCTGTCGCTGGTCGACACGTTTCTCTACCCCGGGCATTCGCGCATGCGCATGCATGGCACGCCGAACCGGACCGGCGCCGAGCTGATGGGGGCGCTGCAGGGCGAGGTGGAGCGCCGTGGGCTGGACCTGCTGCTCTCGGCCCAGGCCACGGTGCTGTTCGCGGACGACACCGGCCGCGTGCACGGCGTGCGGGTCCGGCGGCCGGACGGCAGCCACGAGGATATCGGCTGTGATGCGCTGGTGCTGGCCTGCTGCGGGTTTGCCGGCAGTCCCGAGTTGGTGCAGCACTACATTCCGGAGATCGCCGCCGGTACCTTCTTCGGTCATCCGGGCAACAAGGGCGATGCCATCCGCTGGGGCACGGCACTTGGTGCCAGCCTGGCCGACATGCATGCCTACCAGGGCCATGGCGGCCTCGCGGCCGGCCAGGGGGTGCCCATCCTCTGGGCGCACATCGTGCTCGGCGGCTTCCAGGTCAACACGCTCGGTGAGCGCTTCGCCAACGAGGCGCGGGGCTATTCCGAGCAGGCCGTGGATATCCTCGCTCAGCCGGGTCACGTGGCCTGGAGTATTTTCGATGAGCGTATCCATGCATCGATGCAGGAGTTCGACGACTACCGCGATGCGCTGGAGGCGCGCTGCGTGTTGCAGGCCGACTCCCTGCCGAAACTCGCCGAACTGACGGGGCTGCCCCTGGCGCCGCTCACCGAGACGCTCGCGGCCGTCACGGCCATGGCGCGCGGCGAACGCGAGGATCCCTTCGGACGCGATTTCACCACCGGTGGCACGCTCGCGCCGCCGTATCGTGCTGTTCGCGTGACCGGTGCGCTGTTCCATACCCAGGGCGGGCTGGAGGTCGACGAACAGGCCCGGGTGCTGCGTGCTGACGGCACGCCATTGCCGAACCTGTTCGCGGGTGGGGGTGCAGCACGGGGCATCTCGGGTCCGGGGGCGAGCGGCTACCTGGCGGGCAATGGCCTGCTGACGGCGACGGCGCTGGGCCGGGCGGCGGGACGGGGCGCGGCCCGCCTGGCCTCGAACTGAGGCTATCCGATGCGTGGACGCCTGATGCGCCAGACTGGCCGTTGGCGCGACACCGGCGCATCTTGACGGGTTGGAGATAACGTCTAAGGGGGCGTCCATGGATATTCAACTGAAGCAGCGCGGCCGCGCTGCCATCGATTTCATCGGCGGGCTCGGGCTCGCCTTCCCGCCGATCTCCGCCGCGGTCGACCAGCGGATTCGCGAGGCCGGTCTCGACCAGGACGAGGCGCTGGCCGAGGACCTCGATGCACGCGACGCGCAGTTCGAGCGTGCCCTCGGGCCGCTGCGGGCCTTTCGCGTCGCCAACCTGCTGCGCGATTTCTACGCCGACGAGCACGGGCGCGCCTGTACCCTGGCCTATGATGAGCTTGCCGAAGAGCTCGACCCGCAGCTGCAGGCGCTGGATCACGGCCCGACCGAGCTGGTTCTGGACCCTGAGCTGCCGCTGCCTGACTATTGGCGCAAGGTGGATTTCCACCGAACCCGCGGCGGCTGGGAAGGCCACCCCGAGATGGGCCTGATTCATGGTGAGCTGATCCATAAGCAACTGGTGAATCGGGCCTACGGCGGCGATATCTTTGGCCAGCGCCGGCAGGTGCTCAAGGAGCTCCCGCGCAGCGACTACGGGCGCATTCTCGAGCTCGGCACCAGTACTGCGCACTTCACCGTCGCCATTCAGGACGTGTTCCCCGACGCCGAGCTGTGGGGGTGTGACATCAGCCCGACCCTGCTGAAACATGCCCGGCGTGTCGGTAACCTGGGCGGTCATCACTGGCATCTGTTTCAGGCGCGTGCCGAGGCCACCGGGCAGCCGGATGCGGCCTTCGATCTGGTGACCTCCTACATTCTGCTGCATGAACTGCCGGCTGAGGTGGTGCGCGCGGTGTTTCGTGAAGCCTTCCGCGTGCTGCGCCCCGGCGGGGATCTGCTGATGAGCGATGTCACACCTTACCGGGCGCTGGATCGCCTGGGGCAGTGGCGGGCGGATTACGAGGCCACCCATGGGGGCGAGCCGCACTGGCGTGAGTCCGCCAGTCTGGACCTTGCCGAGGTCGCCCGCGAGGCAGGGTTCATCGACGCCCGCTCCTATGGTCTCGAGGGGGCGAAGTACCCTTGGGTGACCGTCGCCCACAAGCCGGGATGAGGGCCATGACGACGTCGCAAGAGAGCAACGGCGGCGAGGCGCCGCAGCGGATCCTCGGCAGTCAGGATGTCCACAACCTCGGCCAGGCGCTGCTGACGCTCGCCGCGGAACTCTGGATCGTGCGCGATCGCATGATGGTGCTCGAGCATGTGCTTGGTGAACAGGGCGTGGAGGTCGCCGCGCTGGTCGACAGCCACGTGCCCGATGCGGCCCTCCAGGCGAAGCTCGATGGCGAGCGCAAGCGCATCATGCAGGCGCTGACCGACGCGTTACTGGATGACGGCAACACATCAGGAGTCTTCGAGCGGTGAACGAGCGTATGGCGTTTCCGGTCACCGAGGAGCACGTCCGCGTTTATGCCGAAGAGGGCGCGGTACTGGTGCCCGGCGCGTTCTCCGCGGAGTGGGTGGAGTGCCTGACCAGCGCGATCGATCGCATCGTCGCGCGGGTCCGCGCCGAGGGCATCGAGGTGTTCGCGGGCAGTGCGACGCAGAATCCCCTGTCCATGGATGACCGCGACGGCGCGGTCATCCTGCGCAACCTCATGCATCATGCGCCGGAGTTCGACGACTGGTTGCGGGCGTCGGATGCCGCGCGGATCGTCGCCACCGTCATCGGGGCCGAGAAGGTACGCTTCTGGATGGATGCCTCCTTCCTGAAGGAAGGCACGCAGCCCGGCACCGCGACCCCCTGGCATAACGACGTCTGCACCTTTCCGTTCTGGGGTGAGCACATGCCCTCGTTCTGGGTGGCGCTGACGGATGTGCCCGAGGACAACGCGCCGATGCAGACGCTGATCGGTTCGCACCGCGATCCGTTCCGCTATCACTCTCCGTTGTCCCGGCAGGACATTCCCACGCCCGTCGGCTATCGCCCGTGGGCGGAACTGCTCGCGCGGGTCGAGGCCGCGGATGCCCCCATTCGTGTCTGGCCGGCACGGGCCGGTGATGCGATGCTGATTCATCCGAAGACCATCCACGCCTCGCTGCCTCGTCTCAGTACGGCGCCAGGACGCCGGCTGGCCTTCACCACCCGCTGGCTCGGCAGCGATGTCATCTGGGCACCGGACGAACTTGCCGTACGGATTCCTTCACTGGACAATCACCCGCTGATGCGGCGCGGCGCGCCTCCACCCGAGGCACTGTTCCCGGTGCTCTGGCCGCGCTGATTCGCCACAGGCTGGCGATGCCGCCCCGGCTCAAGGCGCCTCCGTCATGCAGACCCTCGAATTCGACAACCGCTTTATCCGCGAACTCCCCGGTGATCCGGACACCAGTGTGCGTCCGCGCCAGGTCACCGGGGCCTGCTGGTCGCCTGTCCAGCCCACACCGGTGGCCGCTCCCAGGCTGATCGCGTATTCCCCGGAGGTGGCTGCAGCGCTCGGTCTCACGGCGGCGGATGTTCGCGATCCGCGCTTTGCCGAGGTGTTTGCCGGCAATGCGTTGCTGCCCGGTATGGCGCCGTGGGCGGCCTGCTACGGCGGCCATCAGTTCGGCAACTGGGCCGGTCAGCTCGGGGACGGGCGGGCCATTTCGCTCGGGGAGGCCCTCGGCGCCGATGGCAACCGCCACGAACTGCAACTCAAGGGCGCGGGCCCGACGCCCTATTCCCGTATGGCCGACGGGCGGGCCGTGCTGCGCTCGTCGCTGCGTGAGTTCCTCTGCAGCGAAGCGATGCACCACCTCGGGGTGCCCACCACGCGTGCGCTGTCGCTGGTGCTGACCGGCGAAGAGGTCGTGCGCGACATGTTCTACGATGGCCACCCGCGCGCCGAACCCGGGGCCATCGTCTGCCGGGTCGCGCCCTCGTTCATCCGGCTGGGTAATTTCGAACTCTTTGCCGCCCGCGGTGAGCGGGATCTGCTCGCCCGACTGGTCGATTTCACCATCCGCCGCGATTTCCCCGAGCTGGATCCTGAGGCGCCGGACTGCATCGCCCGGTGGTTCGAGGAAGTCTGTGTGCGCACGGCGCGGCTGATCGCCCACTGGATGCGGGTGGGCTTCGTCCACGGCGTGATGAACACCGACAACCTCTCCATTCTCGGCTTGACCATCGACTACGGCCCCTATGGCTGGCTGGAGGATGTCGATCCGAACTGGACGCCGAACACCACCGACGCGCACGGTCGCCGCTACGCCTTCGGTCGCCAGCCGGAGATCGGCCAGTGGAATCTGTTGTGTCTGGCCCGTGCGCTGGCCTCGCTGGTCGAGGACCCCGAGCCGCTGCGCGCAGCCCTGGAGCGTTACGTGGAGGTCTACAGTGACGAGTACCGGCGCATGCATGCGGCCAAGCTTGGCCTGCGCGAGATCACCGAGACGGACGTGGTGCTGGTGCAGCAGCTCTACCGGCTGATGCAGCAGGCGGAGGTGGACTTCACCCTGGCCTTTCGCGCGCTGGCCGATGTGGATCCGGCACACCCCTCACCCGCACCGCTGGAGTCCGCCTTTTATCGCGAGGACCTGCGTGCGCGGCACGCCGACGCCTGGCAGGACTGGCTGGACGACTATGCCGCGCGCATCCGTCAGGATGCGCTGCCCGCGGCCGAGCGACGCGAGTCAATGGCCTCGGTGAATCCCCGTTACGTGCTGCGCAACTGGCTGGCCCAGCAGGCCATCGACCAGGCCGAGCAGGGCGATTACACGATGGTCGGCGAGCTCATGGAGGTGCTGCGCCGCCCGTATGATGACCAGCCGGGGCGTGAGGCGTTTGCCGCCCGTCGCCCCGAATGGGCGCGTCACCGCGCCGGGTGTTCGATGCTCAGTTGCAGCTCCTGAGGCCGCGACGGCCTCAGATCGGCAGGGGGCGCTGGTTGCGCGGCTTGGCCAGCACCAGCTGGACGTCACCAATGGCGCGCTCGAGGAAGCCGCCCTCGCAGTAGCACAGGTACCAGTCCCACATCCGCACGAAGGGCTCCGGGTACCCCAGGCGCCGGACTTCGAGCAGGTTGGCGTGAAAGCGTTCACGCCAGTCGCGCAGCGTGCGGGCGTAGTGCGGGCCGATGTCGTCGAGACCGACGATTCGCAGGTCGCTGGCGCGCGCCACGGCGCCGGCGATCGCCGCCACCGAGGGCAGACAGCCGCCGGGAAAAATATAGCGTTGAATGAAGTCGACATTGCGGCGCGCCTGGTCGAAATGCTGGTCGGTGATCGTGATCGTCTGCAGCAGCATCTGGCCGGCCGGCTTGAGCAGGGTCGCGCACTGGCGGAAGAACGTGTCGAAATACCGGTGGCCGACCGCTTCGAACATCTCCACCGACACCAGCTTGTCGTACTGGCCCTGCAGGTCGCGGTAATCGCGCTGCAGCACCTCGATCCGATTCTCAAGGCCGGCGGCCGCGACCCGCTCCCTGGCGAGCGCGTACTGCTCGGCTGACAGGGTGGTGGTGGTGACCTGGCAGCCATACTGTCCGGCCGCATGTACGGCCAGCCCGCCCCAGCCCGTGCCGATTTCGAGCAGGTGATCTTCCGGACCGAGCTCGAGCTTGCGGCAGATCTCATCGAGCTTGTAGACCGCCGCCTCTTCCAGCGAGGCATTCTCACTGGGATAGATGGCACTCGAATACATCATCGTCGGGTCGAGAAACAGCCGGAAGAAGGGGTTGCCGAGGTCATAGTGGGCGGCAATGTTGCGGCGGCTGCCACGACGGGTATTGCGATTGAGATGATGCGCGAGCCGGAGCAGCGGCATGATCAGGCGCGCAGCCCCGCCTTCCATGCGCTCCATCACCTCACGATTACGCACGAAGATCCGCACCAGCGCGGTGGGGTCATCGCAGTCGAAGTCGCCGGCCATGTACGCCTCGGCCACCCCGACCGTGCCGCCCAGCGCGATGTCGCTGAAACAGCGGGGCTCGTGAATGTCCACCCGTGCCACAAGCCCGGGCTCGGCATCCGGATCCCCGAAGACCTGCTCTTCTCCCCCCTCGCGCAGATGCAAGCGCCCTTCGCGGAGCCCGGAAAGCAGTGCCAGCACCCCGGCTCGGGCCCGACGGGCCAGCCAGCGGCCGCGCCGCCTCGCCACTGGGCGGATCCTGCCCGCGAGAATATCCTCATTCATCAACGCTGACCTCCTTCAGCTGACCGTCGAGCGGGGTGGGTGTGTACTGGCACGCGCTTCAACCACAGGCGCAGTGCCTGATAGTGGATCAGCATGACAACCTTGAGCGTCATGAGTGGCTGGCGGGCAAGCGTTGTGGCCAGCCGCGCACCGGTCATCTCCTCACGCTCGAGGGCCAGGCTGGCAGCGAAGACCCGCTGCCCCTCGCGGCTGGCCTGCATGCCGGCTCGGAGCATGCCGCCCGGCGGCGCAAATCTCCAGTCATAGGCCATGTCCATCGGCAGGAACGGTGACACGTGGAAATCCTTACCGAAGCGGTAATGCGCGATATGTTCTTCGGGGGACGCATTGGCCAGCACGTAGCAGTAGCGCTCATGCCACGGCGTGTTCGTGACCTCGAGGACCATGGCGTCGATCCGGGAGCCGCTCTCGTCGAAACAGTAATAGAAGCTCACCGGATTGAAGCAGTGGCCGAAATACCGCAGGTGGGTCAGCAGGCGGATCGGTCCGGCCGGTCGGCGGCCCAGCCGGGCCTCGACCAGATCGCGGACGCACTCGGCCAGCGGGCGCCCCGGATCGCCGAGATGATCGGCACGCCGCAGCCACGCCGGCGCCGGGCGGCGCGTCGACCACAGCCAGCGGCCCTGGAACACCTCGTCGAGTTCATCGAGGTCGAGATAGACCATGAACAGCTGGTGGCGAAAGGCATGCGCCACCGGCAGGTGTCGGTGGTGCTCAAGCCGACCGCGGTAGATCGCGCTGTGCATAGCCGAAGCGGTGTTCGAAGTCGTTGACGGCGCGCTGCGCGCTGCGCAACCCGTCCTCATGAAAGCCGTAGCCCCAATAGGCGCCGCAGAAGAACACCCGACCGCCAGCGTGCAGCTCGCCATGTCGTGCCTGTGCATTCACGCTCGCCGGCGTGAAGACCGGGTGGGCATAGTCCATGCGCGCGATCACCGACTCAGCTGCCATCGCCTCGGGATTGTTGAGCGTGACGCAGAACTGCACCGGTGCCTCGATGCCCTGCAGGATGTTCATATTGTAGCTCAGGCAGACCGGCTGGCCCGGATCCACCACATGGTAGTTCCAGGCCGCCCACGCGCGCCGCCGCAGGGGCATGACACGGCTGTCGGTGTGCAGGATCGCCTCGTTGCGCTGGTAGGGCAGCGCCCCGAGGACCTCATGTTCCAGGGGCGTAGGGGCATCGAGCATCGCCAGTGCCTCATCCGCATGGCAGGCAAGAAAGGCCGCATCGAACCGCTCCCAGCCCGCAGCGTCGCTGTGGATCTCGACCGCATCGCCGAGCCGTCGAACCTGCCGCACTGGGCACGCCCGACGTATGCTGTCGGCAAACGGCCGCACCAACGGCTCTATATAGCTGCTGGAGCCGCCCGCGACCACCTGCCACTGAGGACGATCATCGAGCGTGAGCAGACCATGGTTGAGAAAGAAGCGGATGAAGAAGGCTGCGGGGAAGGCCAGCATCCGCGCCGGATCGGTAGACCAGATCGCGGCACCCATCGGCACGATGTAGTGGCGGATAAAGCGTTCACCAAAGCCCTTCGCGGCGAGGTAGTCGCCAAGGCCGCCTTCTGCCCGGCCTGCCGCCAGGTCACGCGGTGCGCTGCGATTGAAGCGCAGGATATCGCCGAGCATGCCCAGGAACCGCGGCGAGAGCAGGTTGCGCCGCTGGGCGAACAGGCTGTCCAGGCTGGTGCCGGCGTACTCCAGGCCCGTGTCCTCGCAGCGCACACTAAAGCTCATGGGCGCGTCGCGGCTGGCGACCTGAAGGGTCTGCAACAGCTTGCGGAATTCGGGGTAGGTGCGGTCGTTGAAGACGATGAATCCGGTGTCGACCCGGTATTCCCGCCCGGCGACGGCCACCGAGTGCGTGTGTGTGTGGCCGCCCACTCGCGGCAGCGCCTCGAAGACCACCAGCTCGCAGCCCAGTGCCGCGAGTTGGCGCGCCGCGGCCAGCCCGGAGATTCCGGTGCCGATGACGGCGACTTTCATACGACTGTTGCACAGCACTGCCGCCGCAGTGCATCCCCATTGACCATGCTCACCCCCGGTACCGCATCTGCCCCCACCGGGCATGTCGCGACCGCGAAGTATACGGCCAAGGGCCGTGCATGGATTCAGAACGGGGTGTTGCGCGCCTCCTGGTGCTCGCGGGCGTGATGCCATGCCTGCAGGAGCCGACCGTGCTCGAGATCGCCTCGCCCGGAGTGCAGATAGTGGCCGACCGCACGGTAGAGGGCGTGTAGCGCGGTGCTGGCTGCCGCCGCGGGGCTGGGACTGGCGTGTGGCGCCTCGCTGACGTTGCTGTCCTGGGCGATAGGGTAGACGAGGGCGTCGCGCAGCGCCTCGACCAGATCGGTCGAGGTGACGATACCCGCGAGTACGTGACCCGGCGCGACCACCGGCAGCGCGTGGATATCACCTCGCGCCAGCGTTTTCACAGCGTCGAGCAGCGTGGCCTGCTGCGGCAGCGTGATCAGCCTGCGGGCCATGATCGTTGCCACGCGGCAGGTCTCGAGTAGCGCATGGCCGGTTTGCGGGTGGTCAGGATGCGAGGACGAGATGAGCGCCTTGACGAGATCCGCGCTGCCGAGCATGCCCACGAGCACCCCATTCTCGACCACTGGCAGATGATGGCAGCGGGCTGCCCGCATGGCGGCGAACGCCTGGGCGGCGGTATCCGCCGGCGTCACGGTCACCGGGTCGGGGGTCATGATGCGGCTGATGGGCTGGTCTTTCACGGCTGTTCTCCCGAGAGTGTGCCGACAGGCTAGCGCTGGCTGACCGCCAGCACCTGGGCAAGGTCGGTCTGCCCTGCCAGGACTTTGAGGATGCCGTCCTGCTTCAGGGTACGCATGCCTTCGGCCTGGGCGAGCTCGAAGAGCTCGGCGGCGCCTGCCCCATGGATGATGGCATGGCGGATCTCGTCGCTGCCGGGCATCAGTTCGAAAAGCCCGAGTCGTCCCCGGTAGCCTGTGCCGCGGCACTCGTCGCAGCCCTTGGCGTGCTGCAGCGTCATCCTGCCGTCCGTGCCGAAGGTCTCACGCCACTCGGCGACCAGGGCGTCGATCCGCGCCTGGGGTACGGCGTGGTTGTTGAGATATTCCCTCGCCAGTGCCTCCAGCATCGCCGCATCGGCTACCCGGGGTTCACTACACTTCCTGCACAGGCAGCGGACCAGTCGCTGGGCCAGGATGCCGAGCAGGGAATCGGCGAAATTGAAGGGGTTCATGCCCATTTCCAGCAGTCGCACGATGCTTTCCGGGGCAGTGTTGGTGTGCAGTGTGGAGAGCACGAGATGGCCTGTGAGCGAGGCTTCCAGCGCAGTCTTCGCGGTTTCCGGGTCCCGGATCTCGCCGACCATGATGACGTCCGGGTCGGCGCGCAGGAAAGAGCGCAGGGCGGCGGCGAACGTCAGCCCCGTGCGTGGCTTGATTTCCACCTGCCTGAGCCCTGGCTGGGTGATTTCGATGGGGTTCTCCGCGGTCCAGATCTTGCGTGCGCCGTCGTTGAGATGGCGGACCACCGCGTGCAGGGTAGTGGTCTTGCCGGAGCCTGTGGGCCCACAGACGAGCAGGATGCCGTAGGGCTTCTCGATGATGGCACGCAGTTTCGCGTGATCGTCGTCCTGCAGTCCGAGCGCGGCCAGCGGCAGCGCGGTCGACGAGGCCAGGATACGCATCACCACATCCTCCACCCCGCCGGCAGTCGGCAGGGTGACGATGCGCAGCTCCACGGGCGGTGCACCGGCGCGCCGGAAGCGGATCTTGCCATCCTGTGGCAGTCGGTGGTCGGCGATATCCAGCCCGGCCATCACCTTGAAGCGCGAGACCAGTGCATCGCGATAGGACCATGGGATGCTGTGGCGCAGGTAGAGCCGTCCGTCGACGCGGAAGCGTACGAGCGTCGGTCCGCGGCCGGAAGAAGGCTCGATATGAATGTCCGAGGCACGCGCCCTATAGGCCTCGGCGATGATCTGGTTGGCCAGGCGGACCACCACGTTGTCGGTGATCGCCGCCGGTTCCTCGCGGGCCTCCTCGAGATCGTCGGTCCGGGCGCGTTCCTCGGCGCGCAGTTCCTCCTCGCTGAGCGGGACCACCGCCTCAGTGAAGTAGTGATCACCGAGCACCTTGTCGATGTCGGCCCGAGGCGCGTAGACCGGCTCTACGCTGCAGGATGAACGGAACCGCAACGTCTCCAGAGCGTCCCGGTCGAGCACGTTGCTCAGTGCCACGTACAGTGTGCCGTCCTGCTTGTACAGCGGCAACACACCGTGGGCACGCGCCAGCGATGCTGGCAGGCTGGCCAGCAGCGCCGGTTCCAGCGGCCAATGCGTCAGGTCGACGGGAGGGACACCCAGTTGCAGCGCCAGGCCTGCACGGATGCCCTCTTCGTCGACCTGGCCGAGTTCGTGCAGGATTGCGCCTATGGGGCGATGGGGCTGATCGGCCTGGCGTGCCGACGCCGCCTCGAGCGCGGATGGCTCGACCAGGTCCAGGGCCAGCAGCGCATCGCCGAGTGAGATAGGGCCGACCCGACGCAGGCGCCCACGGATGGCGGCAAGCGCGTCGGGGCTGTTGGCCGGGAAGATACGTTCCAGACGCGCTGTTTTCCGGGGCGGTTTCTGGTGGATGACGCTCAGGCTGTTCTGCAAGGCCAGGGTCCTGTGAGGGGTGGCAACAGGGTCGGAGTGTAGGCCTTGCCAGCGTGCAGATCCGTGCGCCATTCCCTAGACTGGGAACGTCCGTCGTCGCGGGGGAGGCCAGTGTATCGGCTGGTGGTTGCTCTGATTCTGCTGATGGTCTTGGTGCTCGGGTCGGCCGACCCTGCCGAGGCGCAGACCCTGCGCTGTGACGGGCGGCTCGTGAGTGTCGGCGACCGCCGCTTCGATCTCATCGCTGCCTGCGGCGAGCCCGACCTTCGCGTCCCCGTGCGCCTCGAGTTGCTCGGTGCGGTACCGGTGCTGCCCTACGAAGAGGTCTGGTACTACAACTTTGGTCCGCATAGGCTGATCCGTCAGGTACGTCTGCGCAGTGATCGCATCCTGGCGATCGACAGCGCAGGCTACGGATTTGCAGTGTCGACCCCCGGCTCTTGCCGCCCTGAGGATCTGCGCCGCGGCATGACCGTTCTGGAACTGCTCGCCCGCTGCGGTGCGCCTGCCGATCTGGAACAGCGGGTGCGCCAGGGTGGCTGGCGTCCTCTCCAGCCGTTTGCTACCGCCAGCGTGGTCCTCGAGGAGCAGTGGATCTATGACTTCGGGCCGGCGCGGTTTTACCGCATCGTGACCGTCGTTGACGGACGCGTGGCCGACGTCGACACCGGGCGCCGCGGCCGGGGCCCCTGAACGGGGCTGTCAGTCACCATGGCCATGCGGGTGGCGATGCACCCGCCCACCATGGCGGTGCCGGTGGACATGGGCCAGCCCCTGGTCGGTCAGGAGCGCCATGTCGGCGAGGCCCCGATCGATTGGCCCGTCGAACACGATCGTGTGGTCCTCGCCAAGGATCAGCAGGCGCTCGCCGAGTTCTCCAGCCATCGCCAGCTGGTGGGTCGCCACCACCGTGGTGATGTGCTGTGTCGCCAGCCAGTCGAGCAGCCAGCCGACCGTGCGAGGATCCAGATTGGCCGTCGGTTCGTCGAGCAGCAGCACCTGAGGATCCACGGCCAGCAGACAGGCCAGGCAGAGCCGCTGCTTCTCACCGCCCGAGAGCTCCGAAGGCGGCGTATCCAGCCGGGAGGTCAGCCCCAGCTGTGCCGCCCAATGGGTCACACGCCTCTGACACTCGTCGACGGGCAGGTGACGCAAGCCGTAGGCGATCTCCTCACGGACGCTCGGGTTGAACAGCATGGCTTCCGGGTGCTGGAACATCATGACCACCCGCTGTCGAAAACTGCG
Source organism: Gammaproteobacteria bacterium (assembly GCA_007693855.1). Taxonomy (GTDB): domain Bacteria; phylum Pseudomonadota; class Gammaproteobacteria; order Steroidobacterales; family PWYM01; genus PWYM01. The sequence goes on along the minus strand of RECU01000049.1, from coordinate 14,969 downwards.
GTTGCCGCTGCCCTGGGCGGTGCCCGCGCCCGCCATGGCCCGGCCCTCGAACAGATAACGGCCGCGTGTCGGGAAGACCAGCGCATCCAGGAGCTTGAGCAGCGTGCTCTTGCCGCTGCCGTTGGCGCCGAGCAGAACTACCCGCTCGCCCGGTTGAATCGTCAGGTTGACGCCCGCGAGCGCGACCCGGCCGTCTGGCTGTACCAGGTGCACATCCTCCAGCGTCATCAGGTCGACGCCGGCCACGTTGGCGCGCGGCTTATTCATCCAGCGCTCCGCGCGCGCGCAGCGCCTGGGTGACCGTCTCGGCGTTGTGTACCGCCTTGTCCAGTGCCGCCAGCGTCAGGCTGCTCACGCCGAGATAGCGCTGGCGCAGGGTCGGGGCGACGGTGCTGCGACTGCGGCGGGCGAGCCGGTAGTCCTGGGCGAGGCGTCGGAACAGGGTAATCTGGGCCTGGACGATCAGCAGCCAGCGTTGTGCCGCGGGCCATCCTGAGAGCGCCAGGACCAGCCGCACCTCACGCAGCATCCACGCGGTGAGCACGGCGATCAGCAGCACCCGCAGGTTGAAGCGCATCAGGACACCCGTCTCCAAAGTACCGGAGAACATGCTCATGCCGACGTAGCCGGCGCTGATCAGCAGCAGGATGGCAGCCACGGCCCTCACGGCGCGGCCGGCCAGCGCCAGCCGTCCGGTTCCCGAGACGAGCAGGGCGAGCAGCAATGCGGCCGTCAGCACTACGGGGTCATGCACCAGGGTGCTCGCCACCACGGCCGCCGCCCAGGCGAGTAGTGCCAGGCGGTGTCGCGGGGCACTCATGCGGGGTGGCTGAGCCAGTGTCGGCGCCTGGCATGGCGCCAGACCAGCAGCGTCAGGGCCGCCTCGGCCGCCGCCAGCAGCGCGTGGGGGAGCAGAATGGCCGGCAGAGTGACCGCCGGCCCGAACGGGAAGAACAGCGGCGCCCCCCCGGCATCCCGGGCGATCAGCGGTTGCATGCCAAGCACCAGGGCGACCAGGGTGGCCGACACCATCACCGACAGCCAGGTGGCCAGCAGCACGGCGCCATGGGTGTGCAGTCCGGCGAACAGCCGATAGGCGCCAGTCGCGACCAGTGCACCGACCAGCCCCATGCACAGCGCGTTGACCGGCAGAGCGGTCAGTCCACCGGCGCCGAGTGCCAGCGCCTGGAGGACCAGCACCAGGGTGTAGGCCAGGAAGGCCAGCGGGACGCCGAAGCACAGCGCGAGCAACGCGACACCGAGCGCATGCCCCGATGTACCGCCGGGCAGCGGCAGCATCAGTGTGGACAGCAGGAAGGCCAGCGCGGTGAAGACGGCCAGGCGGGGCAACAAGGCGTCATCTAGCTGTCGGCGCGCGCGACGGCTCGCCCACCACCATGCGGGCACCGCCAGGACAAAGGCCGGGAGGAACGTCTGGGGCGACAGCAGTCCATCAGGAATGTGCATTGCTGGGATCCTGGCCTCAGCCTGGTCCGGACACGCGGTACAGGCGCCACAGGGCGAGGATGCCGAAGATGCCCAGCAGCCAGCCCAGCCCCGTGAGGATGCGCATCATCCAGACCGGCGCGGCTGGCGCAGCGGTGGGGGTCAGGGTGTCGTCGACCGTGACCACCAGGCGTGCCCCGTGCCCGTCCGCGGTGGTCACCTGGACCCGCCACTCACCGGGCCGGTCGGGCCGGAAGGTCACCTCGCCCAGCGCATTGACCCTGCCCGTCTGGAAAGGCCGTTCGCTCCCCGGAGCGAAGACCTGGTAGGGCTCGAACAGCGGGCTGTCGTCATCAGGAAAGTAGAAGCGCGCCGTGATGGCGCGGCCTTCAGTCAGCTCGTGCAAGAGCGCATGGGCGTGTGCCTGGGGAGGCGCCGCGGATACCCACAGGCTGGCCAGCACGATACCCGCAGCCAGCCCGTCACCCCGATGTCCGCGAGGCACCATCAGGTCAGCGCAGGGTGAAGCTGAGGGCGGCGTTCCAGGCCTGGCGGTCGCAGACCTCGGGCTCTGGATGAGCTGCCTGTGTGTTGGCATGGATCAGCCACGTGCCGCCGCGCGAGAGCGCCAGCACCGTGCGGCCGTCCGCGCCGGTGTCGAGGTGCACCGGGTAGTCGTCATCGTGCGCGGAGGGATAGCCGGCCCAGGTGGCGCGGAGCCGGCCCTGCCACGGCTGCCCGTCGAACAGGACGCGGAGTGTGAGGCTGTCGCCCGCCGAGAGCGTGGTCGGATCGGTCTCCGGAATGATCTCCAGCGGGTGCCCGACGGGCTGCGTGACCGCAGCCGCCAGGCTGTCGTCGGCGCGGGTCATGACGATCGTCTTCATGATGTTGTCCGACACCCGGCAGCTCAGGGCATCGGGATACTCTCGGCGTGAGGCGGCACGTCCCCCTTCGACTGTGCGTGTCCAGTAACTCGGCTGCTGGCGGGCGGTCACCACGTGGCTGCCCGCCCCGGTGAGTTCACCACGCCAGCCGCCGTCGCTTGCTACTGCCGCGCTGCGCCGGCCATCGGGTGCGATGATCTCCACCCCCACCACGCGGTCTGCGGGCAGGCGCCGGTCACCCGGGGGGTGATGCCCGAAGACGACCTCGACGTGTACCTGCCCGCCCTCTGTGTCGACCACCTCCAGCCAGGCGAAATGAGCTTCGGCAGCCGGGACGGCGGCGAGCAGCAGGCCGGCCAGGACCGCACCGGGCAGTGGACTGCGGCGGCGCAGGGGCGTGGCTGTCCGCGGGGTCAAGGACGGCGCTGACATGCGGGATTCCTCATCCATATGAAAAGTTTTTCATAATTCATACGCGGGGCCAAGCGCCGTCAATCGCGACCCCCGCCGCCGGCGACTCACTTGCTGCGGGTGCCTCGCCCGGGTGTGCCGTCGGGGAGGGGGATGCGATGCAGCCTGCCGTGCTGGATGCCCGGCCGCGCCATGACCGTTTCACCGAAGGCCAGCACCTCGCTCGCCTGACCGCGCAGCAGCGCGGCCTCGACACAGGTGTCGTGGTCCAGGTGCATGTGCAGTGTCGTGACGCTCAGGTCGTGGCGAGCGTGCTGGACTTCCGTCAGGCGTTTGGAGAGTTCGCGCTCATGGTGGTCGTACAGATAGCTCAGCACGCCCACGCAGTCCCCCTCCGGCGCCCGTTCCAGCCGCTCCCGCGTGAGCGCCTCACGGATCAGATCCCGCACGGCCTCCGAGCGGTTGTCATAGCCCTTGCGGGCCAGGAGAGCCGAGAATTCGGCGGCGAGCGCGGGCTCCAGCGAGACGGTGAACCTGTCGGTCATCTGGGGTTCCTCTGGCGGTATGGCGGCCCCGCGACGTCGCGCCTGACGAGCGGCGTGACGGCCGCTGGGGAGGGCGTTAGAGTTGCACGCTGTCCCGCGGGCCGGAGTGTTGACGGGTGATGCGCAGTGTAAACAGAAATTCCAGGGTGATCGCGCTGTTCGCGTTGGTCTGGCTGGCCGGTTGTGCCGGCGAGCCCCCGGCCGGTGACGACGAGGCGCTGGTCAGGATCAGCTTCGCGACCGACTGGCGCGCCCAGGCCGAGCACGGGGGCTTCTACCAGGCGCTCGCACGCGGGTTCTACCGCGAGGCCGGGCTTGACGTGCAGCTGCGACAGGGCGGTCCCGCGGTCAACGTCGCCCAGCTGGTCGCTACCGGGGCCGTCGAGCTCGGTCTCGGTTCCAACGCCTTCATCAGCATGAACCTCGCCGCCGAGGACGCGCCGGTGCGTGCCGTGATGGCCATCTTCCAGAAAGATCCGCAGGTCATCATCACCCATCCGCGCGAGGACGTGCGCAGTCTGCAGGACATGCGCGGACTGCCGATCATGCTCTCCGATGCGGCCATCGGCGCCTTCTGGGTCTGGCTGCAGGCGCGCTTCGGCTTCGAGGACAGCCAGATCCGACGCTACACCTTCAATCTCGCGCCGTTTCTGGTTGATCCCGGCGCCATTCAGCAGGGCTACGTGACGTCGGAGCCTTTCGCCATCGCCCAGGCGCTGGGTGAGCTGCCGCAGGTCTTCCTGCTCGCTGACGAAGGCTATCCGGGCTACGCTGCAATGGTGCTGGCGCACCAGCGTCTCATCGACCAGCGCCCGGAGGTGGTGCAGGCATTCGTGGACGCCACCGCACGCGGCTGGGCGGAGTACCTGCGGGGTGATCCCGGGCCCGGCAATGCACTCATCCTGCAGGACAATCCCGAGATGACCCCCGAACTGCTGGCGCATGCGATTGCGCAGATGCGCGCCTTTGGACTGGTGGACTCCGGCGATGCCGAGCGCTGGGGGATCGGGAGCATGAGCCATGCGCGTTGGCGGGAGTTCCACGCGACCATGGCCGCCGAGGGCATCTACAGTGAGCAGCTCGATCCCCGGCGCGCCTACACGCTCGAGTTCGTCGCGGGCCCGGACCGGGCGGACTGAACTCCGGTGACCGCCACGCCGGTGCTCGCGCTGCACGAGGTCAGCCATCATTACCCTGGGGGGGTCGTGGCCCTGGAGCAGGTGTCACTGGCGCTCCACCCGGGCGAGTTCGTCGCCGTGGTGGGGCCCTCGGGCTGCGGCAAGAGCACGCTGCTGTCACTGCTCGCAGGACTGACCGCGCCGGTCGCCGGCCGGGTGAGCTCCGTGGTTCGGTCGCCCGGCGAGCTTGGGATGGTGTTCCAGGACCCGACCCTGATGCCGTGGGCCAGCGTGGCCGAGAATATTGCCCTGCCATTGCGCCTGATGCGACGGCCTGCCGGCGAAGTGACGGCGCGGGTCGTCGAGGCGGTGCGGCAGGTCGGTTTGGCGGGATTTGAAGCCAGCCTGCCGGCTGAGCTCTCCGGTGGCATGCGGATGCGCGTGGCGATCGCGCGGGCGTTGGTGACCCGCCCCCGGCTGCTGCTCATGGATGAGCCCTTCGCCGCACTGGATGAGTTGACCCGCGAGCGGATGAACGAGCAGCTGCTGGCCCTGTGGCGCGAGCTTGGCATCACCTGCCTGTTCGTGACCCACAGTCTGTATGAAGCGGTGTTCCTGGCGACCCGGGTACTGGTGATGGCGCCGCGTCCGGGCCGGGTCATCGCCGAGGTGGCGGTGCCTGCGGGCTATCCGCGCGGCGATGCCTGGCGCTCGGATGCCGCCTTCGCGGCGCTGCGCGGTGAGTTGGCCGCGCAGCTGCGCCACAGCGCGGAGCCTGCTTCCCCATGAGCGCTCGGCCTTGAGCGCCAGGCTGACCCCAGTGACCTGGTTACGCTGGCTGGCCCCGTTGGGGCTGGGGGTCCTGGTGCTGCTGGCCTGGGAAGTGGCGGTTCGCCTCACTGGCATCCCGGTGTTCGTGCTGCCGGCGCCGAGCAGGATTCTCATGGCCGGCCTCGAGTCTGCGCCGCTGTTGCTGTCATCCGCCGGATACACGCTGCGCCTGACGTTGACCGCCTTTCTCGCCGCGGTCGCTGGCGGCGTGCTGATTGCAGTCCTGTTCACCGGCAGCCGCCTGATCGAGGCGGCGCTTTACCCGTACGCGGTGGTGCTGCAGGTGACCCCGGTGGTCGCGATCGCCCCTTTGGTGCTGATCTGGGTGGGCGTGGACAACGCCAGCACGGCGGTGGTGTTGCTGGCCTGGATCGTTGCGTTTTTCCCGGTGCTGTCGAACATGACGCTCGGCTTGCGGGCGGTCGATCCGGGGCTGCGGGCACTGTTTCGGCTCTACGGCGGTAGTCGCTGGCAGGAATTGTGGCGACTTCGGCTGCCCGCAGCGCTGCCCTACCTGCTGTCAGCGATGAAGGTCTCGGCCGGGCTGTCGCTGGTGGGGGTGGTGGTTGCCGAGTTCGTCGCCGGCTCCGGCACCTCGCCTGGGCTGGCTTGGCGGATCATCGAGGCTGGCAACCGCCTGCAGACCCCCCGGATGTTTGCCGCGTTGCTGCTGCTTGCCGCCATCGGGATCGGCCTGTTCGCGGTTCTCGCCTGGCTGGAGCGCCGACTGCTCGCCCGTTGGCACGACAGCGCCCGCTAGGCGGCGGTATCATGGGCCTCTCGATTGAACAGACGGCAGGGCAGGCTGCGATGGAACAGCATCTCGACACTCATGAAGAGACCGCCAGGGAGCTGGTTGAACTGGGTAACCGGCTGGCGGATCTGAGCCCGGAGGCTGACCTGCGGGATATCGCCGACGGCCTGCTTGCGGGCGCCGTGCATTGGTGGCTGTATGCCCACCAGCCCTGCGACGATCGCCAGTGCGACGAGTGTGGACCGATCAGTACGGCGGATCTGCGTCTGGCAGAGCTGCGGCGTCTGTTGCAGGAGTTCGCGCGGAGCAGTGACTACTATCACACCCCGACCGATCACGACGTGGCTCACGCCTGAGCGGGCAAAAAAAATCCGCCGGCCGGCGGATCAGGCCGTAGCTGACTGTTGGCGTACCGGACGCGCCGGCACGCCGCCCGGGCCTAGTGAAACAGCTCGTCGTCGTCCAGGTCACTCAGCTGCGCGCGCAGCCAGCGTTCCTCGTTACGCCGCTCGATCATTTCCAGCGCTGAACGCCCAGCTTGCATGCGCGCAGGCCGTCTGCGCGATGGAGTCGTGTCTGACATCGCGTCCAGAAAATCCTCGGCGTCGAAGTCTTCATCGTGAAGAAAATCGTTCTCGTCGCCTTCTTCGTCGTAGTGCTTGAAGTCGCTCATCGCCTTTCTCCGGCTGACCCCCAGACCGCTGGGCGACATGCCCTGCGGTGGCTCTCATGTCAGGACTTATGTTGTCCCGACGTGCGCCAATCTTGGGCTGCGGAAAACCGCTTTTCAATAAGCAGACAACGAAAAAAACTACGGAATGAGAACTGGCTAACAGGCCAGTTGTGCACGGCGTGACGCCGGTCACGCGGCGGCGGCGGATCGCCGCCGCGCCACCGGTCAGCGCGCGGCCTTTTCGCGTGCGACGAGTTCTTCCGCCACGTCCAGCATCTGGCGCAGGCCGCCAGCCGAGCGCCCGTCCACCGTATACTTGCCGTTGACCACGATCATCGGGACCCCCGACACACGGTAGCGCCGCGCCATCTGTTCGGCCCGCTGCACGCGGCTTTGCACGTTGAATGAGTTCCAGGCGCGATCGAAGTCCTCGCCGCTGACGCCCTGGGTGCCGAAAAAGTCCCTGATGCGCCCTTCGCTGTCGAGCGGGTTACGACGCTCGTGATACTCACGAAAGATCGCCATGTGCAGTTCATCGAGCACGCCGAGATGCTCGGCGGTGTAGTAGGCGCGGGCATGCAGGAGGAGCAGGGGGTTCCAGGTGGCCGGGATACCGACGACCGTCACCCCGTCCGGCGCGTTCTGTTTCCAGTTACGCACGAACGGCTCGAACTCATAACAGTGCGGGCAGCCATACCAGAAGACCTCCGCGACCTCGATGGTGTCCGGACCGCTGGAGGTCGGCTGCGACGGCGACAGCCGCTGGTAGTGCCGCCCCTCGCGAAACTGGCCGTTGCTCGGCGCGGTTCGCGCCTGGGCGAGCTGCAGCACCCCGGGTCCGCTGGCGGTGGCCGGTGCGGGCTCGTCGACGGCTTCCTCGGTCACCAATGTTCCGGTCGTCGCACCGTCGGTGTCCTCAGGGGCCTGTTCGATGACCTGGACGTCCCCGTGGGCCATGGGATCGAGCGGTGCGGTGGCGAACAGTGTCTCCTCGCCGGGCTCCGGCGCGGGCTGGTCGACCTGGGCGGGCGGTGCCTGCTGGCTGCAGGCGGCAAGCGCGAGCAGCGCGCCGGCGATGATCATCGTTCTCATGGCGTTCCTGCCTGTCCGTTGATGCCTGTGTTTAGGGCGGCAAATACCCCCGGAGTTCCGCGGTAGCCTGGTGACCTGCGGAGGCGTGGTGTCCTGGCGGCTTACTGCAGCCCCTGCATGTACGCCGCGACGGCGTCGATTTCCTCGTCGGTCATGCGCCGGGCGATGCTGCGCATCATCTGGTTCATATCCTCGTCGGACTGGCGCGCACCCGAGCGGTAGTCGCGCAGCGTGTCGGCGAGGTAGCGCGCGTGCTGACTCCCTACGCGGGGGTAGTCTTCCAGCGGATTGCCGAGGCCGCGCGGGCCGTGGCAGGCGATACAGGCGGAGACACCAGTCTCCGCGTTACCGCCGCGGTAGATCCGCTCGCCGAGCTCGAGGTCGCCGTCGCCGGCAGGGAGCGGATTTTTCGTCTGTGTCTCGTAGAAGGCAGAGAGATCCTTCATATCCTGCTCACTCAGGCCGGCCACCTGGCCAAGCATGAGCACGTTGTTTCTGAGGCCGTTTTGATAGGCCTGCAGCTGGCGGACGCTGTAATTGGCATGCTGGCCGGCGAGTGATGGCCACTCAGGGTTCACGCTGTTGCCGTCCGCGCCGTGGCACGCTGCGCAGACCAGGGACTTGGCCTGGCCGGCCTCAGGATCGCCTTCGGCGCGTGCCGCGCCTGTCACGGCCATGCCCATCAAGGCGCATGCGATCAACGTGCGACCGAATCCGCGGTCAACATTAAAAAAGAATTTGTCGAACATCCCGGAGTGCTCCCAAAATCCCTGGGCGGGTGCCGGACAGCACCACTGCCACCTTAGCGTCCATTCGTGCAGATTGGCCGCGGATTGTACATTATCGCCAGGGGCAAATCTCCCCGCCACACCTGTAGAGTGGAGCCATGTCAGCCTACCCCGCCGCAAGCTTTCTGAAGAGCGCCCACAGCCCGGGCCAGTTCGTGCCCGACGAGGGCATGGAAGTCGCGTTCGCCGGACGGTCGAATGCGGGGAAGTCCAGCGCGCTCAATGCCATTGTCGGCCGACGGCAGTTCGCCCGTGTGAGCCGGACCCCTGGCCGCACCCAGCTGGTGAATTTTTTCGCTCTTGACGATGCCGTCACGGGCGGGCGGCGACTGGTCGATCTCCCCGGTTACGGCTTCGCGCGGGTGCCGGAGGCCATGCAGCGGCACTGGCGGCGGCTGATGGAGGGGTATTTCACGGACCGCCGCGCCCTGACAGGTCTGATGCTCGTGGTCGACAGCCGCCGTGGACTCATGGACTACGATCGCCAGATGCTGGCCTGGGCGGCGGGTGCCCGCTGCCCGGTGCATGTGCTGCTGACCAAGGCTGACAAACTCAGCCGCGGCGTGGCGGCGCGGACACTTGCCGAGGTGCGCCGTGAGCTCGAGCCGTCTGCCGGCAGCGTGCAGCTGTTCTCAGCGCTGGCGCGTCAGGGAGTGGAAGAAGCGCGTCAGGCGCTGGAGGCCCTCATGCCGGCGCCTGATGCGACGCTGGCCACCCCGCGGCCGATCGAGTGATATCCCGTTTCCCGGGCTTGCAAAGCCTCGGGTCATGGCGCAGTGTCGACCCGGCAAAAAAAAAGCCCCGGGGGCATCGACGCGTGACCGCGCCGTGCCACTCCGGGGCGCAACTCCCGGCGTGGGGTTGCCGGGCAGCGGGCCCGCACAAGGGAGGATTGCGGACCACGAGTGCAGGGGTAGCACTCGAGAGTTGAGACTCTCGCCAGCGGGCTGAGTTCCCGCATCGTGAGACCTCTTGCGATCGGGTGAGCAGACAGGGGGTTCGCATGCGCAGATGGCAGGTGCAGGGGCTGGGCGCCCTGGTGGCGGCGCTGGCGCTCGTCGTGGGGCACACCACAGAACGGACGGCCGCCACCGATCCGATGCGGGCGGCCGGTCCGGTGGTGCTCGTCGCCGGCGCCTCCGGCAAGACGGGCCGGCATGTCGTCACGCAACTGCTCGACCAGGGCTACCGCGTCCGCCCGCTGACGACCAATGCTTTCCATGCCCGCGAACGCACCGGTCTGGATATCGACTGGCTCGAGGTCGACGTTCGTGATCCCGAAGCGGTGGCGGCCGCCATGGTCGGCGTGGAATACGTGATCAGCGCCATCGGCGCGCGCGAGTGGCGTGGCGATAACAGCCCGCGCTTCGTGGACTATGGCGGCGTGCGCAACCTGGTGGATGCCGCGAATGCTGCGGGCGCACGGCACTTCGTCCTCATCTCCTCCGCGGCCGCAGGTCCCCACCGCGACCACCGCGACAATCCCCGCCTCGGCTACGTGCTGTTCTGGAAAACCAAGGGCGAGGCCTACCTGCGTGCCAGCGGTCTCGACTACACCATTATCGGGCCCGGGGGACTGGTGGATGGTCCTGCCCGGCGCAGTGGCATCCGCGTGAGTCGCCGCGAGGACTACCGCAGGGCGTTGATTTCACGGGCCGACGTGGCCTGGCTGACGATTGCGGTGCTGACCGAACCCGCAGCTCGCAACAAGAGCTTTGCCGTGGTCAATGATGACGAACTCGGTCAGGACGACTGGGTGGTGCAGCTCCGGCGTCTGCCGGGCGACTGAGACGCCGGCAGACCGTCTGCCGTTCTGTTGCGTAGCAGCATCGGTCATTGTGCAGGTCTCTCGCGTCAGCGCGGCCCACCGAGCGGACCGAGGCTGTAGGTATCTTCCGAAGCCATTGTTATTTGGCCTGAATTCTATCTTGTCGCTATTTGTGATCAGGTTTACATTAGCCCTCTGGGGGAGTGTGCTCTGCGCTCATCCGGTGTTGGTTTACCGCACCGGGCCGTCTTGATTACAGGGGAGAATCACATGTCAGTCACACCGAACGTCATTCGTACGTCGGTCCGTCGCCTGCTGGCCGCATCGGCCGCCGCCGCCGTGCCGCTCGCGATCCTGCCGGGTCTTGTTCACGCCCAGCAGCCCGGCGCTCGCGCGCTGGAGGAGATCGTCGTCACCGCCCGTCGTGCCGAGGAGTCGCTGCAGCAGGTGCCGCTGTCGATCAGTGCCTTCACGGCGCAGGATATCGAGAATGCGGGCTTGCGTTCGGTGGAGGATCTTGCCCAGCAGACCCCCGGGTTCTCTTTCCGCTCGGCGTTCGGGCGCACCGGCGACCGGCCGGTCATCCGCGGCCAGTCGAACATCCAGGGTGAGCCCAACGCCTCGTTTTTCATCGACGGCATTTTCGTCTCGGGTTCGATCAGTGGCTACGACCTCGACAATCTCGAGCGCGTCGAGGTGATCCGCGGGCCGCAGTCCGCGCTGTACGGCCGGCGGACCTTCGCCGGTGCGATCAACTATGTCACCCGCCGGCCTGGCGACGAGCTGAGCGGCCGGGTCACCGGCACCCTCGGCGACAACGGCTGGCTGGAAACTGCGGGGAGTATCGGCGGTCCGCTGCTTGGCGATCAGCTGCTCTTCCAGGCCAATGCGCGTTTCTTCGAGCGGGATGGCTACTATCGCAACACCGTCACCGGTCGGAAGGATGTCGGTGGCCAGGAAACGCGCTCGGCGGGCGGTACGCTCTACTGGTTGCCCACGGAGACTTTCGAGGCCATGCTGCGCTTCAACTGGACCCGCAATGACGACGAACACTTCCCGATCACGCTGTACGGCAGCGACAACAACAACTGCTTTCTGCCCACGCAGGTGGGCGTCTCCGGCCCGCCCTTCACCGGCACGCCGATCTACTCGACGCGCCAGCGCGGGTATTTCTGCGGCACCCTCGGTGAGCCGACCCCGCTCGCGCTGAACACCGACGGTTTCGCCGAAGCGGGCTTCGACGCCGGGCTGACGCGCGAGTCATTCCGCTACAGCCTGAGCCTCGACTGGGATCTGGGCGGCTATCTGCTGAGCTCCGTCTCCGCCTACAACGAGACCTCGCTCTACAGCGCCGTCGACCAGGACTACTCCGGGATTCGCGGTTCGGCCGGCGCGTTTGAAACCATCAGCCGGGAGAAGGGCGCGCGGGACTACAGCCAGGAGCTGAAGATTCTCTCGCCGCGCGACGAGCGCATTCGCTGGCTGGCAGGCCTGTATTACTACAACGAAAAGGACGGTGACCGGTTCTCGGGGGATCTCGCGGGGACCGTCGCCACCGGCGCGCCTGCCGCGCTGACGCCACAGGTCGGTGGGGCCAAGGTGGAGAACCAGGCGCTGTTTGCGATGGTGGAGTTCGATGTCAACGACCAGCTGACGCTGACCGCCGAGGCGCGCTATGCCCGCGACAAGGTCAGCTCCAGCGGGATCTCCAACTTCAATCGCACGGCGCCGACACCGATTCCCGGCAGCGAGTTCTGCACCAATACGCCGCTGTTCCCGGGCTCGCCGCTGTTCACCGTCAGCTGCAGCAACCCGATAGACCTCAGCGAGACCTTCACGAGCTTCCTGCCGCGCTTCACGATCACCTACCTGCTGAACCCGGATGTCACGCTGTACGGACTCTGGGCCCGCGGCAACAAACCGGGCGGGTTCAACTCCGCCGTGGAGAACGCCCGACTGACGCCGCAGGCGCGCCAGCAGTTGCGTGACCAGGGCCTCAGCAGTTTCGACGAAGAAGAAGCCGACACCTTCGAGATCGGCTTGAAGTCGACGTTCGCCGAGGGCCGGGGTCTGTTCAATCTCTCGGCCTACTACATCGACTGGACCAACCAGCAGCTGACCGAAAACCAGGCCACCGCCCAGGAAGGCGGCGGTCAGTTCGTCACCTCCTACACCCGCAACCTCGGCCAGAGCGAGGTGAAGGGCTTCGAGGCCGAGCTGCGTTACGTGCTCAACGACTTCTGGGACGTGCGGGCGACCTGGTCGGTGATGGACAGCAAGATCAAGGAGTTCTTCAGCCTCGACCAGGCCGACCTGATCTTCACCGACTATCCGGCCGGCGCGCCGATCGTGCCCTGCGTGGGTCCGTGCCTCGACGCGTATCTCGCGGCGGGCGACGTCTCGGGCAACGAACTGCCCCGAGTGCCGCGGCACTCGGGCACGCTGTCGGCGACGTTCCGCAATCCGGTGAACCTGATCGCCGGCAATCCGGAGTTCTTTTTCCGTGCGGATTACAGCATCGAGGGCTCGCGTTACGTCCAGGTACACAACCTGGCGAAGATGGGCAGCAGCAACCTGTGGAATTTCCGCGCGGGGCTGGACGCGGAGCAGTGGACCTTCACGGTGTTCGTCAACAACGCCTTCAACAACCGCACGCCGGTGGACGTGCTCCGATACGTGGATGCCAGCCAGCCTGGCCTGCCGCCCGGACAGCCGCCACTGGGTGGCAGCCCCTTCGCCGGCTTCAACCCGTTTTTCATTCGTGATTTCGGGGTGACGCTGCCGAACCTCCGCCAGGTGGGCGCGACGGCGACCTGGCGGTTCTGACGGTGGCTGACGGTGGCTGACCGGGGCTGGCGCGCCACGACGCGGCGCGCCAGCCCCGGGGGGGTCAGTGCGCCTCGTCCCAGTTGGCGCCGTGACGGGCGTCGACCCGTAGCGGCACGCGCAGCTCGGCGGCCGCCTCCATCCGCGCGGCCAGCGCCTGTGCGAGCTCATCGGCTTCAGCCTCGGGCGCTTCCAGCACCAGCTCGTCATGGACCTGCATGATCAGTCGGGCCTTGGTGGCACCGGACTGCAGCCACGCATCGACATCGATCATGGCGCGCTTGATGATGTCGGCGGCGGTGCCCTGCATCGGCGCGTTGATGGCTGAACGCTCGGCGTACTGGCGGCGCTGGGCGTCGCGCGCATTGATCTCGGGCAGATGGAGCCTGCGGCCGAACACGGTTTCCACGTAGCCGTCCTCGCGGGCCTTGCGTCGCGTGTCTTCCATATAGCGGGCCACGCCCGGATACCGCTCGAAGTAGGTGTCGACGTAGTGCTGTGCTTCCTGGCGAGAGATGCCCAGCTGCCGACCCAGCCCGAAGGCGGACATGCCGTAAATCAGCCCGAAGTTGATGGCCTTGGCCGAGCGTCGCTGCTCCCCGGTCACGGCATCGAGCGCGACGCCGAACACCTCGGCGGCCGTGGCCTGGTGGATGTCGCGCTCCCTGGCGAAGGCCTCGAGCAGGGCCTCGTCACCGGACAGATGCGCCATGATCCTGAGCTCGATCTGCGAGTAGTCGGCGGCAATCAGGCGCAGGCCTTCCGGGGCGATGAACGCCTGGCGGATACGTCGGCCTTCCGGGGTGCGGATCGGGATGTTCTGCAGATTCGGGTCCGAGGAGGACAGCCGGCCGGTGGCCGCCACCGCCTGGTGATACGAGGTGTGGATGCGTCCGGTGCGCGGGTTGATCATCTCCGGGAGCTTGTCGGTGTAGGTGGACTTGAGCTTGGAGAGGCTGCGGTACTCGAGGATCACCCGCGGCAGTTCGTAGTCCTCGGCCAGTTCCGCGAGCACGTCCTCCGCCGTGGACGGTTGTCCTTTCGGTGTCTTGCGCAGCACCGGCAGGCCCTGGCGCTCGAACAGGATTTCCTGGAGCTGCTTGGGGCTGCCGAGGTTGAATTCACCACCGGCTGCCGCCCAGGCCTGTTCCCCCACGCTCGCCATCTTCTCGGCGAGTTCGCCGCTCTGGCGCTGCAGGCGTTTGCGGTCCACCAGTACGCCGGCATGTTCCATGCGTGTGAGCACGGGTACCAGCGGCTGCTCGATCTCTCGATACACCTCTGCCAGCCGCCCTGCGGCTTCGAGCTTCGGCCACAGCACGTGATGGAGCTGCAGCGTGATGTCGGCATCCTCGGCGGCGTAAGGGGCGGCCTGCTCGAGGGCCACCTGTTCGAAGCCGATCTGCTTCGCGCCCTTGCCCGCGATGCTCTCGTAGCTCGTGGTCTGGACGCCCAGGTAACGGGCCGCCACGGAATCCATGTCGTGACGCGTGGCCACGCTGTTCAGCACGTAGGACTCGAGCATGGTGTCGTAGCGCTGGCCCCGCAGTTCGATGCCGTAATGCGCGAGCACGTGCGCGTCGTACTTCAGGTGATGGCCGACCTTGGCGGCGTCGGCATCCTCCAGCCAGGGTTTCAGCCGCGCCAGTACGGTGTCGCGGTCGAGCTGGTCGGGCGCACCCGGGTAGCGGTGGTCCAGCGGGATGTAACAGGCTTCGTGGGGCGTCACGGCGAGCGACAGGCCCACCAGTTCGGCCTGCATGTAATCCAGGCTGGTGGTCTCGGTGTCCAGCGCAGTCAGTTCCGCGGCCTGGATGCGCTCGAGCCAGG
>RECU01000045.1 GCA_007693855.1 Gammaproteobacteria bacterium | reverse complement strand
TGACCGCGGAGACCCGCTCGGACCTGCTGCCGGTCAGTCGCGGAAGGACAATCCGACATCGTAAACGCCGGGCACGGCACTCATCAGTGCGCGGCTGATGTCCTCGAGCAGACTGGCCTGGGGGGCATCCTCGACAGCAAACTCCGTCATCAGCCCGCCGCCGGTGCCCTCATGCGGATACACCAGCACGTGATCCGGGGCGGCGCTGATGCCCTCGACGATTCGGCGAAGATCGAGCAGGTGACTTTCCTCCAACGCCTCGTCGGTATGCAGATGTGCCTTGATCCTGATCATTGAGCCTGCGCTCCAAGTCGACGAAACCGAAGATGACAGCATGCTCCCGTCCGGTGACAGACTGATGTCAATTCCGAGCGGCATGAACTACGCGTGACCACCAGACGGGTGGCTGCCGAGTGACGGAGCGGAAACGTCACACGTATCATGAGGACGTCGATCCAATCACCAGACGAGCCCCATGATTCGATATCTCAAGCAAGGTAAAGCGCAGGCCGTGCGCCGCGAGGAAGAAGCGCAGGTTCGCGCCACTGTCGAGGCCATCATCAGCGATATCGAAGCGAGCGGCGATGAGGCGGTACGCCAGTACAGCCGCAAGTTCGATCACTGGGCGCCTGCGGACTTTCGCCTGTCCCGTGCCGAGATCGAGACGGCGAGAGGCCAGCTCTCGGCCCGCGAGATCCAGGACATCGCCTTCGCCCAGGCGCAGATCCGCAACTTCGCCGAGATCCAGCGTGCCTCGATGCAGGATGTCGAGGTGGAGACCTATCCGGGTGTCCTCCTCGGCCACCGGCACATTCCGATCAGCACGGTGGGGTGCTATATCCCCGGGGGCAAGTATCCGCTGCTCGCCTCGGCACACATGAGCGTGCTGACCGCCAAGGTGGCCGGCGTCCCGCGGGTGGTCGCGACCGCGCCGCCCTACCAGGGCGCGCCGCACGCGGCGATCGTCACGGCCATGGACATGGCCGGCGCTGACGAGATCCTGGTGCTCGGTGGCGTGCAGGCCATGGTGGCGATGGCGCTGGGCACCCAGAGCATCGCGCCGGTGGACATGCTGGTCGGTCCCGGCAACATGTTCGTGGCCGAGGCCAAACGACAGCTGTTCGGGCGGGTGGGGATCGATCTGCTGGCCGGTCCCACCGAGACGCTGGTGATCGCCGATGAGAGCGTGGATGCGGAGATGTGCGCGGTGGACCTGCTGGGTCAAGCCGAACATGGTCCGACCTCGCCGGCGGTGCTGCTCACCGACAGCGAGGCGCTGGCCCGCGCGACCCTCACCGAAGTCGAGCGCCAGCTGACGATTCTCCCGACTGCCGAGATCGCCGCACAGAGCTGGGCGGACTATGGTGAGGTGATTGTCTGCGATACCGTGGAGGAGATGCTCGGCAAGGCCGACGAACTGGCCTTCGAGCATGTCCAGGTGATGACGCGCGATCCCGACTATTTCCTCGAGCACATGCGCAACTACGGCGCCCTGTTCCTCGGCCCGCGCACCAATGTAAGCTTTGGTGACAAGGTGATCGGCACCAACCACACGCTGCCCACGGGCCGCAACGCGCGCTTCACCGGCGGGCTGTGGGTGGGCAAGTTCCTCAAGACCTGCACCTACCAGAAGGTGCTCACCGACGAAGCCAGCGCCGCCATGGGCGAGGTCTGCTCGCGGCTCTGCCACATGGAGAACTTCGCAGGCCACGGCGAGCAGGCGAATTTGCGGGTGCGCCGCTACGGCAGGCGTGGCGAGGTGCCCTGGTACCAGCCGGTCCCGGCCCTGGACTGATGCGTCTGCCACGCACCCCGAGCTTTCGCCTGGACGGGCGTCGCGCGCTGGTGACCGGCGCAGGCCGGGGCATCGGACTGGCGGCCGCCGCGGCGCTGGCCGACGCGGGGGCCGAAGTCACACTCGCCGCGCGCACCAGAGCGGACCTCGATGCTGCCTGTGCGGCCATCGGCGAGGCGGGCGGACGGGCCGAGGCACTGGTGCTGGACGTGACCGACGCCGCCGCGGTCAGCCGCGAACTCGCGGCGCGGCCACCGTTCCAGGTGCTGGTGAACAACGCCGGCATGAATCGCCCGAAGCCGCTGGTCGAGATCCCCGACGAGGACCTCGATACCGTGCTGGAGCTGAACGTAAAGTCAGCCTTTTATGTCAGCCGGGTGGTTGTCCGCGCACTGCTGGCTGCCCGCCTGCCGGGCTCGATCATCAACGTCTCCTCACAGATGGGCCTGGTGGGCTCGCCGCGGCGCACACTGTACTGCGCGAGCAAGCATGCGCTGGAGGGCCTGACCAAGGCGCTGGCCTGGGAGCTGGGCTCGGCTGGGATCCGCGTGAATACGCTGTGTCCGACCTTCATCGAAACCGACCTCACCGCACCGATGTTCGCCGATGAGGACTTCCGCCGCTGGGTGGTGGAGCGTATCGCGCTGGGCAGGGTCGGGCAGGTCGAGGACCTGATGGGCGCCATCCTGTTCCTCGCGAGCGACGCCTCGGCCCTGATGACAGGCAGCGCGGTGGTGGTCGATGGGGGCTGGACCGCGGCGTAAGAAGGTCTCTTCGCTGCAGCGTTACAAGTCACCCGCGCGCCCTGATCGCCGTGCCGGCGGCCCCAGCAGCGCGACCGGTGGTCAACGTCGCCCGCCGAAGAGCAGCAGCACGAGGCCCACCACCGCCGCCACGGCGCCGCCCACCAGATAGTTGCGGGTCTCGTCCGTGAATCGGCCGGTCAGGGTCTCATGGAGTTCTTCGGTCACGCTCTCGGTGGCGTTATAGCCCATGAACAGCAGGACGGCGCCCAGCACCAGCAGGGCAATGCCGAGAATACGAGTCCAGTGCATGCGATCCCCCCCCTTGGCATGAGCCTGCACTTTACCGTGCCCGCGCGCCGACTGGCCAATCGACTGCATGGGCCGCGAACCCGCGAACCATATTGCGGCGCAACGTATTGACCGGTCGGCCAGTCAAGCGTAGATTCCGCAACCATGGACAGTCCTGCCACCCGCGACCCGGACCTCACCCGCGCGCGCATTCTCGATGCAGCCCTTGCATTGTTCGTGGAGCACGGCGTGACGGGCGTCTCGCTGCGCGAAATCGCCGAGACCTCGGGGGTCACCAAGAGCTTGATTCATCATCATTTCGGCAGCAAGGAGGCGCTCTGGACCGCCGTCAAGGCCCACGCGTTCTCGCGCTATGCCGAAGAACAGATGGCCGAACTGGAAGCCCGCCAGGTCCCGGATACCTCGCTGCTGCAGACCTCGGTGCTGAGGTATTTCCGATTCCTGCAGCAGCGCCCCGAAGTCGTCCGCCTGCTCGCCTGGATTCACCTCGAGGCCGACGAAGGCTGCAGCGAGATGGATGCGGAACTGGTACGGCTCGGTGCGGAACGCATCCGCCAGGCCCAGCAGGCCGGGCTGCTGCGCGATGACGTCAACCCGACCCATGTGGTGACGCTGTTCGTGCACGCATGCAGCCAATGGTTCACCGCCAAGGCACATCACTCGGGCTGGCCGGGCATCGGCGATGACCAGGCCTATCTTGACGACTTCCTGCGGATCTTCATGGCGGGACTGGCGCCCCCGGAAGAACGCTGAGCAACGAGCCCGAACATGCATCGACACCGCCTGCTGTCCGCCCGCCTGCCCTGTGCTGCACTCGCGGTTCTCGGCCTCCTGTTTGCTACCGGGGTGAGTATTGGCTGCACCCCGGGCACGGCCGATCCGACCCCGCCCGGTTCAGCGACTGTCCGGCCCGTGGAAGTCGCCGAGGTGGAGCGCGCGCCTGCGGCCGAAGGCCTGCGCCTGCCGGGAACCCTGCGCGCCAGCCAACGGGCGAGGCTCGCGTTCTTCCACGCCGGCGTCCTGGCCGCGCGTCCGGTTCGACTCGGCCAGCAGGTGGCGGCCGGCGAGCGCCTGGCCAGCCTGCGCAACCCCTCGTTGCAGCCCGGCGTCCTGGCAGCAGAGGCCGCCGAACGTGAGGCGCGCGAGACCGCCGCGCAGCTCGAGCGCGATGTCGAGCGATTGGAGGAACTGGCGGCGCGCCAGCTGATCGCCGAGGAGGAGGTCGAGCGGGCCCGGTCGCGCCGGGACGGCGCACGCGAGGCACTGGCGCGCGCACAGGCCACGCTGGCCGACGCCCGTGATCAGTTTGCCGAAGCCAGCCTGCGTGCACCGTTTGCCGGGGTCATCACCGATGTGCACGTCGAGCCCGGCGATTTCGTGGCCGCAGGGCAGCCGGTGCTGGACATTGTCGACCCTCAGCGCCTCGAGCTTCGCCTGGAACTGCCCGCCGGATGGGCCACCAACCTCAGACCGGGCCAGGCTGTCCGCGTACAACGCCTTGCCGACGGGGCCGCCGTCCAGGCGGTCGTCCGCGAGATCGGCGGCGCCGCCCCGGGTCGCGCGCTGCCGATTCTGGTGGCGTTGCCAGAAGCCACCCCCTGGGCTCCCGGAGAGCCGGTGCATGCGTTCCTGGAGATCACCCGCAGTGAGATCCTGCTCGTGCCCATGGCGGCTATCATCGACCCGGGAACGGGCAACAGCCGTGTCTTCAGGGTGCGGGAGAACCGCGCCGAGCGCATCGCGGTGCAACTGGGCGCACTGCAGGGTGACCGGGTCGGCGTCGTCGGTGAGCTCGCGCCGGGCGACACAGTGATCGTCGCCGGCCACGCGATGCTGCTCGACGGCGAGGCGGTGCGGATCCTGCCATGAACCTGGTGTTCGCCGCCCTGGATCACCGGCGGCTGGTGTTTGCTGCCGTACTGCTCGTCTCCGGGATCGGCCTGGTGGCGTGGTTCACCATGGACCGCCAGGAAGACCCTTTCTTCCCCTACCGCTATGGCCAGATCCTGGTCGAGTGGCCGGGCGCTGAGCCGGAGGACGTCGCGCGCCTGATTGTCCAACCCCTGGAGGAAGAACTGGTCAGCGTCGAGGAAGTCCGCGAGATCCGCGCCACGGCGCGCCTGGGGGTCGGTTTTCTCGTCGTCAGCATGCACCAGCACGTGTACGACACCGACAGTGCCTGGGACCGTATCCGCGTCGCCGTGCAGCGCGCCGAGCGCCGCTTCCCCGCGGAGGCCGGGCCGCCACGTATCAATGACCGGATGATGGAGAGCCATGGCGTGGTGCTCTCGATCACCGGCAGCGACGATCTCCTCGAACTCCTGGAGGCGGCGCGTACGCTGCGCCGGGATCTGTTTCGTCTGCCGGACATCGGTCGGGTCGAAATCCTCGGCAACCCGGGTGAACAGCTCCTGCTGCGGGTCGATCCTGCGCGCCTCGAGAGCCTCGGGCTGGACGTGGCGGCACTCGCCCGGCAGATCGAGGCGACCAACCGAACCCAGCCGGGAGGGCTGCTGGTCGTCGGTGGTCGCAGCCTGGTGCTTTCTCCCACCGGACCCTTCACGACGCTGGACGAACTGGCCAACACGCCGATCGGCACGCCAACCGGAACACTGCTGCCGCTGAGCGAGATCGCCGACATCACGCTGGCACCGGCAGAACCCGCCACAGAACGGATCTGGAGCAACGGCCGGCCGGCGATCGCGCTGGGCGTGGTGATTCCGGAAAACCGCCTGAACACCGTGCGCTTCGGGCGTGAACTGCGTGCGCTGCTGGACGAACTGCGCCCCGACCATGCGCCGCTGGCGATCGAGGAGGTGTTCTTCCAGCCGCAATGGGTGGAGCGGCGGATCCGTGAGCTTGGGCGGACCCTGCTGGTGGGAGTCCTGATCGTCGCCACCGTGCTGTTCGCCTTCATGGGTCTGCGGCTCGGCCTGCTGGTCGCCAGCCTCCTGCCGCTGGTCACGCTGAGCGCACTTGGCGTATTCGCCATCGGCGGCGGTGTGCTGCACCAGATCGGTATCGCCGGCATGGTGATCGCGCTCGGCATGCTGGTCGACAATGCGATCGTGATGGCCGAGAACCTGCAGTGGCACCTCGACCGCGGCGCCAGCCGGCGGGAAGCCGCCAATCGTGCGGTCCGCGAACTGGCGGGGCCGCTGGCCGCCGCCACCGGCACCACGATCGCCGCGTTCACGCCTTTGCTGCTGGCCCAGGGCGATACGGCGGACTTCACCCGCGACGTGCCGATCATGGTGATGCTCATCCTGGTGGTGAGCTATCTCTACGCCATGTTCGTCACCCCGCTCGGGGGCGGTGCCCTGCTCAAGCCCCGCAGGGCCACAGGCCAGGGCGGCTTCGATGCTCTTGGCAGACACCTGGCACGTATCGGCCGTGATCACCCGGGCGTGGTGCTGGTCGGTGCGGGACTGCTGCTCGGCCTCAGCCTGGCTCTAGCCAGTTTCCTGCCTCGCGACTTCTTTCCGGACACCGACCGGAACCAGCTGGTCATTGACCTGACCCTGCCCGAGGGCACACGGACCGAGCACACCGCACTGGCCGCCCGCGGGCTTGCCCAGGTGCTTGCCGAACACCCGGCCGTGCTGGATACACAGGTGTTTGCCGGCTTCAGCGGCCCGCGCTTCTACTACAACCTGATGCAGATCCCGGCCGTGCCGCATCGCGCCAGGCTGGTGCTCACCACACCCAGCGATCGCGAACTTCCCGAACTGCTGCAGCACGTGCGCCGAGTCGCACAACCGTTGCTGCCGGACGCGCAGATCACGCCCAGACGCCTCGGACAGGGTCCACCCCTGGAGGCCCCTGTCGAAATCCTGGTCTATGGACGCAGCACCGCCGACCTCGAGACGGCGGTCGACCTGCTGATGCGCGAGCTCAGGAACATCCCTGGCGCGGTCGACGTCCGCCACCGGCTCGGGACGGGCATGCCCGTGCTGGTGCTGGACGTCGACGACGCAGAAGCCGCACGCCATGGCCTGGCGCGCGGCGATATCCGCGCCGCGCTCGCCGGCGCCACACTGGGGGAGACCGCCTCACTGTGGCGCGCCGGGCGCGAACCCGTGCCCATGCGTTTGCGCACCCGCGAGGGTGATCGTCTCTCGCTGGAGTCTCTCGGCGGCCTGACGCTGGTGACCCCGGGCGGGGCGGCACTCCCGGTCACCCAGTTTGTTCGGCCGCGCCTGGTCTATCAGCCGGCGGTCATCGAACACCGCGACCTGCGGCGAATGACCCAGGTCCTCGCCGAAACCGAGCCTGGCGTGACTTACGCCCAGGTGCTCGACGTACTGATGCCCCGGTTGGCAACCCTGAGCTTGCCAACCGGCGTGGAGCTGGCGCTCGGCGGGGCTGCCGAGGAAGCCGGCGCGGCAAACAGTGCCCTGTTCCGCAGCCTGCCGATAGGTATCCTGCTGCTGCTGGTGTTCCTGCTCTGGCAGTTCAATTCCTTCCGACTGGTCGGCATCGTCCTGGCCACCGTACCGCTGGCAGCGGTCGGGGTGATTCCTGGGCTGCTGCTCGCCGGCCAGCCCTTCGGTTTCATGGCCCTGCTCGGTGTCGTGGCGCTGGTCGGCATCGTCGTCAACAATGCCATCGTGATGGTGGACGTGGCCGAAGCGCGACGACGCGAGGGACTGGCGCCTGCCGAGGCCATCGCGGAGGCGGTGCTGCGGCGCACACGACCGATCCTGCTGACGACCACCACCACCGTAGCCGGCCTGCTGCCGCTGACCTTCACCCAGTCGACGCTCTGGCCGCCCATGGCCTGGGCGATCATCTCCGGGTTGATCGCCTCGAGCGCCCTGACCCTGCTGGTCGTCCCCGTGCTTTACCGGCTGCTCATGCGCAGCCGCCAGAGCAGCGGCAGCGCCAACAACGAGACTGCGGCCACGACGACAAATCCGACGGGATAGTCGAAACGCTCCGCCAACTGGCCGGCGGTAAAGCCCGCCCAGGCCTCGCAACCGTTGATCGCCCCCATGTACGCCGAGAACTGGGTCGCCCCCAGCCGTGGATCGGTGAGTCGCATGAACAGCGCGTAGGCCGCCGCCGTCAGCAGGCCCGCGCACAGATACACGCCGAGCAGACCGGCGATCACCAGCGCATGGCCGCCGACCGTGACCACGGCGGCAGCACTGGTCGCGAAGACCACGCCCGCCGCCAGCACCACCAGGGCGCCGACGGCACGCTGGGCACCGAACCGGTCGGCCAGCCAGCCGCCGAGCAGCGCACCGACGATCATCGCCACCAGGGCGCCGGTGAAAAATCGCCCGACACCCGCTGATGACAGGCCCCGGTCCACCATGAACGGCCCGGCGATATCGCCGACCGCCTTGAAGCCTGCAAACGCGAGCAGGGCCAGCAGGATACCCAGCCAGGTGTCGGCACTGCGAAATGCGGTGCGCAGGGTCGTGAAGAACTTCTGCCAGCGCTCGCCGACGCCAGGGCGTCGTTCGCCAGTGGCGTAGTCATCGGCTTCACTGGCGAGCAGCACCACCACGGTGGTCACCCAGATCACCGCGATCATCGCCAGCACCGCGACGGTATCGGCCACGACGTGGGCCACCAACAGAAACCCCGCGCCGAACAGCCAGCGGCCCGACAGCATGCCCACCTGCATCCAGCCGTTGAGCGCGCCGAGTTGCGCGCGGGGGGTCACACTGATCGCCCAGGCGTCTATGGCCACGTCCTGGGTGGCGGCTGCAAAAGCGTGCACCAGGAGCAGGACAAACAGCAGCCCGAGCGACATCTGCCAGTCGACAAACGCCAGGGGCAGCAAGGTCAGCCCCATCAGCAGCTGCGCGGCGACGATCCACGCCCGCCGGCCCCAGCGCTGGCCGCGCAGCACGTCCACCAGCGGTGCCCAGAGGAACTTGAACGCCCACGGCAGGATGATCACGGAGGTCAGCAGCGCAATCGTCCCGACCGGCACTCCCGCCTCGCGTAACCGCGTAGGCACCGCCCACCAGATGAAACCGATTGGCGCGCCTTCGGCCAGGTACAGCAGCGCGAATAGCGCGCGGCGGCCGGGTGCCGTGCGGCTGAGATCGAGGATGACGGTCTGCTCCCTGCCTGCCCATTCACACCCTACCGCAGACGACCAGAAGCCGTCGCCGCAACATGCCCTGCACTTGCAATGCCGCGAGGACTGCGGTGGGCTAGAAGAGAGAACCCTAACCTCGGGAGAACCGACATGCCAACCCTCGACGCCCTGCCCTTCTGGGTGCAGTCACTGGCCCTGCTGACCGGTGCCCTGGTCGGCGGCTACCTGCTGCGCACGCTGATCCAGGGGCTGCTGCGCTGGCGGGCCAGCCGCGAGCAGATGTCGTTGCTAAACGCGCTGAACGAACGCGCCGCCGGTCCGCTCGGCTGGGTGCTCTCGATCGCGCTGCTGCAGCTGGTGCTGCCGCTGGCGGTCCCGGAAACCTGGCTGGCCCCGGCCCAGCAGACCGCCTGGGTCTTTCAGGTGATCCTGCTGGCCTGGTTGATCACGCGGCTGCTGCGCGTCGGCGAGGACATGATTGTCGCGCGCCTCGGGGTGGAGAAGTCGGACAACCTGCGGGCCCGGCGGATGCAGACGCAGTTGCGGGTGATCCGCCAGATCACGGTGATCGCGGTTGCCCTGCTCGCCCTGGTGATCATCCTCATGAGCTTCGAGCGCCTGCGCGAGCTCGGCACCGGCCTGCTCGCCTCAGCCGGTCTCGCCGGCCTGGTGATCGGCCTGGCCGCACAGCGCACGCTGTCCAACCTGATCGCGGGGTTCCTGGTGGCCTTTACCCAGCCGATCCGCATGGATGACGTGGTGATCGTCGAGGGTGAGTGGGGACGCATCGAGGAAATCACCCTGACCTATGTGGTGGTGGCCATCTGGGACCGGCGTCGCCTGATCGTGCCGATCAGTCATTTCCTCGATCGCCCGTTCCAGAACTGGACGCGCACCGAGGCCAAGATCCTGGGCAGCGTGATGCTGCACCTCGATTATCGCGTGCCGGTCGATGCGCTGCGGCGCGAGGCCGAGCGCCTGGTTCAGGGTCACCCCGACTGGGACACTGAAGTCTGTGGAGTGCAGGTCGTCGAGACGACGCCACGCGAAGTGGTGGTCCGCGTCCTGATCTCGGCGGCGGACTCTGGACGGGCATGGAACCTGCGGTGTTTCCTGCGCGAAGCGCTTATTGGCTGGCTTGCCGCCCATCACCCGGAGGCACTGCCCCATAGCCGGGCGATCCTGGAAGGTGAGCTGCCCCAGGCTGTACCTGCGGCAGCGGCCTGACCGGCGCCCAGCGCCAGCTGAGTTCGGCCGCGCGCAAGGCGGCGAGCAACTGGGCAAATTCATCGAGGTGCAGACGATCGAACATCAGTGCAGCGCCCGCGGGGCCGCAGCGCAGCACCATCGCGGGCCAACGCCACTCGGCAGTGGCGGCACGGGGCGTGCGCAACACCAGCTCCACAGGCTGATGGTGATGCAGCGGGCGGGACAGCTCGGCGACAAACGCGCCGCCTGGGGCGAGATTGCGGGTCACCGCGTGGACGGGCGGGCGCTTGGATTCGCAGGCGATCAGGACCGGGTAGCGGACCGGGCAACGTGCGCCGCAACGGTGTTCCATGTCTCCCTCCCCTGTACAACGTGCTGCTGGAGGTTGATACTGGATCTGACACCGGCGGTTTGCCATAACCTGGGTTAACCGCGGTACGCCGCGCCAGTCGGGAGGCCGGAAAATGTCCAGCGAGACGCCCGCCGAGCACCCCTGCAAACCACTGCTCCATCGGCTGCAGCACTTCGTCGATCCAGGGCCTGACGAGCTCGCCGCCCTCGCCCTGCTGACCCGCGACCGCCGGCAGGCCACCCCGAATGCCTGCCTGCTGCGCGAGGGTGACCCCGGACGCACCGCGTTACTGCTATGCAGCGGCTGGGCGCTGCGCCAGCGCACCCTGGCCGACGGCCGTCGGCAGATCATGGAATTCCTGCTGCCGGGTGACATGTGTGATCCCGGCAGTTTCGTCACCCGTCGAGCGGACTCGAGCGTGGTGGCCATCACGGCGATGCAGTACGCCAGGGTGCCGCCCGACCTCCTGCTGGAGACACTGCGCCACGCCCCAGGGCTCGGCGTCTGTCTCTGGTGGATGGCTGCCCAGCATGCCGCGATGATGCGCAGCCATCTGCTGGCGGTGGGCCGGATGAATGCCCGTGAGCGGATCGCCCATCTGGTCTGGGAACTGGCCTGCCGCCTCGATCTGCTCCAC
Organism: Gammaproteobacteria bacterium; assembly: GCA_007693855.1. Lineage (GTDB taxonomy): Bacteria > Pseudomonadota > Gammaproteobacteria > Steroidobacterales > PWYM01 > PWYM01. The sequence goes on along the minus strand of RECU01000045.1, from coordinate 123,927 downwards.
GACAGGCCCCCGCGGGTCTATCGACTGCCGATTTCACAGGAACTGATCGCTGACGCTGTCGGGCTGAGTGTCGTGCACGTGAGCCGTACGCTGTGTGCCCTGGAGCGCGACGGCATTCTGCACCGCCACGGCCATCACTGGCAGATTCTCTCGCGGCGGCGCCTGCGCGCGCTGGCGAACCTGCCAGTCGCCTGGCCACAACGCTTGCCAGCCAGCCTGCACGATGCACCCACCGCGCTGCAGCCGCGCACGCCATCAACGCGCGCGGTCAAGCCCGGCGAAACCCCTCAGTCGACGTCGTAACCCAGCGACTCGAGCCCTTCGGCCAGGTAGTGCGGCAGCAACGGATGGGCAATCAGGTAATCCGCCGTCCACGGGGTCCACTGCTCCTGCGCCTGCTGCACCACATCCTCCCACTCGTCAGTCTCGTAGTCGCCGCGTCCGACCCACATGACCGCGACGACCTCGGCCTGCTGATCAGGCTCAAGATCTTCGATGATGGAGCGGAACTCGTCGAGTGACATGTCACCGCGGCGATGCGAAAGCATGTGGCGTACGCCTTCATCGGACGGGCCGACCGGCTCCTCCGGGATCACCACGGTATCCTGCGCGTGGAACTCCCGGCCGAGCAGGATAAGCCGCTCGATATTGTCGGGATTGACGTTGAGGGTAATCATCACGCGCTCCACATAACCGCTGGTATCTTCGACTATGACGAGGCCATCGGCGCGGTAACATCAGGAAAAGTACGGATGATGGCGGCACCCCCCGGTGCTCAGCGCACCCCGAGCACCCAGCCCTCGACAGCGGCGAGGCGGCGTGCCGCAGGCGGCAGCACCGGGCACAACATCCCCCCCAGCGTCCCGTCGCCGTCGCGATCGCGCAGCCAGGCGGCAATGCTGTAGGCGTCCTGCTGATCCGGTGTTCGCTTCCGACGCGGATAGCCCTCGCTATAGAGCCGCGGATAAGCCTCGGCGAGCACGCTGCACCCGCACGACACCTCCCAGCCATCGAAAGGCCAGACATGCACACGGGTTCCGAGGCGGCGGCGCAGATGCAGCAGCCAGGGCAACCCCGCATGGGTGGACTTCGCCACCGAACCCTGGACGTCAAAATGGAACACCGACTTGGCCGCTCCGCTGCGCTGCTCGGTGAGCCGCCGCCAGCGTGAGTCGCCCGAGCGCGCAGCCGCACGGCCAAGCCGCCCGCGGCGGACATCTTCCACTCGCACCCCCTGCTGATCGCAAGGCCAGTGCGCCTGGAAGTCGACCAGGAAGGCCTCCCAGTCCGGCGACAGACCATGCCGCTCGAACCAGGCCTGCGGAAAGGAGAAGCCGTGATCGATACCGACGATGGCAGGGACTTCAACTGCGAGTGTCCGGGCCAGCCAGTCCGCCACGGCGCGTCGACTCCAGTGACGCAGGCCTCCCGCAGGTGGCGTCACCTCGCGCGGCGGGCGTGATGGACTCGAGACATACACCCGCAGGCCCGGCAGGCCGGTCTCAGGTGTCGCGGCACCGGAGTAGTCGATGCCGATGTAGCGCCGGAAGCGGCGTTGCGCCGCGGCAATGTCGCCGCTCACACGTCGGTCGAGGTGAGCGGACAGGCGTCGCAGTGTCGCCCGGGGGCGTCCATCTGTTCGCTCACAAGCCCCTGGATACGCCGTGCCAACAGCGCAATCAGGCCGGGCGCGTCGTTGAGGCAGGGCAGACGCTGCGTCTGTCGAATCCCGCCGGTAGCCAGCGCAGCCGCCACCTTGCCCACGGTATCGCTGCCGTCGACCAGGTACTCGCAGGGATAGGCCGCCACCGCATCCACCCCCTCCGCGGCGAGACCCTTGAGGACCTCCTCCAACGTGGGACGGGTCCATTCCCCGCCGACGTCATGATTCAGATGTGCAATCTCGATTCGGCAAAATGGACTGCGCGGATCGGTCGCAAAGGCTTCGCGCAGGCGCCGGGCGTATACGACAGACTCCTGCAGCCCGGTGTGGAAGTCCGGCACCCGGCCCTTGGCATCACGGACCAGCGTGCCATGCATCACCAGCACCAGCGCGCAGCGCCCGGAGTTGTCCGGGAGCTGCAGATGCGAGAAGACATGCTCGACGTTCACGCCGATAAAGTCAGGGTCGTCCCAGAACCGCGCGAGGACGCGCGCCTCGCCCACCGACGCCTTGGCATGCACCAACAGGTGACAGAGCCTGCCGCAGGCCAGATGCGAATCGATCGGCGTCATCGATACCACGATACTAAGCCCCTCGGCAGCGTCACCCTCGAGCAGCGAGTCGACCAGCGGCAGCGATGAACCGAAAGCAGGAACCACCCGGAATGCGTTAGCCTCATCCCCGGCAAGCTGTTCATCCAGCGCCTGGGCCTGCCTGCGCGTCAACGCGTTGTGCGGCGAGCCCTCACCACCAGCAAAGCGCTTGCGCGCCGCACCCATCGTGCAGATCGCCAGACGCAGCGGCGCCGGTAGCGGCATGACTTCGGCCACGTGCGACAGCGTGCGATGCCCCACCATGAAGTTTTCGCGAAATCCGGGCGTCTCGGCCTCGCCGTGGGCAGCCAGGATCACCGTGACACGGCATCTCACCGGGTCGTCCGCGCGCTCGCCGGTGGTATTCATGTGATCGTCTCCGTAACCTCAACCGAAGCCCCGTCGGCATCGGTCAGCACCGCGAGGATCGCCGCGGTCTCGGCATCCGGGGCCCCGTCGTAGCGCGACTGGCGGAAGCGCATCTGGAAGGCTGAGATGACCCGCCGGGTCTCTTCGTCAAGCCTGCCGTGGCGGGGCACCTGGTAACCGTGAACCGCCAGCCGAGCCTGAAACCAGGCCACGTCGGGCAGCGCACGCTCGAACTCGGCGCGGCGCGCCAGCACGGCACCTTCATCCGGCCACGGGATGAGCCCGGCCTCGGCGAGCCGATGCCAGGGGAAGCGCGGCCCGGGATCCACCTTGCGCTGGGGCGCAATATCGCTGTGACCGAGAATGTTCTCGGGCGGGACGCCGTGGCGCTCGGCAATCCAGCGCACCAGCTCGATGACCGCGTCGATCTGCGCTTCAGGATAGGGCTGCCAGTCGATGCCCTGGTCGGCCAGACGATTGCCGGCATTGACGATCTCGATGCCGATGGAGGCGGCATTCAGCGAACCATGTCCCTTCCAGGCGCTCTCGCCAGCGTGGAATGCCCGCTGCGACTCCGCCACCAGTCGGTAGATTCGCACCGGTTCATCGCGGACCAGGTAATGGCTGCTGACCGGACCCTGCGTCAGGATCCGCAGTGAGTTCTCCCAGTCGTCCCAGGTGAAATGCAGGATGATGAACTGGACACGACTGCCCTGGCTCTGCGCGCTGTAGCGGGTATCGATCGGCGGTGCCGCGGAACAGGCGACCAGCGCCAGGCTGACAGAGACCGCCGCCACCAGTCGGCGCAGACGCTGATGGCGCCGAGACCCTGCTCGCCTGGACCTGCCGTGTTTCACCAGTACCCTTTCAGCCCGCTGCTGCGCGGACTTCCTCACCGATGATGCGAATGCCTTCACGCACCGTAGCCTCGTCCTGGGAGTACGTCACACGGATACATTCCTGCTTGTGTCGCCAGTCGTCATCTTCCAGACCAGGGAAGAAGTGATGCCCGGAGAGCACCAGCACACCACGCGCCTTGAGCCGCTCATAGAGCACCTGGCTTGAGATGGGCAGACCCGGGAACCACAACCACAGGAACAAGGCGCCCTCCGGGCGATGGATGCGATAGTCACATCCCTGGAGCGACTCATCTACCCAGGCCACGGCGCGTTCGGCACGCGCCTGGTAGAATGGACGGATGACCTCGCGGCTCAGCCGCAGCAGCTCACCACTGGCCAGCAGCCGTTCGAGCAGCACCGGCCCGACGCTGGGTACCGCGAGGCTCATCACCGCGTTCATGCCAGTCAGCGCCTGCACGATTTCCTCGCGCGCAATCACGATCCCGCAGCGTACGGCAGGCAGGCCGATCTTCGACAGACTCATGCAGAGGATCGTATTCTCATCCCAGTGCAGGTTGATCTCGCTGAAGACAATGCGCGGGAAAGGCAGGCCATAGGCGTTGTCGATGATCAGCGGCAGCTCGCGGGCGCGGGCGATCGCCGACAGCCGGCTCATTTCGTCATCGGTGAGGACGTTACCGGTCGGATTGGTGGGCCGGGAAACACAGATGGCCGCCGTGTCGCTGCCTGGCTGCAGCGCATCGAAATCGACGCGGTACTTGAACAGGCGATCGTCGAGCAGCTCGATCTCCGGCCGGCGGGCACTGAACATGCCCTCGCTCACCCCCGTGTCGCTGTAGCCGATGTACTCGGGGGTCAGTGGCAGCAGGATGCGCCGACGGCTGCCGTCCGGCATCTCGCCAGCGAGCAGGTTGAACAACTGGAAGAATCCCGTCTGGCTGCCGCTGGTCAGCGCGATGTTGGCCGGGCCGAGTTCCCAGCCGTACTGCGCCTTGAGCAATGCTGCGAGCGCCTCGCGGAAACGGTCTTCACCACCGGGCGAAGCATAGTTGCCCAGCATGCGCCGGCTGCGCACGGGGTCGTCCAGCACCTGCGCCATCTCGGCGCGGAATACGGCCTCGAGTTCGGGGATCTGCGCCGGATTGCCACCGCCAAGCATGTGGACACCGCCGCGCGCCATCGCCGCACCGAGATCTTCCATGAGCTCGAGGGCCCCGGTATGCCGGGCATAACGACGACCGAACGCTGAGAATTCCATGGCCGGATTATAGCCATGCGCCGGTGCAGACGTCCGTGCTGGTACGCGGCGTCCGGAGTTCACCCGGCGTCAGAGCGTATCGACGGGGCGCACAGGGTCACGAATCCGCCCGCGGGAGTCCTCGAGCGCACGCTGAAGGGCGCCGGTGTAGGCGGCGTGCAGGCGTTCTGCGGCCTGCTGCTCCATCCGCGTGAGGTCCTCACGCAGCGCGGCCTCGAAGGCGGCGCGGTTGCGATGCTCATCCAGGCGCAACACGGCATACTCGCTGACCACTACCGAGCCGGTGAGCACCGTGCCCATGCACAGCCACGCGAACGGCCCGGTACTCACGCAGGCGGCACCGACCACGCTGGCCGATCCCCGGCCCGCGGCGCGCGCGGCAGCCGCCTGTGCGGCGCGGCGGGCCGCCGCGGCGGTCAGTGCGCTGGTCGAGAACACCACCATCTGTCGTGCCAGTGCCGGATCTTCCAGCAATCGCTGGCGTACGACCGATTCATCGAGGCTCATGTCGAGCACCAGGGGCGGCGTCGGGGCGCGGCGCAGCTCGCGTCGCCACGGCGCCAGCATGTCGTGGATGCGCGCGTTGGCCGCCCCCACGACGGCCTGGCCACCACCGGCCGCGAACGCTGCGAGCTCGGCCAGCACGGCGGCCTCGGCGTCCCGCCAGACCTCATCCGGGAACAACCGGGCCACCACCGCCTCGCGAAGCCGCGCCTCAGGCCCGGCCCCTGGCAGGGCGCCGGCCACACGCAGCAGCTGTCCGGCCGGCGAGTAGTAGAAGTCCGCAACCCGTTCGACCTGCGACTGCGGCAGCTCGAACAGCGTGCTCACCCGGCGTTCAACCATCTCGCCGAGTTCAACCACGAACGCCTGTTCCTCGCGCGAGAGCACCGCAAGACCCTCGGCGAGCGCAGCCCGCCAGTCCTGCTCCGGTACGCGGTATGCACGACCCTCGACCGCCACGTCCATCCGCGGTGCCACCAGCCAGCTCCAGGGGGCCGGTGCCAGCACGGACCAGAGCAGCAGCGCCAGCACTGCCAGCGCCGCAAGTCCGTATCCCAGTCCCGCAGGTTGGGCACCCGCGCGTCCAGCACCGATGGCACTTTCCGTGATCACTCCGTTCTCTCTCCTGCGGGCGCACGCCGCGCCCCATCCAGCCCGCCGTGCACCGCCTGCACCAGCAGCAGCAGGGCCCAGACCACCAGCCACTCGCGCAGCAGCACCAGGGTCCAGGTCAGCCATTGCCAGCCCGCGCCAGGCAGCACAACCGCCAGGTTCTGCGCGAACCACTGTGGCAGGGCCTCCACGGCGGCGGCCAGCACCAGGCCGATTTCCAGCACTGCACTGTCAGCGGTCACCTCTGCCGTGTATGCCGCCAGAGCGCCCTCGATGCTGAGGCCCGACACTGCCGGCACCGGCCGATGAAACGACAGCGCGAGCAGGGCGATGAGCAGCGGGGTCCCAAGCAGCCAGCCAGTCACCCTGTCTGTGACCATCCGCAGGAAGCGGCGGTTCACATGCACCGCGAAGCGGCGCCCGAGGGTATCGTGCAGCAGGAGCCAGGCTGGCACGAAGGCAATCAACAGCAGCCAGAACGCCCGCGCATCCATTCGCACCAGACCGAGCACCAGCAGCCAGGCGAGCAGCAGTGCGATCATGCACTGGCCCAGCAGCATCAGCACGCCACCGCGCAGGCGCCGCTGCCAGACACTCGCCGGCGACAACGCCACCATCAGGAAGGCGGCCCGCCGCAACCGCCGGCGCAGGAACAACAGCCATGCCAGAGGCAGCGCCAGCAGCAGGCAGACCGCGATGACCGCCGTATCCGGCAGCACCGGCAGCACACGGGCCGAGAGCAGCAGCCCGCCGATCAGCAGCCACAGGACGAACAGGGCGCGCAGCACGGACAGCCACCAGTGAGCCCGCTCGATCGTCATTCCTCCCCTCCTCTGACACCTGCCATGGTTTCGCCAATCATCGGCAGACCCTGCCCGGTCCCTTATACTGGGCGACGATGACCCAACGGAAGGGACAGACAACATGAGCAGGCAGGTCGCCGTGATCGGCAGCGGCATGGCGGGCCTTGCGGCAGCGCACTTCTGCCGCCGCATGGGCCTGCAAGTCACGGTCTTCGAAGCGCTGCCGGGCCTTGGCATGGATGCGCATGCCCTGCGGGTGCATGACGGCCTGGTGGATGTGCCGCTGCGGGTGATGAGCCCGGACAGCTGGGCAAGCGTCCTGGCGCTGGCCGCCGAGGTCGGGGTGGGGACTTTCGGCGTCGATACGTACGTCTCCTGCAGCAGTACCGACGGCAGGACCTGGTTTCGCAGCGGCAGGATGCCGTTCACGCGCTGGCCCTTCGTGGGCGCTGCGCGCTACCTCAACCTGCGCTCGCTCACGCTGGCCCGTGAACTGCGCCGACTCTCGCGGGCCACCGAGCGTCTTGCGGCGGGCGATCACGCCGGGGAAACACTGGCCCGTTTCCTCGAGCGTGAACGCTTCGAGCCGCTGTTCTGGCGCGGGCTGGCCCTGCCATTACTGGTCACGATCTGCACTTGTGACGAGACCGAGCTGATGAACTGGCCGGCCCTCCAGCTGCTTGAACGCCTGCAGGGCATTCTGCACGGCTCGCGGCTTGTCCGGCTCGAGGGCGGCACATCCGCGCTGGTGCAGGGTCTGGCGCGAGACCTCGAATGCCTGAGTGGCAGCCCCGTGACCACCCTGGCCGAGACCGCCGACGGGCGGCTGGAGGTCCGCAACGCGCGCGGCCAAGGCGGGCCGTTCGACCGGGTCATCGTCGCGACCCAGGCGAATCAGCTGGAGTTTCTGGCGGACACCAGGTTCGCCCCGGAGCGCGAGCTGCTGGCGGGCATTCCCTACGCCACCGGAGAACTGGTCGTGCATACCGATCCGCAACTGCTGCCCGCGCGGCGCGCCGACTGGACGGCCCTGAACCTGCACGCCGATGCAGATGCCGAGAAACCGACCTGGACGGTCTGGGTGAACGCCGTGGAACCCACGCTGAGCGGCCGACCACCGGTCTTCCAGTCGTGGAATCCGCTGGTCGCGCCGCGCGAGGCGCAGGTGATCGAGCGACTGACGCTGCAACGGGCGGCGGTCAGTACGGCGACCGCCGGGGTGCTCCAGACCGTCGAGCGATGGCACGCCGAGGCGGACAGACGGCTGTTCTACTGTGGTTCCTGGGCCTGCGAAGGCGTCCCGCTGCTCGAGACCGCCGTGCGCTCGGCCCGGCTGGTCGTGGATCGGCTGGCCGCGCAGCGCACGTCCTGAAGCACTCTGCCGCGTCACGACCAGGCCAGCAGACCTGCCGACCGGTGACCGATGCATTCGCAATCGATGGGCAACTGTTGGCCGGTCCCGACGGCGACGCCCGCTGGAACAACCTCGGGGACTGGCGGGAGGCCGATGACTACACGGCAGCCTGCGGGGCGCTGGCGCGCCTGCACGGCGAGACGGCTGCACTGGCGCCTGGCCAGCGTGTCCTCGAGCTGGCCTGCGGGCACGGTGCAGCCGTGGAGATATGGCGCCGTGAATTTCAGGCCGGGCCGATCACAGCACTCGATATCCGCAGCCACTGCATCGCCGGGCTGCGCACTGCTCCGCCCGTTGACCGCCTGACCGTGGCCGAAGGTCGCTTCGACCGTCCGCTCCCAGCGCCGCTGGCCGGGCAGCTGTTCGATGCCGTGCTCTGTGTCGACGCGGCCTATCACGCCGACTCTATCGACGCCTTCCTGGAGACCGCAGCGCGTGCGCTGGTGCCTGGCGGCCGGCTGGCCTTCACCACCTTGATTCGCACATCCGAAGACGCCCTTCGACTTGGCCTGCGGGGCGGTGCACGACGCATGGCACTTCGCATGGCGAGCGTCCCGCCGGCCAGTCTCGTCAGCGAGACCGCGCTGCGCAGCGCTGCAGCCGCACAGGGCCTCGAGGTGCTCGAGCTGCGAGATCTGACACCCAGGGTATTCCCGGGATTCGCCGCCTGGGTGGGGCGGCGCGAGGGCGAGTTGTCCTGGCGTCGACGGCTGTCACCCGCCTGGCTGAAACTCGCCGTGACGGCGCGCCTGTGCCTGCAACTGCACGCCAGCAAGCAGACAGCCTATGTGCTCGTCAGTATCCGGCGGGCGGACGGCGCGCCTGCGCCGCTTTTCAGATAGACCGTGCGCAGCGATGTGACCTGCCGGTAGAATCCAGACCACCGGGGCCTAAGGGCCGCCAGGCTGAAGCAAGCAATGCCCCAATACCTGCAAGCCAGTCGACACTTTCTCGGGCTTTCCTGCCTGTGCCCATGGCTGTTGCTCGCCGCCGAGTCCCCGGCCAGTCCTTTCGATGCCGATGCCCTGTGGCGCGGCGCTGAGGCCGGTCTCGATCTGGCCGCCTGCCCGTCCTTTGGCGAGACCCGGCTGACAGCCATTGAACAACTGGCCCCGATCACCGTGCCGCTGCTGGCAGGAGGTGATGTCGATGCCGCCGAGCTGAGCGGCGACTGCCAGGGCCGGATCGCGGCGGCACCGGATTACCGGGTCCATCTCGAGGACGCCACGAGTCACCTCGATTTCAGCTTTGCAGCAGACGTCAGCGGCGTAGCAGCCATGCTGATCATCAACCGGCCAGACGGTCGCTGGTCCTGCAGCCCGGCGGCGTCCGACACGGTCAGCCTGCAGCTCGACTCGGCGACTGCTGGGCAGTACGACATCTGGATCGGCACCGCGACATCCGACACCTGGCTGCCGGGAACCCTGACGATCGCCAGCCCGGGGGCTCGGTCAGCCCGTGAGGCGGATCGATGAGCCGTATGGCGGCACCTCTGACGCTCGAGCTTGCCGCGGAATCCTGGCCGCTGAAAATCCCCTTCCGCATTACCGGGTATACCTTCGAGACGCTCGACCTGATGGTCTGCACACTGCGCCATGACGGCGAGGTCGGCCGCGGCGAGGCCACCGGGGTTTACTATCACGGCGAAACCGCCGAGAGCATGCGCGCCCAGGTCGAGGCCGTGCGCGGCGAAATCGAGGCCGGTATCAGCCGCGAGGCGCTGCAGACGCTGCTGCCGCCCGGGGGCGCGCGCAACGCCGTGGATTGTGCGCTCTGGGCCCTGGAGTCGCGTCTCGAACAGCGCCCGGTCTGGCAACTTGCCGGCCTCCAGCCGCCACGGCCACTGCTGACCACCTTCACACTGGGCGCCGAGACGCCGGCGGTGATGGCGCAGCGTGCCCGCGAGGCCACCCTGGCACGCGCCCTGAAGTTGAAGCTGATCGGCGATGGCGAGGATGCCGGGCGGGTTCAGGCGGTGCGCCAGGCCCGGCCCGACTGCTGGCTGGCCGTGGATGCCAACCAGGCCTTCGACCGGGCGGGGATCGAGACGCTGCTGCCGACACTGGTCGAGGCCGATGTGCGACTGCTCGAGCAGCCCTGCCGGGTCGGTGCAGAAGAATGCCTGCGCGGCCTGGACTGCCCCATGCCGCTGGCAGCCGACGAAAGCGTTCTGACCAGCGAGGACATCGGGCGTATGGCCGATCTGTTTGACGTCATCAATATCAAGCTCGACAAGAGTGGCGGCCTGACCGAGGCGCTGGCCATGGCCAACCTGGCGCGTGAACGCGGCCTGGGAGTGATGGTCGGCAACATGATCGGCACGTCATTGTCCTGCGCCCCGGCGTTCCTGGTCGGGCAGCTCTGCGAGGTCGTGGATCTCGACGGGCCCTGGCACCTGCTTCGTGACCGCGAACCGGCCGCGCACTACGAGGACGGCCTGGTGGATTGCCCCCCAGGCGGGTGGGACGCGGAGCCTGCAGCATGAGCGGCATCATCGAACTGCCACGGCCGTTTCTGTTGTTCATCGGCGACGTTGCCGACCCCGGCTATGCCAAAACCGCCTTGGGCCTGCGTGACTGGACGCCCGAGCATTGCGTCGGGGAATGGGCGCTGCCGGGCAATCCGCTGCGGCTCGGGCTGCCAGTGCTGACCCCCAGCGAGGCCCGCGAACAGGGTGCGAAGTCGCTGGTGATCGGCGTCGCACCCATCGGCGGGGCACTCCAGCCTCTCTGGCTGGATGCGCTGCTGGAGGCGCTGGAGGCCGGCCTGGACATCGTCAGTGGCATGCACTCGGCGTTGGCCGATGTCCCGGTGCTGTCCGCCGCGGCCACCCGGCTGGGACGCCGTCTGATCGATATCCGCCGACCGCCACCCGGCCTGCCGGTGGCTACCGGACAGCGCCGCCGCGGCAAGCGGCTGCTGACCGTCGGCACCGACTGTGCACTGGGCAAGAAGTACACCGCGCTGTCACTGGCGCGGGCCTTCCAGGCCCGCGGCGTCGCCGTGGATTTCCGCGCCACGGGGCAGACCGGCATCATGATTGCCGGGCGTGGCATCCCCATGGATGCCGTGGTGAGTGATTTTCTGGCCGGCGCAGCCGAAGTACTCAGCCCGGATGCCGCACCCGATCACTGGGATGTGATCGAGGGGCAGGGGTCCCTGTTCCATCCGGCCTATGCCGGCGTCTCACTCGGCCTGCTGCATGGCAGTCAGCCTGATGTGCTGGTGCTGTGCCATGAGCATGGCCGCGAGCATGTCATCGGCTACGGCGACGGCTACCCCCTGCCCTCGCTGGAAGACGCGATAGGCCTGCATCTGCAGCATGCACGGCGGGTCAACCCGGACGCACGCGTGGCCGGTATCAGCCTCAATACCGCCGGCCTCGCGCCCGAGGAGGCCGCCGCAGTACTCGCGGCCGAAGCCGAGCGCCTCGGCCTGCCCTGCGCAGACCCCGTGCGAGGGGGGCCAAGCTTTGACCGCCTCGTGGACGCCTGCCTGTCGGCATGACCCCCCGGTCGTCCCGAGCCGCCCATCGCACCGCTCGACCAGCGGCGCATGCCGCAGTGCCGCATGAGTTTCGGTATGCTCCTGCCGATGAACAGTGACGGCACGCAATTACGCAGAATTCTGGTGCTCAACCCGAAGGGGGGCTCGGGAAAGTCGACGCTGGCCACCAACCTCGCCGCCTGGTGCGCCTTTCAGGGGCTTTCGCCGGCATTGCTCGACATGGATCCGCAAGGGTCGAGCAGCCGCTGGCTGAGCAAGCGACCTGCGGAGGCCCCCGCCGTGCAGGGACTGCGCAGCTACGACCTGCCCAGTAACGTGACCCGCAGTTTCGCGACGCGTCCGCCACCCGATACGAGACGCCTGATCGTGGATACGCCGGCAGCCGTACCCAAAGAGGAACTTCGCGAACTGACCCGCGATGCCTCACGCATCATCGTCCCGGTGCTGCCCTCGGACATCGACATTCACGCCGTCACCCGCTGCATTGCCGACCTGCTGCTGGTGGCCAAGATTCCACGGGCCGCCGGGCGAATCGGCATTGTCGCCAATCGTGTCAAGCCGAATACCGTAGTCTTCCGTTCGCTGATGCGCTTCCTCGCGACGCTGGAGATTCCTGTCGTCGGCGTGCTCCGGGACACGCAGAACTATGTCCGCGCCTTCGACCAGGGTCTTGGCATCCACGAACTGCGGGGCGGCACCGAAGCCAAAGACGTGGAGCAATGGGGCACGCTGCTCGACTGGGTGGAGCACGGGCGCATCCCCGAACACGCCCTGGCCTGAGACCGACCTTGCGCGCACTGCGTGCTAGAGTAACGGCCTGGCACGTTAGACAAGCCCCAGCCCTGCCGCAAGGAGAACCCGATGAAAACCACGGTCCGCATGGCCGTCTCGACGGCCCTCATCAGCATGACGTTCGCACTCGGCGCGTGCAGCGGCGACGCACCGCCCCAGGAGCCGGAACTGCCGGCGCCAGACCAGGAGATCAGCGATGCGATCACCGAGCCCCGGGAGACAGCGCCGGTAGATCCGGCGGCCGACCGGCTCGTCGAGGTACTGGCAGCGCAACCCGAGGACGTACAGGCACGCTACGCGCAGCGACGCCCCGCGGAGACCCTCGGATTCTTCGGCATCGAACCGGGCATGACGGTTGCCGAGGTACTGCCGGGCGGCGGCTGGTACTCGCGTATCCTGCTGCCCTACCTCGGTGAAGACGGCCAGCTGATCGGCGTCGATTACGAAATCGAGATGTTCCGGCTGTTCGGCTTCATGAACGAGGAACAGATCGCCGCCAAGGCTACCTGGGTGGAGGACTGGACCGCCACCGCCGAAGGCTGGCGCGGCGAGGGCGATGCCAGCGTCGCCGCCTTCCAGCTCGGTGCCCTGCCGGAGGCGCTGGAGGGCAGTGCTGATGCCGTCCTGATGATTCGTGCCCTGCACAACCTCGCACGATTCTCGACCGGAGACGAGGACTATCTCGGGCGCGCTTTGGCGGATGTCCACGCCGTGCTACGCCCTGGCGGCGTCGTGGGGGTCGTCCAGCACGAAGCTCGCGAGGACATGCCGGACGAGTGGGCCAGCGGCGCCGCCGGCTACCTCAAGCGCGATTTCGTGGTGGAGGCTTTCGAAGCGGCCGGCTTCGAACTCGTCAGCGCCAGCAACATCAACGCCAATCCGCTGGATCAGCCGACGGTCGACGACGCCGTATGGCGGCTGCCCCCCATGCTCGCCACCAGTCGGGACAACCCTGAGTTGCGTGCCGAGAAGGAGGCCATCGGCGAGTCACACCGGATGACGCTCAAGTTCCGCAAACCGCTTGAGTAACGATACGGGGCGCGTGAGCCGACCGACCGGCTCACGCGCCCCGCGCTTGCGCGACTGTTGCCCGGTGGGCGCTCAGAAGCTCCGGCGAAGCGTGATGCCCCAGGTCCGCGGCTGGTTCGGGTAGCCGGAAAAGCTGCCCGACTGCGCGACCGAGGGGAAGGCGCTGATCAGAAAGTCGTTGTTGGTGAGGTTGCGGCCCCACAGCACCACATCCCAATCCTCCACGCTCAAGCCGACGCTGGCATTGAGCTGGTTCACCTGACGTGACCCCACTGTCTCCGGGACATTCGAGACCAGGCGGACATTGTTCTCGTAGAGATAATCGGCGCGGACGAAGCCATCGACCTGCCCGGCCTGCCAGTAGAAGGTCGCTGCCGTCGACACGCTGGTGCGATGGATGCCTGAAGGCCGTTCGCCGGAAAGATCAACAGGACCATCGACGCCGGTGGCGCCTGGGAAACTGTTGAATTTCGGATCGAGGAAGGTACCGGACACCGCCAGCTCCAGCGCGGAAATCGGCCGGTACTGAACGTCGATCTCGAGCCCCCGGGTGGTCTGCTTGCCGGCGTTCGCCAGCACGAAGCCGGTACCGACGAAAATGTTCGACTGGAAGTCCTTGACGACCTGCTCGAACAGCGCGGCGTTGACAGCGATATCGGCCCACTGGCCCTTGAGGCCAAGCTCGAGCACTTCGACTCTTTCGGGATCCGCGAAGCGGGTACCGAATCGCGGGTAGAAGGGGTTGTCGAAGCCTCCGAGCGGCGAACTGCCCGGTCCACCGAACGGCCGCGTGTCCAGCGACAGATTCCAGGAGGTGGCCTTGTAGCCGGTGGCCCAGGCGGCGTAGACGTTGAGGTTGTCACTGACCTCGTAGGCGAGCCGGATGTTGTAGTTCACCCGGCTGTCGCTGGTACGCTCGTTCTGGAACCCATCCAGCGGAATGATGAACTGCAAGGGGTAGAGCCCCAGAAAGGGATTGCAGTTCGGCGGCTGCGGCGCCGCACCGTTCGGACCACAGGGCGTGACACTCCCCTGGTCGGCAATGGGGCCGGCCACCTCCAGCGGCAGACCGGCCTGCAGCAGCCCGTCGAGCGTCACCGCGAAACCGATGTCCACGAAATTGAGCTGCGAGAAGACATCGGTGTGATTGTCGGTGGCCGAGACCTTTTTGCGATCGTTGAGATAGGCGGCACCGAGCGTCAGCGTCGCGCGGTCAGTCAGTGCCCAGTCCATCTGGCCAAACACCGAGAAGAAGTTGTTGTCCTGCTCGAAGACCGCGCGGTTGCCCTGCCCCTCACCGAAAAGGATGCCGGGCGGCAGGCCAAGGGCCGCCTCAAGACCATCGAAGGCGGCCGGATTGCCGGCCAGCAGGCTGGCGTACGGCCGGAAGGCGCTGCCCAGCTCGATGCCATTGATGTACTCCACCTCTTCGCGCATGAACAGGCCGCCCACCTGCCAGGTGATCGGTCCGTCGCCGAAATACGCCAGCCGGAACTCCTGGGTGTAGGTGTCGATATCCTGGAGGCTCTGGTTGGTCGGCACGAGATCCGCGCTGGTGAAATCGGTGTCGTAGTCGAAGCTCGCCTCCTGGGTGCGGAAGGCGGTGATACTGGTCAGGGTCAGCGCGCCCAGGTCGAAATCACCCTGTAACGACAGGCCTCCATTATCAACCTTGTTCTCTGGCTGCACGTCGAGGAACGCCCGCCGGGCAAAGGGATCTTCCGGGAAGATGTCCCCGCCCACCGCACGTACCGCCGCGCCGGTCGGGCCGTCGACCAGGTTGGAGACGCCGCAGCAGTCTTCCTCGATGCGGCTGAAGTCGCCGATGAGCCGCCAGCTCTGGGTGTCGGAGGGCTCCCACAGCAGCTGTCCACGCAGACTCCAGCGATCCCGCTCGTTGACATCTTCGCCGTTGAACAGGTTGCGGAAATAACCGTCGCGCTTGTTGAGACTGCCGGTCAGGCTGAAGGCGGTGGTCTCGCCCAGCGGTCCTGTCACCCGACCCTGCAGGATGCGCTGGTTGTAGTTGCCGATCGACGCCTCGGCATGTCCCCCGAACTCGCGCGACGGGCGCTGCGTGACGATGTTGATCACGCCGACCGAGGCATTTTTACCGAATAGTGTACTTTGCGGGCCCTTCACCACTTCGATGCGTTCGATGTCCAGCAAATCACCGATCTGCGAGGCAGAGCGCGAGCGGTAGACACCGTCGATGAAGACCCCCACGGCGGGCTCGATGCCGGGGTTGTTGGCGCCATTACCGAAACCTCGGATGAGGAAGTTGGTTTGCGTCGAGGTCTGCAGCTGGGTCACCCGCAGAGAGGGGACGATGGACTGCAGATCCAGGATGTCGATGATCTGCGCCTGGGCGATCACCTCTGGCTGAACCACTGATACCGCCACGGGCACATCCTGGAGGGTCTGCTCACGCTTGGTGGCGGTGACCACGATCTCGTCGATCTGCGCGTATACAGGTAAGGTCAGCGCGCTCCCGGCGAGCGTCGCCAGTGCGCAACGTACGGCTGTTCTGGTGTTCATATGCTTCCCCCGGAGATAAGGACTGTACAGGCAAGATTGAGCGAGATCGCTGGAATTAAGCTTTGTTTTCCCGAAGTATCCGCCGGCACACCTGGAGATGCAACGGCCGCAGCAGCGCGAGAAACATGGTGCGGTGCCGCAACATCACGACTCACGCGACCTGATCCGCAGACGACGGTAGCGGGCATTCACAGCGCCTCCGACAGGCGCGTATCATCTGTCGCGCACCGACATCACCCTAATGTTTGCGTTAGGATAAACGCGGTTTCGACCTGCAGGGATTGCCATGTTGCAACTGATCATCGGCCTGGTGCTGTTCCTCGGCATTCACTCCGTGTCCATCTTGGCCCGACCGTGGCGTGATGCCATGGTCTCGCGCCTCGGTGAATGGCCATGGAAGGGCCTCTACGGGGTCGTTGCGCTGATCGGCCTGGTGCTCATCGTGCGGGGCTACGCGGAGGCCCGGTTCGAGCCGGTGGTGCTGTACAGCCCGCCCACCTGGACACATCATGTCGCCATGCTGCTCATGCTGCCCGCCTTCCCGGCACTGCTGGCGGCTTACTTCCCGGGGCGCATTCAGCGCGCGCTCAAGCACCCCATGCTGGTGGCCGTCAAAGCGTGGGCGCTGGCCCACCTGCTGGTCAACGGCACGCTGGCCGCCATTCTGCTGTTCGGGGGTTTCCTTGCCTGGGCGGTGGCCGACCGGATCTCCATGAAGCGCCGTCCCCAGGGAGATATTTTCCAGGCGCCGGCCTCGCGGGCGAACGACATCATTGTCGTGGTCGGCGGCCTCGCGCTCTATGGGGCGTTCCTGTTCTGGTTACATGGCACACTGTTCGGTGTCCCGTTGGTGTCGCGCTGACGCAGGCGCCACCATCGTTACAGGGCATAGCGCTGGGCCAGGGCGCGCTGGGCGCTGCGAACAATCCCGAAAGCCGAGCGCAGATAGCGCCGGTGCAGGCCGGACAGCGACTCCGGATCCACCAGGTGTCCGGGTGTCTCACCGCGGGCATGCTGCTGCGCCTGGTGACGCAGGCGGATATTGCCGATAAACCGATAGGCATGAACGAGATCCTCGGCGTCGCGCTCGCTCATCACCCCCGCTGCCGCGGCCGCACGAAATCTCGCTTCAGTCGCCACTGCCGGGATCGCGCCCTCGAGGGCGCGAACGCGCGCCAGGTCAACGATCGGCAGTACCCCCCGCTTCTTCAGATTCAGTCCGTGGCTCTGACGCCCGTCACTCTCCTGGACGAACTGCCGGAACAGCCCCAATGGCGGGGTGTGTGTCATTGACTCGGCAGCGAGAAAACGCAGGAAAATACGGGTCTCGCGGGCGCGCTCCAGCACCTCTTCATGCAGCCGCTCCGCCAGCGTCACGTCGCCGGCCACGCCGCGCATGTCGAAAAAGATACTGGAATTCAGCACGGACTCCGGCGTCGGCTCATCCATCCAGCCGGCAAAGGTCGACCGCCACTTCGCCTGAGACAGCCGCCAGCGGCCCTTCGCCATCACACCACCCGGGCAATACACGTAGCCACAGCGGTCGAGGCCATCGCAGACGAAGTCGGCGAGCTCGCGAAACCAGGTCTCACCATCGGCATCCGGTGTCTCGGCCAGCAACAGACCATTGTCCTGGTCGCTCACCAGGCCTTGCTCCATGCGCGCCTGCGAGCCGAAGGCCAGCCAGGCCCAGCGGCAGGGCGCGTCTCCCAGCCGGGCCTGCGCGAGCGCGAGCAGACGGAGGGTACAGGCGTCGGTGAGCATGCTGGCAATCCGACCCACCTCGGTCACCTCGCTGCCCTGGCGCGACAGCGCCGCCAGCAGCCCAGGGCCCTGGCGCGCCATCGCAGCCAGTTCGGTGACATCCCCGGCACGCTGGATATCGCGCACCAGGCGCAACGGATGCGGAGACTGCCTGCGCAGCAGGTCGCCTGCGCTGATGACCGCGACCAGCTGCCGGCTGTCGTCGACCACAGGCAGATGGTGAATCCCGAGACGCATCATCTCCAGCAGCGCGTCCTCAATCCTGCTGTCAGGCCGCGCCGTGAGTGGCTGGGGCGTCATCACTTCCGCGATCGCGGTACCCGGGTCGACACCACGGGCAAGGACCCGGCTGCGAAGATCGCGGTCGGTCACGATACCCGCCAGCTCGTCATCGCGCAGGACTGGCAGACAACTGACCTGTCGCTCGGCCATCAGTCGGGCGCACTCCGCGATCGGCGTATCGGCGCTCACGGTCACCGGGGTGCGCAGGCGCAGATCTTCGAGGATCCCGGTGCCCTGCGCGGCGAGCGTGGCCAGACGCTCGCCCGGCGCTGCGGTGAGAAAGTGCCCGATCAGCGGATATGCAGACACCATCTCGTCGAGCGCCTGGGGTGACAGCTGCCAGAGCACACACGCTTCGCTGGCGCGCACCGTGTAGTCCCTGGCCGCGCCGTCGAGGATGATCGCATGACCGAACAGTTCACCCTCGCCGCGTTGCTCCAGACGTCGGTCCTCGCTATCGAACAGCGCCACCGCCCCTTCCCGCACCAGAAAGAGGCCATGATGACCCGGTTGCGGGAACTCCCCCAGCGGTTCACCCGCGGCATGCTGCTGGACTGCGAAGCGCTCGGCAAACTCGGCCAGCGCTTCGCGCTCGAGTTCCGAAAACGGGGCCACCGTGGCAAGAAACTCGACAACCTCGGCGCGGTTCATGACAGGCTCCCCGGGTCAATAGCGCAGGCGCGCCAGGTAGGTGTTTCGCGATGCGACCCTGGCCTGCGCGAGTGTGTTGATCCCCCGGTCGGCGAGCAGCCGCAACAGCCGGACGAAAATCTCCGCTGTCACCAGCGCATCGCCCATGGCCGTATGCCGACCGATAATCGGCAGCCCCAGCCGCTCGGCGATACTTTCCAGACGGTGAGACGTCTCTTCAGGCGACAGCACCGCCGAGAGCAGCAGGGTGTCCAGCACCGGATGATCGAACTGCACACCCGCACGCGACTCAGCGAGCTGCAGACAACGCATGTCGAAGGCCGCATTGTGCGCGACCAGCACGGTTCCCTCACAGAAGGCGTGAAACGCGGGCAGTACCGTCTCGATGCCCGGTTGGTCCCTGACCATTTCCGGGGTGATGCCGTGGATGGCGATACCCGCCGCAGGAATGGCACGTTTCGGGTCAACCAGCTGCTCGAAGCTCTCATGGGGGAGAACGCGCCCGTTGACGATACGTACCGCACCGAGCTGCAGAATCTGATCACCGCCGGCTGGGTCCAGGCCGGTAGTCTCCGTATCGAACACGGTAAACACCAGGTCCTCGAGGCGGCTGTCCTCCAGTGAGCTGACCCGCGCGCTCGCGCGGAACAGATCGAAATCGTAGTACTCGGGCCGGCTGTCGCCGCGCAACCAGGTCTCCTGGGGAAGCTCTTCCTGCGGTGGCGCCAGGCGCAGCGGCAGACGCACACCGACCGTTCCGCCAGTCGGCTCGAGCAGTTCGAGGCTACCACCGTGTCGCGCCAGCACCTGCGCCACCGACAGCCCGGACTCTCCGTTACCGGCCACCGAGGACGCCATCCAATCCCCCACCAGATGCGGTGTCGGCGCGCTGTCGGAATTCCAGCGCAGCTCGAGCGCCGCACCAGGGGCATCGCTCACCAGACCGATCTGCAGCGCGCCTGCGCCGCAGTCGCGGTGGACTCGCTTGACCAGATGCAGCACAGCCTGCATGAAGGAATAGCTCTCCACCCGCAGCCACGGCGAGGTACTGCAATCGATACGGCTGACCGCGAGCGCCAGCCGGTCGACAATGTTCTGTTCGAGCATTTCCAGAAGTTCACTGCCAAGCATGTCATCGAGAGACCAGCGCGCAGGCAACAGCGCGGCACGCTCGCGCGAAAACTGCTCCAGCCGCGCTTCGAAGCCTGCCAGCAGCACGCGCACCTCGGTGGTATTCCCCACTTGCGGGATGGCTTCGCCGACTGCCAACGAAGGTTCCGACAGAACGTCGCGCGCACGCGACGCCAGGTGTCGGCCGTCCGCCACGAGTCGCGCCACCAGGCGATCTTCCTCGGCGTCGGCGCGCTGCTGCTCGGTCACGTTCTCCAGCAGCAGCACGAAACCGGCCAGTGCATGACCGCGCTCCCCACTGCCCTCGGCAACGGCCTCCGGATCGCCCTCGAGCGACTCGGGATCGGTCTGCACCGGCGCCATCTGCACCCGCAACAGTCCGCCTGACGCGATCGGTGTCACGAACTGGGCCGAGGGGGCCTCCGCACCCCGCGCCAGCCTGCGCTGTACATTTTCCAATGCATGGGCGACCAGTTCCCGGTCGAGTACGGTGTAGATCGACCGCCCCAGACCGATCAGCTCCGCGCCCCCCATCCATCCGGCCGCGCGCGAGAGTCGGCGGAACTGCAGGCGTGCACGCTGGTTGTACAGCAGGATACGACCATCGAGATTACACACGATCACGCTGCGGCCAAGCTCCGACATCAGCGCAGCAAGCCGGTTACGTTCGAGCTCCGTGGCGCGGCTGGCCTCACGCACCCGGGCGTCCATGTCCCGGTGCATGGCCTCACGTTCAGCCACCAGAGCGTTGACCAGTTCGGCGAGCTCACGGGTCTCGCGGCTGCCATCCGGCACCACCGGCCGATGCACGCCGGCGTGTAAAGCGCTGCGCAGTGCCATGGCCAGCCGGGCCGGTGCGCGCACATAGTGCTCGAGCAGATGACCGATCAGCAGGCTCACGGGGATCAGCGCCAGCGCCCACAGCATCGCCAGTAGCCCGATACGCCCCCCAAGCAGCGCCATCATGGCCTGCCAGTCGGCCTCCCCCAGCACCGCACGCAACAGCACACCGGCCACCAGGAGCCAGCCCAGACAGACAACGCCGACGGCCGAGACCATCATGATCTGGCGCCAGTCCATCGGACGCACCTCACTGCCCCCCGACGGCAGACGCACGGCCTGCTATGATCCGGCGGCCAAGCCACCGCACATTTACGGGAGCCTTGCGGCCAGGCCGACCCAGCGTGTTTTCCGTCCCCCTCATCGTCACCGTCTCGTTAGCCTACGTGGCACTGCTGTTCCTGATCGCCTGGTGGGGAGACCGCCACGCGCACACTCGCCGTGGACAGATCGCACAACCGGTAATCTACAGTCTGTCACTGGCAGTGTACTGCACCTCCTGGACCTTCTACGGAGCGGTGGGTCAGGCCGCAACCAACGGCTGGGACTTCCTGCCGGTCTATCTCGGACCGGCATTGATGTTCGTCGTGCTCGGGGGGTTCATTGTTCGCATCGTACGCGTGAGCAAGGAACAGAACATCACCTCCATCTCCGATTTCCTCGCCTCGCGCTTCGGCAAGACCCAGGGCCTGGCCGTGCTCGTCACTGTCGTCGCGACCCTCGGCGTGCTGCCCTATATTGCGCTGCAGCTCAAAGGCATCGCCATGGGCTTCACGCTGCTGACCGGCAGCGCGACCAACGGCATGCCCGTGGCCGAGACGCCGGCGCCGCTGCACACGGATACGGCGCTGCTGGTCGCCCTGCTGCTCGCGCTGTTCACCATCCTCTTCGGCACCCGCCAGCTCGACGCCACCGAGCACCATCCCGGCCTGATGCTGGCGGTGGCGTTCGAGTCGCTGGTGAAGCTGTTGGCTTTCCTGGCCGTCGGCGTGTTCGTGACCTGGTTCATGTTCGATGGTTTTCGGGCGCTCGATCCACTAAGCATAGACGATGTCGTCGTGGCCGGGATGTTCGCACCTGACGCACTCAGGCTCAGCTTTTTCACCATCCTGCTGTTGTCCATGCTGGCGGTGTTCTGCCTGCCGCGGCAATTCCATGTCGCCGTGGTGGAAAGCACCAGCGAGCGTGAGGTGCGTTGGGCGCGGGTGCTGTTTCCAGCCTATCTGGTCCTGATCAGTCTCTTCGTGGTGCCCATCGCCGTGGCGGGGCTGCTCAGTTTTGACAGCCGCGTACCCGCGGACACCTTCATGATCGCCCTGCCGATGTCGGCAGGGCAGGAAGGCCTGACCCTGCTCGCCATGCTCGGCGGGTTTTCCGCAGCCACCGGCATGGTGATCGTCGCCGCGGTGGCGCTTTCGACCATGGTGTCCAACGACATCGTCATGCCCGCCTTGCTCCGGCGACGACCTCCCGGCCAACACGGTGAGGCCGATCTCGGGCGCCTGCTTCTCAGGGTGCGCAGGGTGGTGATCATCGGCTTGCTGCTGCTCGCCTGGGGCTATTACCGGCTGTTCGGCTATGCGGAGAGCCTTGCGGGGATCGGCCTGCTGTCGTTCGCTGCCGTTGCTCAGTTTGGCCCGCTTATGGTGGCCGCCGCCTATTGGCGAGGCGCCACCCGGCACGGTGCCATGCTCGGTCTGACACTGGGCTTCGCGGGCTGGTTCTACTGCCTCATGCTGCCGGTGATCCTGCGCGGCACAGCCGTGTTCCCCGGCTGGCTGGAGGCGGGTCCGCTTGGGATCGTCTGGCTGCGGCCCGAGGCCCTGTTCGGCATGGCATTCGCTGACCCCCTGAGCCACGGGGTGTTCTGGTCGCTGCTGGCCAACGTGACAGGCCTGCTGATCGGGAGTTGGTCGGGGCGCGAACGTCCGATCGACCGGATCCAGGCGAACGCCTTCCACGGTGCAGCGCTCGGCGCTACCGCCGATGCCCTCCCGAGTGTGGGTATCGCCAGGGTGGGCGACTTCATGAACCTGACCCAGCGATTTCTCGGGGAACCGCGCACCCGCCAGACATTCGAAGACTATGCACTGCAGCGCGGTGAGCCCTTGCGCGAGGAACAGCCTGCAGACGGGGAACTGCTGCGCCACACCGAGCGGGTCCTCTCCGGTGTGATCGGAACAAGCTCCGCACGCCAGGTACTGACCTCGGCGCTGGCTGGCAGTGGTATGCGTTTCGACGCGGTCGTCCGACTGCTCGATCGCACCTCACAACGGCTGAAGTTCCGCCAGGAGCTTTTGCAATCCGCGATGGAGAACCTCTCCGAAGGCATCAGCGTCATCGATGCCGAGTTCCGCCTGGTGGCATGGAACCGCGCCTACCTGCGCCTGTTCGATTACCCGGAGGGCCTGATCCACATTGGCCGACCGATCATGGAGGTGCTGGAGTTCAACGCACGGCGCGGCTGGCTCGGCGAGGGTGATGTCGACCTGCTGGTCGAGCGGCGCATGGCCTGGCTGCGGCGGCGCAGCCCACACTACTATGAGCGCGTCGGTACCGATGGCCGCGTGATCGAGATTCGGGGTAACCCGATGCCGGGCGGCGGCTTCGTGACCAGTTTCACCGATGTGACCGCACGACGGCGCACCGAGGCGGCCCTCCGCGACAGCGAACGCCGCCTCACCGAGGCGCTGGCAGGCCTCGAGCAGCGCGTCGAGGAGCGCACCCGGGAGCTGACCGAACTCAACGCCGAGCTGCGACGCGAGGTCGCCACGCGAACCCGCGTCGAGGAAGCCCTACGCCTGGCCAAGGCCGCCGCCGACGATGCCAACCAGTCCAAGACACGTTTTCTGGCGGCGGCCAGTCACGATCTGCTTCAGCCGATGAATGCCGCCCGACTGTTCGCCTCGTCGCTGGCGCAGTTGCCGGCCGAAAGCCCGGCACAGAAACACCTCGTGGAGCGGCTGGACGGGGCGCTCGACAGCGCCGAGCAGTTGCTGAGCGCCCTGCTCGACATCTCCCGACTTGATGCCGGAGCCATGCCGGTCGAGCTGCGGAGCTTCCCGGTCTCGGACCTGCTGGCCCCCCTGCATGCCGAGTTTTCCGCCCTGGCCGCGGAACGCGGTCTTCGCTTCGATCGGGTCCAGTGCACGGCCAAAATCCACTCAGATCCGAAGCTGCTGCGACGGGTGTTGCAGAATTTCCTCTCCAACGCACTGCGCTATACGCCCTCCGGACGCGTCCTGCTGGGCTGTCGCAGACAGGCAGGCTCACTGAGCATCCAGGTGCTGGATACCGGCCCCGGCATACCCGCCGATCAGACGACCGCGATCTTCCGCGAGTTTCATCGTCTGCAGGGCGCCCGTCGCAGCCAGGGTCTCGGTCTCGGTCTCGCCATCGTCGAGCGTATCGCCCGCAGGCTCGAACATCCCATCCAGGTTGACTCCACGCCGGGACGCGGGACGCGGTTCACCATCCGGGTGCCGCTGGCGCGCGCCGGAGAGGGGCCAATCCAGCTGCGGCCGCAGCGTCGACGCAGCCCGCAGGACCTCACCGGCCTGGTGGTGCTGTGTGTCGACAACGAACCGGACATCCTCGCCGGGATGGCGGCGCTGATGCGCCCCTGGGGTTGTGAAATCCTCGCCGCCACCGATGAAACGGAGGCATTGGCCTTGTGCTCCGGACGCCCTGCAGCCCCCGATGTGGTTCTCGCCGATTACCATCTCGACGCAGGAGAAGACGGCCTCTCGGTGCTGGACTCACTCAGGGCCCACTGCGACCAGCGGATCCCCGGGATCCTCATCACGGCCGACCAGAGCGCAGGGGTGCGTGACCGTGCACGGGCCGCCGGGCTCCGGGTTCTCCACAAACCGCTGAAACCCGCTGCTTTACGTGCCCTGCTGGGGCGGCTCGCTAACGCCAGGCCGCTGCCAGCCGGGCGCTGAATCATTCCCACTGACGGCTACGTCTCTCCGGCACAGGCCACTCGCAGCGCCGCATCCCCGCTCTCGAGTGCCCGCCATTGGGCGCCCTCGAGTCGTCCGTCAGCAGCCAGTTCGACGCCAGCGTGAAGATCGGCCCGGCGTGCACCGGGACAATCAAACACCACCGGAATCTCGCGAACGGGCATCCACCGCTCCAGCAGCACCACGGTGGTCATCACCTGGCCCGGGGCGGCCGGATTACGCCGGCTCCGGCGCGTATCCACCGCCAGCATGCGCAGTTCGAGCGGCTTGATCCAGGTCCAGGGGCGGAACCAGGAGACACTGGTGCCTGTGGACGCCACGACCACGCCCTCGGGCAACTGGCCAGCGGTGCGCTCAGCCCAGGCGTATTCCATGTGCACCATGAAGCTGATCATCGCCGCGCCGGCCACCGCCGGGACCAGCCACGCCGGGAGACGGCGACGCAGCGCGACATTCAGCGCCATCACCACCCCCGCCGCACCCAGACCCAGGGCGATCGCGGCAATGAATTCCAGCAACATCAGTGGTCGATCGCACCCGCGGCACCGCGCGGCACACGGATGCTCTCGACCAGTTCCTGGATCTCAGGCGGTGGTGCCTTGGTGAGCTTCATGACCGCCCAGGCGGTAGCGAAGTTCAGTACTGCGCCAACCGCGCCAAACGACAGCGGCGAGATCCCGAACAGCCAGTTTTCCTCGACGTTCTGCAGCATGTTGGTGCCCGGCACGAAAAACCAGCCGAGGTAGGTGAAGATATACAGCAAGGTCGTAATGAGTCCGACCAGCATGCCGGCCACCGCACCCTGGGTGTTCATCTTCTTCGAGAAAATACCCAGCATCAGCGCTGGGAACAGCGTGGCGGCCGCGAGACCGAACGCCAGTGCCACCACCTGCGCCGCAAACCCGGGCGGGTTAAGCCCCAGCCATGTCGCCAGCACGATGGCAAACGCCATCGAGATCCGTGCCGCCATCAGTTCCTGTCGATCGCTGATCCCGGGCAACAGCACAGACTTCAGCACGTCATGACTGATGGCCGAAGAAATCGCCAGCAGCAGCCCCGCCGCGGTCGACAACGCCGCGGCCAGGCCGCCCGCCGCAATCAGGGCCAGCACCCAGCCAGGCAGCTGGGCGATTTCCGGGTTGGCAAGCACCAGGATGTCCTGATTGAAGACGACGATTTCGTTGCCCTCCCAGCCCCGCTCGGCTGCCACTGACGCAAAGTCCTCGGAGCGGTCGTTGTAATACTGGATCAGGCCGTCGTCATTCTTGTCTTCGAAACGCAGCAGACCGGTCTGCTCCCAGTTACTCATCCAGTCCGGCTTGTCGGCATAGGCGATCGGGGGTTCGCTGGTACCGTCAGGATAGATCGTGGAGAGAATATTCAGCTTGGCCATCGCGCCCACGGCCGGCGCCGTGAGATAGAGCAACGCGATGAACACCAGCGCCCAGCCTGCCGACTTGCGCGCATCGGCGACCTTGGGCACGGTGAAAAACCGGATGATGACGTGTGGTAGTCCGGCCGTACCCACCATCAAAGAGAGCGTGAACAACACCATGTTCAGGGTGGTGCCATGGTGGCCGGTGTAATCGTGGAACCCCAGTTCCGTGAGTACCTGGTCGAGACGCGTCAATAACGGGATACCGGATTCCGCATGGGTCGAGAACAGCCCGAGCGCCGGCACCGGGTTACTGGTCAGCTGCAGCGAGATGAACACCGCCGGGATGGTATAGGCGGTGATCAACACGCAATACTGTGCAAGCTGGGTGTAGGTGATGCCCTTCATCCCGCCCAGCACGGCATAGATAAAGACCACCGTCGAGGCGATCAGCAGGCCGGTGGTATTCTCAACCTCCAGGAACCGCGAGAAGGCCACACCCGCACCGGTCATCTGACCGATCACGTAAGTGATAGAGATCACCAGCAGGCAGATCACGGCGACGATCCGGGCACTCTGGCTGTAGAAGCGGTCACCGATGAACTCCGGTACCGTGAATCGACCGAACTTCCGCAGGTACGGCGCGAGCAACAGGGCGAGGAGTACATAGCCCCCGGTCCAACCCATGAGATAGCTCGAGTTGCCATAGCCGACGAAGGCGATCAGCCCGGCCATCGAGATGAACGAGGCGGCCGACATCCAGTCAGCCGCCGTCGCCGCACCGTTGACAATCGGATTTACGCCGCGGCTGGCGGTGTAGTAGTCCGCGGTGGTGCCCGCGCGCGCCCAGATGGCAATGCCGATATACAGCGCGAAAGTGGCCCCAACGACGATCAGGTTGAGAACGAACTGGTCCATGCGCGCGCCTCCCTACTGCTCGTCCACGCCAAAGCGTCGATCGAGGCGATTCATGTACCAGGTGTAGTAGAAAATCAGGGCGATGAACGTCAGAATCGAGCCCTGCTGCGCAAACCAGAACCCCAGATCGGTGCCGCCGATGGTGATCGGCAGCATGGCCAGCAGCGGCCGGAGCACGATCCCGAAGCCCACCGAGACCAGCGCCCAGATGACCATGCAGATGGTGATGATGCGCAGATTCGCCGACCAGTACGCGGCGGCCGAATGCTCGTTCGTCATTGACTCTACTCCCCCTGAGAACCCCTCTGTCGGCACACAATGCACCGCCAGCATGACGCTATCCTAAATCGGTGACATTGGCCTGCCCATACGACCATGGTCGCGACCGGGCGAACATTTATTGCCCGGAGAAGTCGCGGCTGCCACTTTCGGGGGAGTCCACGGCCAGACGCTGCGCCACCAGCACCGCCTGCGTGCGGTTGTGGACACCGAGCTTGCGAAAGATCGCCGTCATATGGGCTTTCACCGTCGCCTCCGAGATCTCCAGCTCGTAGGCAATCTGTTTGTTGAGCAGGCCTTCGGTGACCATCATGAGCACCCGGAACTGTTGCGGTGTAAGCTCACCGACACGCTCGGCCACTTCGAGCTCATCGGCCGGGGCCCCGGCTTCCGGGGAAGCCAGACCTGGCGGCTGCCAGATATCCCCTGCCAGGACAGCCTGCAGCGCGACGCGGATTTCGCTCACCGGCGCGGACTTGTGGATGAACGCCGCGGCACCATGGTCGAGGGCGCGCTGGATCACCAGAGGGTTGTCATTCGCCGAGATGACGCAGACCGGTAGGCCGGGGTGATGGGCACGCAGATACACGAGCGCAGAAAACCCCTGGACCCCGGGCATATGCAGATCGAGCATCGCCAGATCAGCATCCTCGTGCTCGCTGGCGGCCTGCTCTAGCTCATCCATGTTGCCGGCGTCCACCAGCCGTACGCCACCCAGCGCGCGGTCGAGGGCAAGCCCCAGTGCCTCGCGGAACAGAGGATGGTCGTCGGCGACAATAACCTTGTGTGGATCAGTGGCAGGCATGTGAGACCCCGATTACACCAGGGCAGCCGCCCCCGCCCTGAATGAACACCAGCTGAGACGAAGTCTAGCAGTCGCTGTCTGCAGCTGGCCTGCGACCTTGGTCGTATCGACCTTCGCCCAATGGTCTCGACAGCACCTGCTCATCATAGTGCTGCAACGCGTGGTGCGGTCACCAGCCGCCAAGGGGGAGAGCAATGAACAGATCACGTACCGCTGTTGCGCTGGGCGCCGCCCTGGCTCTGGCATACCCAACGCTGACCATCGGCGGCGAACGGGAGCAGGCGCTCGAGGCACGAGTTGCAGAACTCGAGCGGTTGGTCGCCACCCTGCTCGCCGGCGAGGCACCACCCTCACCGGCAGCCGCGACACCGGTGCTCGAGACACCGCGCCCGGAGACCCCAGCGGTCAAGCCCGTGCCCCCGCCGGCCGGGCCGGGCACCGAATTCCGCTTCACCGGGTTCATCAAGCACGACATGATGTTCAGCCGCTACAGTGGTGGTCGTGTCCCCCCGCAAGGCGTGCTGCGCGATTTCTATGTTCCCGCGGCCGTACCTGTTGGCGGCAGTTCCTCCGCGACAGATTTCGACAGCCACACCCGAGAGACCCGGTTCATTTTCAATGTCAACCGTCCGGATCAGGACCTCCAGGCCTATCTGGAGTTCGACTTCTCCGCCAACACCGGTGGCGATGAACGCCTCACCAACGCCACCAGCCCGAACGTGCGACAGGCGTTTCTGCGCTGGCGCGGCCTGCTTGCAGGCCAGGCCTGGACCACGTTTTTCAACGTCGGCGCGTTGCCGGAAAACATCGACTTCATTGGACCGTCCGAGGGGACCATCTTTGTTCGCCAGCCGCAGCTGCGCTACACGCATGGGCCCTGGCAGATCGCCGTGGAAAACCCGGAAACCACCGTGACGCCGTTTGGCGGGGGTGCGCGCCTGGTCACCGACACCGCGCGCATGCCCGATTTCGTGCTGCGCTACAACCACAGCGCTGCCTGGGGCCAGTTCAGTCTGGCGGGCCTTGCCCGCGAACTCGGCATCGACGAGCCGCTCGCTCGCGAACGGCGCATCGCCTGGGGACTCAGCGCCTCAGGCAAGATCGATCTTGGGCAGAACGATCTGCGCTGGATGGTCTCCGGCGGGCCCGGTATCGGCCGCTATCTCGGCCTCAACACCGTCAATGACGCCGTGCTCGACGCCAGCGGTGGCCTGGACACCATCGAGGCCTGGGGCGGTTTTCTATCCTATCGGCACATCTGGCATCCGCGCTGGCGCTCGAATTTTACCGTTTCGATGTTCCGCGCCGACCATGACATCGCCCTCAGCGGCACGGCAGTCACCCGTGCCGCCGAAAGCGCACATGTCAACCTGATCTACCAGGCGACCAGCGATCTGCGCTTTGGCCTCGAGTACATCCATGCGCGCCGCGAAATCGAGTCCGGGGCCTCCGGACGAATGAACCGGCTACAATTCGCGACCACCCTGGGGTTCTAAGGCGGCAGACGTCGGCAACGGATGCTGGCGGGCACCAGCCGGACCCTGTTGGAACGGACGCAGCCACTGGAGCAGCAGCGGTAGCAGGGTCAGGTTGCTGAACAGTGCGAAGAGCATCGCCACCCCGGTGAGCAGACCGAAATAAATCGTCGGCATGAAATTCGATGCGGCGAGAATCGAGAAGCCACCGACAACGATCACGGTGGTGTAGATCATCGCTCTGCCAACCTGCAGATGCGAGGTCCGCGCCGCCGCGGCGTCGTCGGAACCCGCATGCACCTCTGCCGCATACCGATGGGTGTAGTGGATGGTGTCATGCACACCGATACCGATGGTGATCGCCGCGATCGTCATGGTCATGATATCCAGAGGCAAGCCGACAAGCCCCATGGCACCCATTACCGCCACGGCGGCAATCAGCGTGGGCATCGGACCGATCAGCGCCATCTTCCACGATCTGAACAGCAGTGCGAACATCACCATCATGGCGCCGAACACCAGAAACAGCGTAACAAACAGCGAACGGACCAGGCTCTGCATGACGTTGTTGTAGAGCACCAGCATGCCCGTGAGGTTCAGCTGCTCGGGCAGCAAATCGAAGCGCTCGAGCAGCTCCTCTTCGATCTGACGCAACAACGCATCGCGTGAGAGATTCGGCGCGGAATCGATCACGCGGATATCGAAGCGCACCTGATTGCCGTCTTCCGACATGTAGGGATCGAACAGCAGCGCCCGGAGCTCAGCGGGCATCCGGTCATACATCACCGCCAGCCCGAAACCGTCGAGCGGCTGGTCGTCATTGAGCATGGTCATCAGACGCATGCTCGTGGCCAGCGACAGAATCTTGCCGGTCTCCGGCAGGTCATCGAGATACGCCTGGATGCGATCGAGGGTCTCCAGCTGGTAACTGGTGAACCAGTAACCACCGATCGGTCCGTCACGCTCCTCTTCGTCGTAGCCGTAATCCAGGTCGTCCAGATCGTCATTGAGCCAGTCGTCGTTGGCGGCCTCGCCGGCGGGCCCGTCGCCGGTCACCTCGAATTCGAGGAACGCACGGGTGGCGTCGAGCACCACGTCCAGTGGCGTCGTACCACCGAGTTCACGATCGATCAGCTCCATGCCCTGGTAAATTTCTGTAGTGGGCTTGAAGTAATCGATAAAGCGATTCTCGACCGTGAGCCGGGTGACACCAACCACTGCAACCACCACCACCGCGACAAACCCCAGCGCGACCATCGTCGGCCGCCGTTGGGCGAGACCCACCAGCGCGCCACTGACGCGTTGGGTCAGGTCACGCCGGACCGCCGGCACTGGCCCGACAGGCCAGGGCACCACCAGCGCAGGAAACAGCACGAACGTGAGCGCCAACGCGAAGGCCACGGCACAGACCATCATCAGACCGAAGTCCATGACGGGTCGAATATCGGCGAACATCATCGACCCGAAGGCCACCATGGTTGTCAGGGCCGTATACAGCGACGGCTTGAATTTGCTTTCCACGGTGCCGCGCATCAATTGCCTGGCGTCGGCCGTGGGCTGGGCCTGGTGCAGTTCACGCTGGCGGACGACCAGATGGACCACCAGCGACAACGACAGGATGAGGATCAGCGAAATGAAGTTCGACGAGACCACCGTCACCGGCCAGCCCACCATCCCGAGGAAGCCGACCATGCCGACCACCACGCCGCCGCAGATGAGACTGGGGATCACCACCCAGCGCAGCTGCCGGAAACTGACCGCCAGCAGGAGAAGTATGAACAGTCCCACGCCGACGCCGAAGGTCTGTATATCACTGCGCACGAACGCGATCATGTCCACCGCGATCATGGGTACGCCGCCCAGGTGGATCCGCGCGTGCTCGCGATGCCCCTCAAGCACTTCGCGGACCTCGGCGATGACCGCGGTCTGTTCAGCCTGGAGCCGCTGGCTGACCACCGGGTAGGCGGCATCGAGTTCAGCAAGCTCCCGGCGCTCGGCCTCACCCAGCCCCGTCGTGACCCGCCGCACCCGCAGCGCATCCCGGCGCGTCAGCAGCGCGTGGGCGTCGTCATCGCGCACCAACGAGACAACCAGCGCCGTGGTGTCGGCGTCCTGATTCATCAACAGGTCGCGATACAGCGGACTGCTGCGGAATTCCTCGCGGGCCAGGTCCCGGTCGGTGTCCGCATCAAGCAGTGTCCGGGGCCCGTCCTGCACCTCCGAAAACCCTGCGCGTGGGCTGTCCAGCAATGGGACATCCAGGATACTCAGAACCGAGTCAACGCCGGGCAGCGCAAACAGCGCGTCCCGCAGCGCTTCCAGGCGGGCCAGCGTGGCGGACTCGAACAGTTCGCCAGCGGGTGTCCAGGTGACAATCAGGAAATCATCCGCGCCATAGCTAGCGCGGATCTCCCGGTAATAGTGCATGGCCTCGTCACCCTCGAGCACCAGCGACTCGGCCGAGGCGTCGAGCTGGAAATGACGGATCTGGGTCGCCGCCACAGCCAGCACCCCGGCCACCAGGAGGATGGCGATCCAGGGGTGCTCAAGCACCAGACGATGGTATAAGGCGGTAAACCTGCGGGTCATTTCGGGCATCCGGAAACCGGTCGCGATCGTATCATGAGGCAGGCTCCATGGAGGAACCGCCGGCGGCGCTCCCGGGTCAGAGTGTCTCGCAGAGGACTGTTCGGGAGTATGGACGTGGACAGACGAGGGTTCATGGGCGGTATTGCCGCCGTTGCGGCGGCGGGAGCAGCCGCCCCCTGGGGCTCAGCCAGCGCTGACGCCGGCACCCACGATATCGAGGCCATTACCCGTATGCTGATCCATGAAGGCCAAATCCAGCGCCTCGGACACTCCGCTGACTTCTGGCGGCGCTATGTGGACGGGCTGGCCTGGGATGTGCTGTTCCGGGAGCGCACCGAGCGGCCGTTCACCAGTCCGCTGAACGACGAGACACGCGAGGGCACCTACGTCTGCGCCGCCTGTCACCTGCCCCTCTTCGAGTCCGACACGAAGTATGACAGCGGCACGGGCTGGCCGAGTTTCTGGGCGGCGATCGAGGCCCATATCGGCACGAAACGGGATTTCAGACTCATCCTACCGCGTACGGAATACCACTGCCTGCGCTGCGGCGGACATCAGGGGCACGTGTTCAACGACGGTCCCCGCCCGACCGGCAAACGCTGGTGCAATAACGGAGTGGCGCTGCGCTTCGTGCCCCACACTGAGCCACTGCCGGAGTTGCGCGGATGATGCAGTCGATGCTGCGGATGCTGTTACCTGCGGTGCTCGGCACCACCCTCACCCTCGCGCTGGTGGCGAGCAGCGCCCCGGTGCTCGGCAGTTCGGCTACCACCACTGACGGTGGTCAGGCCAGCGCGGTCTTCGCGGGCGGGTGTTTCTGGTGCATGGAACCGCCCTTCGATGAATTGGAGGGGGTCGTTTCCACCACCTCCGGCTTTATCGGCGGACATGTCTCCAATCCCAGCTATCAGCAGGTGGTCCGGGGCGGGACCGGGCACGTCGAGGCGGTGAAGGTGGTCTATGATCCCGACGTAATCGATTATGCCCAGCTCCTCGACGTGTTCTGGCGAAACGTCGACCCGCTGGACGATGGCGGGCAGTTCTGCGACCGCGGTGAGGCCTATCTGACCGGTATCTTTGTGGACGACGACGAACAACGCACCCTCGCCGAAGCCTCACTTGCCGCACTGGAAGCATCCGGGCGCTTCGATCAGCCGATCGTCACGCCGATTCGGGAACGCAGCGCGTTTTATCCCGCGGAAGAGTATCACCAGGACTACTACCGCAAGAACCCGGTACGCTACCGATTCTACCGCTTCAACTGCGGGCGTGACCGTCGCCTGAACGAACTGTGGGGCGACTGACACCGTCCACAACAGCCGCCCCTCAGAACCAGAACGAAAAAAAGACCTGGAAGACGTTGGCTGAAAGACTGTATGTGGGCTCGTCTCCTGGAACATCGACATTCACCCGGAGATCCCGGAAGTCACGGTAGTCGGCGGTGATCCAGTCATAGGTCAGGTTCACGGTGCCGCGGTCGAACATCGCCCAGCGTGCCGTGAACAGTTCATAGCTCACACCCATGCGCACCGAATGGCTGTCGTAGCGGCTGAGTTCCTTGTCCCGCGCGAGAAAATTCTGCGCACTGCGAAACGGATACAGATCGCTCCAGAAATCCGCCGCCCCCTGAGTGTAATAGCGGTACTGCAGATCGAGAATCACCCGCGGCAGGGTCGCATGGGTGTAGCCGATCCTGGTGCTATGCGCGTCGATCCCCCAGTCGTCACTGAAATACCGGTATTCAGCATGCACTGCAGCACGGTAAGGCAGGTGATAGCGCGCGCGCAGGGCCACCGCGTTGCTGGTCCGGCGCCGGGGATAAAGTTCGGCCTGGAAACCGTAACCGCGGCCAGACTCGGGATCGAGATAGCGCACCTGCCGGTAGGGATTATTCAGGAACCCCTTGTCGGTGATGGTTTCGAAGGCGAGTTCGGCCAGCATATTGCGGCTGACGACCTGGGTCACGCCCAGGCGCCAGGAATGACGGTCCAGCTCTTCGCGGAAGTCCGGCTCGCCGGTGCGGCCAATTTCATCCGAGCCACGAACGTAGCCCATACTGAGGGTCGTCATTGCAGCGAAGACTTCCTGGCTCACACCGATATTGAACGATCGGCCCTTGTAGTCGTTCTCGTCACTGGTCACGATGCCAACACTGAGCAGGGTGTCGCCTCTCAGGTAATCCAGCGTGCCGGCCAGCTCCGTGCGCTCCTCACGGTAAGGGCTGGCCGTGGTGATGACGTCAATCGAGGCACCCGAGATGGTGTCGACATGGTATTTCGCCTGCACCGAGAAACTCTCGCCCAGCTGCTTGCGGACCAGTACCGATGGTCCCTCCACCGTGATGCCACCGCCCTCATAATAGTGGTAGAGGACATCCATGCGTTCCTCGGGCAGGACGGCTGCGTTCGCATGACCTGCAGCGCACAGCACCGCTGCGGACAGTACGCAGGCCAGTGACCGGGGTACGGAATGCTGATCGGTTGCCGAACGATTCATTTCAGTTACACCCGCAGCCGCCACCGGATCCACCGCTCGCGCCACGGGCACCCTCGCGAATGTCATAGAGTTTCTGAAGATAGGCCGCGGACACCGGATCGCGCTCAAAGCTCATGATCGGGTCAGCCAGACGGTCGCGCTCGTAGGGTTGCACCCACGGCTGGATCCCCGAGCAGGCACTGATCGTCAGCGTGATCGCCAGCACCTGAAGACAGCGCATGAACCTGGTCATGATCAACGCTCCCGGACGAGTGCGCGCACCGCGTCCTGATACTTCTGTTCATCGCCCGGCTTGTAACCGAAAAAGTGATCGCGCAGCTGGCCCTGGCGGTCGACCAGAATTGTGGTGGGCATGGCAGCCACCCCGTAAAGGGCGCCCACTTCCTCTTTCGTGTCCAGCAGAATCGGAAAGCTCACCGGCACCTCGGCGAGGAAACGATCGATCAGCCGGTTCTCCTGCTCCACGTTCACCCCCAGCAGACTGAAGCCCAGCCGCTGGAAACGCTGATGGATCTGGTCGAGCAGTGGCATTTCCTGGCGACAGGGAGGGCACCAGGTTGCCCAGAAATTGATCATGACCACATCACCGCGCAGGTCACTCAGGCTGAGGCTGCCGCCACCGCGCACAGGTAGCGTGAAGTCCGGCGCCGGACCGCTCTGTGCGGTACGCGCGAGGGCTGCGGACATCGGTATCGCGGCAAGCGGCACCGTGGCAAGCATCGCGCACACTGCGCGGCGATCGAGATAGGCTTTGTCTGTCATCGTCGCTCCCTGGAGTTGCATCCTGAGTTCGTATCCTGGTCAGGTCAGAAAAACCAGCCCAGTCCGATCACGAACTCGATGTTGTGAACCGTTTTGTCCTCACCCAGAAGATCAGTCCTGAACACGTGGTCCCGTACCATCAGGTGGGCGGACAGCCAGTCATTCAGCAGCACGCGATAGCCAGCACCGAAGCTGATGGTGAACCGGCTGTCACCGGCAAACTCCGTACTGCCTGCGCCAAGCAGCAGGTAGAGCGATGAGGTAAACGCTCGATTTCGTCCGATGAACGTCTCACCTGGAAACAGGTTGTAGCCCAGCGAAAGATCGTAGTAGCGGAACCTGCGCTCATCCGGCGTGAGCAGGTCGACCGAACCGCTCAGGGTTTCGAAGCTGGTGCGCCCGGCGGTGGTCTGGCCGATCGTCGCCTCGGCAAACAGCCCCTCGGTAATGTGGTATGCAAGCCGGCCGCCATACACGGTGCTGCTGCCGAAATCCTCGACACTGATGAAGCCCGTATACACCCCGAGCTCGAAGTTTTCGGTATCGATCCGGGGACGTCGGACTTCACGACGCTCAACGCGCGGATCGATCACCGGCTCGGCTGCACTGGGCTCATCGAGCGTATCCACCACGCGACTGCAGCCACCCGCCATCACAGCGAGTGACAGCGTGACTACCGTATTCAGAAGAAGAAACCGAAGCCCGCTTTCCATTCGTTGACGTCCTCGTTTTCGTCGCGGCTGGTGAACACCACGTATCGCCGATACTCGGCCCGTAGCATGAAATTACGACTCACGTGCATCCGCAGCCCAAGGCCTGCATGCCCGACCTGGTCCGTACGGTCTTCCACATCGACCAGGGTGGCCCGTGGCTCGACCCGTATCACGCCGGTGCCGAGCGCCAGGAACGGCGATACCCGCCACTCCGGCCACGGCTGGTGTACGAGATTGAGCCCCGCGAGCCAACCGCTGGAGAACCGCCCGTTGAGATCTGATGCACTCAACTCCACTGACAGGTTCCTCGTTGCGTGCCAGGCGAAATACGCTGAGAGCACGTCCGCACCCCCGAAGTCGCCGAGCATCACACCACCCTCGGTCCGCCGGTCGAGATAGTCGAGTCGACTCGGGGGTGCGATGCTGACCGCTTCTCCCGAAGGCCGTACGGTCTGGCTGACCTGGGCCCGACTTGCCCAGCCTTCGACCCCGCCGGCCGTCCGTACCCGAAACCAGTCCGTCCGCCGACTGAGGACCTCGACCCGCTCTCCGCGTTCAGCGATGTGGAACCTCGGATAGCCCCGTCCCGGCCCGCTGTGCAGTTCCAGGAATGGTTCGGCCACCTCGACCACATAGTGCGCCTCGCGCGCCTGCGCCGGTGTGACGAAGTGCAAGAAAACGCCAGCACCCAGGAGCAGCAGTCGCAGAGCGTGGACAGGCATCAGGTTCACGGGAGACTCAGTCCTCCGCCGGCGCGTCAAAAGGATTGTTGAAGTACTGGGCCCCGATATCGAGCCACTCGGTCACCAGGCGAAGCTCGGCGGGGCTCAGCCAGCCCGGATGACCACCACCGGGTGCGAACATCCCCAGAAAGCGTCCGGAGGCCCGTGCCCCGGCAGCGCTCATCGAGGGCTGCACGCCGACGGTCACAAGAATCGGTTCGCCGGTCTCCTCATCGACCACAGGAAGACCTGTGGCAGGATCGATCTGTTCCACCAGCCGGATCTGCAGCGCCCCTTCCACCAACTCCAGCTGCACGTCGGGAAACAACAGCTCGCGATAGGAGCGGAACTGCAGGGCCTGCGCAGGCGATGGGTCGCCAGTCAACTCCAGCTGGGCGGCAGGGAGCTGGGTCACGCCCATGGCATCAGTGCGGGAATGACAGCTGGTACAGGTCCGATCGACCAGTATCGTGACGCCATCATCGTCGAGCACCTGACGATCCAGTTCCCAGAGCGGCTGGATATGTGTCTCGTAATTGATCACCGTGCGGCAGCTGGCGGTCCACCGCTGCATGCAGGCCTCGCTCACCGGCGCCGGCGTCTCCAGGTCTTCATAGCGCCACGCAATCGAGGGATCGGGTTCGCGGCCTGCAGCCACAGGATCGGTCCAGATGTCCTCGTAGATCACATCGACGCTCGGTCGGATGGCGGCACAGTCGTCCACGCCGCAGCTGATGCGGGCCTTGACCTCGGCCATAGTCTCGCCGAAATCGGCGAACAACGACCCTTGCGTGTTCGGAAACGGCACACTCGACGACGGCGCACCTGCCCAGGCGCTGTCGAACGCATCCAGGCGCCCGTGGGACAGTCCGGTGCCTGGCTGGTGGCAGCCGTTGCAGCTCAGGGTCTGCCCGGGCCTGACCTGCAACCAGTTCTGGTGGCGAGCCCGAACGCGCTGCCCCGCGCCATCGAGCACTGACAGCGACAGGGGCACATCCGCTGGCACCGCCACCACGACCGAGCCGTCCGGTTCGATCGGCGCATAGCCGATGATCTCGCGCATGCCACCGCGCGCACCACCACGGCCGAAGGCCGCGCCTCGGTTGAAATCACGCACATCCTCATCAGGGATCGAGACCGCCTTGAGCACGCGAAGCCACGCCACCGGTCGATCGGCAAAACCGCGCTGCGCCGGATCCGCCAGAACCTCGATGCCCGGGCCGGATACGTCTTCGCCGAGTACATCGTGGACGCTGCGAATGTTCAGCAGTCCAAGGCCCTGCTCGGCGAGCCGGCTGTCCGCCTGACCACTGGCAAGCTGATCGAAAACGATGCCGGGCAAGGGCCGCGCCTGCATCGCCACGACCTCCGAGTACACCACGCCTTCGCGCGGCAGCAGCACTGGGAGCTGGGTATCCTCACGTCGGTCGTAAATCCAGATCCCGTAGAGTGGCGGCGCGGGCACGGCGGCAGGGTCTTCCAGACGCTCCGGCGTACACGGCACGATCCGTCCGTTCTCCATCAGCCGGCACTGACTCCAGCTCACGAACATTCGATCGGTGCCGTCCTCAAGTGGCCATGCTGCGCTGTACTGCCCACCGGGGGAAAGGCCCACGCCCGGTGTCACCACGTTAGCGGTCCCAGACTGCTGGGCCGGGCCACTCAGGACACCGATATTGGCGGCGGTCGGCTGGGTATTCTCGACGTAGTTCGCAACATCGATCAGGACCAGGTCGCCCCCCAGATAACTCGTCTGAAAAGGCTGAGCGAGTGCAAGAATCCGGCCATCGGGCAACTGACGCGGCTTCAGAAAGTGCACGTCCGTGCCGCCCTGTCCCGTACCTCGGCTGTTTTTCCCGTACAGCAGCTCGAGCCCGGTACCATCGGGGTTCATACGATAGAGGCTGATTTCGTTACGGGAGCCGTAACGGTCCCAGCGGCTGAACACCACCTGACCGTTGGACAGGACACTTGGCGAAAAGTCGTGGCTCTGGTTGAAAGACACCTGGCGTATTTCGCTGCCGTCTTCGTTCATGACGTGCAGCACAAACGCCGGTTCATTGAAATTCTCATCCAGGGCATCGAATTGTGGCTTACCCTCGTCGAGCAGCATCGCCTTGCCACCCCGCTGCCGGGTGGATGTGAAGATGATCCGGCCATCGGGTAGATAATGAGGTGCCAGATCATGCCCTAATTCCGCGGTCAACTCCGAGGTGATGATCCGGCGAAGGCGCTCATCGATACGATGGTATTCCCAGATATTCCAGGTCGGCTGATCCTCCAGATCTGCACCCGCTATAAAGGGGCCACGCATCGAGAACAGCAGTCGCTCGCCGTCCCATGAGACGCTGACATCACGAATGTCGTAAAGGCCTTCAGTCAGTGCCCCGGTGACGTTGATTTCAGCGGCAGAGGGTGAAGCCCTTTCCCGAATGATGAGATCCGCACCCAATTCGAAACGATCCAACAGTCGACGCGCATCGGTGTTCGTCAGCATGCCCTGCGCCCCAACCGGGACCGGACGCTGAACGTAGGCGATCGGGACGTCCACAACCACCGGATCGGGTCCCTGCCCGCCGGCAAGCCCGATGCCGTCTTCACCCCCGCAGCCAGCCAGCGCAATCGCGCACAGTATCGCTGCGGCTTTAGTGTGCGTGATCCGTTTGGTCATCGAGTCACCCGGAATCGGTTTCATCGCGTGCATCCTAGTCGCCCCTTCAGTTATCGGCCGTTGCGTCGACGACTGAAGTCTGAACCGTGGAAAACGCTTCAGACAGCGGCCGTTTTACTTAACCCCATGGCGATCTGAAGAAACGTTAACTCGGTCACAGAACCACCAGCAGTTGCGTTTGCTTAATGGACTCCAGTCTGTGGCAAGCCCAATTCGACACGAGGTGAATCGACGTGACAGCTGGCATGCATGAGCTCCGGACGACGACGCGATGGCCCCGGGGCAGACTGTCCACGGCGGTACTCGCATTGGGCGTGTATCTCGCACTGGCACTGATCGTGCAGGCGTTTGCGACGCCGCGCGATGAAGCACGTCGCATTCATGACCGTCTTGCCGGCGTACCTCCGACAAGTGCCGTACTGGACCAGATGACAAGCCTCATCAACAGTGGCGACGCCATCGGCGCGGCCTATGTGGCGATGGAGAACCGCGCGTTCTATGACGTCACCCTGAAAAACTGGGCAGCACCCTGGACCAACCGGGAAGAAGATGTCTTCGTACCACTGAACGATTACATCGCGACCGTGATCGGCATGGTTCGCGACGATGTGCCATTCAACCAGCTGCTGTCTGCGGACATCGTCTACGTAGGCCGCGACGGCCTGGCTGGCATCCCGGCCTACTCCATGACCAGCAATGCGCACTACGAAGAGCTGGAGCGGCGGAACGTCAACCTGATGGAAAACCTCGAGCAGCGAAGCCAGTCAGCCATGACCGACCTGCCGCCGGAGGCGACAGCCGGGGTCATGACCACGCGTGCCGCCGCGGAAGCGTTCTTCATCGCTGGCACCAATCGGGCGATGCTGCGTTTTACGCTGATGGCACATATGTGTCGGGATCTCGAGCAGCTGGCAGACACGACACGCTCGCCTGACCGTATCCGCCAGGACGTCTCGCGCAGCCCGGGGGGCGACAGCCGTCTGTTCCTGAACAACTGCGTGAGTTGCCACACTGGCATGGATCCACTGGCCCAGGCGTACGCCTACTACGACTGGGATGAAAGCGCCCGTCGGATCGTCTACTCGGCAGGTCAGGTCAGACCGAAGTATTTCAACAATGCCGATACCTTCCCCTTCGGTTTCGTGACCACGGATGCCAGCTGGGCCAACTACTGGCGGGAAGGGCAGAACGCCCTGCTCGGATGGGATCCGGGTCGCACGGGCGAGGGGTATGGCGCCAAGTCGATGGGCGAGGAACTGGCGAACAGCCAGGCCTTTGCACAGTGCCAGGTCGAGAAAGTCTTTCGGACCGTCTGCCTGCGATCCCCGACCGACGCCGCCGACCGTCAACAGATCGCCAGCATGGTGACGAGTTTCCGCGGCAGCAATTACCGCATGCGCCAGGTGTTTGCCGAAACGGCCGCCTACTGTCGTGCCGACTGAGCTGGAGAGAGGACAGGCCGCCATGAGCATGATGAGCCGTACATCGCATCTGCGAACCGCCGCACTCGGCGCCACCCTCGCGTTGCTCGCCGCCTGCGGCAGCGACGTGGAGACCCAAAGTAACCCGATCGTCGCGCCACCTGGCAGTGGTGGCTACGCCGGCCCCCCCCCCGCCACCGCCGAAGTACAGGCTTTTCGTACGCATCTGTGGGAAAACGTCAACACGCTGAACACCTGCGGAAACTGTCACGGCACCGGGGGCACCCTGCCGACATTCGCCCGTACCGATGACGTCAACCTGGCTTATCAGGATGTCGGTGGGCTGGTCAACCTGACCTCACCGGGCGACTCGGTCCTGGTGAGCATGGTCGCGAACGGACACAACTGCTGGCTGGAGAGCACCCAGGCGTGTGCCGACATCATGACCACCTGGATCGGCAACTGGTCAGGCGGTGACGGCAACCAGGGACGCGAGATCGAGCTCGTGCCTCCCGTGCAGAGAACAGTGGCCGACAGCCGCGTGATGCCGGCCGATCCGGGGCCGTTCCAGACCACCGTCTTCCCCCTGCTCCGCGACTTCTGCGCCGACTGCCATAGCGGCTCGGTCGCCAACGGCGTCGCACCCTTTTTCGCCGATGGCGACGTCATCACGGCTTACAACGCCGCCCGGAGTCGTATCAATCTCGATTCACCCGGAATTTCGCGTTTCGTTGTCCGCGTCGGTGACGAGTTCCACAACTGCTGGAGCGGCGACTGCCGTAATGATGGTCAGGCCCTCGAGGATGCCATCGCGGCAATGGCGGCGATGATCCCGGTCAGCCAGGTCGATCCTTCCCTGGTGGTCAGCATGGCACTCGGCCTGCCCGACGGCATCGTGGCCGCTGGCGGCAATCGCTATGAGGCGGCGCAGATCGGTTTCTGGGAGTTCAAGGAAGGCCGTGGCAACCGCGCCTTCGATACCAGCGGCGTGCAACCAGCGCTCGATCTCACCCTGAGTGGCGATTTCGACTGGTTCGGCGGATGGGGCATCGACCTGCGCGGAGGTAAGGCCCAGGGGAGTGTTGCCGCCAGCCGCAAGCTCTATGACCTGATTCGCGCCACCGGTGAGTACTCCATCGAGGCTTGGGTCGTTCCCGGCAATGTCAACCAGGAAGAGGTGCCTATCGTCAGTTACTCGGCGGGCGCCATGGCCCGTAACTTCACGCTCGGCCAGACCATGTACAACTACGATTTCCTCAATCGGAGCGATACGACCGACGTCAACGGGATGCCTGCCCTGTCTACCCGCGATGCCGACGAGGTGCTGCAAGCGACCCTTCAGCATGTGGTGGTCACTTTCGATCCGGTCGGCGGCCGACAGATCTTTGTCAACGGCAACCTCGTAGTCATGACCGATCCCAGCGGCGGTGGCAGTCTGAACGACTGGGATGACAGTTTCGCTTTCGTGCTTGGAAACGAGCCTTCGGGTGACGCCCCCTGGGAGGGTGTGCTGCGCCTGGTGGCGGTCCACAACCGCGCACTGACGCCCGAACAGATCGAGCAGAACACCGAAGCAGGCGTGGGCGAGAAGTTCTTCCTGCTCTTCAACGTCAGCGAGCATGTGGGCCAGGCTGACAGCTATATCCTGATCGAGGTCAGCCAGTTCGACAGCTATGCCTACCTGTTCGCTGAACCACGATTCATCGTCCTGGGCAGCGATACCGCACCTGCAGGTATTCCGCTACAGGGCCTTCGGGTCGGGGTCAACGGCAGCGTCGGCAGTGTCGGCCAGGCGTTTGCCAAGCTCGACACCCAGCTCGGCGGTATGGACTACGAACCCGGCTTCGGACAACTGCTCTCCCCGCAGGCCGTAGTCATCGGGCTGCAAGCCGGACCCGACATCGATGAATTCTTCCTCAGCTTCGAACGGCTGGGCTCAAGCACGAATTTCATTGTCGAGCCCACGCCGCAGCCACCGGCCGTCGTCGATGGAACGCCGTCCTCGCGCATCGGGATTCGCACCTTCGATCGGATCAACGCGACCATGTCCGTGGTGACAGGCATTCCGCAGACCACCGGTGACATCCAGGAAACCTTTGGGCTGGTCCGCCAGCAACTGCCCTCGATTGCCGCAATTGACACCTTCGTATCGGCTCACCAGATCGGGGTCACTCAGCTCGCCATCGAGTACTGCAACGCCCTGCTCGAGGATCAGACACGCCGAAGCGCCTACTTCCCGGGGTTCAATTTCTCGGCGGCCCCAGGCACAGCGCTGGCTGGAAACGGACGTGATCTTCTGATCGATCCGCTGATCTCACGCATGGTCGGGCTTGGCCTCGAGCAGCAACCCAGCGCCACGGAGATCCGCGGCGAGCTCAACGCCCTGATCGACCGGCTCGACAACTGCGGCGGCAGCTGCCCGGCTGACCGCACGGTAGTGATCGGCAAGGCCACCTGCGCGGCTGTGCTTGGCAGCGCGGCCATGCTGGTTCACTGACATCCATTCATCGACGTATCGCGCGAGGCAAGTCCATGACAAGGCGAAGCAGGCACACCAACGACTGGTACGCGCCACTGCGACACCCGGATCATCCCCGGCCGATCACCCGCCGACAGCTGATCGCACAGGGCTTCATGACCGGAGCGGCCACCATCGCGGGCGCCGGGCTGTTCAGTCTGTTCGCCAATCCGAGAGCGGCCTGGGCGCAGTTGTCTCCAGATCTGCGGTCGCTCACGGAAAGCTGCGGAATCGCTGTCCAGGGTGCCGGCAAGATCCCCTTCATCTGCTTTGACCTTGCCGGCGGCGCCAACATGGTCGGTTCGAATGTCCTGGGGGGGCGTCAGGGCGGACAGCTGGATTTCATCAGTACACAGGGCTACAGCCGCCAGGGCCTGCCAGGCGACATGGTGCCGCGGATGAATGACCCGCTGACCGGTGCGGCATACATCGATGACCGGCTGGGGCTTGCCTTCCATTCGGACAGCGCATTCCTGCGCGGTATTGTCGACAAACTCCCTGCCGGGCGGTTCGGTAACGTCAACGGCGCGCTGATCCCCGCACGCTCGGAGAATGACACCGGCAACAATCCGCACAACCCGCTCTACGGAATTCACCGCGCAGGCGCAGACGGGTCGCTGCTGACGCTGATC
The DNA here is from genome assembly GCA_007693855.1 of Gammaproteobacteria bacterium. Lineage (GTDB taxonomy): Bacteria > Pseudomonadota > Gammaproteobacteria > Steroidobacterales > PWYM01 > PWYM01. Next base: position 79,976 of record RECU01000045.1, on the reverse strand, counting down.
GGCTCGCGGCCGACCGACTCCGGCGGCAATTCGCTTGCACCAATGGCCATGATCAACCCCGAAGTACGCCCGACCAAGGTCGACCGACCGACGGACGTCACCGGCCTGGTGGACACCGGCAAGCTCATCGGCCTGCTGGACCAGGATGACGCGGTCGCCGTGATGGAGTCGATCTATCGGCTGAGCGACAGCAAGCTCAACCGCGTCGATACCGGTCTGATCACACGTGATGCCGTGATCAAGGACCTGGTTCGCTGCGGCTACCTGCGCTCCGCCGACATCGCCGACCGATTCGGTGATCCATCCTCGCTCAACCCCGCATTTGATCCGGACATCGTCGGACCAAACGGGATCTTCAGCGAACAGGAATTCAACAGCGACGGAGAGTTCCGGAAGACGGCATCGGTCATGAAGCTGGTCATGAACGGCTTCGCCGGCGCCGGCTGCATCACCATGGGCGGTTATGACTACCACGGTGGCCGACGGGCACTCGGCGAAGTCCGCGACCTGCGCGCTGGACGGTGCATGGGCGCGTGTCTTGAGTACGCCGCCCGCATGAACGTGCCGTTGATGATGTACGTGTTCAGCGACGGATCGCTTTCCAGCAACGGTGTCATCGACAACTCCGAGCAGGGCCGCGGCAAGGGTGAGTGGACCAGCGATAACCAGTCCACGGCCGCCTCGTTCTTCCTGGTCTACAACCCTGGGGGCAGACCACAGCTGCTGGGCGCGACGCCGGAGCAACAGGCCAGGCACCAGCAGATCGGCTGGTTCCGGCCCGACGGTTCGGTGGAGACCGCATCGAGTCCGGCCGCCAACAACGTCAATCAGCTGGTCGAACTCACCGTACTGAACTACCTGGCCCTGCACGGCGAGCAGGCGAACTTCCCCAGTCTGTTCCCCGGCCATGGCCTCGGCAGTCCGACCCTGCGTGACCAGTTGACCGCCTTTCAGCCGATCGTCAACGGCACGATCTGAAGTCGCGCCCGCCGCCGACGGTCCCGGGCCCGACCGGCCATGGCGCTACACTGCGCGTGACGGTCGGGTCATAATGTGCGGCATGACTGCAAACACCAGCCTGCCTCTCGACCTCCTCGCCTGTCCGCGCACCGGGGAACAGCTGCGCGCTGATCCGCAGGGACTGACCAACCAGGGCGGCCAGGTGGTCTTCCCGCTGCTGGACGGTGTGCCCGCCCTGTTTGCCGAGCCGGTGGCGACACTTGGCGAATGGCGGGATCGGCTGGAACTCCTGCTGGTGCAGTTGGGGCAGCATGCCCAGCGACTCGCCGAGGCCAATGACGCGCCTGATCTCGGCGCGCTGGGACGGGCCCGCGTCGAGCGCCTGCACGCGGCGACTGTCGATCACCGGGAACGGTTGACGTCGCTGCTTGCGCCACTGGCGCTGCCCCAGCGAACGCGGGCGACGGAGACGCACCTCGCCCTGCGCACTCGCCTGCCTCCGGACGCCTCGTTGGTGGGCTATTACGCCAACATCCACCGCGACTGGGTATGGGGTGAAGCCGAGAACGCGGCCAGCCTGGATCTGTTGAAGCGGGTCGCCACCGGCGAGCCCCTGGGCAGAACCCTTGTGATCGGTGCAGGTGCAGGGCGACTGGCCTGGGATGTGCATCAGGGTCTGGCGCCAGAGATCACCCTGGCGCTCGACTTCAACCCGATGCTCATGCTGCTGCTGGCCCGGCTGGTCCGCGGTGAGACGCTAGACCTCTACGAGTTTCCGCTGGCACCTCGGTGTCATGATGACCAGGCCCTGCTTCGGAGCCTGGCGGCACCGCACCCGACCCGCCCAGGGTTTCACGCGATCATGGGCGACGCCCTGCGTCCCCCCTGTGCGGCGGGCGCGTTCGATACGGTGATCACGCCGTGGGTGATCGATATCCTGCCGGAAGATCCACGGCTGCAGATGGCGCGGATCAACAGCCTGCTCGCACCTGGCGGTCAGTGGCTGAATTTCGGCTCGCTGAATTTCAACTTCGCCGACCCCAGGCTTGCGTTCTCGCTGGAAGAGACGCTTGAACTGGTGGAACAGCAGGGCTTCGCCCCACCGACGCTCACCGAGGCGGAGTTGCCCTACATGTGCTCGCCCGCGAGCCGGCATGGACGCCGCGAGCAGGTGGTCGCCTTCGGCGCCCGCAAACGCGACGAGGTCGCTGCGCCCCCCCGTCACAAGGCCCTGCCAGACTGGCTGGTCACCGGTCGTGGTGCGGTGCCGGCGCTGCCGGCGTTTCGACAGCAGGCGGTGGCCTCCCGGATCCATGTGTTCATGCTGGAGTTGATCGATGGCCGGCGCAGCCTCAAGGACATGGCAGGCATCCTGGAACAGCAGCGGCTCATGACGCAGACCGAAGCCGAGGATTCACTGCGCAACTTCCTGATCCGGCTCTACCAGGACAGTCAGCAGGGACGAAGCTACTGATTGCCCGGGCTTATGGTCGGCTGTCCGCCCAGTGAGCACCCCGGACACGCCCGCTGGTGTAGGCTGCGCCCCTGACTGCTGATCGGCAGGGGCCGATCGACCGACAACACGGGGAGAACCGCGAGATGAGCCAGCAGACGACCACAGCCCACGCCTGGCAGTTCGACGGCTACGGCCGGCCACGAGAAGTTTTGTCCTGGCGCCAGCACTCGCTGCCCGCACCCGGACCCGGCCAGGCGCTGGTGCGTCTGCACGCGATCGGCATGAACCGCTCCGAATTCAACTATGTGCAGGGCCGCTACCAGCCTGCGCGCGAGTTTCCCAGCTGTCTGGGCCAGGAGGCCGTCGGTGAGATCGTCGCGCTCGGCCCAGCTGGCCAGGACGATGCCGCAGCATGGTCGCAGACACCGCTGGAAGTCGGTGCACGGGTTGCCCTGCTGCCCGGACGGATAGACTTGTGCAGCACCGGCGCTTATCGGGACATCGGCTGTTACCCCCAGGCCGCACTGCTCCCTGTTCCCGACACCTACAACGATGTCGAAGGCGCGGCCCTGTGGATGGGCGTACTGACCATGGGCGGCGCGCTGGAACTTGCCGGCATCACCCCCGACACGGCGGCGGGCAAACGGCTGCTTGTCACCGCGGCGAGTTCGAGCATGGGCGTGGTGGCCCTTAAACTGGCCCGCGCCTGGGGGGCAACCACGCTGGCCACAAGCCGCAGCGAGACGAAGATGGCAACGCTGACAGGGCTCGCCGATCATGCCTTTGTGGCCAGCGACAGCGACAGCCTCGCGGCCGGGATCGCCGCAGCGACCGACGGTGAGGGTTTCGATGCCGCCCTCGATCCGGTCGGGGCCGCGTTCTACCCGGCGATGGTCGCTTCTGCAGCTGTCGGCGCAAGCATTGTGAGTTATGAACTCATTACCGGGCAGGACACGCCCCTGCCCATCGCCAAGGTGATGATCAAGGATCTGGCCCTGCGGGGCTACACGATCTATCGTCCACTGCGGCAACCGGTGCTGTTGGAGCGTATCCTGGGCTGGGGCCTGGAATACGCCGACGCGATCCGCCCGATTATCGCCGGCACCCGGTCATTGAGTGATGCGCCTGACGCCCTCGAGGAGCTTGGTCGTGCCGAACACCTCGGCAAGCTGGTGCTCCTGCCCGAGGCGTAGACCCTCGGCGGGCGCCAGTAGACTATTTTCAGGGCGGTGAGCCTGTACGGTCATCAATGACTGACCAGACCAGCCGGCGCCCTGAGTTGTCACGGATGAGCAGGCCGGTAATGATCGCAGGAACACGGCGAAACAACGCACTGAATTCGTCAGGCGAGACAGGTTCAACAACCGGTGGTTGCTGATCTGACGACGGTATGCGGTCCACGTCATATCCTTTGCGAGAGATTTTCCTCAGTCCAGTTCTGCGCCAACCTTGAGGCGGAAAGGCATACGTGGTCGTGGCCTGACAAGCAGCAGCGGACAAGCAAGTTCGTCGAGAAGTTGCTTGAGCACCTCAGCATGTCCTTGCGCAAAACGGCCATGCCAGCCGACCGCCACGGCACTGGTCTCCGGTGCTGCCGCGAGTTTTAGCAATTCGCCAGCGATGTCGCCATGACACAGAGACACGCCACGGATACAACGCGTGTCCTCCTGAGAGAATTGTGGCAGGGCTCGGCTGATCATCTCATCGAAGGCCTCCGGCAACTCATGGTGCGGCGCGTCCGCGTAGCGCGCCGCAGCGACCAGACTGCCGTCGCCCGTTTCGCCGTGTTCCGGATCGACGACGTGCGCGACCGTGACGGACAAATCCAGATCGTTGGCCAGTTCGACGGCCACGGCAAGGGCGTGTTCGGCACTGGGTTCGCCGCTGACCGGCACCAGCAGATGCTGCCAGGGCAGGCGCTCACGATAGTGTTCCGGTAGCACCAGCACCGGCACCGGACTCTGCTCGACGACGCTCTGGCTCACGTGCCCCAAGAGCCTGGGCTCGCCGCTATCTGTTTCCAGACCGTCGCCGCGTGCGCTCAACACCAGCAGGCGCGCACCATGGTGGGCGATTTCGTCGAGAATTGTTTTCGCAGGATCACCCGAGCGTTGCTGTATGGCACAGTGCTCGCGAATACCCGCGGGAATCTGGAGGTCCGGGAACGGCGACGATAGGCCGACCTGCAGCACTCGAAGCTGCGCGTTCATGCGCCGGGCAAGCCATGCAGCACAGCCAAGACTGCGGGCGGCAAGCGCAGAGCCATCAAGCGGTACGAGCAGTGATGCCACGCTGTTCATCGCGATAACTCCAGCAGGTGTCGTTGGCCGCGCCAGAGCAGCGGCAGGCGCACGCCCCGCCAATGGGGGGGCAGACGATGACGTGCATCCTCATGCATCCGTGGCCCCTCAGACTCGAAACGTACACCCAGGAAGCCGAATACCAGCGCCTGCCAGACCGCCCCCATACAGGCAGGGTGGACACCGAGCGCACCGTTACCCATCAGGTTGTCCAGATCAAACCACAAGGCCTGCTGCCAGTATCGCCAAGCCGCCTCGTGTTCGCCTATCCGTGCGGCGATCGCGGCATGTATCGGCGGCGACAGGCTGCTCCCGTGGTCGGTCCGCGGTTCGTAGAAATGATAGTTCGCGGCCACGACTTCGTCGGAGAACCGATCCGGGAACAAGTGCAGCAGCATCAGCACGTCGGCCTGCTTGAGCAGCTGAAGGCGATTGATTCGCTGCCAGTCGAACAGACGGTCGATTGGCGCTCGGTAGCGTTCGCCCTGCTGCATCTCGTGGCGGGGCAGCGCCCGGAACCCCGCGAACTGCTCGATCACCCCGTCCCGGCCAGGCTGGGGGCAGAACAGCTCTGCGGCTGCCTGCGCCCAGGCAGCCGACGCATGACTGTCCAGATCGAGCCGCTCGGACAGGGCTGCCAAAGCGTCCGGGCTTTCATCCGCGAGCCAGTCCGCAGCCCATGCTGCCCGTTCGAGGTTGAACCGCGCCAGCCAGTTCGTATAAGCGTTGTCGTCGACGTCGTGGTGGTACTCATCCGGGCCGACGACGCCACGGAGATGGCGGCGCGCGCCATCGAGGACACAGCGACTCAGCCAGAAGCGCGCCGTTTCGAACAGGATCTCGCAGCCCTGCGTGCGCATGAAGGCCGTATCATGGGTCGCCTCCCAGTACCGCCAGACGCCCAAGGCCACGCCGGCCGTGACGTGCAATTGCTGGGTCCCCGTAAAAATCGGAATCTCCCGACCGGTGGTCTTCAATAACAGCTTTCGCGGCGTCACGTCATCGCCGGTCACTGTCGACTCCCAGGCATAGCAGGCACCCGCCGCACCCAGTTCGCGAGCATTGCGCCGCGCGCCGGCCAGGGTGTGGTATCGGTAGCCCAACAGGGCGCGGGCGATTTCCGGCGCCGTATGCAGATAGAAGGGCAGCATGAAAACTTCCACGTCCCAGAAGACATGTCCCTCGTAGGCCCGTCCGCTGAGTGCTCGCGCGCCGATCGACACGCGCGGATCATGGTCAGCGGTCGCCCGCAGGTGATAGGCGTTGAACCGCAGCGCCTGCTCCGTCGCCGGGCTCCCCTGGATGCCCACATCAGTGTGCTTCCACCAGGCGTGCCAGCGCGCCGAATGCGCCCGCAGCAGCGCCGAGGGATCGGCGTGAGACAGGGCCTCAGCGTGGGCCAGCGCCTGCTCGCGGGGGGCAGGTCCGTCGCGACTCGTGAACACGCTGACACAACGCCACAGGCGAAGCGTGTCTCCTGAGCGACACGGCCGGCGCACACGCAGCGATTGGGGGCCGTGTTCATCAAACAGTTGCGACACCAGAACGATTTCGAACCCGGAGACCCGGGTCTGGAAACGCTGCAGCCCGATCGTGGGTGCAGGCTGACTGAGCTCCAGCGGCACCAGATGCGGGTGCCTCGAGGCGAGTTCAGGGTCGATCCCACGGGCATCCAGTTCCAGTGTGGTCGCCGACTTCTGCACCTCCACACAGAGCTCCTGCACCAGCAGGTGACACTCATCGAGCGAGGCGGCGCGCCGGGTCGTCAGACGCAAATGCCCCTCCTCCGGAAACGCGAAAACCAGAGTGGCCTCGAGCACTCCCTCCTGGAGGCCGAGCAGGCGCCGGTGCACCTGGCAGTGATCACCGAAGACGCTCAGCGGCACCCCATCGGCAGCGAGCGCCATGACAAGCGGACTGGGCAGCGACACCAGTTCAGCGTACGGATCTTCCCGACCGACGTCCATGAATTCGAGCTCGGAATATGGGCGGTCCGGATGTTTGCGGTCGTAGATGCCGGCCACGAACAGGTCGTCACCAGATCCCGGCATGGGCGTATCCAGTGCGCCACGCAGACCAAGATAGCCGTTGGCCATTGTAAACAGACTTTCCATCGCATGTTCACGAGCCGGATCAAAGCCTTCCTGCTCGATGCGCCAGGCCATTACACCCGCCCGGCGCTGCGCCAGCGCGGCCGAGAGCCGCTCGATATCGACCTCGTCGAGATCGGCCACCACCAGGTCGGCACCCGCACGAGCCAACGCCTGGGCATTGCCGCCACGGTCAACGCCGACCACCAGACCGAAGCCACCATCACGGGCGGCGCGTACGCCGGCGGCGGCATCTTCAAAGACGACGCTACGTGATGGACGGACCTCCAGCAGCTCGGCGCAGCGCAGGAAGGTCTCAGGCGACGGCTTGCCGGCAAGACGTCCGCGTGAGGCGTCGAGACCATCCACGCGCGCATCGAACAGCGCCGAGATACCGGCAGTGCGCAGCAGCTCTCGGCCGTGTCGACTCGCGGTGACCACACCGGTACGCACGCCGAGTTGCCGCAGGCCGCGCAACAACACAATCGTCGAGCTGTACAGCTCGACGCCACGCTTAGCCACGAGTCGGGCGAACACGGTTTTTTTGTGCTCGGCGATCCGTGCCACGAAATCGGGCTCGTCTGCAGCTCGGCGTCCATCCGGAAGACAGATGCCAACAGCCTGCAGATAACTGCGCACGCCCTCTTCACGAGGCCGCCCGTCGACCCACTTGAGATAGTCGTCTACGGGATCAAAGCCTGGCACCGGCGAGCCGTCGATGCGGCGACAGTCGGCCAGCATGCGATCGAACGCGCTCTGCCAGGCCTGAGCGTGCAGCGCGGAGGTTCGCGTGATCACTCCGTCCATGTCGAACAGGGCTGCCTCGAAACCGTGTATGGCCTGCGACTCCATTGACCATCCCTCAGCCTGTTGCGGTGTCCGTCTGCACAAGGGAACCAGAGGTGGACATCCATTTCAAACCCCCGCCGAGGAACCCTCAAGGTATCGCTCGCCTGCGCACGCCGGGAGGCCTGTGGCATCATGCAAATCATGCGCATCGTGGCTCACACCTGCTCCAACACCGAGATCGTCTGCGCGCTTGGCCGCAGTGACTGGCTTGTCGGCGTCGATGATCATTCCGATTTCCCGGAGTCAGTGGTGTCGCGGTTGCCGCGCGTCGGCGCGGATCTGGATGTTGACATCGAGCGTATCCGCGCGCTTGAACCGGACCTGGTGATCACCTCACTGACCGTGCCCGGGCATGAGCGATGCGTGGAAAGGATCGCGGCTGCAGGCCTCCCCTATCTGGTCACTCAACCCACGTCGCTCGCGGACGTTGCCGAAGATATCCGGCGAATCGGCGCCGCGCTGCACGCCACGCGCAAGGCCGAGGCACTGGCCTGCCAGTTCGACGCCGCACTGGCAGGCGCTACCGACGTACGCGACGGGGTGCCGGTGCTGGTCGAATGGTGGCCGAAACCGGTGATCGTTCCTGGTCAGCGCTCATGGGTGAACGAGATGTTGCGGCTTGCCGGCGGCTACAATCCTTGGGAAACAGAAGAGGCCGAGAGCCTGCCGGTGGAGCTAGACGCCGTGCGCCGGGCCGCGCCGGAGGCGGTGGTGATGAGCTGGTGCGGTGTCAGCGAAGACAAATACCGCGCGCATGTCGTGCGCCGGCGCCGTGGCTGGGCGGAGGTGCCAGCCATCCGGCACAACCGGATCCACGCGGTCAGCGAAGCGTGGTTGGGCCGGCCGGGCCCCCGGCTACTGGAAGGCATTGAACGATTACGCGCCATCGTGGACCAAATCAGCGGGGACCGCGGCTGAATGACGTTCCCGCAAGCCGCTTGCAAGGAGGCTCCCATGCCCATGAAACCACTCCCCGTACTGCTGGGGTTGCTGCTCGCGCTGGTCGCCACCGGCAGCGCGGCGGCACAGACTCAGGCACCCGAGTCCGCATCTGCCCGCACCGAGCTGGGTCTGTATGTGACCGCCCGCCAGGCCTGGGCACTGCTGCAGAACGAGGCCGACGCCGTGCTGGTCGATGTCCGCGACCCGGTCGAGGCCATGTTCACAGGCTTCGCTGAGCCCACCCGCGTGCATGTCCCATGGGTGTTCGCTGACCCGCAACGATTTTCGTCGGAACGGGGTCATTACGAACTGGTCCGGAACCCGCGTTTTGACGACGAGATCACGACCCGGCTCGAGGCACTGGAGGTTGCGGCCGACGCCCCGATCATCGTGATCTGCCGCAGTGGCGCCACCCGCAGCGCACCCGCTGCTGACCGCCTGGCCGAACTTGGCTATACGCGGGTCTATTCCGTGGTCGACGGCTTCGAGGGCGAGCGCCTGCGCGAGGGCGACTCAGCCGGCGTACGCGCAGTCGACGGCTGGCGCAACAGCGGCTTGCCCTGGAGCTATCGTCTCCCGGAGGAGATCGCCTATCGCATGCCTTCGTCGGACGACTGAGCACTTTGCGGCGCGGTGGACGCGGCCGGGGGCGTTCCGGACGGATCGACGACCGGCGATGCGCCATCGACCAGCATCACCGGAAACGGCCGCGTGGCCTCACCGGTGTACAGCGAACGATGCGGGAAGGGAATCTCGATATGCGCCGCATCGAACGCCAGCTTGATGTCGGCCGCCATGCTGTTGCGCAGGGCCAGAAAGTTCTCCCGACGCGCCCACACCGAGAATTGTATCTGCAGTGCAGAGTCGCCGAACCCGGTGAAAATGAACAGCGGCGCGGGTTCATCGAGACACAGAAGATTGCGATCTGCGACCTCCATCAGCACGTCGCGCACCCGGTTGATATCCTCCTTGTAGGCCACCCCCAACAGCATGTCCAGACGCCTGATCGGGAACCGCGTCAGGGTAGTCACCTCGCCCTTGATCAGGGCCTCATTTGGAATACGGACATAGAGGTTGTCGAAGGTGCGCAACTTCACCGACAGCAGATCGACTGACAGCACCTCGCCGGTCGTACCGCCGACCTTGATCACGTCACCGACCGAGAAGGCCCGCTCGCCAATCAGAAACAGGCCACTGATCAGGTTGGAGACTGCCGTCTGCGAGGCAAAACTCAAGGCGACGGTCACCACCCCGGCAGCCCCCATCAGCACCGCAAGGCTGAACCCGAGTTCCCGCAGCGCCGAGGCCACGAACAGCGCGAGGACCAGGTAGAACGCCAGACGCCTCAGCAACAGCAGCCGGGTCGCAGACAGATGTTTCCCGGCAGCTCTGCGGGTCAGCCGCGAGGCGATACCGGCGAGCAGCAGCCCCAGCAACAGCAACACGCCCGCTCGCAGCCAGGCCGCCAGGCGATCACTGGTCAGCAGTTCCGTCAACCACGCTTCCATCGACTACTCCCGGAACAGCAGGCTGAACGCCCGCACGACACCACCACGCGCGGGCAGCTGACGGGGCCCTGCGAGACGGGTCACTGACCCAGCATCGCCAGGCGGTTTCTCGTCGATCTTGAGTGCCGCGAGGTCGGAATCGCTCCCGCGCTGCAGGGACACGCCCTGCGTCCAAAGTCGGCCATCGACGCCACCGAAGACGGACAAGAGCGGCACGGGCAGACTGAGGCGCTCCAGTGGCAGGGTGCTTGGCGCATGGTTGGCTATGCGCACGGCGGTGATCGCCCGGTGAACCCGGCGCGGCAGTTCGTCGAGCGTGTGGCGTGCGTGCGTCTTGCCGGCATAACAGAGCTCGCCTTCCCGCGTGGACGGCCCGAACCAGGTATCGGACAGGCGCAGCATCGGGAGCTCACGCAGCACCACGGGCGCTTTTTCACCAACCTGTATACGCAGGTAGAGCGGCGTCGAGAGATACATCGTCGTCTCTGCGCCAGGCAGCAGAAACAACGGTGTTCGTGGACGAATCACGACCGGGCGGTCGGCCAGCAACGGCACAAGCTCCACTCGCTCGCCAACGTCGACGATGAAGCGTTCGCCAGCGCCCGCTTCCGGCACACAGGTCTGCAGGGCAAACTGCGGCCGGGCGTCGGCCGCGCGTTCCTCGAGCTGTTCGGTGACGAGCTGCCACTCGCCCGCGCGATGATGGAGATCGAGCAGCAGCGTGCCGAGCCGGCACACCAGCGTCTGCCCCACGGGCACTGTCCGCGGCAGCCACCACGGTCCGGAACCGCCATCGGTCATGTCAGGCTGCGCGTCGGCAGCGCTCGAAGTCAACGCCCATCTCCCCAGCACCAGGCCATGCCGTCGATTGTATGCCAGTCGGATCGCGAGCACAGCGTATCCATGGCCTTCGGTTTCCCGCGGGCGACAGCCACATGCGCGCATGGTAACGTCGCGCCAGAACCTGAACCCTGGAACACAGTCATGAGCAGCCACCCGCCCGATGTCACCCGGCCGCTGGACGAGCAGGAGCTCGATGAGCTGGAGGACTACCTCAACCGCGAGTCGCTGCCCGAGGACACCATGTCACTGGCCACGCTGCATGGCTTTCTCACCGCGATCGTCGTCGGGCCTTCGCAAACACCGCCGGAACACTGGCTGGGACGGATCTGGGGTGACCTCGAGCCCGAGGTGGCGCTGTTCGTCTCGGAAGAAGAAGCCGGCCGGATCACGCACCTGCTGTTTCGCCTGATGAATTCGATCGCGCTCGAACTGGCCGAACGCCCGGCGGAATTCAGTCCGATCCATGCGGCGGCCGAGGAGGACGGCGAGGAGATCGTGCTGCCTGAGTTCTGGTGCGAGGGCTTCGTCAGGGGGACGCTGGTCGACCGCGATTCCTGGCAGGGGCTGTTTGATTCGCGTGAAGATGCACTGCTGGTGCTGCCAATACTCGCGCATGCCGTCGAACGGAATGAATTCGAGTCCGAAGTCACGGGACCGACTGAAGTATTCTGGAGTGACGAGGGTCTGGAACTGATCAGCCAGTCCACCGTGGCACTGCATGCCTACTGGAGCCCAGCCCGCTCAGGCTGAACCGCCGCTGAACATTCAGCTGCGGAATGAGTCTCGTCCGCAGGGTGAACCAGGCGCTTTAGGGAAGACATCCATGCGGCTATACTAGCCGAACTGGTGGAGGCCAGATTTGCCTGTGTCACAGGCGAACAACGAAACGGAGCTTGCAACATGAAGACACGTCGTGAATTCCTCAAAGTCGCAGCCATTGGTGCAGCCGCCTTCCCGGCAGGCGGTGCTGCACTGCGCAGCGCCCCGGCCGCAGCGGCAGTCCCGGATGGGATGCCACGCCTGGAGCTGGACGACCCTGCTGCCGTCGCACTCGGATACGTGCATGACGTCGCCGATGTCGACACTTCGCGGTTCCCCCGCTATGAAGAAGGCCAGTTGTGCAGCAACTGCCGGCTGATCTCCGGTCCCGAAGAAGATGACTGGCGTCCGTGCTCGATTTTCCCGGGCAAGCTGGTCGCGAACGAAGGCTGGTGCAGCGCTTGGGTGGCCAAGGGCTGAGGCGGGGCCCCGTCGCGACCGCAGGGTCGCGGCTGCGAAAATGAAAAGGCCGGCGGTTCTGCCGGCCTTTTTTTGTTTCAGTCGTCGCGCCTTGAAAACAGGGCGTGCGTGACAAACCATTGCCGACCCCGGTCATAACCAAACAGCTCGGCCACCGCCATGAAGAACATGCGCCAGCGCTGCACCCAGCGACGCGCCTCAGCGGCACCGTAGACCGCCGAAAATATCTTCATGATTTCCTCATCGGCTGCATCCAGGCGCGCCAGCCAGGCATTTGACGTCCGCTCGTAATGACGGCCATCCACCCGCCACTGCATCTCAAGCACCAGGTCGTCCTGAAACCAGGCGAACATCTGTTCAGCAGGCATAAGCCCACCGGTGAAAAAATGCTCCGCCATCCAGTCGTAACTGCCCTCGGTCTCAAACGGATACAACAGCTCGCGATGGCAGAACACGTGCACGAACAAGCGCCCCTCGGGCGCCAGCCAGCTGCTGACGCGATGCAGCAGTTCTCGGTAGTTGCGCATGTGCTCGAACATTTCCACCGAGACCACACGATCGAACTGCGTCTCGGTAGAGAAATCGTTCATGTCGGCGGTGACGATCTCCAGATTATCCAGACCGGCGGCCCGGGCCCGCGCCTCGATGAACTCCCGCTGGCTGGCTGAGTTGGAGACTGCGGTGATCCGGCTTCCCGGGTAGTGTTCGGCCATCCACAGTGACAGCGAGCCCCAACCACACCCAAGCTCAAGAATCCGCTGCCCATCGGCAAGTCCGGCCCGCTCGCAGGTCAGCTGGAGCATGGCCGCCTCGGCCTGGTCCAGAGACTCGGTGCCTGCGGGCCAGAGCGCGCAGCTGTATTTGAGGTAGCGCCCGAGCACGTGCTCGAAAAACGTAGATGGCACCTCATAGTGCTGTACGTTGGCGGCGTCGGTATGCAGCGCCAGCGGGCCTTCGCGCAGGCCGGCAAGACGCTGCTGGTAGCGGGCGAACTGTCCCTCGCCGCCGTCGCCACGCTCGGCCCTGAGACGTGCGCCCATCAGGCGCCGCATGCCAAAGCGTAGCAACCGGTCTGGAATCCTGCCGCGCTCGGCCCAGTCAATCAGAATACTCAATGTGCTGCCTCCCCGGCAATCTGCTGGCGTTAATGCCCACCGTGAATCCATACGCTGAAACGGCCCGTACGGATGAAATCGCGGCAACAATACCATCAGGCTGCGTTGACGATGCCGGCGGGCGCTGGCAGTGTGCAGTGGTCGTTGCCAGGGACATGGCAACGGACCAGTAGTGAGCCAAGGGAGCACAAGGCGCGTGAGCAATTCGACACAGGACCACCAGGCGGCAGACGGCCGACCGTCGGAAGAAGAAGCCCGCGAGGCCGTAAGGACACTGCTGCGCTGGGCCGGCGATGACCCGGCGCGCGAAGGCCTGCTCGACACGCCGAAGCGAGTCGTCAAGGCCTACCGGGACTGGTTTGGGGGTTACGACCAGGATCCCATAGAGTTTCTGGCGCGGACCTTCGAGGAAGTCGAGGGCTACGACGAAATGATCGTCCTGCGTGACATCAGTTTCGAGTCGCACTGCGAGCATCATATGGCCCCGATCATCGGTCATGCCCATGTGGGATATCTCCCGACCACCAAAGTGGTCGGGATCAGCAAACTCGCCCGTGTGGTCGAGACTTTCGCGCGGCGTTTCCAGGTGCAGGAGAAACTGACCGCGCAGATTGCCAACTGCATCCAGGACGTCCTCAAGCCTAAAGGCGTCGGCGTGGTCATCGAGGCGTCGCACCAGTGCATGACGACCCGCGGGGTACATAAAACCGGTGTCTCCATGGTCACCAGCCAGATGCTTGGCACCTTCCGAAGCGATGCCCGTACGCGCGCCGAGTTCCTGACGAACATCGGGCGAGCCCGACTGGGCTGAATGTTGCCCGCACTCCGTGTCATCGCAGCAGGCCTGCTTGGCGTTGCGAGCGCTGCGGCCCCCAGCGCGGGCTCAGCGGCATTGGATGAGTCCGGGGCCCGCCTGGAAATCTCGATAGACGGGCGGCGCCTGGACGTGCTGCTCACCAGTTCGGCAGCACACCTGTTCGCACTCGATGCACAAGAGGACGACCAGGCAAGACAGCAGGTGATGGACAGCGGCGCAGCCCTGCTAGGGGACGCCAACAGCCTGTTTCACCTGCCGTCAGCAGCGGCCTGCCGCCTGCTCGAGACCACCGTCGGCGGCAAGCTGCTGGACGAGGCAGGCCTTGCGGCCAGTCATCGCCCGGATGAACGCCTGCGGGAACTGCGGCGGCGCGATGTGCCGCTGGGCGGGCGACCAGCGGCAACCGATGAGGCTTCAGGGGATAGGCCAGACGCAGGGGCAGTCGGCCGCGACCCCGGTCGTGACCCTGGCCACCTACCTCTGCCTGACGCCGAAATCGTGGTTCACCACCGTTACGAGTGCCAGCGCCCGGACATGCTCACGCAGTTGGGCGCACAGATCTTCAGCGCCTTTCCGGCCCTGCAGCGGTTGCACACACGCGTCCAGCATGCCTCAGGGCAGCCCCATGAGACGCTGCTGGCGCCGCAGCAACCGGTGCTGTGGCTGCCGCCACGTCCTTGACCTGCCTGCGGCGAGTCAGAACTGCTCCTCGTTCAACGCCATCATGCTCTCGCTGCCTGCCAGAATAGCGTCGCGATAGGCGCCCGCGCGAGGCAGCAGGTGTTCCGCATAAAACTGCGCGGTCACGAGTTTCGCTTCAAGATATTCCCGATCGGTATCACCGTCGGCCAGACGCCTGGAGGCCGCCAGCGCACCGCGTCCCATCAGCCACCCGCCGGCCACGGTACCGGTCAGCATCAGGAGATTGACGCCGGCCGAACCCATGGCATGAGGGTCGTTTGCCGAGTGCTCCAGCAGCCAGCCCACCGAGGCCTCCAGCGCCTCGATACCGCCAGCCAGCCGCGTCGCGATCCCCGCGTGCGGCTCACCGGCCTCCGAGAGTTCCGCTTGCGTCTCGCGCATCTCGGCCAGCAGCGCCGCCATGGCACGGCCGCCATCGCGAATGACCTTTCGCCCGGCCAGATCGTTCGCCTGGATCCCGGTGGTGCCCTCATAGATGGTGGTGATCCTCGCATCCCGCAGGTGCTGGGCGGCGCCGGTCTCCTCCACATACCCCATGCCGCCGTGGATCTGCACGCCCAGAGAAGCCATCTCCTGGCCGAGCTCCGTGCACCAGCCCTTGACGACCGGGGTCAGCAGATCGATGCGCGCCTGGTGGCGCGCCCTGAGCTCCGGATCTTCCGCCTGGAGGGAGAAGTCCAGCGAAGCCGACGCCACATAGGCCATCGCACGCATCGCCTCGATGGAGGATTTCATGGTCAGCAGCATGCGTCGCACATCCGGATGCCGGATGATCCGCACGCGCTCGGCCTCGCCGGGGACATACCCCTGTACCCGGTCGCGCGCATAGGCCAGCGCCAGCTGGTAGGCCCGCTCGGAAATCGACAGCCCTTCGACGCCTACGGCCAATCGTGCATGGTTCATCATGGTGAACATGCAGGCCAGTCCGTTATTCTCTTCGCCGACCAGGTAGCCGATGGCACCGCCCTCGTCGCCATAGCTCATGACGCAGGTCGGGCTGCCATGGATACCCAGCTTGTGCTCGACAGACACCGCCTTCACGTCATTGCGTTCCGCCGGACGGCCGTCGGCATCCAGCAGGAACTTCGGCACCAGGAACAGCGAAATCCCCTTGACGCCTTCCGGCGCATCCGGCAGCCGGGCGAGCACCAGGTGAATGACGTTATCGGTGAGATCATGGTCACCCCAGGTGATGTAGATCTTACGGCCTGTGATGCGGTAGTGATCGCCCTCCGGGACCGCCCGGGTGGTGATGGCGGCAAGGTCCGAACCGGCCTGGGGCTCGGTGAGGTTCATGGTGCCTGTCCACTCGCCGGTGATCAGCTTGGCCAGGTAAGCCCGCCTGAGCTCCTCGCTGCCATGTGCCTCGAGTGCCTCGACGGCGCCGTGGGTGAGCATTGGACACAGGGAAAACGCGAGGTTCGCGCTTTTCCACATTTCCATGGCGGCGGTGGCGACCACGTGGGGCAGGCCCTGACCGTCGAATTCAGGGTTGCAGGGCAGTGCCGGCCACCCCCCTTCAATGAACTGACGGTAGGCCTCGCGGAACACCTCCGGGACCACCACCGCGTCATTTTCGACCCGTGTCCCTGTCTGGTCGCCAGGCCAGTTGGTCGGGGCCAGGACCTCGGCGGCCAGGCGGCCCGCCTCCTCAAGCACAGTATCGACCAGGTCGGGACTGGCCATGTCGAAGGCTGGCAGGGCGTTAAGCTGGTCCAGGCCGGCGATCTCGTTGATGACGAATCGCATGTCCTTGATCGGCGCGGTATAGCTCATGGTATCTGCGTCCTTAGTCGTGGTGCGTGGCTTCCAAGCCTGCGTGGCTTTCCTGCGCCGCCCTGCCCCCCGGTCGCAGTGCCCCGCGGGCGACCGGTGAATAATAGCGCATTGGCCCGACAACGCGGCCTCCCAGGCTGGACGTCCCGGACCCGCGAAAACGATGACGGGGTCCATTGGACCCCGTCATCGCGCCCCGACAGGGCTTTGCCGCCGGCTCAGGCGGCGACCTGGATCCGGCGCGGCTGTGCCTTGGCCTGTTTGGGAATCTCGATCTCCAACACACCGAGTCTTCCGCTGGCGCATACACCCTCGGCATCGACTGTTTCCGGCAGAATGAAGCGACGGTGGAAACGCCCCAGGCCACGCTCGCGGCGCTCCCGCGCCGGCAGGTCTTCGCGTGCCGGCTTCTCGCGTTGACCGCTCAAGGTCAACACACCCCGATCGAGCGTGAGTTCGACCGACTCGGGATTCACGCCGGGAAGGTCCACCTGCAACACGAAGCGATCGGAAAACTCCTGAATATCCACCGCCGGCACCCAGTCTGCGGTGGCCGCACTGCTGTCATCATGCTCCTGGCGGAGCTGGCCCTCGAAAAGCCGCTGCAGCCGCCCATGCAGATCGTTCATCATCTCGAAAGGCTCATAGCGCACTGTGGTCATGACCTCTCACCTCCGTTTTTCCTGGTCTGTGGTCAATGCGGCGGAACCGCTCCGCCATACCCGGTAGATGGGGGAGCTTGCGCATATTTCAAGACACTCGTCGCTGGGTATCCGCGCCCTCTGGGCCAGGCAGGCGGTCAGTCTGGACCTCGGCCTGCGCGGAGTTGCAATTGTCGACGGCCCTGATTATGTTCAGGGTAACGGGAGTGCATGCGCTGGCAGATGGGTCTTCCGGCAATACGCTGCGAATCCTGGAGGTGTCATGACGCCGTCGTCGCACCCTGAAGCACCCTTTACGCGCGCACCCGGCCGCCTGCCATGGGGCGCCCTGGCGCCTGCTCTGCTGCTGGCGCTGTTGTTGGTGCTTTCAGGCTGCGCATCGCCGGCCAGGGTTGCCGTGGAGGCCCAGTTCCCTACTCCTCTGGTAGAGCCCCTGCCACTGCGCGCGGCCGTGTATTACGAAGCGGCGCTGCGCGAGTTCGCCCACAGTGAGACGATTCCGCAGCACTCCCAATGGGAGTTCGAGCTCGGGCAGGCCAGCATCGGCTTCTTCCAACCCCTCTTCGGTGCGCTGTTCCAGCAGGTGCAGACGCTGGAGCGTCTGCCCGAGCCGGGGGAAGTCGGCCAGATCGACCTGATCGTCGCGCCGCGGCTCGAACGCTTCGAATTCGACATCCCGCGCCATCGTGACAGCAAGTTTGCCGAGGTGTGGATGCAGTATCGACTGTACATCTACGCGCCTGACGGCACACCGATCGCTGAATGGCCGGTGACCGGCTACGGCAAGAGTGCCGCCTCGGGAACGCTCCCCAGAGCCGCCTTGCACGACGCCGCCGTGCGCGCCATGCGCGAAGCGGGGG
This sequence comes from Gammaproteobacteria bacterium, assembly GCA_007693855.1. Taxonomy (GTDB): domain Bacteria; phylum Pseudomonadota; class Gammaproteobacteria; order Steroidobacterales; family PWYM01; genus PWYM01. The sequence continues at coordinate 61,857 of RECU01000045.1, read as the reverse complement.
CCACCATTTCCGTCAAATTCGCCTCACAACCCGACGTCCGCAGCTGGCTTCAGGAGAACAGCCATGTCCACTCCGTTCAGAACGGCGATGGCTAGGCGACGCAGCCATCGCCTCCACCCCTCGGGCCACCCGTTGACCGAGGGCGCACCGGCCAGCATCGCCACCCACGGCGCCATCCGGGTGATCGCACTGCTTGCACTGCTCGCTGCGGCAATGGTGGCCGCCGGCTGCTCCACCGCGCAGATCGAGCAGCTCAAACACTCGCGGACAGGAATTGCCAGCGGCGAACGGGTGGTGATCCTCGCCCGGCAACATCACAACACCCACGAAACCGAACTCGACTTCGTCGACTGCGTCGGCAATTCTCTCAGCCGGGGCGCCAACGGGCTCGAAATCGCCTCGCATACGGATTTCGTCAATGGCCTGTATCCCTGGTTTGAGCCTGCCACCGCGCCGCTGACGCCGAACGAGCTGCCCTCGCTGCTGGCGCGGCCTGGGGTGGCGGAGCGGCTGGCCGAAACCGGCGTGCGCTATGTCGTCTGGCTGGATGGCATGACCGAGCGCGTCGACGGCGGCGGCAGCCTGTCCTGCGCGGTCGGCCCGGGCGGTGGCGGCTGTTTCGGCCTCGCCTGGTGGGAGACGGACGCGCGCTATGAGGCCGCCATCTGGGACCTGAAGCAGGTCGACCAGGCCGGCATGATCAGCGCCGACGTGACCGGCCGCTCGGTCGTCCCGGCGGTCATCCTCCCACTGCCATTCATTGCGCGGCCGCAGGCCAACGCCTGCAGGGGGCTGGCCCAGCAGCTCCAGGAGTTCCTGGTCGTCGAAGACCAGCTCAGCCGCTGACCGAGGGGGGCACGTCGCCGAGCCCCAGCGGCGGGCGCTCGGGCTCGGCGAAGCGCGCAAGCTGCCGGGCGAGCGCCACCAGTTCTCCCTGCTCGTCCCAGAACTCGCCGTCGTTTTCCAGCAGTCCACGGGTAAGATAGCGTGTCCGCGTGCGGCACAGCAGCCAGCCAGGCGCCGGCCGGGCCCTGATCTGTACCGTAAGTTCGAGGGTGGGAGTCCAACCGCGGGCACCATATACCGCCAGCAGCGGCGGCGGCAGCGCGTCGGCGCTCAAGGCCAGTGAGTGCGCATCCTGCGCGCGTCCATCGGCGAAACGCACCCAGGCGCACAGCTCCGCGCGCGCATCGGCACCCTGGCCTAACCAGGCACCCACACCCGGCGCGACACGTCGTTCGAAGCGCTTGGCCACCTCGATGGCCACCGGCTCTACCGGCTCACAGGCGACCGGCGGCGGCAACCGGGGTGGGACACCCTCGAGCCGTGTTTCTCCGGTCTGCTGCGCGAGGTCACCAAAAACGCCAGTGAAGCGCGCGATGGCGCCGCGACCGCGCTGACTGAGTGTCACCGCCGCGAAACTCACCCGACGCCCGCGCCGGAGCAGTTCGACCTGTCCGGTCACCGGGCCAGGCTGCGCCGGCTGAAGATAATGACCGGTCAGCGACAGGGGGTCCGGGCACGCCACACTGGCACACAGCATGCGCCCGGCGATGGCCATGAGATAGCCGCCATTGGGCACCGTACCGGCATTCCAGCGGCTACTGAGTTCGCCCGCCCAGACCCCGTTGGCAACCCGCCGGACAGCAGTGTCACGATCAAAAACGAATGCGTCCATGCGTCCTGTTCCGGCTGCGCCGGCCTGACCGGCAACGGCAAAGCGAGAATTGTGGCACGGCGCAGTATGGCGCGAGCCACTAGCATAGCCAAGCCCGTGCTGGAGATGGACGATGCCCGACCGCAGTGATCTCGAACTGGTGCTCTCCGGAGGCACGCCGGTGGTCGTCGTGGAGACCTGGGACGAACCAGGCTTTCTGGACATGCTGGTGCAAATCGCCACTCAGGCCCGCCGCGACAACTACCGGCCACTGTTCCGCTGGGCCGTGACCGACGGGCTCCAGCGCCTTGACCTGGCCCTGGAGGCCCAGCCGACCACGGCCGACCCGCGCGACGCCCTGCGCCACATCCGGGCGGTCGACAAGCCGGGCATCTATGCCTTGCTCGATTTCCATCCGTACCTGGGTGACCCGGTCCACGTCCGCCTCCTCAAGGACATTGCCCTGGCGGCGCGCCGACGTCGCCAGACCCTGCTGCTGGTGAGTCATCAGCTGAAAGTACCGCCAGAGCTGGAGCGGCTGGCTGCGCGCTTCGAGATGAGTCTGCCCGGCGAGCAGGAGCGGGCGCGGATCGTCCAGCGTATCGCCGACGAGTGGGCCGAGGAATCCGGACGCCCAGTCGACATCGATCCGCACGCGCTGAGCCTGCTGGTCCGCAACCTGGCCGGCCTCAGCACGGCGGATACCGAGCGGTTGGCGCGCAATGCGATTGTGCTCGATGGCGCAATTACCGCCTCCGACCTCCCCGGCGTGATGCAGGCGAAGTACCAGCTGCTCAATCGCGACGGGGTACTGAGCTATGAATATGACACCGCCCGCTTCGCAGACCTTGGCGGCCTCTCGCGCTTCAAGGAGTGGCTCGGCCAGCGGCGTGCCGCGTTTCTGGGCGAGCGCCCGGATGCGGCGCTCGAACCCCCGAAGGGCGTCCTGCTGGTCGGTGTCCAGGGTTGCGGCAAAAGCCTGGCGGCAAAAGCCACCGCTGGCGTCTATGGCGTGCCCCTGCTCGCGCTCGACTTCGGCGCCGTCTATGACCGCTACCACGGAGAGTCGGAACGCAGGCTCAGGGAATCGCTGCGCATGGCCGAACTCATGGCACCGTGCGTACTGTGGATCGACGAGATCGAAAAAGGACTCGCCAGCAGCAGTGGCGATGCCAGCGGCACCTCGCAGCGGGTACTGGGCACCTTTCTCACCTGGATGGCCGAGCGCCGCGCCCCGGTGATGGTCGTGGCCACGGCGAATGACATCTCCGCCCTGCCCCCGGAGCTGGTGCGCAAAGGTCGCTTCGACGAGCTGTTCTTCGTCGATCTGCCGCGGCGGGAGGTCAGACAGGAAATCCTCGACATCCACCTGGCACGTCGAGGCCTGCCACCGGAACGCTTCGATACCGCCAGGCTCGCGCTGGCCTGCGAGGGTTTCTCGGGTGCGGAGCTTGAGCAGGCGGTGGTGTCCGCGCTGTATGCCGCCAATGCCCTCGAACAATCGCCGGGACCGGGCCATGTCCTCGCCGAGCTCAGGCGCACCCGGCCGCTGTCCGTCGTGATGCGCGAACGCGTAGAGGCGCTCAGGGCCTGGGCAAACGAGCGCACCGTACCCGCCGACTGAGCGTGAACGCAGTCGCTGCACGCCCGGGCGCCAGCGATTATCATGATGTTTTCGCTCCAGTGGAGCCCGTGCCGCGATGTCACCCCCCAGCCGCCCCGCCAACCGCAATCACGATGAGGACACCGACCAGCTGCCGGTGCTGCCGGAGTCCGCCATGGCGGCCGATGATCTCGAGCACACCGGCACGCATATCTTCCGGCCACCGGCATCGCTCGACCCGCAGACGCTGCAACCCGACCCCCTCGAGCAGACCACGGTCTTCCATCCCGATCAGCTGGCGGAACTCAGGGGCGAGGCGAGCGAGGCTCAGCGTCTGCAGAAGGCCTTGGCGGAAACCCGCCAGGCGCTCGAGGAAGCGCTGGAAAAGCTGGCCGATCGCGAAATGGCCGCCGCGCGTCTCGAGGTGGAGCTGCGCGATGCGCGCCAGGCCACAGCAACCGCGCAGGCAGAACTCACCGCGCGCGGCATCGAGCTCGCCGAGATACGGTCGGCCAGGCAGCAGGCGGAAGACGCGCTGGCCGAGCTCAGGCCGCGGCTCAGCACGCAGGCCGCGAGAATCGATGAACTCGCCACCGCCAGGCAGGCCTTGCAGGACCGACTGTCGGCCCGCGAGGCCGAGGAGGGACCCGGCCGGTCCGGCGGCGCCGCAGCGCAGCCCGGGCTCGCGGAGGCATTGCAGGATCTCCGCGCCTATGTCGACCGGCGGCGCGAGGCCTGGACGGCGCTGAACCACGAACTGGCCGCGCGCGCGGAGAGGCTGACCGAGCTCGAGGCGGAGCTGGCCCAGCGGGAGCGCCAGCAGATTGCCACCCGGCGGCGCCTCAAGACCGCCGAGCAGGCAATGGCCGCACTGCGAAACCCGGCGCCGGCGGCGTCGCCACCGGCGTCTGCGCCCCCGGAACCCCCCACCCAGCATGCGCTGGTGGCCATCCTGCCGGACAGCCGTCTGCGCTATCCGCTGCCCTCCACCGGTGAAATCACCATCGGCAGAAGCTCGGCAAACGATATCCAGCTGCGCACTCAGTTCGTCAGCCGGCAGCATGCCGTACTGCGCACAGACCCTGACGGCTGCAAGCTCGAGGATCTGGGCAGCCGCAATGGCGTCCTGGTCAACGGCCAGATGGTCCGTCGTCACCAGTTACGCGACGGCGATGAACTGGTGTTCGGCGAAAGTCGTTTCCGCTATGAAGAGCGCGACGACGACGAGCGGTTCGGCAGAACCCTGGGCTGAGCCGCGGCGGCGACCAGCGCAGCGACTGGCGGCAGCGTGCGGTTTGCCCGCAACGCGGCCATTGGCAGCCGGGCCGTAACGCATTGCGGACCGGTGGTCTGCGCCGCCGCGAGCACCTCACCGCGAGGCCCGAATACAGTGCTCTGCAGATCACCGGGCACACCCGAAGACACGGATGCATCGCCCGCACGACCGGCAACCGCAGTGAACATGCCGTTATGCAGGGATCCTGCGGCAGCATCCAGCCGATGGTCGCCAGACGCCGCACTGCGAAGCAGCAGCTCGCAGCCTCGACGTGCAAGCACCCTGAGCAGTTCCGGATCACCCGCCACCGAATGCATGGCCAGATTGCCCAGCGGAGTCGCGGTCACCGGCAGAACGGCCTCGGGACCGTAGCGCGCCAGATACGCCTCGAGGACATCCTCCACGACTGTCACGCCGGGGTCACTGACATGGCCCTGGCGAGTGCGGGCATGCCTCGCCTGCCAGTGCACTGCTACCAGCTGGCCGCGCGGATCCAGCAGAAGATTGGCGGCAGGCACGTGTCCGGGCCAGTCCGGATCTCTCAGCCGAGCGCCGAAACCGAGATAGCATCCATGTGTGCGAGCACAGTCTGCGAGATGCGCGAGTTCGGGCCCCTCCAGCGCGATCGCCTCTGTCAACAACGCCCGCGCGGACCGCCGCCCCGGCGGCGGCAACAGCGCGTCGGCATGACACCAGAGCAGGTCATACCGCTGCCCCGCCGAGTAGGCGCGCTCGAGCGTGGCAGCAATGCGTGCGAGTGCCGTCCCGCGCCGCTCACCGGTGTGGGCGCAGGGCAATTGCATCACGCCCAGCCTGACCGTATCGCGCAGCAGCGGCTGCGATACCGTGGGTTCGGGTGCGCCCAGCGCGCGTTCATCCGGGGCGGCCGGTGCAGACCTGGTCAGCGGCCACGCGGCGACACCGGCCGTGGTCGCAGCCAGCAATCCCCGCCGCGTGATGCTGACGTGACGGTCATCCACGCTCATGTGGCCTTCTGCGCGGAATCATCCTGGCCTGCCGCGTTGGCAAAGACTTCCGGGCGCGGCCACGCCCGCAGAATGGCGTTGACCACGGTGGCCAACGGAATGGCGAAAAATACGCCCCAGAAACCCCACAGCCCGCCGAACACGAGGATTGCGACGACGATCGCGATGGGATGCAGGTTGACCACCTCGCTGAACAGCAGCGGGGCGAGCAGGTTGCCATCGAGCAGCTGAATCACCCCATAGGCGATCAATACATAGTAGAACTCGGCCGAAATGCCGAACTGGAAGTAGGCCACAGCCGCCACCGGCAGCGTCACCACCGCTACCCCGACGAAGGGGATCAGCACCGACAGCCCGGTGGCCACCGCCAGCAGCAGGGTGTACTGCACCCCGAGGAAGGTGAAGGTGGCGTAAGTCACGCTGCCGACAATCAGGATCTCCCACACCTTGCCCCGCACGTAATTGCCGATCTGGTCGTTGATTTCGGCAAGCACGGTGTCGGTGAGCTGGCGGTCCCGCGGCAGGAATCCGGCCAGCCACGCCAGAATACGCTCCTGATCGCGAATCATGAAGAACACCATCAGCGGGACCAGAATCAGGTAGACGATGATCGTGATGGCCACGAACACCGAGCTCACCGAATAGGCCAGGACGCGCTGACCGGAACTCATGATTTCGGTGCCGATCGAGCTCACCAGTTGTGTGACCTGTTGCTCCATGATCACGCCCGGGAACTGCTCCGGCAGCCTCAGAAGCAGCGCCTGGGCATCAGAGAGAATCGCCGGCATCTGCTGCACCAGCTGGGCGAGCTGCCGGAAAAACAGCGGTACGAGCCAGAACATGGTCAAGACCAGCGCGGTCATGAAGACCAGGAACACGATAATGACGGCCGCGAGGTGGGGCAGGCCGATCGAGCGCAGACGCCGCACCAGGCCCGACAGCAGATAGGCGATGATGAGCGCTGCGAACGCCGGCGCCAGCTGGCGGCCCAGCAGGATAATGATGAGCGTGAGTGCGATGAGCACCAGCAGCATCCCGACGACCTGCGGGTCGCCAAGATAGCGCCGCAGCCAGTTCCTGATCGTGTCCATATCGCGGCATCAATCCATCAGTCGCGCCAGTTTGCGGCGCGCCCAGATCATACCTCCGGTGCGCGCTGGCAGGGTGACCAGTCCCGAGAATTTATTCGCCCCTGTCGACCCGTGGCATACTCGCGCCCGTAACCCGCGAAGACCACTCCCAGAGACTCTACCCCTGAAGCGACGCCCATGAAGACGCCATCAAGACTGCATCAGCACGGCCGCCTGCACAACCGGCTGCTTGGCGAATCGTTGGGTGTGCTGGTGCTGCTGGCGCTGGGATTCGTGGCCTTGCCGCTGGCGGTGTATTACGTAGGCAGCGCATTTTTTGGCCCCTATGAAGGCGGCACGGGAGGGGCCGGCAGCTTTCTCGGCGCCCTGTTCGCCGCGCTGGCGGCCGGTGATCGGGGTGCCTGGCTGCTGGTGCTCTCGCCATTGCTGGTCATCACGCTGCTGCGACTGGCCAGGGGCGCACTCCGGGCCCGTCGCCGATACGGCCAGGGCCCGCGCGACGGAGACCACAACACGGCCGCAGAGCAAACCCCTACCGAAACGTGAACCTCGTCACAGATTCTTCTGCTACTCTAGCCTTTCGGCGCAAAATCGCTGCTTTTGCTGGTATCGTTTTGGAAATTCGCGGCAGTCTGCCTGACGCAGGCTACCCGGCGGCACCTACCCAGCACTCGGAGCCCGACCAGTTCATGAAAAGGTTGCTCAAGTCCCTGTTCGGCAAGCCTGCGAATGACGGCCCACAAGTCGCCAATGCCATGGACGTGAACCAGGTGCTCTCGCGGCCCCGCGCCAGCACACCCCCGGTGCTGCGCGCTGCCAAACCACTGCCCGGCCGCGCCAAATTGCCGACCGCGACGACTGAGCGGCCGAGCACTCCCGAGCTGGACTTCGGGGCCGACGAACTCTCCATGGAGAAACCCGCCGACGCCGGCTTCAACCCGTATGACACGGGCCGTTTTTCCGCCGCTGAATTGTGGGACAAGCGCCACCGCGACGGCGTGGACTGACGCAGCGGCAGCAGGGACAGCGTCCTCAGGGCCAATCATAGACGCGGCCTATCAGCATCCCGCATCAGAATCCATTGGCCAAACGGCCATGAACACCTTAGCCTTACGGTCCTGAGAAACTGGCTTCGACGTTCCCGGAGGCGGGCATGGACATCAATATCGGCCTTTCTGCAGAACAACGCCGTGAAATCTCCGGCGGGCTTTCCCGGCTGCTGGCTGACAGCTACACGCTGTACCTCAAGACCCACAACTTTCACTGGAATGTCACCGGACCGATGTTCCAGACCCTGCACACCCTCTTCGAGACCCAGTACACGGAACTTGCGACCGCGGTCGACGAAATCGCCGAGCGCATCCGGGCGCTCGGTGAACCGGCGCCAGGATCCTATCAGCAGTTTGCGGCGCTCTCTTCGATCAGCGAGGAGACCGGAGTCCCTGCCGCCGAAGACATGATCCGGCAGCTGGTCCAGGGCCAGGAAGCGGTCGCCCGCACGGCCCGTAGCGTCTTCCCCGCAGCTGATGCAGCTGGCGATGAACCCACCGCCGACCTGCTCACCCAACGCATGCAGATTCACGAGAAAAACGCCTGGATGCTGCGAAGCCTGCTCGCCTGAGCACGGGCATCGTGCCGCCGGCATCGTCCCTTGCGCCCTGAACTGCTTGAAATATTGCGCACACAGGCCTCTGCCGCGCTCGACGAGGAACTCAATCGCGGCCAGGGGGCGGGCGAGCAGTGGTTTCGGCGCGCGCGCGACTACCGCAGTTGGGCACTGATGCGCAGTTACCCGGCGCGTGTGCGCCGGTTGGCGCATACCGCTATCGCCTCGTCAGGGCCAGGCGCGGCACCGCCCGATGCCACGGACTTCCACGACATCTGCCTGGCACTGACCGGCATGCTCGCCGACCTCTGCCAGGACGCTGGCCGGTCGGTTCAGTCCGGCCAGTAATACAGCCCGGTGACCACCAGCGCACCCCATAGCAGCACCTGCGCCGGCCAGCGCCACCAGCCGCGGCGAATCAGGCCGACGAAACTGGCGCCCGCCACTGCGGTCAAAGCCCAGAAGATGGCGATGGCGGTGGCCAATCCATCGCGCTCGGCAGCCACCTGAGGATAGTCAGTGCCGACAATCGTCAACAGCAGCAGGACCACGGAGAGGCTCAGCCCGATGGCAAACACCGACCCCAGGATCACCCCGGTCAGCATCGTCAATGGTTGCATGGCCCCTCCCAGGCACTGGGCGCCCGTCGCATTTCAGCGGTGGCGAGCTTGATCGGCTGCCGGGCGCGGTTTAGGTTTAAGCTTGGGCCACCGGTCGCAGCAGGCGATTCCCGGCTCACTCGTTCAGCAGACCCGAAGCAAGGCGAATCTCACTTATGAAGATTATAGTCCGGATCACCCTGGTCTTCGCACTGCTCGGTGCGCTCAGCCTGCAAATCTGGCCACAACATGCCAACGGCCGCACGATCGAGGTCAACGGCACCAGTATGGAGGCCGGCGAACTCGCATTGAGCGACCGTCACCGCCAGGTCAGCCGCAAGGTCACCGAGTTCATGGAACGGTTCCACTACCGACGGGCACGCGTGGACAACGCCCTGTCCTCGGCAATCCTCGACCGTTATCTGGACAATCTCGACGGCCAACGCCTCTACCTTCTGGCGTCGGACGTGTCCAACTTCAACCGCTACCGCTTCGAACTGGATAACCGCGTGCGCACCGGGGAGCTCGAGCCGGTATTCGAAATGTTCCGCATCTACCGTGAGCGCTCCCGCGAGCGCCTCGAATTCGCCATTGCGCTGCTCGAAGAGCCCATCGATTTCGATACCGACGAGACCTTCCGCTTCGACCGTAGCGATCTCGCATGGCCCGCAACGCGAGCGGAACTCGATGAGCTCTGGCGCAAGCGCGTGAAGAACGACGCGCTGTCCCTGGTGCTGGCGGGTCGTGAATGGGAAGAAGCTGCGGAGACGCTGGGCACTCGGTACCGGCGCATGCTCACGCGCCTCGACCAGATCAACAGCGACGATGTCTTCGAGTCCTTCATGAATGCCTTCGCGCAGACGATGGATCCGCACACCAGCTATCTGTCACCACGCAACTCAGAGGAATACCGGATCCAGATGAGCCTGTCGTACGACGGCATTGGCGCCTCGCTGCAGATCGAGGATGACCTCGTCATGGTGGCGGACATCATCCCCGGTGGGCCTGCGGCCGCCGACGGCACGCTGAAGCCCCGCGATCGCATTACCGGCGTGGGTCAGGGCGACGACGGCGATTTCGAAGACGTGGTCGGGTGGCGCCTGGACGATGTCGTGCAGTTGATCCGCGGCCCGGGCGGCAGCACCGTGCGCCTGCGGGTGCTGCCGGCGGGCACACCGCCTGGGAGCCAGGAGACCGTAATCGAGCTGGTGCGGGACAAGGTTCGTCTGGAGGCGCAGGCAGCCAGCAAGGACATCCGCGAGATCGAGCGCAACGGCGACACCCTGCGCGTCGGCGTCATCAGGGTGCCCAGTTTCTACCAGGACTATGCCGCCAGGGCGCGGGGTGACCAGGAGTACACCAGCACCACCCGGGACGTCGAACGCCTGCTCAGGGAGCTCGACGAGGCTGGGGTCGATGGCGTGGTCATGGACCTGCGTGGCAACGGCGGGGGCCATCTCACCGAAGCGACCGCCCTCGCTGGCCTGTTCCTCGATCGCGGTCCGGTGGTCCAGCTGCGCAACAGCCGCGGCCAGGTCGAAATCCTCGACGACACCAACGGTGCACCGGTGTACGACGGCCCGCTGGCGGTGCTGGTCAATCGCTACTCGGCCTCGGCGTCGGAAATCTTTGCGGCCGCGATTCAGGATTACGGCCGTGGACTCGTCATCGGTCAGCGGACCTTCGGCAAGGGCACGGTGCAGAACCTCTACAGCCTCGACCGCTTCATGCAGGGCGAGGGTTTCGGCCAATTGACCCTGACCATCGGCAAGTATTACCGCGTGACGGGTGGCGGCACCCAGCATCGGGGCGTCGAGCCGGATATCGCCCTGCCCTCACCGATCGACAGCAGCCTCGTCGGCGAGAGCGCGCGCGACACCGCCCTGCCCTGGGATCAGATTTCGCCCACCCGCTTTCGCAGCCGCCCCCTGCTGTCCCAACCCGCGATCTCGCTGCTGACGCATCTCCAGGACGAGCGGACACAAAGCGATCCGGACATGGATTTCCTGCTAGGCGACATCGCCGCCTTCCGGGACATGCGCGAGCGCGAAGAGGTGTCACTCAACCTCGAGGTCCGTCGCGCGGAGCGTGAAATGAGCGAGCAGGCCCGGCTCGCACGGGAAAACGCCCGCCGTGAGGCACGCGGACTGCCACTGCTGCCGGATCTCGAAGCCCTCGGTCAGACCGAGGCGCCTGACGTGATTCTGGACCAGGCCGCCGACATCGTCGCCGACATGGTACATATTGGCATGTTGGCGCCAGATGAGCTGGAGCGGCTGGCAGCAGCGCTACGTTGATCCAGGACCGGTGGCTGCCGGGCAGCCATTGGAGTACACCGGGCCGGCCCTTCAGGGGCCGGCTCGTTCGTTTAGGGCTTGCGGGCACTTGATCTGGTGTTATACTAGACTATAACAGCGACTCACCTAGGCCGTCCCCATGACACGTCATGTTATTCCCACCTCCCCGGTCCAGCCGTTTCTTCTGCTGACCGCACTGCTGACACTGGCGGGTTGCAGCCCGGGCACTGCCAACGACAGTGATGCGGAACCGGCAGCGCCCGCAAGTGTGCCCGTCGAACTGGCAACCACGACACGGGGCGCCGTGGCGGCCAACTGGACCGGCACAGCGTCACTCGAAGTCGACGAGGAAGCGACCGTGGTCGCCCGGGTCGCCGGGGAACTCGTGGCCCTGCTGGCGGAAGAAGGCGACCATGTCGCAGTCGGTCAGGTCCTCGCCCGGCTGGATGGGGACCGCCTGAGGCTGGAAAAGCGTGAAGCCGAGGCGAACCTCGGGCGCCTGCAGCGGGACTATGAGCGAAACCTCGAGATGTTTCGCCGGGGCCTGATCAGTTCCGAGGCCCACGAGATGCTGCGCTTCGAGCTCGATGCCATGCAGGCGGTCTATGAGCGACGCGCGCTGGAATACGAGTACACCCGGATCCGGGCACCCATCGCCGGAATCATCGCCGAGCGCCATGTGCGCGTGGGCAATACCATCAACGCTGGTGATCCAACCTTCCGTATCACCAGTCGCGCACCGCTGCTGGCCTACCTGTTCGTCCCGGAGCGGGAATTCGCCAGGCTCTCCCCCGGTCAACCGACAGAGGTCCAGGTGGATGCCCTGGGCGGCGCGCGGTTTACCGGGCGCGTGAAGCGCATCAGTCCGGTCATCGACCCTGCCACCGGAACCTTCCGGGTCACCCTGGAGATCCCCGATCCCGATGACCGGCTCAGCCCCGGCATGTTCGGCCGGTTCGCCGTCGTCTACGAGCGCCGCGAAGATGTCCTGCTGGTGCCACGGGCGGCGCTGCTGGACACCGACGGGGGCGATGCGGTTTTCGTGGTCAATGAGGGGACGGCCCGACGCCAGGACGTGACCACCGGATTCACCAGCGGCGAGTTCATCGAGATCACTTCCGGCTTGCGCGACGGCGACGAGGTGGTGGTCGTGGGTCAGAATGCCCTGCGTGACGGTACCCCCGTACGCAGCGCGGGTCGGGCGTCCGGTCGCCAGCCATGAAGCTGATCGACGTCGCCACCGATCGCCGGGTCACCATTGCCATGGCGACCGTGGCGGTTGTCCTGTTCGGCCTGGTCGCGCTCAGCAGGCTCAATGTCACCCTGCTGCCTGACCTCTCCTACCCTACACTGACGGTACGCACCGAGCTGACCGGCGCCGCACCCCAGGAAATCGAGACCCTGCTCACACGAGCCATCGAGGAAGGCGTCGGCGTCGTGCGTGGGGTGCGGAAAGTCCGTTCGGTGTCGCGGGCCGGCCAGTCTGACGTCATCCTGGAATTCAGTTGGGGCACCCAGATGGACCTCGCGGCGGTCGAGGTGCGCGAGAAACTCGACCTCCTGCAGCTGCCGCTCACCGCCACCCGTCCCCTGTTGCTGCGTTTCGACCCTGGCAGCGAGCCGGTCGTCCGTATCGCCCTGGTCGAGCGCGAGTCACGCGACGCGACGTCACCGGCAGCAGGCGCGGAGAGTCGCGGGGCCACGGCGCGCCCGAGGCCTGCGCCCCTGCGATTCGCCGACGACACCGATCGGCTGCGACAGCTGCGCCGACTCGCCGATGAGCAGCTGCGCACGGGACTTGAGGCCATCGAGGGCGTCGCGGCGGTCAAGGTGAGCGGCGGGCTCGAGGAGGAAATCCAGGTCCTCGTGGATCAGCAGCGCCTGGCACAGCTCGGTCTGGGCATAGAACAGGTGGCGGCCCGCATCCGTGCGGAGAATGTCAATCTCTCCGGTGGCCGCCTCGAGCAGGGCAGCGAGCGCTTCCTGGTGCGCACGGTCAACGAGTTCCGCAGCGTGCAGCAGATGGCCGACAGCATCGTCGCCAGCCAGAACGGCCAGTCGGTGTTTCTGCGCGATATCGCCGAGGTGAAGCGCGGGTTTCGGGAGCGCGAAGCCATCACGCGCCTCGATGGCGCAGAGAGCATCGAGATCGGCCTGTATCGTGAAGGCGATGCGAACACCGTTCGCGTCGCCGGCAACATCGCCGATCGCCTGACCCTCCTGCAGCGTTCGCTGCCGTCAAACCTCGAACTCGTGGTGATCAACGACCAGTCGGTGTTCATCTCTGCCGCCATTCAGCAAGTACGCTCGGCGGCGCTGCTCGGCGGGCTGCTGGCGATCCTGGTGCTCTACGGATTCCTGCGTAACTTCAGAGCGACAGTCATCGTGGGCCTGGCGATTCCCGTCTCGGTCATCGGCACCTTCCTGCTGATGTTCGCCACCGACATCACGCTCAACATCATGTCGCTCGGTGGGATCGCGCTGGCCGTCGGGCTGCTGGTGGACAATGCCATCGTCGTGCTGGAAAACGTCGTACGCCATCGTGAGCAGGGCCGCGACGTGCTGGAGGCGGCGCGGCGGGGCACCCGCGAGGTCGCCAGCGCGGTAACGGCCGCGACCCTGACGTCCATCGCGGTGTTCTTTCCCATGGTCTTCATCACCGGGGTCGCTGGTCAGCTGTTCCGCGACCAGGCCCTGACGGTGACCTTCGCACTGCTGTTTTCGCTGCTGGTCGCGCTGACGCTGATTCCGATGCTGGCCTCGCTGCGCGCCAACTCGCGCCACAGCGAAGAACCGGATACCGCCGGCACACCCAATCGGGTGACCCGGGCACTGGCCGGGCTGTTGCGCCAGTGTCGCCGGGCCGGTGCCGGCGTAGCCTGGCTGACCGGGCGTGTGGCACACGTGCTGCTCGTCTGGCCCTGCCAGGGGCTGCTGGCCGGGGTAGCGCGCGTGTATGCCCCCCTGCTCGACTGGTCACTGCGCCACCGCGCGGCCGTGCTGCTGCTGGCGGGTGGCTGTTTTGCGGCCACCATGCTGCTGGTACCGCGTCTGGGTACCGAACTGATCCCGCAGTTCTCCCAGGGCGAGTTCGCCGTGGAGATCCGCCTGCAACCGGGCTCGCCATTGGCGCGGACCGACGAGGCGCTGGCGGCCTTGCAGCAGATCGCCGCCCGCCAACCGGAGATCGCCCTCACCTACTCGGTGGCGGGCACGGGTAATCGCCTGGATGCCAGCCCCGTGGACGCCGGCGAGCACACGGGCACCCTTAACGTGCGCCTCACCGGCACCGCCGCCGCCCGCGAACGGGCGGTGATCAACCGGATGCGTAGCGAACTCGACGCCATCCCGGGCATCCAGTACGAGTTTCGGCAGCCGGAGCTCCTGAGCTTCGCCACACCGCTCGAGGTGGAGATCAGCGGTTTCGATCTTGAGCAGATCAACGGCGTCGCGGAACAGGTGCGCAGCCTGCTTGCCCGCCAGGACCGATTCAGTGACGTCCGCACCACCGTCGAAGGGGGCAATCCCGAGATCCAGATCATTTTCGATCACGAGCGTGCGGCGCGTCTGGGCCTGATGGTCCGGGACATCGCCGATCGCGTGGTCAGCAGCGTTCGCGGCGACGTTGCGACACGTTACACCTGGCGCGACAGGGAGATCGATGTGCTGGTGCGCAGCATCGACAGCCGCCAGGCATCACTCGCGGAGTTGCGCGGCCTGATCGTCAACCCCGGCTCCGCGCGGCCGGTGCCGCTGGAGGCGGTTGCCGACATCCGCGTAGCCACCGGACCCGCGGAGATCCGGCGGGTCGACCAGTCACGTGTCGCCCTCGTCTCGGCGAGCCTGACGGAGGGCGACCTCGGCAGCGCGGTCGAGGCCCTGCGCGGCGAGCTTGCCGGCCTGGTGCTGCCGGCCGGGGTAGGCCTGCAGGTCGCTGGTCAGAGCGAGGAGATGACCGAGGCCCTGCGCTCGATGCAGTTCACCCTGCTGATGGCCGTGTTCCTCGTCTACCTGGTCATGGCCTCACAGTTCGAATCGCTGGTACACCCTTTCGTGATCCTGTTTACCATTCCGCTGGCGCTCGTCGGCGCGGTCCTGGCACTCTACCTGACCGGCACCACGCTCAACGTCGTGGCCTTCATCGGCATCATCATGCTGGCCGGGATCGTGGTCAACAACGCGATCGTGCTCGTCGATTTCATCAACCAACTCCGCGAGCAGGGCCTCGAGAAAATCGAGGCCATCCGTCAGGCTGGCAGCGTGCGCCTGCGGCCGATCCTGATGACCACGCTGACCACCGTGCTGGGGCTGATGCCCATGGCCGTGGGCCTCGGCGAGGGCGCTGAAATCCGGGCGCCGATGGCCATCGCGGTCATCGGCGGGCTGCTGGTCTCAACGCTGCTTACGCTGGTGGTCATCCCGGTGGTCTACTCGCTCCTCGATGTTCGCCCACGCCGCGCCGCGGGCCCGGCCCCGATCGCGGAGCCGGGCACATGAAACATACGGAGCTCGCGCTGCGCCGGCCCGTCACCTGCGCAATGGTGTTCCTCGCACTCGCGCTGGTCGGGCTGATGGGTGCCCGCATGCTGCCGCTCGAACGCTTTCCGGATATCGATTTTCCCGGCATGTTCATCGTGATCCCTTACGAGGGGTCGACGCCCGAGGAGGTCGAGCGCTTGATCACCCGACCTGTCGAAGAGGTGCTGGCGACGCTTCCAAACCTGAAGAATATGGTCTCGACCAGCACCGAGAACTCCGCCACGATCGGGATCTTCATGGGCTGGGACCAGGACATGAGCGCCACCGGCATCGACGCGCGGGTCAAGGTCGAAAGTATCCGTGACCGTCTGCCCACCGATCTCCGGCGCATCCAGATCTTCACCGGCTCCACCGCGGATCAGCCGCTGCTGAATCTGCGGATCTCCAGCGCCCGCGATCTCTCGGATGCCTTCGAACTGCTCGACCGGGCATTGAAGCGCCGGATCGAGCGCCTCGAGGGGGTCTCCCGCGTGGAACTTCAGGGCGTGGAGGCGCAGGAAATCCGGATCCTGCTCGATGCCGACAGGGTGACCGCCCATGGCGTCGATCTCAACCGGCTGCGCCTGCTGCTTGAGCGCAGTAATTTCTCGGTGAGCGCGGGTCGGCTCAGCGCCGAGGGGCTGCGCTTCGCCGTGCGGCCGCGCGGTGAGTTCCAGTCGCTCGATGATATCGGCGCGCTGATCATCGACGATCGCGACCTGCGGCTGCGCGACGTCGCCAGCATTGAGCTGCGCGCGCCGGAACGCAGTTACGGGCGTCGGCTGGACGGCAGCTACTCCATTGGCCTGAATGTTTTCAGGACACCGGGTTCGAACATCGTGGAAGTGGCCGATCGCGTCAAGGCCGAGCTCGCGGACATCGAAAACGATCCGCAAATGCGCGGGATTCGGGTGTATGAACTCGACAATCAGGCGGCCAGCGTGCGCCAGTCGCTCGGAGACCTGCTGCAGGCCGGCGCCATCGGTGCCATGCTTGCCTTCATGGTGCTCTACCTGTTCCTGCGACAGGTCACCACGACATTGATCGTCGCACTGGCCGTGCCCTTCTCGCTACTGATCACCCTGGCAGTGATGTATTTCGCCGGGATCAGTCTGAACATCCTGAGCATGATGGGTCTGATGCTCGCCATCGGCATGCTGGTGGATAACTCGGTGGTGGTCACGGAGAGTATCTTCCGGCAACGCCAACGCGACCCTGGAGACCCTCACGGCGCCACCCTGAGGGGTGTGCGCGAGGTGGGTATCGCCGTGACGGCGGGCACCGCGACCACGGTGGCGGTGTTTCTGCCGATCGTTTTCGGCGAGCGTACCGACATCTTCGTCTTTCTGACGCACGTCGCGATCACCATTTCCGTGGCCGTCGTCGCCTCTCTGGTGATTGCCCAGACCCTGATTCCCATGCTGGCCAGCCGGGTGCCGCCCCCACCACCGGTCTCGCGACAGCGGGTCATGCCCGCCCTGACTCGAGCCTACACGAGGCTGCTCGCCCTCACCCTGCGCCACCGCTGGTGGACCTTCCTCGCCGTGCTGCTGATCCTGGTGACCGGCTTCACCATCCCGCCGAAGCTGATCAATTTCGATTTCTTTCCGGAGGAACCCTCACGCCGACTGTTCCTGCCCTACAACGTCGACGGCAGCTATCCCCTTGAGCAGGTACGCGCGTCGGTCGAAACCATCGAGGCCTTCCTGCTCGAGAACCGTGAATCACTCGAAATCGAGTCGGTCTACAGCTTCTACAACCCCGAACGCGCCGAAACCACCATCCTGCTGGTCGATGAGCGTCGCGCGCGCAAGCCCCTCGACGACGTCATCACCTTCATCCGCGACAATCTGCCGGATATTGCCATCGGCGAACCGGCGTTCCGGTTCGAACAGCAAAGCGGCGGCGAGGGGTTCAGCGTGCGGGTCACCGGCGAGTCCACCGAGGTCCTGGTCGGACTGGCCGAAGAGGCCAGGCGACGGCTGCTCACGCTCGACGCCTTCGACAGATTGGCCACTGACGCCTCCGGCGGCGAACGTGAGGTGCGGGTCAGCGTGGACGCCGACCGGGCCGCCCGGCTGGGGCTGACGGCGCGTGATGTCGGCGATGCCATCCGCGTGGCCATGCGCGGTGACCAGCTCCGCGAATTCCGCGGTGCCGAGGGGGAATTGGCCATACGTCTGGCCTATCGCGAGAGTGACCGTCAGTTCATCGACGATCTTGCCCGCCTGCCGCTGTTCACCCCGGCTGGGCAGCGGGTCGTGCTCGACAGCGTCGCCGAGTTCGAACTCGTACGGGGGGCCCGCAGCATCCGGCGGGAAAACCGCAGCACCGCGATCACCATCAGTGGTCCGCTCAGGCAGGGGAAAAGCCTTGACGAGGTGCGCCCCGAGGTGCGGCGCATCATGAACGAGCTGGAACTGCCCGCGGGCTATGGCTGGAGTTTCGGGCGCAGCTTCCAGAGCGCCGATGAATCACAGCGCCTGGTCCTGCAGAGCATGCTGCTGGCGATCGCCCTGATTTTCCTGGTCATGGCCGCACTGTTCGAATCGACGCTGTATCCGCTCTCGATCCTGGTGTCGATTGCCTTTTCGGTGATCGGCGCGTTGTGGTTCTTTGCACTCACGGGGACCACGTTCTCGTTCATGGCGTGGATCGGCTTGCTGATCCTCATCGGCGTGGTCGTCAACAACGGGATCGTACTGGTAGATCACATCAACCAGTTGCGCTGGCGGGGCCACAATCGTTTCGATGCGATCATCGAGGGAGGCCGTGATCGACTTCGGCCTATCCTGATGACCGTCGCCACCACGGTGCTTGGGCTGACACCGCTGGCCATCGGCACCACCCAGGTCGGCGGCGACGGCCCACCCTACTATCCGATGGCCAGGGCGATCATTGGCGGACTGACGTTCTCCACCGTGGTTTCGCTGCTGGTGGTGCCCTTTGTTTACAGTCTGCTGGACGATTGCGTGCGCTGGTCGCGACGGCTGATCGCGTTGTCGGCGACGACTCAGCGCAACGCGGCGTGAAGCTCCCAGTAGTCCTCGGCCAGGACATTGATCTTCAGGAGGCTGCTACCCGCCTGGCCGGCATCCCGCGGAAAGTGCTCGATGCTCTGCGCCAGCGGCACCGACTCATCCTCCCGCCGATACTCGACCTGCGAGCGCAACCACTCCATTCGGGGTTTGAGTTTCATCGTGGGGGGGTCGAGCGCCACCACCCGCGACCGGCAGCGCGCAGCGGCTTGCGCCAGCGCCTGCACCTCGCTGCGTGAACCATAGTCGGCATCCTCCATGGCCTGCATCATGGCCGCGCGTGCCAGCCCGGCTATGCCCTGCCCCTCGCAAACCACCGCCAACTCCTGTGCCAGGCCGATGACCGCCAGGTTCACCAGGCGGCGACCTTCGACAGAAAGCCCGGGGCAGGCTGGCATGGGCATCTCGCGCAGCGCGCGCGCGCGCTCGGCATGAGCGCTGAGCTCGGAGGCACGCGCTTCACGCTCTGCCGACAGTGCGAGCCGTTCGACGCGCAACCGACGTCGCCGGCGCCAGCGCCAGAAGGGCATGTCCGAGACCAGACGTTCGAGGGCGAGTTCACGCTCGCCTAGATCACTGACCTCCGCATGCAGTTCGGCCAACGGACCCGCAAGCGCGCCCAGTTGCCGCGCCCGGTCGTCCTCGAAACTGCGGCGCTGTCGCTCGCGGGTGCGTTGCGTCTGGCGCTCGGCCAGCTCCGCGGCAAACCGGCTCAGGCGCGCCGCAGCCTCTCGCCAGAGCTCGCGGAGTTGGCAGTGCAGAATGATGCAGGCAGCCCGTTCCTCGTCGGCCAGCAGCGATTCGAGAGTGTGCAGACGTTGTTCATGGCGGGCCTGCCCGGACTCCTGCTCACGCAGGCGCGCGACCAGCCCGTCGCGCTCACGCCGCAGTGCCGCCAACTCCTGCTTGACCGCGGCACGGTTCCAGTAAAGCTGCAACAGACGCTCGTCGCCGGCGCCGTCGGTATCCTGTGCGCGTGAGGGCATAAGTGCAGTGAACATTGCTGAACAACCGATGACCGCCCTGCTGCCGGCACCGGATATCCGGACGGGACATCAGGCAGCTCAGGGCAGGGATTTCACGACAGGCTACGTGATCAGCACCGATCAAAGCGTGACCGGTCGCAAGCTTCGGACGCCTCGCTGCCGTGCGGCAAGCCTGTGAACAGATGGCCTGTGTCCAGCAGATAGCCAAGCCACTTGTTGAGGATGATATTACGCCGCCAGCGCCGATCGAGTTCGTTGTTCTCCATGATCATCTGCTGCAGAACCGCGTGACGGGGCTCGTTGATGCAGCTGACCGCTTCGACCTGGCGGGCATCACTGTAGACGCGCAGCAGGAAGTCAGGATCGGCCTCTACCCCATTATCCACCGCAAACAGGTAGGTCAGCCGAAGGCTTCTCGTATAGCGGGTGGATTCGAGCACATCGAGGTGCAGCTCGCAGTCTTCCCCGGCATGCGAACTGAGCTTCCCCTGCAGGCCAGGCAGGGTCGGCGCCAGCGCCTGCAGCAGGCGCCAGTTCTCCTCGTACAGCGCCATCAGTCCCGAGAACGACCCGGGACAGCAGGCGCGGTGGCGGCGGATGAGCATGACTGTGTTCATGGCCGGAATATAGCACGCGGCAACTCAGCGAACCCTGCGCTCGACACCGGTTTCGTTGAGAATCGCTGCCGAAATCTCCTCGATCGATTTATCGGTGGTGTTGATGTAAGGAATGGCATGACGACGGTAGAGCGAGAGCGCTGCCCGCAGTTCGAAGCCGACCTGCTGGGCCGAGGCGTAGCGGCCGTGCGCGCGTCGCTCACGGCGGATGTGCTGCAGCCGATCGGGGGCGATGGTCAGCCCGTAGAGCTTCTGCCGATGGGGCCGCAGCAGCTTCGGCAGATCGCCGCTCTCCAGGTCTTCCTCGGTCAGGGGATAATTGGCCGCAAACACGCCATATTGCAGCGCCATATACAGACAGGTGGGCGTTTTCCCGGAGCGCGAGACGCCGAGCAGAATGACATCGGCGCGTTCGTAGTTTCGCGCCGCACCGCCGTCATCGTGAGCCATGGCGAAATTCGTCGCCTCGATACGCCGCATATAGCTCGCCACATCGACCACGCCATGGGCCTTGCCCTCTTTATGCGAGGACTCCATACCCAGTTCAAGCTCCATGGGCCCGACGAACGCATCGAAAAAGTCAAGAAACAGCGCATTCGCCCTGCGCAGAACGTGACGCAGGTCATCGCGCACCAGCGTGCTGAACACGATTGGACGCAGGCCCTCGCGTTGACCCACCGCGTCGATCCGCTCCACGGCCGCTTCCGCCTTGTCAACGGAATCGATAAATGGCACAGTCACCTGCCGAAATTCCTGGCCGTCGAACTGCGTCAGCAGGCTGTGGCCGAGGGTTTCCGCGGTAACCCCCGTCTGGTCTGAAACGAAGAAGACAGTTCTTTGCTGCATTTGGGTCCAGGCGCGCCTGAGGGTGGGCTTGCCCGGGGGATTGTGCCTCATCGGGCAGGCAACACAAGCAAAAAAGCAAGGGAGTTGACTTGGACGCTTACGTAGTCGGGCTGGAACGCCTTGGCAAGCACGACATCGAGCATGTCGGCGGCAAAAACGCCTCGCTCGGCGAGATGATCGGCAACCTGGCCAACCTTGGCGTGAGCGTCCCCGGCGGCTTCGCCACCACGGCGCGAGCCTATCGGGACTTTATCGCCCAGTCTGGACTCGATGAGCGGATCCGCGAGGCGCTGGCCGACCTGGACGTAGACGACGTTGCCGCGCTGGCGCGGACCGGTGCCAGCATCCGCCAGTGGATCATGGATACCCCGCTGACAGAACCGCTGCAGGAGGCCGTCGCCGAGGCCTGGGACAAGATGGCCGAGGGTCGCGACATCGCCGTCGCAGTGCGCTCTTCAGCGACCGCAGAAGACCTCCCTGAAGCCTCGTTCGCCGGGCAGCAGGAGACGCTGCTCAACGTCCAGGGACTGGACAACGTGGTGGCCGCCATCCACGAGGTCTACGCCTCGCTGTTCAACGACCGGGCCATCGCCTACCGGGTCCACCACGGCTTCGATCACAACCTCGTGGCGTTGTCGGTCGGCGTGCAGCACATGGTGCGCAGTGATCTCGGCGCAAGCGGCGTCATGTTCACCCTGGACACCGAATCCGGCTTCCGCGATGTCGTCTTCATTACCGCCTCCTACGGCCTGGGCGAGATGGTGGTGCAGGGCGCCGTCAACCCCGACGAGTTCTACGTCTACAAGTCCGGCATTCGCAAGAACCATCATGCGATCCTGCGGCGTAATCTCGGCGCCAAGGCTGAAAAAATGGTCTACGCGGAGGATCCCAACAGCGGCGAGCGGGTGCGTGTAGTCGAGGTAGATCCGGCCGAGCGCATGCGCTTCTCGCTGGACGATGAGGACCTCGTCACGCTGGCCCGACAGGCCATGACGATAGAGGAGCATTACGGCTGCCCGATGGACATCGAGTGGGGCAAGGACGGCGAAGATGGCCAGATCTACATTCTGCAGGCGCGGCCGGAAACGGTGCAGAGCCGCAGCGGGCGCAGCATCCAGCGCTTCCGCCTGAAAACCCGCTCCACTGTCATTGCGCGGGGCCGCAGCATCGGCCAGAAGATCGGCAGCGGCAAGGCCAAGATCATCACCGACGTCAGCGAGATGACCCGCGTGCAGACTGGTGATGTGCTGGTCGCGGACATGACCGATCCCGACTGGGAACCGATCATGAAGCGCGCATCGGCGATCGTGACCAACCGCGGCGGCCGCACCTGCCACGCCGCCATCATCGCCCGTGAGCTTGGGATCCCCGCAGTCGTCGGCTGCAGCGACGCCACCGGCACGATCGCCGACGGCGCCGCCGTCACGGTGTCCTGCGCCGAGGGCGACGAGGGACATGTTTACGACGGCATCCTCGACTACGAACAGACCCGTATCGAGCTCGACAAACTGCCGGACATCCCAGTCAAGGTGATGATGAACGTCGGCAACCCTGACCGCGCATTCGCATTTGCCTCGATTCCGCATCGCGGTGTCGGACTGGCGCGGCTGGAGTTCATCATCAACCGGATGATCGGCGTGCATCCGCGCGCGTTACTTGAATTCGACACGCTCGACGAGGAACTCAAAGCCACCGTCGCCACGCAGATGGCCGGGTACGATGACCCGGTCGAGTTCTATGTGGAAAAACTGGCTGAGGGCATCTCGACGATCGCCGCGGCGTTCGCGCCAGAGCCGGTGATCGTGCGGCTCTCGGACTTCAAATCCAACGAGTACGCCAATCTCATCGGCGGCCCCCGCTACGAGCCGCACGAGGAGAATCCGATGCTCGGCTTCCGAGGAGCCTCACGCTATCTCGACGCCGCGTTCAGGCCCTGTTTCGATCTCGAGTGCCGCGCCATCCGCCGCGTTCGCGAGGAGATGGGTCTGGAGAACGTCCAGGTGATGGTGCCGTTCGTGCGAACTGTCGATGAAGCCCGCAAGGTCATCGACCTGCTGGCCGAGAACGGCCTGGTGCGGGGACAGAACACTCTCAAGATCGTGATGATGTGCGAGTTGCCCACCAATGCCCTGCTCGCCGACCAGTACCTCGAGCATTTCGACGGTATGTCCATCGGCTCCAATGACATGACGCAGCTGGCACTGGGTCTGGACCGGGATTCCGCAGTGATTGCTCACCTGTTCGACGAGCGCGACGAGGCCGTGAAGGCACTGCTCAAGATGGCAATCGACGCCTGCCGCCGCCGCGGCAAATACGTCGGCATCTGCGGTCAGGGGCCGTCAGATCATCCCGACCTGGCCCGCTGGCTGCTGCAGCAGGGGATCGAGAGCATCTCGCTGAACCCGGACACGGTGGTCGAAACCTGGCTGTTTCTGGCCGGGGAGACCGCACAGGCCGGCGCGTCTTCGACAGCTTGAGATCATAGATCGCTCCAACTGGAGCGACGCCGCCAGCGGATCCGGGGCAGTACCAGGCCGAGCACCAGACCCGTGACCAGCACTGCAGCACCGGCGATGAACCAGTCGCGCTGGGTGCTGCGACGCAGATCGCGCGTTTCCAGCGAGAGCTCGGCGACGCGCCGCTCCAACGCAGTGTTCTCCTCTTCCAGCGCCAGCACGCGGTCACGCAGCCTCAGCGGCTCAGCCGCCGCGGTCCTCAGCTCGGCCAGTTCGGTGGTGAGCTCACGGTTCGCCGTGTCCAGGGCATCACGCTCGCGCAGCAGCGAGTCGCGCTCGGCGGTCATGGTATCCAGCATCTCACCGGCCGAACCGCGTTGCGCCAGGGCCTGATCCAGGCGCTGGCGCATGTCGGTCAGCTGCTCGCGCGCCGCGGGCTGATCGGCGAGGTAACGGGTCAGCACCCAGCCCTCGACGCCCTGGGTGGTACGCACGCGCGTGTAGCCGCTCTCCTGGTCGACCTCGAGCACATCCAGCCGAGCGCCGGCCGGCAGCATCCGGACGATGGCGAACTGCGTGCCCGTGCCCCGTCGCAGAGTCACCTCCAGGCGATCAGTGACCCAGGCCACCTCATCGGCAGCGGCAACGCCGGGCGCGCCAAAAGCCGTGATGACGCCGAGCGCGACAACCGCCGCCGCGAGACGGGTCGACACTCGCCTGTGCTGCGGTGCTCGCCGACTCATGCCGACTCGCGTGCCAGCAGATCCAGCAGCAGGCCGATCACCAGTCCGTGGTAATAATCCTGGGCCTCATCACGCCCGCGCTGCTGCTCGATCCAGCCGTGCATCTGCGCTGCGCTCGGGGCGCCCTCGCAGTCGCCGAAAGCGCCCGCGAGGGAATGCCGGGCCACGGCCAGGCTGGCGGCATAGTGGCCGCGGCCGGCGGCATCGGCCCACAGCCCCATGGCACGACAGGCGTCGGCCGGCAGCGCGTCGGGCACCCCGTCGAAGTGAATCAGGGCCGAGACGAACTGCGACTGGCGATGCCCCATGGCCGCAGCCTGATCGACGTATTCCATCCCTTCGAGAAAGTTGCCGGAGTAGAACAGTACCCGACCCAGGTAATACACCAGGCGCGACGCCTCCGGGTCGTCAGCCACGGCACGACGGCAGGCTTCGATCGCGGTGTCCAGATCCTCACGCACCACCGAGGCCGAGACGCCGGCGACAATGCGATCAGGATCCGAGGGATGGGCGGCCAGCAGATCGCAGGCCGTCGGCACCTCGATTTCGCCTGCACTGGCGTTCAGCAGCGGAAACAGGGCCAGTACGGCGACGAGCGACAGGGATCGCAGCATGATCAACTCCGGAAATCGTGAACGCCGGCGAGTGTAGCAACATTCTCCGCGGACACGTATCCTCCGGCGCACTGTCGGCCGCCACGCCTCTGCGGCGGCCCGGAACGCTGGCCTGCTCCCCCTGCGCGACGAGGAGTTCATCATGACCATCGCCTACTGGTGCGTACTGATTGCCATTTTCATGCCGATCGTCTGGGCCGGCTGCGCCAAGGCCGGGGGCGTGCGCGCCGGTGCCGGGCGGTTCGACAACGCCGCGCCACGGGATTATCTCGGGCGTCTGCAAGGCTGGCCCGCCCGGGCCAACTGGGCCCAGCAGAACGCACTGGAAGCCTTCGCGCCGTTCGCCGCCGGTGTCATCATCGCGCACCAGATCGGCAACCTGGCGCAGTCGACCATCGACCTGCTGGCGGTCATCTTCATCGTCGCGCGCATCGCCTACGGCCTGCTCTACATGGCCGATCTTGCCACGCTGCGCTCCGTGGTCTGGCTGGTCGGGTTGGTGAGCACCGTACTGCTGTTCGTCCTCTCCGCCTGACCCCCGCCAGGGATCGCCGCGTCAGAAGATGACCGAGCAAGCCTGGTGGCTCTACCTGCTCGACTGTGATGGCCGCCTGTACACGGGAATCACGGTCGATCCGCAGCGCCGTCTCGCCGAGCATGCATCCGGGGGGGGCCGCGCGGCACGGTTCACGCGGGCGGCGCGCAGCGTCACGCTGCGCTACTGCGTTGAGGTTGGCAGCCGCAGTGCGGCGTTGCGTGCGGAGCATCGCCTGCGTCGTCTGCCGCGTGCGCAGAAGCTGGCCATCATCGACGAGGCACCGGGCACCGAGGTGCTGCTGACACGCCTGGCGACATTGACCTGATGCCCAGCGCGGCCGCCGGAACTCGTGACACTGTAGCGGAATGTCCCCATGTGCTAATATGGCACATATGCTCAATGTCTCTCCGCTGTTGTGATCGGTGCCCGCGCCAGGCTTTACCCCAGCCTGCGGCTGACCCTCTCCGCCTTCGTGCTGCTGCCCGTTCTGCTGCTGCTGGCCGTCGGCGGCTGGCTGGCGCTCGCCAGCCTGGAACGCCAGACCATGGCGCGGATGCAGGAAGACGTCCGTCTGGTCGCCGAGACACTGCGCCGCCCCCTGGCCTACTCGCTGGAGCTCGGCAGGCTTGGCACGGTCGAGAGCGCCCTGCTCTCGGCCCGCCGTCTTGGCCCGGTATATGGCATCTATGTCTATGACAGGGACGGGGAGCGCGTGGCCTCGGTGGGCACGCGCCGGGGCGAGATCAGCACCGAAGATGTCCGCGCCCTGGCCGATGACGGCGAGCGGACCGCGGACTTCGAGGAACTCGGCGGTGAGGAGATGTTCTCCTACTTCCAGCCCCTGACCGACGCTGGCGGGCAGATCATCGGCCTGTTGCAGGTGACCCGCCGGGGCGAGGACTTCGACGCCTACCTCACCCGCCTGCGCCTCGGCGCACTCGGGCTGCTGCTGCTCACCGGCATGCTGATGACGGGGATCCTGCTGCTCGGCCATCACCGCGCCGTGGGGCGCCATGTGCGTGGCATGCGCGAGGCCATGCGCCGGGTCGCTGCGGGGGCATACCATCAGCGGGTGCCAGGTCAGGGACCGGCAGAACTCCGCGCGCTGGCACAAGGCATCAACGGCATGCTGGATGCGGTGCAACGTTCGCATGCTGAACTCGACCGGCGCCGCGAATCCGAACTCGCCCTGCGGGCCCGTCTCGCCCGCTCGGAGAAGATGGCGGCGATCGGACAGCTCGCCGCCGGGGTGGCCCATGAGCTTGGCACGCCGCTGGCAACCGTGGACGGTCACGCCCAGCGTGCCTTGCGTGAACAGGATACATTGCCAGCGCAGGCCCGCGAGGGGTTCGACAGCATCCGCGCGGAAGTGGCGAGGATGGTCAATATTGTCCGCCAGCTGATGGACGTCGGCAGGCGCAATCCGCTGGACCGGCGCGATGTCGCCGCGGCGACGCTGGTGCGCCGAGCCCTGACCCAGCTGCCCGATGCCCGCGCCGGTGCCGGCGCCAGCGCAGTGCCAGACATCGAAATCGCCCTGCCCACGCCCACTCCTCAGCTGCCAGTCGAGTCGGTGCGCAGCGAACAGGCCCTGGTCAACCTGCTCGACAACGCACGCCAGGCCGCCAGGCACCGCGTGCGCCTGAGCTGGTATGAGGCCGGTGACGGACGCGGCTTCGTGGTCGAGGACGATGGACCAGGCATCCCGAGCGACGCTGCGCGCCATGTGTTCGAACCCTTCTACACCACCAAGCAGGTTGGCGAGGGGACGGGGCTTGGCCTCGCGGTGGTCCACTCCGTTGCCGAGGCCCACGAGGGGGAGGTGCGGGTCGACCCCTCCCCACTGGGCGGCGCACGCTTCACCCTCGTGCTCGCTCCGCCGGCAGACGCTGCATGAACGCCGCAGCTGCCGGCGCAGTCCCTCCGCCGGACCCCGACACCAGGGGGCGCACCCGCGTGCTGGTGGTGGAGGATGACCAGGCCCTGCGGGCGCTGCTGGCCGACGAACTCGGCGATGCCGGCTACGAGGTCGCGACCGCGGGGGATGCCCAGGAGGCGCTCGCCTGCCAGCATGCCGAGGCCTGCGAGATCGTGATCAGCGACCTGCGGCTCCCGGGACAGGACGGACTGGCCCTGCTCTCGGCACTCCAGCAGGCGGGACTCGACTGCGGGTTCATCATGATCACCGGCTTCGGCACGGTCGAGCAGGCTGTCGAGGCGCTCAAGCAGGGCGCTGACGATTTCCTGACCAAGCCGCTCAAGCTCGATCATCTGCGCCTGGCGGTATCGCGGGTACTCGAGCACCGGCGACTGCGCAGCGAAGTCACCCGCTACCGCGAACTCCTCGTGGACGACGACTTTCACGGCATGATCGGGCGCAGCGAGCCCATGCGTCGGCTGTTCGAGATCGTGCAACGCGTGGCCGGCGCCAGCGGGCCGGTACTGATCCTGGGCGAGAGCGGCACCGGCAAGGAACTCGTCGCCCGCGCGATTCATGCCGAGAGTGACCGTGCCACCGGCCCTTTCGTGGCCATCAACTGTGCGGGGATCCCGGCCGAATTGATGGAGAGCGAACTGTTCGGCCATGTTTCAGGCGCGTTTACCGGTGCCAGGCAGGCGCGCGAGGGCCTGTTCATGGCCGCCGAGGGCGGCACCCTGCTGCTCGACGAGATCGGCGAAATGCCGGTCGACATGCAGGCCAAACTGCTGCGCGTCCTCGAAGACGGCACCCTGCGGCCGGTCGGCGGAAATCG
Source organism: Gammaproteobacteria bacterium (assembly GCA_007693855.1). GTDB lineage: Bacteria > Pseudomonadota > Gammaproteobacteria > Steroidobacterales > PWYM01 > PWYM01. The sequence continues at coordinate 33,633 of RECU01000045.1, read as the reverse complement.
CGAACTCCGCCCCGATGTCCGGGTGCTCGCCGCGACCCATCGCGACCTCGAAACCCAGGTCCGCGACGGCGGCTTTCGCGAAGACCTGTTCTTTCGGCTCGAAACCTTCCAGGTGGCGGTGCCGCCGCTGCGCGAGCGCGGTGAGGATGTGGATCTGCTCGCGGCCCGGCTGGTCGCGCGCTTCGGCGCGCATCGCCAACCCCCGGTCACGGGCATTGCGCCCTCGGCACGGGCGCTGTTTCAGCGCTACCCCTTTCCCGGCAACGTGCGTGAACTGTCCAATGCGCTGGAGCGTGCCGTGGCGTTCTGCCAGGGCGAGGAAATCACGGCGGCCGACCTGCCCGAGCGCCTGCGCCGCGCCTGCGCAGCCGCCGACGCCCCGCCCCTCTCGGGCCTCTGGGATGAGGCGCGCCTGCCCACGCTGGAACAGGTCGAGCAGCGTTACATCCACCACGTACTGGCATCACTGGGCGGAAACAAGCGACGGGCCGCGCAGGTGCTTGGTATCGGCCGACGCACGCTCTACCGCCGACTTGGACTGGATGAGGGCTAGGCAGATCGCGTCATGTGTCGCAACGACACACTTCAGCGCGCAGTGTCGAGGCCTGCCAGAGACGCCACCAGTTCTTTAATCATACTATTTTCAATGACTTAAAAAGATGGCATGGGACTTGCTGCTATCTCCTGTGAATCCATGATCAGGAGCATCTTATGCAGCCTCTCAAGCATCTCATCCGTCGTAGCGTCATCACCGCCCTGGCCGCCAGCCCACTCGCTGTGGCGCCCGTGGCCCTGGCCGCGCAGTACGATGAGCCACAACAGGGTGGTGCCGCACAGGGCTTCGGGGGTGAGCAGCACGCCGAGTCCTACGATGACGCGACGCTGGAGAACTTCGCCGATGCGTTCGTCGAGGTCCAGAGCATCCAGACCTCGGCCTCCCAGGAGATGGAGCAGGCGGGCGACCCTGCCGAGGCGCAGGACATCCAGCAGCGCGCCCAGGAGGAAATGGTGCAGGCGGTGATCGACACCGGGCTGACCGTCGAGACCTACAATCGCATCGCGCAGCAGATGAACACGGATATCGACCTCCGCGAGGACGTCATGGCCCGACTCGAGGATCGGATGGGCGGATAAGGCCTGCCATGATGACCGACCGCCGGCAGTCGTGAGCGCCGGTCAACGCGTCTCGACCCCGCCCTCGGGCGGGGTTTTTTTTGTCCGGCGCCAGACCAGCAGGGCGTTGTTGGCAGGCATGGCATGGTCTGCCGCCAGCACGAAGCCGGTGTCCGCCGCGAGCTTCTCGAGCAGGCCGAGGTCGCGGATGCCCATCCGGGGATCACGCAGGCGCAGGGAGGCGTCGAACTCGCGGTTGCTCTCGCTGGTGAATCGCCCGGCCCGGTTGAAGGGCCCGTAGAGGCAAAACGGTGCCTCTGGCGGCAGACGCTCGCCCAGCCCCGCGAACATGTCGCAGACGGCATCCCAGCCCATGATGTGCGCGGTGTTGGCACTGAAGGCGGCGTCGACCGGCGGGAGCGCCGGCCACGGGGTGTCGGAGACGTCCAGTGGCAGCGGCGCGCGCACATTCTCCAGGCCGGACTCGCGGATCCAGCCGAGGATGCCCGCATGGTGTTCTGGCAGATCACTGGTACGCCACACCAGGGGGCTTAGTGCGGCGGCGAAAAACACCGCGTGCTGGCCCGTCCCCGAGCCCACCTCGAGCACGCTGCGCCGATCTGAGAACACCTCACCCAGCACCGCCAGGATCGGCTCGCGGTTGCGCTCGCAGGCGGGTGAATACGCCAGGCGACTCATGACTTTCGCATGCTCGCAGCGGCCCCAAGCTCAGGTCGCAAGAGGTATTCCCGATAGTGCTGCAGCTCGGCGATCGAGTCGTGAATGTCCGCCAGGGCCAGGTGACTGGATTCCTTACCGAAGGCATCGGCGACATCCGGCGCCCAGAGCCGCGCCAGAATCTTCAGCGTGGAGACGTCGAGGTTGCGGTAATGAAACCAGGCCGCCAGCTCCGGCATGTAGCGCACCAGGAAACGCCGGTCCTGGCAGATGCTGTTGCCGCACATCGGCGAACAGCCAGCCGGTACCCAGTTGCGCAGAAACGTGAGCGTGATCAGCTCCGCCTCGCGCTCCGTCATGGCGCTGGCGCGGACCCGCTGGGTCAGCCCGGAGCGGCCATGCTGCTCGGTGTTCCACTCATCCATGCCCGCCAGCGCCGCGTCATCCTGGTGGATGGCCATGACCGGCCCCTCGGCCAGCACGTTGAGATAGCGATCGGTGACGACGGTGGCGATCTCGATGATACGGTCGCGCTCCGGGTCGAGCCCGGTCATCTCGAGATCGAGCCACACGAGGTTGTCCTCTCGGCATTGCATGGTGGTCAGGACTCCGAAGTTACCGACATCCCTCAGTATAGCCGCTGCCGCCTCACGGGAAACCGCGCATATACTTGCCCCCCATGCCGCCTGTAGACGCGCCCGCCAGCCGACCTGACGCCACCGTCGCCGGACTCGTGGTAGCGCGTTATCGCCGCGAATTCCTGGTCGAGGATGCCCACGGCCAGCGCCACCGCTGCCTGGCGGGACGGCGCGACCTGCGCCCGCTGGTCGGCGACCGGATTCGCTTCAGCCTGCCCGGACACGCGGGCGATACGGGCCGCATCGAGCACCTGGAGCCGCGTGAGAACTGTCTCGAGCGGATCGACAGCCGGGGCCGCGCCGAGCCGCTGGCCGCGAACCTCACCCAGCTCGTGGTCGTGATCGCAACGCAGCCGCCTCCGGATCCGTTGCTGGTGGACCGTTACCTGTGTGCCGCCAGGCTGCTCGATCTGTCGGCCTGCGTGGTCAGCAACAAAGCGGACCTGACCGGGCGCGGCCGCCCGCCCATCATCCCGGAGGAACCGGTGAACCGCATCGAGGTGGCGGCGGGCACAGGTCCGGGCGCCGGCGAACTGCTCGCAGAATACCGCGCGCTCGGCTACGAGGTGATCGAATGCTCGGCACTCGACGGCGCCGGTCTCGAGGCGCTCGCGCGGCGACTGGCCGGCGAGGTCAGCAGCCTGGTCGGACAGTCCGGGGTCGGCAAATCGTCCCTGGTCAACCGGCTGGTGCCGGCGGCCGCGCAGGCCGTCGGCGAGGTCTCGGCGAGGTCTGGCGAGGGCCGGCACACCACCACCACCGCCCTCGCCCACCGTCTCGCGGGTGGAGGCATGGTCATCGACTTCCCCGGCGTGCGCGGCTACAGCCCGCCCCTGCCGCCGCCGGCGCGCGTGCAGCAGGGGTTCTGCGAAATCGAACGCGCGGCACCCGACTGCCGCTTCGCCAACTGCCTGCACCAGGATGAGCCCGACTGCGCCGTAAAACGCGCGGTGGCCGAAGGCGCGATCAGCGCACGCCGCTATGCAAGCTATCTGGATCTTGTGCGGCTGGCGGCGAAATTCGACCGCCCGGACGCCCGCAGACGCGGCTGAGTCAGACGCTCAGCCGGGCGCTCAGCCGGGCGGCCAGGCGAGGCGCCGACCGGCCAGCAGGTGCAGGTGGATGTGGTAAACCGATTGCCCACCGTCGCTGTTGCAGTTCATCACCGTGCGGTAACCGGCCTCGGCAAAACCCTGTTCGACGGCGATACCCGTAGCCACGGCCATGAGGCGACCGAGCAGCGTCGCCTGCGCGGGCGTCGCGTCGTTCAGCGTGGCGATGTGGGTTTTCGGGATGATCAGCGCATGGAAGGGCGCCTGCGGATTCACATCGCGGAAGGCGAGGATCTCGTCATCCTCATACAGCCGATCCGCCGGAATCTCGCCTGCGACGATTCGGCAGAACAGACATTCCGGGTCACTGACACTCTCTGACATGCTTTCCACTCCGGGCGTTGGGTGATCAGGCGTCTTCCACGCCCGCAGGCCGCCCCGCCAGGCGCAGGCGCCCGGTGAGGGCCCGCGACAGCGTGCCAGCATCCACATACTCGAGATCCCCGCCGATCGGGACCCCATGGGCGATACGCGATGCGGCGACCCCGTGGGCCGCCGCCAGTTCGCCGATCAGCTCGGCGGTGGCATCGCCTTCGACCGTCGTGCCGGTGGCCAGAATGAGTTCATCGATCTCGCCGGCCGCCAGCCGGGTGTCCAGGACATCCAGGCCAAGCTCATCGGGCCCGATGCCATCCAGCGGCGAGAGATGCCCCATGAGGACGAAATACTGTCCGCCATAAGCGCCGGAGTCCTCGATGGCCAGCACATCGGCCGGAGTCTCGACGACGCAGACCAGGCGCGGGTCGCGGGCCGGCGAGCGGCAGATCCCGCAGATCGTCTCTTCGGTGAGCATGCGGCAGCGCTGGCAATGGCCGACTTTCTCGACTGCGCTCTGCAGCCCCGCCGCCAGCCGCCGGGCCCCCTCACGATCACGCTCCAGCAGATGAAAGGCCATGCGCTGCGCGGACTTCCGGCCGACGCCCGGCAGGGCCTTGAGCGCCTCTACCAGCTCCTTGACAATAGGCGAGAAACTCAAAATAACTGCCTGATATTAATATACAATTCAACCTCGAAACGATCTGAGGCCGGACCGGCCCAGGCCCTCAGAACGGCAGCTTCATCCCCGGGGGCAGGTTCAAACCGGCGGTCATCCCGGCGAATTTCTCCTGGGTGGTACGGGCCACACGGGCCGTCGCATCGTTGCAGGCGGCGGCGATGAGGTCCTCCAACATGTCGCGATCATCGCCCATCAGGCTGTCATCGATCTCGACATTGCGCACTTCATGCTTGCACGTCATGTGCACCTTGACCATCCCGCCACCGGCCTCCCCGACGACCACCAGGTCCGCCAGCTCCTGCTGGGCCCGTTCCATGTTGGCCTGCATTTCCTGCGCCTGCTTCATCAGCGCACCGAGTCCACCCTTCATAAGCTATGCTCCATAAGGCTTTGATTTAAATTAATTCTAGCTATCCCGAGACGGCAACGGCTGCACCGACTCGAGGTGCAGGGTCGCATCGAAGGTCTCTTCCAGCGCCCGGACATTCGGATCGGCCGCCAGGGCGTCGCGCGCGGCCTGCAGGCGCGCGTCGCGCGCTTCGGCCTGTCGTCGCGCCGGCGTCGGCGCTGGTTGCCCGGCCTGGCCGATCGCAAGTTCCACAGGCTCGCCGAGGTGGGCCGACAATTCCTGCTCAAGCTTGCCACGGATATTCACCGTGTTCATGTGGGCACCGGCTGCATCCAGCGCCAGGCGCCAGCGGCGGCCTTCACGCGAGACCAGCACGCAGTGACTGGCGAGCTGCAGGGCCGCGCCCCGGAGGCCTGCCGCAGCGATCAGCGAAGCCCAGTCGGACGTCTCGGGCGCACCTGCGTGCGGCGGGGCAGACGCCGCGGCCGGTGTTGCGGACGCAGGCGCCACACGGCTCGGTGTCGCCGCGGTGCGTGCGGCGGCCGGCCGCGAATGGCGCACCGCCTCGGGCGGTGCCGCCGCGTCGGCGACCGCAGCCGTCGTCACAGGCGCTGTCACGGCTGCTGTCACCTTGGGGCGTGTTGCAGGACTGCCGGCAACCTGCCCCGCCCCGCCGGTGTCGGCGGCGCCTGCCGAACCGCCGGCCGGCTGCATCGCCAGCATCCGCAGCAGGGTCATCTCGAAAGCCCCACGCTGGGCGTCCGCAAGTTCGAGTTCACGCCGCCCCAGCAGCGCGATCTGGTAGTACAGCTGCACGGCTTCCGGGCTGAGTGCCTCGGCGAGCGCCAGCAAGGCCTCCCGTTCGGGGCCCTCTTCCAGGCCAGGGTCGACCAGCTGCATCACCGCAATGCGCTGCAACAGCTCGGCCAGCGCCTGCAACCCGGCATCATAGTCGGGCGCGCGTTCGTCCATGGCCGCCACGCACGCCAGCAGGCTGCGCCCATCCCCGCGCGCCAGCGCCTCGAGCACCCGCAGCACCTGGTCACGGTCGATGGTCCCCAGCATCTCGGCGACCTCATCGCTGGTCACCCGCCCGCCCCCGTAGGCGATGGCCTGATCGAGCAGGCTCAGGCTGTCGCGGACGCTGCCCTTGGCCGCCGCGGCCAGCAGCGTCAATGCCCGCGGCTCGGCCGCAACGTCCTCCGCCTGGCAGAGACGCTCGAGATGGCCCGCCAAGGCCTCAGGGGCGAGGCGCTTGAGATTGAACTGGAGACACCGCGACAGCACGGTCACCGGCAATTTCTGAGGATCGGTGGTCGCCAGCAGAAACTTGACGTGCGGCGGCGGCTCCTCGAGCGTCTTCAGCAGCGCGTTGAAGGAATGCGTCGAGAGCATGTGCACCTCGTCGATGAGATACACCTTGAAGCGCCCGTTGGTGGGCGCGTACTGAACGTTGTCCAACAGCTCGCGCGTATCGTCAACCTTGGTGCGTGAGGCGGCGTCGACTTCGATGAGGTCGACAAAACGCCCCTGATCGATCCCGGTACAGGCCCGACACTCGCCACAGGGCCGTGCCGTGATGCCGGTCTCGCAGTTCAGGGCCTTGGCCAGCACGCGCGCCACGGTGGTCTTGCCCACGCCGCGGGTTCCGGTGAACAGATAGGCATGATGCAGCCGGTCGTGCTCGAGCGAATTGATCAGCGCCCGCAGCACATGCTCCTGGCCGATCATCTCGTCGAACTGCCTGGGCCGCCACTTGCGGGCGAGAACGGTGTAGCTCAAGGGAACACCCGTTGCGTGGAGGACGACCGGCGCGGCCGCGAACGCCCGATGCGCTCGCGGCCGGCCACGAAATTCAAGTGGAGGCCCACGCCAGCTGCACCCCGGCACCCGATGTCGCCGCTACCGTTGCTCCCTTCCGGGCCTGGCGGGGTTCACGGCTGATCGCCGCGGGGGAGCCGGCGCGGACCGCCACCTGCAACTTTAACAGGACGGCTCCCGAGGCGACAGGGAGCCGGCGCACCGCCTTCGCGATCCCGAAGTGCAGTAGTGACTTCCCCCGGTTTCCCGCAGCGCGCTGTTGGCGATACTGCGAGAGGTACACGGAGGGGGTCTGTATGGATACGACGCGTTTCAGCGGCCGCACGCAGGGCGGCCCATCCCATGTTCTCAATCGACGCCAGTTGCTGGGCGGGATCGCCGGCCTGGGGGCTGTCGCCGCCGCGGCCGGGCACGTCCGCACCGCTGAGGCCTCGGCGGTCCGCACCCGCGCCAGAGTGGTGATCGTCGGCGCGGGTGCCGCAGGCATCGCCGCGGCCAATCGACTGACCCGTCTGCTCGACGGTGCCAGTATCACCCTCATCGACGCCCGGCGGGAGCACTGGTACCAGCCCGGCTTCACGCTGGTCGCGACCGGCGTCTGGCCGCAGCACAAGCTGGTCGACGACAACGCCCGCTACATTCCGGCCGGGGTCAACTGGATCCAGTCGATGGTCGCCGAGTACGACCCCGACGCCAACCGCGTGGTCACCGACGATGGCCAGATCGTCGACTACGACTACCTCGTGATCGCCACCGGTCTGGCGCTGGACTATGACCAGATCGAGGGCATGTCGACAGCGCTGATCGGCCAGCATGGCATCGCCAGCGTGTACGCCAGCCCGCAGGCCACTTCGCTCAGCTGGCAGGTCTTCCGCGAGTTCGCCGAGCGTGGCGGCACCGGCGTGTTCACCCGCCCACCGGGCGCGATCAAGTGCGCCGGCGCACCGGTGAAGACGGCACTGCTGACCGAACACCGGCTGCGCCAGCGCGGTGGCCGCGACCGCGCCCGCCTGCACTACACCATCCCGGCCACGGGGATGTTTTCGCAACCGGACATCGACCGGTTCCTGAAAACTGAATTCCCGCGGCGCGGCATCGAGGTCGAACAGCACCACCGGCTGCTGCGCATCGACGCCCCGCGTCGGGAGGCGACGTTCGCCACACCCGACGGTGAACGCACCCTCGCCTACGACGTCATCCACGTGGTCCCGACCATGTCGGCACCGGCCTCGCTGGCGGCCAGTCCCCTGCCCTGGCAGGAGGGCGAGCACGCCATCGGCCACTGGCTCGAGGTGGACATGTACACGCTGCAGCACCGGCGCTACCCGAACATCTTCGGCACCGGTGACATCAACGGCGTCCCTATGGGCAAGACCGCCGCGAGCGTCAAGGCCCAGGTGCCGGTGGCGGTGGCCAACCTCACCGCGATGATCGCGGACCGGGAGATGACCATGGCCTACGACGGCTACACTTCCTGCCCGCTGATCACCGAGGTGGGACGCGCCATCCTGGTCGAGTTCGACTACGAGGCGAAGATGGTGCCCTCCTTCCCCTTCATCGACCCCTACACCGAGCATTGGGTGCCGTGGGTGATGAAGGATCGGTTCCTGCAGGCGGCCTACAACGCCATGCTTCGCGGCCGGGTCTGACGGAAGGAGACAAGCACCATGGCATTTTCATTCGCAGGCATTCTCGCCGTCGTCCTGGAGTTCTTCCGGCCTTTCCTGTGGCTGATCGCCCTGGTCGTGCTGGTGGACCTGGTCCTGCTGGTCCTGGCCCTGCGGGGCGGCAACACCGCCGCGCGGTTTACCGCGGCGCGCGGCCCGGCGCTCATCGCCGGGCTGGTGGTGCTGCTCGGGGCGGTGTTCGTGCTGCCCGGGATGACCCAGGCCGGCTTCAGCGATCTCTACGGGCTGCTCGACTGGGGCGCGCTGCTCGGGGCCTCGCTGGCCGCGGGCGTCGCCGCCGCGCTTATCCTGCTGCCGCCGCTCATGCTGCTGCGCCGCTGAGCGCGGCCACGCCCAGCACCACCAGCGTCGCGATCACCGGCACGCCGATGGTGAGCACGGCGATATCGCGGTAGGCGTTGCGGTAGGACAGGCTCATGATGGCCATCATCACGACCACCGCGCCGCAATGCGGCAGTGAATCGAAGCCCCCGGAGGCCAGCGTGGCGATCCGGTGCAGCACCTCCGGATCGACGCCCATCTCGAGATAGCGCGGCGCCAGCGAGGCCATGAAGATCTGCAGGCCGCCGGAGGCTGAGCCGGTGATGGCTGCCACCGTGCTGATCGACAGAAAGGCCGAGAGCAGCGGCGGCAGCCCGGCATCCACCACCAGGGTGCTGAACTGCGCGAATCCGCCCGTCTGCACCACCACGCCGCCGAAACCGATGATCGCCGCGGTGCTCATGATCGGCAGGATCGCATCATTGGTGCCGCGGCCGAGGCTCGCCAGCCGCTGACCGGCCAGGCGCGGGAAGCTCGCCAGGGCCAGCAGCGTGCCGATGGCCAGCGCCAGGCTCGGCCAGAACACCGGCTCGGCCACCGCGAAGGCCACCAGCCGGGCCACCGACCCCTCCGCCTCGTCGGGCAGCAGCGCCGCCAGCAGCCTCGGCACGATGATGATCGCCAGCACCAGGACCAGCGGCAGGATCGCGGTCAGCCAGTGCGGCAGATCCTGCTCAAGGTCCTCGCCCTCAGGGACGCGCTCGTGCGGCGCCGGATCGAAGCCCTCGCCCGCGGCCAGCGCCCGCCGGCGACCGCGCTCGAGCCAGGCCATACCCAGCGCGATCATCAGGCCCGCTGCCAGCAGGCCCAGCCCAGGCGCGGCGAACAGGTCGGTGCCAAGCCCCCGAGCGGCGATGACGTTATGGATGGACGGCGCCCCGGGCAGTGCGGTCATCGTGAAGGTTCCCGCGCCCAGGGCGATCGCCCCGGCGATCAGCCGCTTGGGCAGATTCGCGTCACGCGCCAGATCCAGCGCCAGCGGGTAGATGGTGAAGATCACCACGAACACCACCACGCCGCCATACGTCAGCAGCGCGCAGGCCAGCATCACCACCCACAGCACCCGCTCCCGCCCCAGCAGATCCCGAAACAGCACGGCAATGCGCGTGGTCGCCCGGGCCTCGGCCATCACCTTGCCGAACACCGCCCCGGCGATGAAGATCAGAAAGAACTGCCCGGCGAAGGTGAAGGCGCCGGCCGGGCCGGTGGCGTAGTGTGTGAGCAGGCTTTCGGCGATGGGCAGGCCATTGCTGAGCGCCACCACCACGGCGGCGATCAGTGAGGCCAGGATGACGTTGGTGCCCCGCAGCACCAGCCCGATCAACAGCCCCAAGGCCAGCAGCAGGCCGAGATTGCCCATGACTCAGTGCTGGTAGGAGGGGTCGAGCCGGTTCAGTCGCCGCAGCAGCGCAGGCCAGGCCAGTTCGCCGCCAAGCCCGCCCGTCGCCGCGGCCGCCTGCGCCTGGATGCCGGCGAGAATCGGCTCCGGCACGTGCCGCAACGCGCCACCGCCGGCCTGGGCAAGCACCTGGGTCTCGCAGGCACGCTCCAGCGTGTACATCAGCAGAAAGGCATCGGCAATCGAGGGCCCGAGCGCGAGCGTGCCGTGATTGCGCAGCAGCATGGCACCGCACTGGCCAAGATCCGCCACCAGCCGCGCCTTCTCCTCCGGATTCAGTGCCACGCCCTCGTAGTCGTGATAGGCCAGCGACGCCAGCGGAAACAGCGAGATCTGCGAGATCGGCAGCAGCCCCTCCGCCTGCGCCGCCACCGCTACCCCGGCGCGCGAATGCAGGTGGATCAAACACTCGGCATCCTGGCGCGCCTCGTGGATCGCGCTGTGGATGATGAAGCCGGCCGGGTTCACCGGGCCCTCGCCTTCGAGGATGCGCCCCTCGAGGTCCACCTTGACCAGGCTGGAGGCGGTCACTTCCTCGAACAGGTCACCATAGCGATTGACCAGGAAGGCGTCGTGACGTCCGGGCACGCGCGCGGAGATATGGGTGAACACCAGATCGTCCCACCCATACAGGGCGACCAGGCGGTAACAGGCGGCAAGGTTGACGCGTTGCGCCCACTCCTGCTCGGAAATACGCTGGCGCAAGGCAGCGGCGCTCATGTGTGCTCCCCCTTCGAACGGCCGAGTCGCAAGTGTCGCATATCGCAGGGCTGCGCTGGCAGCGACCCGGAAGGCACGCTAGAGTCCGGGCGATGAGGGGGGTGCATCACAGGCCGCGCGCACGCGCGGCCACCTGCCGGTGGGTCACGCTGCTGGTCACGCTGGGTCTCGCCGCCTGCAGTGGGCCCGTGGAGGCCCCTGAGGAAGCTCCCTGGCCAGTGTCAGGCCGCGAGGGCGTGGTTGCCGCCGCGCATCCCGACGCGGTCCGCGCCGGCCTCGACGTGCTGGCCGCCGGCGGCTCCGCGGTCGATGCCGCGGTGGCCGTGCAGTTCGTGCTCGGACTGGTCGAGGCTCCGGAGACCGGGCCGGGCGGTGGCGGTTTCCTGCTGCACTATCACGCCGCCAGCGGCCAGCTCGAGGTCTTCGACGGCCGCGAGACCGCCCCGGCAGGCGCGAGCGTCGAGGCGTTCACCTGGTTCGGCGGCCGCCCCCTGCCCCACGCACTGGCCGTGATCAGCGGGCGCGCCGTGGGGGTGCCGGGCCTGGTGGCGATGCTGGGTGAGGCTCATGGCGCACACGGCAGACTGCCCTGGCCGGAACTGCTGGCCCCAGCGATCACCCTGGCCGAACAGGGGTATCCCCCCGCACCCCGGCTGCGCCGGCAACTGCGCGCCGACCCAAGCCTGTGGTTTTTCCCGGACCTCCGGGCGCACTTCTTCCGATGGCCGTGGCGGCCGGCGAACACGCTGCAGGACCCGCAGGCCACGGCCACGCTCAGAACCCTGGCCGAACACGGACCGGCGGCCTTCTATCAGGGTGAGATCGCCGGGACGATCGCCGCCCGCGCCACGGCGGGCGCCTGGCGCACCGGGAGGCTGACCCCCGAGGACCTCGCCGGCTACCGGGTCGAGACCCGCGAGGCACTCTGTGGACAGTACCGCGAATGGCGGGTCTGTGGCGCCCCGCCGCCCTCCTCTGGCGGGTTGGCCGTGCTCCAGGTGCTCGGCATGCTGGAGCACTTCCCGATGGCTGAGCTGGCCGACCAGCGCGCCGAGGCCATCCACCTGATCGCCGAGGCCAGCCGCCTGGCCTTTGCCGACCGCGCCGCCTGGGTCGGTGACCCTGAGTTTGTCGAAGTACCGGTGGCACACCTGCTCGCGCCCGACTACCTCGCCCAGCGGGCGGCCCTGATCGAGCGGACGCGGGCCCGTCCGGCCGTGGCGCACGGCCACGACATTGACTCAGGCGGGACTTCGCACTTCACCATCATCGACGCGGCGGGCAATATCGCCGCCGTCACCAGCTCGATCGAAGCGCCGTTCGGCAGCCGGCGGCGCGCGGCGGGCTTTCTGCTGAACAACCAGCTCACCGACTTCGATTTCATCGCACCCGAGGACCCGGCGCTTGCGGACCACGCGCCGGTCAATCTGCCAGCCCCCGGCAAGCGGCCGCGGAGCTCCATGTCGCCGATCATCGTATTCGCCGCCGACGACACACCGGTGCTGGCCTTCGGCGCGCGCGGCGGCAGCCGTATCATCGGCCACCTCGTGCGGGTACTGATCGCCGTGCTCGACTGGGAGCTGTCGCTCGAAGAGGCCTTCGCGGAAGGCAACTTCCTGCACCGCGGCGAGCATCTCGAGCTCGAGCGCGGCAGCCCGGCCGACACCGAAGCCGACCGGCTGCGCGGCTATGGACACACGCTGCGCCGAGCCCGCATGCCCTCCGGGCTGCACGGTATCGAGCGGGCGCCCGACGGCTGGCGCGGCGCGGCCGATCCGCGCCATGACGGTGCGGCGCGAGCGCTGGGCGATGGCATTATGATGACCCCATGAACGACAAGACACCCCGGGCGGCCGTCGATGAGGCGCGCGCCGCCAGCACGCCGGGACTGCCGAGACGTCTGCAGACCGCCGAGGGCGCCGAACGACGCGTCGGTGTCGAGCTGGAAATGATCGGCCTGTCGCTGGAGGAGATCAGCGCGATCGTCGCCGAACACCTCGGACTCGAGATCAGTGAGGACGGGCGTTATGAGCGGCTGCTGGCCGGCGACGATGCCGGTGACTGGGCCGTCGAACTCGACTTCAGCCTGCTGCAGCGGCTGGGCCGGGAGAAGCGCGATGCCGAGGTCCTGCTCGATGAGTTGCGCAATTCGGCAGAGGATATTCTGAAGCGACTCGCCGACCCGGTGGTGCCGCTGGAGGTGGTCAGCCCGCCGCTGCCGATGAGCCGGCTGCACGAGGTCGAGGGGCTGATCGACAAGCTTCGGCAGGCCGGCGCGCGCGGCACGTCCGATGGGCTGAGTTATGCCTTCAGCATGCAGTTCAACCCGGAGGTACCGGACGTCGAGGCCGACACCCTGCGTGCCTATCTCCAGGCCTTCCTGTGTCTGTACCCTTGGCTCTACGTGCGCGCCGACATCAACCTCACCCGTCGCCTGACCACCTACATCGATCCGTTCCCGATCGCCTATGTGCGCAAGGTGATCGCCACGGACTATCGGCCCGGGCTCGCCGAACTGATCGACGACTATCTTGAGGACAACCCGACCCGCAACCGTGCGCTGGATCTCCTGCCGCTGTTTCTGCACCTCGACGAGGCGCGGGTCCGCGCGGTCACCCATGACCCGCTGATCAAGCCCCGCCCGGCCCTGCACTACCGGTTGCCGGACTGCGAGATCCATCTGCCGGAGTGGGGGTTTCACCTGGCGTGGAACGACTGGCTGGAAGTCGAGGCGCTGGCCGACGATCCCGAGCGCCTGGCCGGCTGCTGCGAGGCCTACCTCGCGTTTCTGAGCCAGCCGCTCAAGCGCTGGCTCGGCCATTGGGAGAATCAGGTCGAGGCCCACTGGCTGTCCGGCAGCAAGGTCTAGCCCCGATGGCGCGCTCCACCCCCGTGATCGCCATCACCGGACCACAGCGACGCGCGCGCGGGCCGCGCCTGCTGGTGGCGCTGGCAGTGCGCGCCTACGGGGGCCGGCCGCTGCAGTTGCGCCCCGGAGATCCGCTGGCCCCCGAGCACTATGACGGCGTGGTCGTGACCGGCGGCCATGACATCGATCCGGTGCTTTACGCCTCCGAGCCCGAAGTCGAACCGCGCCACGACCCGGAACGCGATGCCTTCGAATCCCGCGTCATCGACGACGCCCTGACCCGTGGCCTGCCCCTGCTCGGCATCTGCCGCGGCGCCCAGCTCTTGAACGTGCGCCGCGGCGGGAACCTGTTCCAGGAACTGCGCTCCCGTCGCCAGCACACCTCCAACCGCTGGACCGTACTGCCCTTGAAGACCCTGCAGCTGGTCGCGGACTCGCGTCTGGAGGAACTGATGGGCTGCCAGCGCTGTCGCATCAACAGCCTGCACAACCAGGCGATCGACCGCACCGGCATCGGTCTGCGCATCGTCGGGCGCGATCTCGATGGCATCATCCAGGCGATCGAGGACCCGGAGCATGCCTTCCTGGTCGGCGTACAATGGCATCCGGAATTTTTGATTTTCATGTCGCGGCAGCGCCGCCTGTTCCGCGGCCTGATAGAAGCCGCGCGGCGACAGATGGCCCGCGACTGACCACGAGGTAATCCCATGGCCCTGAAAGACACCCCGGCCTGCGAATTCGCTACCCCGGCGGTCGAGTTCACGCTGCGCGGTGTCGATGAACGCCGGTACACGCTCGCTGACTGCCACGGGCCGCGTGAAAAAACGCCGAGCATGGGCTGTTCGATCAAGTGGCGCTGAGTCCCCGGCCATGGACTGGCTGATGCAGCACGAGCCGGCCGTCCGGCTGGCAGCATTCATCGGGGTGCTCGCCCTGATGTTCGCGTGGGAAGCGCTGGCGCCCCGCCGGGCCGCCGCCAACCCCCGGCTGTTTCGCTGGAGTAACAATCTCGGGATCGTGGTGTTCAACACCCTGCTGCTGCGCCTGGTGTTCCCGGCCGCGGCGGTGGGCATCGCGCTGCTTGGGGAGACGCGCGGCTGGGGCCTGATGTCGATGCTCGAACTGCCCGGCTGGCTGGCGGTGCTGATCGCCGTGCTGGTGCTCGATCTCGCCATCTGGGCCCAGCACGTGATGTTCCATGCGGTGCCCGCCCTGTGGCGACTGCACCGGATGCATCACACCGACACCGACTTCGACGTGACCACGGGCCTGCGTTTCCACCCCGTGGAGATCCTGCTGTCGATGGTCATCAAGGCGGCGGTGATCGTGGCGCTGGGCGCGCCTGCGGTGGCCGTGCTGATCTTCGAGGTGCTGCTGAACGCCACCTCGATGTTCAACCATGGCAATGTGCGCCTGCCAGGCCGGCTCGACCGGGTGCTGCGCTGGCTGGTGGTCACCCCGGACATGCACCGGGTGCACCACTCCTGGCATCCGGAGGAAACCAACAGCAACTTCGGCTTCAACCTGCCGTGGTGGGATCGCCTGTTCGGCACCTATCGCGCACAGCCCCGCGACGGCCACACCGGCATGACCGTCGGCATCAATCTGTTTCGCGACCCCGGCGAACTGCGCCTCGATCGGCTGCTGCTGCAGCCGTTCCGCGGCCCGACGGACAGCTACCCGCTGGGCGCGCGCAGCGCAGAGCGACCGGCGTCCGGGTCTGACTCCTGAGTCAACCCTTCCAGACCAGCGCGGCTTCAGACTGACAGGTTGAACAACCCGACCACCCCGATGAAGATCAGGTAGGCCGCGACAATGTAGTTGAGCAGCCTCGGCATCACCAGGATCAGGATGCCTGCGATCAGGGACACGATTGGCGTCAGGCTCAGCGTGATGTTCATGGCGCGACCTCATGGTTGTCAGCAACGGAAGTGTGCATGTAACCCAGCATAGTCCTCGACTGGGCGGAGATACACCGGGCCGTGGTGTTGTGATGCAGCGAAGCTGGGCCGGCCGTGCCTGAGCCGCGACCTCAAGCCCGCTGCCGGCCGAACGCCCACCAGCCGAACAGCAGCCATCCCAGCATCAGGCTGGCCGTGCCGGCGAGCACCGGCAGCGCACCGAACGCGTACAGCAGCGGCAGCGACGCTGCCGTGAACAGCCCGCCGCCCACCACGGGTTCGAACAGCAGTTGCTTGTAGCCGAAACCTTCCATGGCCCCGGAGCGGTTCTGTGGATCGCTCATGCGCACGAGCAACAGGCCGATGACGGTCATGCCGATGCCCTGGCCGAAGTTTGCGAGCCCCTTCTCGAACCAGTGATCGGGAATCATCCGCGGCGCAAGCACCAGGAACCCCACCAGGTTCCAGGCGATGCCGGCCATGGCAAGAATCACCAGCGGCCAGAAATACGTCCCGAGCGCCTCCAGCGACAGGGTGGCGAGCGCGGCGACGATCAGAACATCCAGCGATGCGGCCGAGATGCGGTTGATGAGATCACGGTCGATGGCCTCCGCCCGTCCCGCGCGCATCATGGCCAGCTGAAACAGCACCCCGCCAATCATCGCCAGCGGAAACAGCGGCACGTGAACCAGCAGCTCTAGCCCCTCTTCGCCACGACCCCAGGTCACCGACTCCACCCACACCAGCCCCTGCAGGATCAGCCAGCCCGCCGCGATCGCCAGCGCGAGGTAGCCGAAGTGGATGGCCAGGGGCTCCGCGGCGCCAGGGCGCACGCCATCGCCCTGGGAGGCATCCGGATCCGCTTCGCCGGCGGCTTCGGGATCACAGCCTGCCGCCTCCGGATCGATGCGCCCGCTGCGCACCCCCCAATTCACCAGCAAGGTGCCCAGCAGGACGCCGGAGACCACACCGACGGTGGCCAGCCCTATGGCGAGATCCGCGCCGTTGGCGAAGCCGAGTTCCCGGAAGGTTTCCGCAAGGCCGGCCGCCGTGCCATGACCACCCTCGAAACCGATCTCGATGAGCGCACCGGTCATCGCCGGCATCCCGAACACCGGCCGCAGCAGCACCATCACCAGGGTGATGCCGACCACATACTGCCCCCAGGCGAGCGCCTGACCGTGAGCGATCA
Source organism: Gammaproteobacteria bacterium (assembly GCA_007693855.1). Classification (GTDB taxonomy): domain Bacteria; phylum Pseudomonadota; class Gammaproteobacteria; order Steroidobacterales; family PWYM01; genus PWYM01. The sequence goes on along the minus strand of RECU01000045.1, from coordinate 16,835 downwards.
TCGGACCGGCACGCTGCCAGATGACGGCAAGCGGCGGAATACGCTTGCCGACGAACAGGCAGGCGAACACGATGGTGATCAATAGAGAGGGCAGCGCCCGCCAGACCTCGGTGACGTAGTCGGGGAACAGGCCGTCGACGAGTCCGCTCTCCGGGGCGGCCTGCGACATGAAGCGCCCCAGCACTTCGGGGCCGGCGAGCAGCGCCAGCGTGCCAGCGACGATCGAGCTCGGCAGGTACAGCCGCTGCAGCAGCGTCACGTGCCGCCGGATGAAGACACCGCAGATCAGCAGCAGGCCGGCCAGCGCGAGGGCGATGAACGCCTGTTCGACCGTCATGAATCCGGCATTTGAGACTCAGACTCCTCGCCCAGTACCCGGGCGAACACCTCGCGATCGACATTGCCCCCGGAGAGCACCACCGCGACGCGCCTGCCGCGATTGCGGGCGCGCTCCTGCCGGGCCGCCGCCACCGCGGCAGCGCCCGCGCCTTCGGCGACGTTGTGCGTGGTCTCGAACACCAGGCGCATGGCCTCGCGCACCTCGGCATCCGTCACTTCCACGACCCGGGCGACACCGCGGCAGATGCGCTCCAGCGCGGCAGGCTCTGCCGAGCGGCAGGCCATGCCGTCGGCAATCGCGGTCAGCGCCGGCGCGTCGACCGGCACACCCGTCGCGAACGACCGCGCATAGGCCGGGGCATGCGCCGAGACCACACCAACCACCTCGGTGGCCAGGCCCAGCGCATCGCGCACCGCCAGCATGCCGCAGATGCCGGAGCCCAGGCCGATGGGCACGTACACCACGTCGACGTCCGCCACGGCGCGCAGCAGTTCCAGCGCGTAAGTGGCCACACCGGTCACCAGGTCATCGTGAAACGAGGCCACCATCGTCAACCCGCGCGCCTCGGCCAGGGCGGCGGCGTGCTCGCGGGAAGCCTGGAAATCCTCGCCGTGCTCGATCAGCTCGACACCCAGCGCACGCATGGCCGCATTCTTCTCGCGGCTGTTGCCGTGGGGCACGACGATGGTGGCCGGCACGCCGTGCAGGCGGGCGGCGAAGCCCACGGACTGACCGTGGTTGCCGCGGGTTGCACTGATCACGCCCGTCGGCAGGGCACCGCGTGCCGCCAGCTGCGAAAAATGCACCAGCCCCCCGCGAATCTTGAACGCCCCGACAGGCGTCTGGTTCTCGTGTTTGACCCAGACTTCGGTCCCCAGGGCCTCACTGAGCAGGGGCCAGCAGTACTGGGGTGTGGGCGGCATGTGCGCATGCACCAGCCGCGCGGCGGCCTCGATCTGGGCGAGTGTCGGTGCTGAGGACATGCTGCAAGCATAAGGGCCCCGAAGGGCCCTTGCACGAACTGGCGGAGAGGGTGGGATTCGAACCCACGATACGGGGTTACCGTATACTTGAATTCCAATCAAGCGCCTTCGACCACTCGGCCACCTCTCCTGGAAGCCGCGAAGCTTACCCCGCCGGTGCTGAGGTGGCAATTCCACGCCAACAGGCGTGGCGCAGACACTGCGCGGGGCTCAGCGCTCGATCAACGGCTGATCGAAGAAATCCGGAGGGCTTTCCAGGCACGGCCCGCGGCGGCTGACCCGACGCGGCTCCTCCACCGGCTGCGGCGGGATGCGCAGCGCGCGAGACTGATCCGGCGGCGTAAAGCCCTCGGGAATCTGCAGAGGCGCCCCGCTGGGCGCACCGGCATAGCGCTCGGGGCGCTCGCAGGGCACGCCGGCGCAGGCCGCCAGGGTGCTGGCGGCGACGACCACCGCGCCAGCGCGCGCCATCAGGCTTTTCAAACGAATCATGGCAATGTCACTCCGGCGTCTCTGAGCGCCTGTTCCACGATGGGCTGGGCCGCCTGCGAGAGCCGCGTCAGCGGCAGACGGATCCCTTCATCAATGAGCCCCATCCGCTCGAGCGCCCACTTGACGGGGATCGGGTTGGCCTCGACGAACAGCTTCTCGTGCAGTCCGGCAAGGGGCTTGTCCAGCGCGGCAGCGTTCTCGGCCTCGCCTGCCAGGGCCGCGGCGCACATACGCTGCATCAGGGCCGGGGCGACGTTTGCAGTGACCGAGACGACGCCATTACCCCCGGCCAGGATAAATTCACGAGTGGTGGCATCGTCACCGCTGTACAGACCGAAGTCCTCGCCGCAGAGTTCCCGCAGCCGCGCCACCCGGGCGACCTCGCCTGAGGCCTCCTTCAGCGAGGTGATGCAGGGATGCTCGGCAAGCCGGGCGACCGTCTCCGGCTGCATGTCCACGGCCGTGCGCCCCGGCACGTTATAGAGCATCACCGGCCGCTCAAGCGTATCGGCGATGGTGGTGAAATGCCGGTACAACCCCTCCTGGGTGGGTTTGTTGTAGTACGGGGTCACCAGCAGGAATCCGGCCACGTCCAGCGGGCGGACCGCCAGCGACAGATCCAGCGTCTGTACCGTGGAGTTCGAGCCGGTGCCGGCGAACACCGGGATACGCCCGTCTGCGAACTCCACGGCACGGGCGATCAGCGCGATGTGCTCGTCCCGGCGCAGCGTGGCCGACTCGCCCGTGGTGCCGGCGATCACCAGACCAGCGGTCTCGGCCTCGACATGGAACTCGATCAGCCCGGCCAGCGCGCGCTCGTCGACACTGCCATCGGCGTGCATGGGCGTCACCAGGGCGACGAGACTACCTTGAAGCATGTGGGGGCTATCCGGGAGCAAAAGACCAGCCGTGCATGGTAGCGAGCGGTGCAAGCCCCACGCAAGCCGCCTTGCGCGCGCGCAGGATAGCGGTACACTGCCGCTCAGTCCCATGAGTGCTCTTTCCCAGGAATCCCCCAGACCGAGGCCCGCCATGGAGCAGCTGCTGGTGCTGTCCGCCGTAGGCTCGGACAGAAAAGGTGTCGTCCGCGATCTGACGCGGATTGTTCTCGATTGCGGCGGCAACATCCTGGAGAGCCGGATGACGGCGCTGGCGGCCGAGTTCGCCGTGCTGATGCTGATCTCCGGCAAATGGCATACGCTGACCCGGCTGGAGAAGGAACTCGACCGGGTGGCCGAGGCCAACGAGCTCGAAATCCAGCTCAAGCGCACCGAAGCCCGCGGCCAGCGGGACAACCTCCTGCCCTACGCCGTCGACGCCGTCTGCCTGGACCAACCCGGCATCGTCCACAACCTCGCCGGGTTTTTCGCCGCCCGCGATATCGAGATCGCCGAGCTCAACACCCGCAGCTACGCGGCCGCCCATACCGGCGCACCGATGTTCTCCGTGCAGATGACGGTCAGCATCCCTGCCACCGTGCACATCTCGGCCCTGCGTGAGGAATTCATGGACTTCTGCGACCAGTTGAATCTCGACGCGATCATGGAGCCGGTCAAGGGCTGAGACCCCCGGCGCCGTCAGCATGGATGTGATGCCAAGGAGACAACGGAAATGAGCGAGCTTGCGATCGGGAAGGCCGCCCCTGCGTTCAGCGCCCCGGCGACTGGCGACAAGACCCTGAGCCTGGCCGACTTTGCCGGCAAGACCCTGGTGCTGTACTTCTACCCCAAGGACAACACCCCCGGCTGCACCACCGAGGGCCAGGATTTCGCCGCGCACCACGCCAAATTCAAGCGTGCCGGCGCGGCAATCGTCGGAGTATCCCGCGACAGCCTGCGCGCCCACGAGAACTTCCGCGCCAAGTACGACTTCCCCTTCGACCTGATCTCCGACAAGGACGAGGCGCTCTGCCAGGCTTTCGGGGTGATCAAGGAAAAGAACATGTACGGGCGCAAGGTGCTCGGCATCGAACGCAGCACATTCGTGATCGACGCCGAGGGCGTCCTGCGCCACGCGTGGCGCGGCGTGAAGGTGAAGGGGCACGTCGAAGAGGTCCTGGCCGCCGTCAAGGCGCTCTGAGATGACGCCCCGCTCGCGGGCGAGCCGGCAGCGTGAGGCCCGCAAGGTCTTCGTGCTCGACACCAACGTGCTGATGGACGATCCGGCAGCGATCTTCCGCTTTGCCGAGCACGACATCTACATCCCGATGGCGGTGCTCGAAGAGCTCGACGCCGCCAAGAAAGGCATGTCCGACGTCGCCCGCAACGCCCGCCAGGCCAGCCGCTTCCTCGACGAGCTGGTCAGCGAGGCGGGCACGGAGGGGCTGGCTGCAGGGCTGGCCCTGCCCGACGCCGCGGCGGCCGCCTGGAACAAGGAGGCCCCGCGGCCCCGGGGCCGGCTGTTCTTTCAGCTGCGGGTGCACGATGCCCCGCTGGAGGGTGTGCCGCTTCGCAACCTGGCCGACAACGTGATCCTGGCAGCCGTGCTGGGCGTGCAACGGGAACGACCCGACGATCTCGTCATCCTGGTCTCGAAAGACATCAACCTCAGAATCAAGGCGACCGTGCTCGGCATCGCCGCCGAGGACTACTTCAGCGATACCGCGCTGGAGGATGCCGACATGCTGCCGCCAGGCATCCTGCCCCTGCCGGCGGATTTCTGGGAGACGCTGGCGCCCGAGCTGGACTCCTGGCAGGAGGATGGCCGGAGCTATTATCGCGTACGTGGCGCCACGACGCGGGAGTGGCTGGTCAACGACTGCCTCTACGCCCCGCCATCGCCGGCACAGCCGCGCGGCTTCGAGGCCATCGTGAGCAGTCACGAGGGCGACACGGCAGTGCTGGAGATCGCCCAGGACTTCCGCAGCGAGCGCCATGCCGTGTGGGGAATCCGCGCGCGCAATCGGGAGCAGAATTTCGCGCTCAACCTGCTGATGGACCCGGAGATCGATCTGGTCACCATTCTCGGCGCGGCCGGCACCGGCAAGACCCTGCTGACGCTGGCCGCCGGCCTCTCCCAGACGCTGGATCTCAACCGTTACAGCGAAATCATCATGACGCGCGTGACGATTCCGCTCGGTGATGACATCGGATTCCTGCCCGGCACCGAAGAGGAGAAGATGGAGCCGTGGATGGGGGCGCTGATGGATAACCTGGAAGTTCTCGCCAAGCCGGCCGATGGGGGCGACTGGGGGCGCGCGGCCACCCAGGACCTGCTGCGCAACCGGATCAAGATCCGTTCGATGAACTTCATGCGCGGGCGCACATTCCTGAACCGTTATGTGATCATCGACGAGGCCCAGAACCTCACCTCCAAGCAGATGAAGGCGCTGGTCACCCGCGCCGGCCCCGGCACCAAGCTGGTCTGCCTGGGCAACCTCGCGCAGATCGACACGCCCTACCTCACGGAGTCGACCTCCGGGCTGACCTACCTGGTCAGCCGCTTCCGTGACTGGCCGCACGCCGGCCACCTCACACTGCTGCGCGGCGAGCGCTCGCGGCTGGCCGACTACGCCTCGGAGCGCCTGTAGCCGTGGAACCCCGGGCGCCGGCACACGGTCTCATCGGGTACTTTCCGCCACCGCGACGGTGTTGCGCGTGATCCATATCCTGCGAGTGCTGGTGCTGCTGATGGTCAGCCCGGGCCTGGTGCTGGCCAACCCGATGAACCTGCCCGACATGGGCAGTCCCTCGGATACCGTCCTGTCCAAGGAGCGGGAAGCCCAGATCGGCCGCATGGTGCTGCGCCAGCTGCGCGAGGCCGGCAGCATTGTCGAGGACCCCCTGGTCGATCAGTACATCCAGGACATCGGGCACCGCCTCGCCGGCCACGCCCATGAAGGCGATTTCAAGTTTCATTTCTTCATTGTGGACGACGGCGCGATCAACGCCTTCGCCATGCCCGGCGGCTACATCGGCATCAACCGGGGGCTGATCGAGGCGACCCGCAACGAGAGCGAACTCGCCGGCGTCCTGGCCCACGAAATCGCCCACGTCACCCAGCGCCACATCTCACGGTCTATCGCGGCCGGCCGTCGCACCTCCATTGCCGCTGCCGCGACCATGCTGGCCGCCGTCATCCTCGGGGCCGTCGCCGGCGGCGATGCCGCCATGGGTGCCATGGCCATGGGTCAGTCCTTTGCCATCGAACAGCAGATCGCCTTCACCCGCGCCAACGAGTATGAAGCCGACCGGGTGGGCATCGGCGTGCTCGCGACTGCCGGGTTCGACCCGGAAGGCCTGCCGCGTTTCTTCGAGGTACTGCATCGCCGCTACGGCATGTCGCAGACGAATATTCCCGACTTCCTGCGCACCCACCCGGTGACCAGCTCGCGTATTGCCGAGGGGCTGAACCGGGCCCGCCAGATGGAGCCCCCCGGCGAGATCGAGGACTCTCTGAGCTACGCACTGACGCGCGCACGTCTGCGGGTACTCTCGAGCAACACGCCGGAGGCGGCGAGAAACTGGTTCGAAGATGAACTCGGGCGCGACCAGCACCCACGGGCGGCGCTGGAATACGGCCTGGCCCTGGCCGAGCTTCGCGGGGGTCGCTCGGACGGTGCGCTGCTGACCTTCCAGCGCAAGGTCGAGCAGCACCCGGAGGTCGTGCACTACCATGTGGGACTGGCGCAGGCCTACATGGCCACTCGCGACCTCGACCAGGCGCTGGGCGTGTACGGCAACGCCCTGCGGCTGTTCCCCCGCAACCTGCCGCTGGTCATCCACTACAGCGAGGCGCTGCTGGCCGCCAATCGCCCCGGCGAGGCCCACCGCGTCCTGCTCGATCTGCTGAACAATGTCCCGCCCACGCCGGAGCAGATCCGCCTGATCGCCATGGCCGCGAGCGCCTCGGGCGAAATGGCGGAAGCGCACTACTACATGGCCGAATTCCACATCGTCAACGGTAACGCGCCTCTGGCGGTCAATCAGCTGTACATGGCGTTGGCCGCACCGGACCTCAACAGCGTGCAGCAGGCCCGTTTCGAAGCCCGCATCCAGTGGATCATGGACGCGGTCCCCGACGAGCTGCGCCGCGAGCTCGAGCGCCAGCCGCGCGATCCACCCGGCCAGGCCCGCCGCTGACCCGCTGGCATCCGACGCCGCACTGCACTAGAGTTGCGGGCTGGGCCGTCGACGCCCCTCCCTGGCGTTGCCCATAAACAACATGCTGGAGCCATGAGCAGACTCTTCCTGTTTTTCACCCTGCTGATCAGCCTGCCAGGCCTCGGTGCCTGCGCGAGCACCGGCACGGCCACCACGACCGGCGAGCAGGATCCCCTGGCCGTCAGCGCCGAGCCGCCGGCCCAGGTTCGCCGGGAGCGGGCTGTCGACCCGTTCGAGCCGATCAACCGGTTCAACTACGCCATCCACCGGGTAGGCGATCGTTTCGTGCTGCGCCCGGTGGCCCGGGTGTATCAAACCGTCACGCCGGCGCCCGTGCGCCGCGGCATCGGCAACTTCTTCAGCAATCTCGGCATGCCGATCGTGATCGTCAACAACCTGCTCCAGGGCAAGTTCGAGGCGGCCGTCGACGATACGGGGCGATTCCTGGTCAACTCGACCATGGGCGTGGCGGGCTTCATCGATGTGGCCTCGCATGCCGGACTGGAGCGCTCGAACGAGGATTTTGGTCAGACCCTGGGCAGTTATGGGGTAACGCCGGGCCCCTACCTGTTCATTCCCTTCATCGGACCGACCACCTTCCGGGACGGGATCGGTACGGCAGTAGACGCCGTGATGTACCCGCTGTTCTGGTATGGCAACACCAGCCGGCGGGACAAACTCGCGATCCTGTTTGCCGTGGACGCACGGGCAGGCTTTCTATCGCTTGACGGCAACATCGACAGCGCCGCCGACCCCTACCTGTTCATCCGTGAAGCCTACCTGCAGCGCCGTGAATTCCTGATTCACGACGGCAACCCGCCGGACGATGATTTCTACGACCTGTACGACTTTGACGATCTAGACGATCTAGACGATCTTGATGATCTGTAGCGCGCTCAGTCTGCGGCCAGGCCGAGAATCTCCGAGACATCGCTGATGTCGGCAATGCCGATCAGCGATGCAGGCACCTGTTCGAAGGCGATTGCACGACCGTCCCGATCCGCCCAGCTGCGCCACTCGATCATCAGCGCAAGCCCCGCTGAATCGCCCTCGGCCACGCCGGCAAAATCGATGACCAGGTCACCGGGCTCTGCGAACACCTGACGGCTACGCTCCAGGAGCCGCTCATCGACCGTCTCGAAAGTCAGCCGACCGTCGATGCGAACGCGCCCGTCTGACGCACGCTCGAACCGCACCTCGCTGTTCACCCTGCGCCATCCTCGTCAGGCGCGGCAATACCCCCCTGGCGCTCCAGCGAGGCGATCACATCGTCGAGACCGCGACGACGAATCTCGGCATCGTACTGCTCGCGGAAATTGCGCACGTAGGAGATCCCCTCGGCGACCACGTCGAACACCTTCCAGCCCTCTTCGGTCTCACGCAGCATGTAGGCGATCGCCACGCGTGTGCCGTCGCTCAGGCGCACTTCGCTGTCGACCCGGGTCCGGCGAGGATCGACCTCCCCGCGTACCGGCCGGATCACCAGCTGGTCCGGCGAGAAATCCAGGGCATTGTCGGCATACTGGCGCACCAGAGCGCGATACAGCGCCTGGGCGAAGCGCCGGCGCTGGTCGGCGGATGCCGAGCGAGCGTGCCGCCCCAGCACCAGGTCGCCAGAACGCTGGACGTCGAACACCGGCAACAGAATCTCATCGATGGCCGTGAACAGCGCATCGGCATCCTCGCTGAACTCCTCGCGGCGTTCCTCGAGCACATCGAGCGCGCGGCGGGCCGTCGCCTCGATCACTGCCGCGGGATCGCTCCCGGAGGCGTTAGCGTCCGCGGTATCCGCGGCACGTGCCGGTCCGCCCCACAGGGCCAGGCTGGCGAGGGCGGCGAGGCTGAATGTCAGCAGTCTAGTCATCGTCGTCATCTTCCGATTGCGAGAACAGGAACCGGCTGATCAGGCTCTCCAGAACCAGCGCCGATTGCGTAAGATAAATCTCGTCACCGTCGCGCAGCGAGTCGAGAGAACCGCCGGCGCCGAGGCCGATGTAGTTGCCGCCCAGCAGCCCGGCGGTGAGGATCGAGGCCTCCGAATCCTCCGGGATCTGGTCAAACTGCCGGTCGATCTGCAGCGTCACCACGGCGTCAAGCCGCTCCGGGTCGAGTGCGATTTTCTCCACCCGGCCGATGGTCACCCCGGCCATCGTCACCGGCGCCCGGGCCGTCAACCCGCCGATATTGTCGAAGCGCGCCGTCACCGTGTAGGTCTCCACCCGGCCCATGCCGGTGCCGGTCGTCTGCGTGGTGAGGAAAAACAGCGCGGCTATGCCCAGAAAGACAAACAGGCCGGTGCCAAGTTCAACGGTTCGCGTCTGCTGCATCGCGGTATTCCTTGTCAGAGCAGTGCTGCGGTAATCATGTAATCCAGAATGAGCACCGACACGGCGGTGATCACGACGGTGCGGGTGGTGGCTCGCCCCACGCCTTCGGCGGTGGGCCAGGCGGTATAGCCTTCGTACACGGCGACCAGGCTGGCCGCCACGCCGAATACGATGCTCTTGAAGATGCCCTCGCGCACGTCATCCATGCTGACGAGCGACTGCATCTGCGACCAGAACACCCCGGGGTCGACGCCCATCCAGGCCACGCCGATCATCCACGCGCCGAAAATACCGATGGCCGTGAAGATGGCCACCAGGAACGGCATGGCGATCACACCACCAAGAAAACGCGGCAGGACCACGCGTTTCATGGGGTCGACCGCCATCATCTCCATCGCGGAGAGCTGATCGGTGGCCTTCATCAGCCCGATCTCGGAGGCCAGGGCGGTGCCGGCGCGGCCGGCGAACAGCAGGGCCGTGACCACCGGACCAAGCTCCTTGATCAGGCCGAGGGCCACCGCGCCACCGAGCACGTTCTCGGAATTGAAGCGCCTCAGAAGATCGAAGCCCTGGAGGCCAAGCACCAGGCCGACGAAAAAGCCGCTGAGCATGATGATCGCCAGCGACAGCGACCCGGTATTGTGGACCTGCTGGACCACCAGCCGAAAGCGCAGGAGGCCCGCCGGCGCATAGATGATCAACCGGCCCAGAAAAATGGCCATGCTCCCGAGCGCGCGCAGGAACGCGACCAGTGTGGCGCCAATTTCGCGGATCAGTCCCATCAGCGCGGGCCCTGTCCCCGATCGAACAGGTCATCCCCATAGTCCTTCGCCGGAAAATGGTAGGCCACCGGGCCATCGGCCTCGCCGTGCATGAACTGGCGCACCAGCGGGGAGTCCTCGTCCATCAGCTCCCGGTGGGCCCCGGAGGCCACCACACGGCCCTCTGCGAGGAGGAAGGAGTGGTCAGCGACCAGCTCGAGCTCGCGCACGTCATGCGAGACCACGACGCTGGTCAGCCCCAGGGCGTCGTTAAGCCGGCGGATCAGCCGCACGATCACCCCCATGGAGATCGGGTCGAGACCCACGAAAGGCTCGTCGTAGATCAGGATGTCGGGATCCATGACGATGGCGCGCGCCAGTGCCACCCGGCGGTTCATGCCGCCGGACAGCTCGCCCGGGAACAGCTCAGCGGCGCCCCGCAGGCCCACGGCATGGAGCTTGGTCAGGACGATATGCCGGATCAGCCGATCCGGCAGGCGCGTATGCTCGCGCAACGGAAAGGCCACGTTTTCAAACACGCTGAAATCCGTCAGCAGCGCGCCATTCTGGAACAGCATGCCCATCTGCCGGCGCATCTCGTACAGCCGGCTCAGCGACAGCGACGGCACTTCGTATTCGCCCACCCGGACACTGCCCGCGTCGGGCTTGAGCTGGCCGGTGATCAGGCGCAGCAGGGTGGTCTTGCCGGTACCACTCGGGCCCATGACGGCCGTCACCTTGCCCTTGGGAATCGCCATGTCGAGACCGTCAAACACACGGAAATTTCCGCGGCGGAAACGCACACCGCGGAGCTCGATCAGGTTGCCCTCGGGCGCGGCGAGTGTCACGCGGCTTTTTCCATCTCAGGGGAGTATTCACCGTGGGTGGCCAGCCCGTTCAGCCGAGCACGCAGACCCAGTGCCGCCTGCCCGGCCGACAGCTTCTCCGCACGACCGCCCCAGGCCTTGAGCGCTGGTGCCTGCAGGGCCCGGCCGTAGGAGAAGGTGAGGTTCCAGGGCAGGGTGTAGGCCGCGTTCATCGCGTTGAGGTGCGCCGTCGCCAACTCATCGCTCTGGCCGCCCGAGAGGAACGCGATGCCGGGCACCGCACCCGGAACATAGCGCTTCAGGCAGCGGACAGTCGCCTCTGCAACCTCCTCCACGCCCGCCTGGGTCGGACACTTCTTGCCGGAAATCACCATGTTCGGCTTGAGGACCATGCCCTCGAGGAGCACCCGGTGACGATGCAGCTCACGGAAGACCTGCGAGAGCACCTCGCCGGTGACGGCCTCACAGCGTGCCAGGTCGTGGGCGCCGTCCATCAGCACCTCAGGCTCGACGATCGGCACGATGCCGCCCTCCTGGCAGAGTGCGGCGTAGCGGGCCAGGGCCTGGGCGTTGGCGCGGATGCAGTAATCGGTCGGGATGCCATCGGCGATGTCGATGACCGCGCGCCACTTGGCAAACTTCGCACCCAGCCCTGCGTATTCGGCCAGACGGTCCCGCAGGCCGTCGAGGCCCTCGGTGATCTTCTCCCCGGGGAAGCCGGCCAGCGCCTTGGCGCCGGCATCGACCTTGATGCCGGGCAGCATGCCGTGCTCCGCCAGATAGCTCGCGAAGGACGTGCCGTCCGCGCAGGACTGGCGCAGGGTCTCGTCATAGAGGATCACGCCGCTGATGTAACTGCCGAGGTTCTCGGTCGTGAACAGCATCTCGCGATAGGTGCGCCGATGTTCTTCGGTGCTCTCCAGCGAGATGCTGTCGAAGCGCTTCTTGATGGTCGGCGAGCTCTCGTCAGCGGCCAATATGCCGCGGCCCTTCTCGACCATCGCCGTAGCCACGGCGTGCAACTCGTGAGCGTTCATCACAACAGTCCTCCTACTGGGGCTTTCGCAGACGCCGCGCAGGCGGTTTCGCCGCCCGGCGGGTTAATCGCGCAAGGATAGCAAATCCGGCGGCGCAGAGCCGTTGCGCAGCAGCCACAGGCGCGCCATGAGGCCCGCCGCCCACCCGACCCATTGGCACCTCGCAGCAAAGAGGACTAAAATAGTGCTGTATCCAGTAACCAGCAGATGAGGCGACCCATGCTGCGCATGAGCCGACTGACAGATTACGCCACCGTGGTGCTGGCCCAGATGGCCGCGGCGCCGGCGCGGCTGCATACCGCGAATGAACTGGCCGCGGCGACCGGGCTGACGCAGACCACGGTGAGCAAGTTGCTGAAAACGCTGGCGCGCAGCGGCCTGCTCACCTCCCAACGCGGCGCAACCGGCGGCTACGGCCTCGCGCGCCCTGCCGGCGAGATCAGCGCGGTCGATGTACTCGACGCACTCGAGGGCCCGGTGGCGCTCACCGAGTGCGCCAGCGACGAGGGCGGCTGCGAGTACGAGGCCCAGTGCCGGGTGGGCAATGCCTGGCAGGTCATCAATACCGCCATCCGCCAGGCCCTGGATGACGTAAGTCTTCTTGACCTGGTCTCGCAGACCCCGCGTTTCGGGCCGCTGCGACTGGACGCGTCGGCACGCGAGCGGCGCCCTGCGGCCACGGAGGCTGCGGGGGTACCCATGCATTTCAGGCCACGGGCCTGACCATCGAGGAACGAGGATCATGGCAACCAACGAACACGAGCTCGAGCATCTCGTCTCGCGCAAGTACAAGCACGGCTTCTTCACGGACATTGAGTCCGACACGGTCCCGCCCGGCCTCAACGAGGACGTCATTCGCTTCATCTCGGCGAAGAAGGAAGAGCCTGAGTGGCTGACCGAGTGGCGTCTCAAGGCCTACCGCCACTGGCTGACCATGCCCGTGCCGAAGTGGGCGCATGTGCAGTACCCGCCGATCGACTTCCAGGCGATTTCCTATTACTCGGCGCCCAAGCGCCCCGAGGATGCACCGCAGAGCCTGGACGAGGTCGATCCGAAGCTGCTCGAGACCTACGACAAGCTCGGCATTCCGCTGCACGAGCGTGCACGCCTCGCCGGTGTGGCGGTCGACGCGGTGTTCGATTCCGTATCGGTGACCACCACTTTCAAGGAAAAGCTGGGCGAGGCCGGGGTGATCTTCTGCTCGTTCTCCGAGGCGGTCCGGGAGCATCCCGAGCTGGTCCGCCGGTATCTCGGCTCGGTCGTGCCCACGCGGGACAATTTCTACGCCGCGCTGAATTCCGCGGTCTTCACCGACGGCTCCTTCGTCTACATCCCCAAGGGGGTGCGCTGCCCGATGGAGTTGTCCACGTACTTCCGCATCAACGCCGCGAACACCGGCCAGTTCGAGCGCACGCTGATCGTCGCTGACGAGGGCAGTCATGTGAGCTACCTCGAGGGCTGCACCGCGCCCATGCGCGACGAGAACCAGCTGCATGCGGCGGTGGTGGAACTGGTGGCGCTGAAAGACGCCGAGATCAAGTACTCCACGGTGCAGAACTGGTACCCGGGCGACGAGGAAGGCCGTGGTGGCATCTACAACTTCGTCACCAAGCGCGGCGATTGCCGCGGGGCCAACTCGAAGATCTCCTGGACCCAGGTGGAGACCGGCTCGGCGATCACCTGGAAATACCCCAGCTGCATTCTCCGGGGCGAGAACTCCGTGGGCGAGTTCTACTCGGTGGCGGTGGCCAACAACCTCCAGCAGGCCGACACCGGCACCAAGATGATCCATATCGGGCGCAACACCCGCAGCACCATCATCTCCAAGGGCATCTCCGCCGGCCGCGCCCAGAACGCCTACCGCGGCCTGGTGCGCGTGTTGCCGACCGCCGAGGGGGCACGGAACTTCACCCAGTGCGACTCCCTGCTGATCGGCGATCGCTGCGGAGCACACACCTTCCCCTACATCGAGGCCCGTAACCCCAGCGCCCAGATCGAGCATGAGGCGACGACCTCCAAGATCGGCGAGGACCAGCTGTTCTACTGCCTGCAGCGCGGGCTCTCGGAAGAAGATGCCGTCAACATGATCGTCAACGGCTTCTGCAAGGAGGTGTTCCGCGAGCTGCCGATGGAGTTCGCGGTGGAGGCTCAGGCACTGCTCAACGTCAGCCTCGAAGGCGCCGTAGGCTGACGCGTCACGTCAACAGGGAAGAACCATGCTCAAGATCAAGGACCTGCACGCCCGCATTGACGGCAAGGACATCCTCAAGGGGCTGACCCTCGAGATCGCCGCCGGTGAGGTGCATGCCATCATGGGCCCCAACGGGGCGGGCAAAAGTACGCTGGCACAGGTGCTCGCCGGCCGCGAGGGCTACGAGATCGTCTCCGGGAGTGTCGAGTATTTCGGCAAGGACCTCCTCGAGCTCGCACCCGAGGAGCGCGCCCGCGAAGGCGTGTTCCTGGCCTTCCAGTACCCGGTGGAGATCCCCGGCGTCAACAACGTCTACCTGCTGAAGGCGGCGCTGAACGCGATCCGCAAACATCGCGGGGAAGATGAGCTCGATGCCTATGCCTTCATGAAGGTCGTGCGCGAGAAGATGAAGCTGATGCAGATGGATCCCAGCTTTCTGAATCGCGGCGTCAACGAGGGCTTCTCCGGCGGCGAGAAGAAACGCAACGAAATCATGCAGATGGCGGTTCTTGAACCGAAGCTCGCGCTGCTGGACGAGACCGACTCGGGGCTGGACATCGACGCGATGAAGATCGTCGCCGACGGGGTCAACAGCCTGCGCTCGCCGGAGCGTGCCATCGTCATGGTGACCCACTACCAGCGACTGCTCGACCATATCGTGCCCGACAGGGTGCATGTGCTGGCTGACGGGCGCATCGTCAAATCGGGAGACCGCAGCCTGGCGCTGGAGCTCGAGGCCCACGGCTACGAGTGGCTGCAGCAGGCGGTAGGCACGTGAGCGCGATGCTCGAAAGTCTTCGCCAGCATTGGCGTGACCAGGCCGCGGCGCTACCCGGCAACGCCGGCCAGCGCGAGCGCGCGCTGGAGGCTTTCCTGGCACAGGGCCTGCCGACCACTGCCGAGGAGGAGTGGAAGTACACCTCGCTGGCCCACCTGGAAGAGGCCCACCTGACACTTCCGGGCCCCGTGGACCTGGCCGAGGCCATGGCGGCGGTTGCGCGGCATGCCGTGCCCGGCCTGGAGGGGCCGCGACTGGTGTTCGTCAACGGCCAGCTGATCCCGCCGGCCTGCCACCTCGATGGACTGCCCGCGGGCCTCGCGATCGAGTCGCTGGCCCAGGTGCTGCGCGAGAACGACACCGCCGACACGCTGGATCGGGTGGTCGACCTCGACCGCTACCGTCTCGCGCGGCTGAACACCGCGCTGTTCCAGGATGGCGCACGCGTGCGCGCGGCGCGGGGTGTGGCCGGCGACGCCCCCGTCTACCTGCTGTTCCTCACCCTTGGCGATGCCGAGGCTCTGCAGCTGGTGCAACCGCGAGTGTTGATCGAAGCCGCCGAGGCCGCCTCGGTCACGGTCATCGAGCATCACTGCGGTGAAGGCGAGGCGGCCGTGATCAACGCCGTCACCGAGATCGTCGCCCAGCCTGGCAGCCGGGTCACGCATTACCGGATCCAGGAGCAGGCCGACAGCCATGCGCAGGTGGCCGGGCTCAATGCCCGGCTCGATCGCGATGCAGCGCTGGTCTGCCACAACGTCGACCTCGGCGGCGCGCTGGTGCGCAACGACGTGCATGTGCGGCTGATCGCCCCCGGTGCCGATGTCGAGCTGAACGGACTGTACTTCACGCGTGGCACCAGCCACGTCGACAATCACACGCGCATCGATCACCTCGCCCCCCGCACCACCAGTCGCGAAGACTATCGCGGCGTGCTCGACGGGCGCTCGCGGGCGGTCTTCAACGGCAAGGTCCTGGTGGCCGAGGATGCCCAGAAGATCGAGGCGCACCAGTCCAACAACAATCTGCTGCTGTCGCGCGAGTGCGAGGTCGACACCAAGCCGGAACTCGAGATCTACGCAGACGACGTGAGATGCAGCCATGGCGCGACGGTCGGCCAGCTGGATGCCACGGCGTTGTTCTACCTGCGCTCGCGCGGGCTCGACGAGGACACCGCCCGCGGCCTGCTGACCTTCGCCTTTGCCGAGGAAGTCATCACCCGCCTCGGGATCGCACCGCTGGCCGAGCGGCTGTCGGGCACCGTGATCGGTCACCTGCCCGACAGCGACCGCCTGCGGGAATTTACCTGAGGAGCTGCCGATGAGCGCACACCCCGCCCCCGTGGCCACTGCCCTGGATCTCGACGCCCTGCGCGCTGAATTCCCGATCCTGCACCAGGAGATCAACGGCCGGCCGCTGGTCTACCTGGACAATGCAGCCTCGGCGCAGCGCCCGGCCTGCGTGATCGACGCCGTCGCCGACTACTACCGCCAGGACCACGCCAACGTCCATCGTGGTGTGCATACCCTGAGCGATCGCGCCACCCGCGCCTTCGAGACGGCCAGGGAGACCGTAGCACGCTTCATCAACGCCGCCAGCACCCGCGAGGTCATCTGGACCCGGGGCACCACCGAGGCGATCAACCTGGTGGCCCAGTCGTTCGCCCGTCCCAGGCTCGCGGCCGGCGACGAGATTCTCATCAGCACCATGGAACACCATGCCAATATCGTGCCCTGGCAGATGGTGGCCGAGCAGACCGGCGCCCACCTCAAGGTGGCGCCGATTCACCGCTCGGGCGAACTCGACATGGAGGCCTTCGAGCGCCTGCTCGGTGAGCGCACCCGGCTGGTCGCGATCTCGCATGTCTCGAACAGTCTCGGCACCATCAACCCCGCGGCACGCATCGTCAGCCTGGCCCGCGAGCGAGGCATCCCCGTCCTGTTCGACGGCGCACAGGCCGGGCCGCATCTGGCCATCGACGTGCAGGCGCTGGGCTG
>RECU01000006.1 GCA_007693855.1 Gammaproteobacteria bacterium | reverse complement strand
GATGCCTCGGCCGACCAGTTCAGCCAGGAACTGCAGCTGATCGGCGAGGCTCTGAACGGGCGGCTGGACTGGATTGGTGGCCTGTATTTCTTCCAGGAGTCAGGCACCCAGGTGTTCACCGACGCGGGCATCTTTTTCGCCGCAATCACCGGCTCCCCCTTCGCGCCCCTGCCGCTGTTCGAGCAGGAGACCGACACCCGCAGCATCGCGCTGTTCGGCCAGGGCACCTACCAGCTGACCGAGCGCCTGAACCTCACTGCAGGACTGCGCTACACCCGCGACCGGAAGAAGTTCGACGCGACCATCGCCCCGCCGGTCTCGCTGGCCGTCGACCTGAACGAAACCTTCGAGGCCTGGACGCCCAAGTTCGGCCTGGAGTACGGCTTCACCGACGACCTGTTCGGCTACCTGGCCATCTCCCGCGGTTTCAAGGCGGGCGGCTTCAACGGCCTGGACCGCAATCCGGACGTGCTCGCCACCCCCTACCGGCCGCAGTTCTCGTGGACCTACGAGGCGGGCCTGAAGGCCGACTGGCTGGACGGGCGAGTGCGCACCAACGCCACGGTGTTCCTGAACCAGCTGCGTGACCTGCAGCAGGTGGCCAGCGCCCCAGGCGGCGCGTTCCCCGTACAGAACGTGGGTAACGCGCGGCTGTTCGGGGTCGAACTGGAAGTCAGTGCCCGGCCCGTCGACGGTCTCACGCTGTTCGCCAACGTGGGCTATATGGACGACAAGTACGGCAGCCTGAATCCCGGCGCCTCGGCCGCCGTGGCCGGTGCAGTCGGCCTGCCGCTGGTCGCGGACTGGACCGTGCAGCTCGGCGCGGTATTCGAGCGTCGGGTCGGAGACTACTGGCTGCGGGTCGGCGGCGATTACCGCTACATCGACGACTACTTCGTCAACGTGCAGAACAATCTGGAAATCGAGGGCTATGGACGCCTGGACGGGTTTGTCGCGGTACGCACGGCCGACGAGCGCTGGGAACTGGCCTTCGAGGGTCGCAACCTGACGAACGACGCAAGCTATGTGTCTGGCGCGCTAATTGATGCCTTGACGATCATCAAGCCGCGGACCGTGATGCTGAGCCTGCGCTACCGCCGGGAGTGACCCCGGGGGCGGCGGCGGGCGCTGTTTCAGCGGTCGCCGTCGCCCGGCAGCGGCGGGTGGCCCCAGGGGGTCGGTGGGATCGCCACCGGCGTGGTCAGATCGAACTCCACCTGGAACAGTCGCCCCTCCGCCTCGCGCGCGAGCTCATAGAGAAAGCGCTGGCCGGGTTCGATTTCCATGGCCCAGACGTTGGTGACCGATGCCGGAAGATCCTCGCGCTGGAACAGCTCGATGGAGAACTCGCCCACGGGAAACGCCTGGCGCTCGGGCGTGCCAGGGGATGTCGTCTCGCCGCCATACATCGTGACGGCATCGTCGCTGCCGTCGGGCTTGCGATGATCATGCTTCAGCCGCAGCCCACCATCGGTGCGGGTGAGTATCCAGGTGCGGCTGTGATCGTCACCCACATGAAAGGGCACGCGCACCTCCTCGGGGCTGCACTCGCGCACATGCATCACCAGGCGCTCGCCGATGAACGGATCGTTGTCCAGCGGCGGCGTGTTGGCGATGATCTGCCCCTCGAAGGCCTGACCGCAGTGACTGGCCAGTCGCGCGAGGAACTGATCGACGGGCTCGGCGGTGCTGGCGTCGGTGCCGAGCTCAGGCTCGGGTGGTGGGGTCCCCAGGGGATCGGCACAGGCCGCAAGCAGCACGGCAAGCCCTGCGGACATCAGAAGTCGTGTGGTCATGCACTATAAGTTAGCAGCATCCGCCCGCCGGGGCGAGCCCGGTGGCGACAGTCGCTAGCTGCCCACGCGCGTCGTCGTGGCGGGCGAGTCCTGCCCGGACTGCAGCACCGCGTGTTCTACCTTGTGCATGGCCACGTCAGCGGCGACCTTGAGCAGCACGAAAAGCCACAGCGCACCGCCGCCGAAGGCAAAGGCGATGATCATCGTCAGGTGCATGGGAATGACCCGCAGATACGGCAGCATCATGAGCTGTCCGAGCTTGGGCACACCACCCAGATCGGCCTGCACGTGTTCCTGATGGGAGGCGCGGTGGGAGCCCACGAATCCGGCCGCCAGAAACAGGTAGATGACGAAATCCAGTGGATGCACGTGGCCGATGTAGACCAGCGACTCGGCGCCGGTGGACTCGTTGGTCACGGTGATGAAGCCGGCGGCGTCGGTGGTGGTCGTCAGCGCCACCAGGAACACGAGATAGACCAGGTGGAAGCCGCCATAGTGCAGCGCGAAAAAATTGGCGATGTTGCGCTGGCTCGCCGGCGTGGGCTTGACCGGGCGATTGTTGATCTTCATGCCCTCAGTGCAGAAGGCGGTGAGCTTCAGCATGCGCTGGCGGGCATACCAGCCGATGATCAGGCTCTGCACCCAGAACGGCCACATCAGCTGGAGCACACTCCAGCCCTGCCACAGCGCCATCAGTAGCGTCATCCCGTTGGCCAGCAGGATGCCGCGTACTGCGCGATCCGGCGGTATCGACGCCGCGTTCATCGCTACCCCCATCTCCAGCTCCGCATGCCGGGTCAGTGTAGTCGTTGGGTCGACCGGGCAGCGTGATCCCGTTCCCGTTCACTGTCGGTGTAAGCTTGAGCGCGATCACAATTCATGGGGGAGTGGGCAATGATCGATCATCACCGTCGGGACGCCCTGCGCAAGGCCCTTGCGCTGGCCACGCTGGCCACCGTGCCCGGCGTTGGCGCCGCAATGGTGCGTCCGCCGCGCGAGCAGCACGATGCCTGGAGCCAGTTCGAGCACTTCGATGGGCTCACCCTCGGGCGGATGGTGCGCGATGCGGAGGTTCATCCGCGCGAGCTGCTCGAGGCTGTGGCCTTACGGGTGGAGCGCCTCGAACCCACAATCAACGCGTTCAGTCAGTTGTATTGGGACCTGGCCGAGCAGCAGATTGCCGCGGGTGTCGACCACGGGCCGTTCGCAGGCGTCCCCTACCCGATCAAGGATCTCGGCGTCCACATGGCCGGGCGCCCCACCCTCTCGGGCAGCCGTCTGTTCGCAGATCATGTGGCCGAGGAGGACAGTACGCTGGTCGCCCGCTATCGTGCCGCCGGCCTCGTGCTGTTCGCCCGCAGCACCACGCCGGAGTTCGGTCTCACGGGGACCACGGAATCGGTGGCCCATGGCGACACACGCAACCCGTGGAATATCGGCCTGATCGCCGGCGGCTCCTCCGGCGGTGCCGGCGCAGCGGTCGCGGCGAGGATGGTGCCCATGGCCCACGCCACCGATGGCGCGGGCTCGATCCGTACGCCGGCCTCCTGCTGCGGGGTGTTCGGCCTCAAGCCGAGCCGCGGTCGCGTGCCAATGGGGCCGCACCGGAGCGAGGGTTGGCAGGGCCTGTCCACCGGCCACGCCATCACCGTCAGCGTGCGCGACAGCGCGGCGCTGCTCGATATCAGTGCCGGGCCGGAACCCGGCAGCCCCTACGTGGCCCCGGCGCCGGCCAGGCCCTGGCTGGCGGAAACCCATCGCCCCCCAGGGCGACTGCGGATCGCGCTGGCTGCGACCCCGCCGGGCGGCGCGCCCGTGCATCCGGAGTGCACCGCCGCGGTGATGGATGCCGCGCAGCTCTGCGAGTCGCTGGGCCATGAGATCACGCCGGTGCGCCTGCCGGTGGACGCAGAGGCCATGAGCGATGCGTTGCTGGCCGTGATCGCCGTGGAGACCCGCAAGACGCTGGAGGACCGTGC
>RECU01000081.1 GCA_007693855.1 Gammaproteobacteria bacterium | reverse complement strand
TCGGCCTGGGCGCTCACCGGCGTCAATCCCACCGGGGTCAACGTCAATACCAGCGGTGTGACCAGTGTGTTCCTGAGTTTCCAGGGCCTCACGCCGACCGAGGTGCCAGTGCGCGCCTACTGGTGCGCCGAGGTCACCGTGCCGGCCAACGTGGTGGTGAATTTCGATCCCTGCGTGCCCGGGACCCTGCTCGGCAATCTCCCGGCAGGCAACGATCTCGGCCGGGCCAGCAGCGTGGCGGGTGGCAGTCTGTTCACCGACATCATGACCATCCCGGCCTCGGTCACCCGGCGCGCCTATCAGCTCGCACGCGGCGGAGAGCCCTCGGCGTTTTTCTACATCCGCGAGTTCGTTGACAGTGCGACGGGTGTGTCGAGCTTCGTGGTGGTGACCTGTCGCCTTGCCGGCGGTGGTGCACGCGTGCCGCTGGCGCTCACCCAGGTGGAACTGGTGTTCGTGACCGGTCGCGAGGCGCGTGAGCTGGTGCCGGTGGTGGCCGTGGGCGAGACGCTCTCACCGGTGGAAGCGCGGATCGCCTATAACGGCACAGGCACGCTCAAGGGCCGCTGGGAAGTGGTGTTCCCGGGTGAGGAGCCTCCGGATCTCGAAGACCTGCTGCCCGAGCCCAGCCTGCCGCCTGAACTGCGTGGCTCGCAGCGTCGCTATACCACGCTGTCGCGCTTCGACGTGTTCCTGCCGCCGACAGGCGAGCTGGTCCTGCCGGGGCCGGACCCCGAGCGTCTGCCTTCGGAGGCCGCAGGGCCTTACCTCTTGCTGCTGCGCATCGAGACATCTGCCGACAAGGAAGGCGATTCCGAGACCGGCGCGGGCCTGGTGCAGAGTGGTGGCATTGCCGGATTTCCATTGCCGGTGCTGCGGTACTACGTGGGTATGGCGTCCGAGTCCGAAGCACTGCCGCGCGGTCGCCGGCTGATCGCCACCCGCCCGCTGCCCGATCAGCGTTTGTCAGCAGGCGCACCGCTGGGGTTCACCTGGTTGCCTGCGAACGACGCTGCCGCCTACCGGGTGGAGCTGCGAAGAGGGGATGGCGACATCGCGAGCGCGTTCATCGCCGCTGGTGTACAGGCCTACCAGGCACCGCCCTGGTACAGTCAACTCGCGGGTGATCTGCACTGGCGGGTCGTGGCGTTGGACGAGCGTGGCCGTAGTGTCGAAAGCAGTCGCTGGCAGCGCGTGGTCATCGAGCCCTGAGGCAGCCGCTGCCCTCGCTTACCGACACACCCAGCCGGACTGATCGCGCTGTCGTCGGAAGGCGCGCAGTTCCGGATGCCAGAACTCCAGCATCCAGACCCGCGACGACAGATGCGATGTGAGCTCCGTGGTGCCTTTCGTTACCGGATCTGCCGTGACAGTCACGCCGTATCCCGTGTCTGACTACCCGCGCGGCGCGGTAGCGCTGAACGCCGGCAGCGCCAGACAGGCCCACTTAGACGTCCGACTACGATCCGACCTCCGCTAGGTGAAAGCCGGTCAGGCTGCCAGTTGGTCCTAAGCAGCCAGAAAACCACCGTCTACTGGATAGACCGCGCCAGTGCAGAACGAGGCATCGTCGCTTGCCAGGAAGGTGGCGAGGGCGGCCACCTCGTCGTTGGTCGCGTAACGCTTCATGGCGATGAGTTGGCTGAAGCCCGCACGTGCAGCTTCGGGATTGTCAGGTGCCGCTTGGCGCTCGATCTGGCGCATCATGTCATTGTCCACCGGTGCTGGTGCGATCGCGTTCACACGTACGCCCAGGGTGGCCAGTTCCAATGCAGCCACCTGAGTCAGTCCGACCAGCGCGTGTTTGCTTGCTACATACGCTGACAGCCCCGGCACACCGGTCACGCCTGCCACAGAACTGGTCACTACAATCGAGCCTCCGCCCTGGGGCACCATTTGGCGGGCCGCATGCTTGATGCACAGCCAGGTGCCGATCACGTTGGTCGTCTGTACCTCGGTGAACTCGTCGGTGGATAACTCGAGTAGCGGGGCGATGCGGCCTTCGGTGCCTGCGTTGGCGAACAGGAAATCAAGGCGACCGAAGGTATCCATCGTGGCCGCAACGAACCCTTCCACCGCTTTATCATCACTGACCGAACCGGCGCACCATGCCACTCGATCAGCACCGCCCAGCTCTTTCGTCAGCGTTTTCAGCGTGCTGGCTGTTCTGCCGACCAGCATGACGCAGCCGCCCTCGGCGATGATGCGTCGCGCGATACTCCGTCCGATCCCGCCCGCCGCGCCGGTGATGATCCCAGTCTTGCCTTCGAAACGTGCCATGGTCGATCTCCCCCGGTAGTGTCGGACTCAGTTCGCTACAGGTTCCTTGGTCGCGCCGGTGCCATGAGATTCCTTGGTCCAATCCAGCAGCACCGCACGGTATGGGTCTTGTGTCGCGCGCGTTGCAGAGGACTGCCGAAGCACCAGACCTTTGCCGCCGTCAATACAGAGGATTGCGTTCCGACCGAGGATTTGGCCGTCAATTCGCAGCTCGCCGCGTGCGCTGTCGAGCTCCATCGTTTCGGCACCAACCACAGCCGGAATGCCCCAGCCTCGTGCGACCACAGCAGCATGACTCATCGCTCCACCTAGGGTCGTCAGGATACCTGCTGCGACCCCCATGCCATGTACGTCCTCAGGTGAGGTCTCGCGTCGCACAAGAATCACGGCCTCGCCGCGCTCGGCAAGCTCGATGGCCTCGTCGCAGGTAAACGCCAGCTGTCCAGTGGCAACGCCCGGAGAGGCTGGGATTCCGCGTGCCAGAATTTCCGTATCTTTGGCATCTGAGGATCTGACCGCGCGTGAAAGATAGTCAGCCGGTACCCTGGCGAGCGCCTCCTCGCGACTCAATTGGATGTCCGGATCGGTCACCATATCCACCGCGATTTTTGCCGCGGCGGCCGGACTGCGCTTACCGACGCGTGCCTGCAGAACCCAGAGCTGTCCGGATTCGACGGTGAACTCGATATCGCACAGATCCCGATAATGACGTTCTATCTCGCGGACTGCGGCTCGCAAGGCGTCCCATGCCGCCGGCTCATGTACCGCCAGCGCCTGGACTGGGGCCGTTCGATGAGTGCCTGCGACCACGTCTTCGCCCTGAGCTTCCGGCAGGTAGTCCCCGGTCAGGACGTTTTCGCCGGTAGCGGGATCGCGCGAGAATACGACACCCGTACCCGAGCGAGCATCGAGGTTACCGAAAACCATACTCTGAATCGTGACAGCGGTGCCGTGGCTATCGTCTATACCCTCTATACGCCGGTACTCGACTGCCCGGGGACTGTTCCATGAGGCGTAGACTGCGCGGACTGTCGCCAGCAGCTGCGCCCAAGGGTCGTCGATATTGATGACCGTTGCGGCTTGGTTTCGAAGTGCCGCTATCGCATGTTCAAGCTCATCAGTGTCTCGTGTGCGGTGAGCCGATAGGGTTGATGGTAATCCGAGTACGATGCGACAGAACATGTTCAGGAATCGGGAATACGCATTCAGCGCGAACAGCCGGTCACCTGTCAGTCGCGCGAGCCCCTCTGTGGTTGCCGGTGTCAAGCCCACGTTGAGCACAGTGTCCATCATGCCTGGCATGGACACCACGGAGCCCGAGCGCACGCTGACCGTCAGGGGGCAGGCGGGATCGCCAAACCTGCGACTCAGGCGGTGCTCCAGGCGTCGCAATGCGGTCTCCACATCCCCGCGAAGCCCTGCGGGCAGGATGTCCTCGCGGAACGCATCCGCCGCTTCAGGCACCAGTGTAAAACCTGGGGGAACTGGCAGACCCAGCTCGTGGCACAGGACCCAGAGGCTCGCACCCTTGCTACCCAGGCGTCGGGCGATCTCGCTTCGATCCCCTGTATGCGGATGATCAAAGTCGTATAACATCACTCCAGCTCATCCGATGTCAGCAGACGAACCGTGCCTGCTGCCCCATCGACCTCGACCAATGTACCGTCCGTAAGCTGTTCGGTCGCGCCTGTCACGCTGACCACACAGGGCACACCCAGTTCGCGGGCAACGATGACTGCATGACTGATCGTGGCGCCGACGTTGACGACAACTGCCCCGGCAGCACCGAACAACGGAGTCCATGATGGATCTGTATGACGGGCCACCAGCACATCACCGGGTTCAAAGTCTCCTGGTTCTCCAGGGTCATGCACCACGCGTACACGACCGCGACAAACCCCAGCGCATCCGGGCTGTCCCGTCAGCACGCTCCCAGGCCCGGCCTGCTGTCGTGCCGTTGCTCTCGGCTGCCAGCGCTCCAGCGGGGGTACCTCGCCCGCGACAATGAACGGGGGCTGCAGGGCGGTCAGCCGTTGCTCGAGGGCAATCCGTTCAGCGACGATGGCGCCGATATCCGCGGGCGTCTCAAGGGCTTTATCCCACTCGGCATTAGTGAGCAGCGCAAAGTGATCTGCGCTGTCGAGCCAGCCTTGCGCCACAAAACGCTGCCCGAGCGTCCACATGGCCATGCGCATCTCGTGTGTCAGCATCGCGCAATGGGTCTTGGTCCGCTCGCGTCCTGCAAAAAACACCGCGGAGGCCCGCAATGCGGCATCGAATTGAGCGATCTGCTCAGGCGCGCCTGCCAGCATCCCGCGGATTTCGCTGACGGCTGAGTCTCGGGCGAAGCGTCGCCGGGCATTCCGCGCCGCCGGCGACTCGTCAGGGTTTGCACGGCGCATACGGTCGATAGCGGCCAGCGGAGTTTTCGGATCAAGCTCCCAGCAACGGCTGCGCATCTCCCACTCCTTGGGACCACGAAAGCCGAACTCAGCGAGGAATGTTGCGAACGACGCGTTGAACTGGGTAGCAGTCGCGGTCCTGTTACCTGCGAGACGTTCGGACAGAGAGTCCAGACCTTCGTCGAACAGCGCCATGAGTTCCGGGCAGGCGGCAACCTGTCTGCCCAGTGCCCAGAGTCTCTCAGCCGGTAACGCGGAATCCACACCGCCAACAGCCGCCATCAAGTCGGCAATGAGCTCGGGGCGTTTCAGGCTGACGGCGGTCGCCGCAAGCACGCCGGAGGGGATCATCGAGTGGTAGGTGGCCACGATATGCCGGACCCATAGACGTTCCCAGTGCGTAGTGCAGAGCGCACGGACGTGCTGCAGAAGCTCGCGCGGCGACAGCGCCTCCAGTGGGGGACGGGCATTGCGTAGCGCATCCAGCTCTCGCCGGGTTCCCTGGAGATCCGGCAGGCTCTCAGCGGCAAACACCCACGCCAGCGTTTCGCCCATCTGCGCTGCATGGCGGGGTGACTCGTCACCTGCGCGCGGTTCGTAGGGTGGAACGTCAGGTTGCTCGCCAAAGAAGCTCAAGTCGATCGCTTCTGGAGACAGCCCGGGGGTTCGCACTCCGAAGATCCGACTTGCGGAGACGTTCAGATAGCCGTATCCCCCGAACACCCCGAGCATTTCCATCTCGCCCTCGGTGAACTCTTCGCTGTCGAAGGCGCCGAGTTGCACCAGCGCTTTGCACCAGCCCGGCTCAGCGTGGGGTATGCCCCAGATCGTCCATGAAAAGGGCATGACAACATCCGGAAAAACCTCTCCGATATTCGCCCGGGTGTAGATGGGATACTTCGGACTCGGGGGATTGTCGACGATCCAGATGCCGTCACCCCGGGCAACCTCGGCAACCCAGCCAGTACCTGCGACCTGTTCAGCTGTCATTTTTGCTCCCCCAAGCATCGCGCTGGTCAATGTTGTACCATTTTTGTGACGATGATGTCATTATCACCATTTTTGTGGTCTGATTTATGGTCAAAAACAACGTCAGACGTCTCGGGGGAGTAGCGCACGGATGACTGCCGACAAACAGATGAATCCGCCAGCCGCCAGCCCGGTTCGCGGTGCCAGGACGGCAAAAGGCGCGGCGACGCGGCGGCGATTGATCGTGGCGGCAGAGCAGGCGTTCGCCGAGCGTGGATACGGCATGACCCGGGTGGCCGATATCGTCCGGCTCGCCGGTGTGTCCCAAGGTAATTTCTATCGGCATTTCCGCGACAAGGATGACATCCTCTGGACGGTTCTCGACCGTCTCTATGAAGAACTCCAGCGCGATACCCGCGATCCTCACGGTGGTCATGTGCTTCCCACCCGAGACGATCTTGTTGCCCGAAATACTGTGTTTTTCCGAGGCTACGCCCGGAACAGACACTTACTGCGGGTCACCCGAGAAGCGGCGGCACGGGCGGAAAGTCTCGCCTTCCGCGAATTGTGGTTACAGATGCGCGGGCGTTTCATTCATCGCACAGCGCGTTGGCTTCAGTGGTTGGAAAACAGTGGGTCCATTCAGCTGGATACCTCTCCCCAGCTGCTCGCTGAGGCGCTGGGTTCGTTGACGGAACAGCTGGCTTACGTGCAGATCGGTCTACCGGAGCACGCGCCGGGCGAAGCCGCGATCGTTGCCCTGGGTCGAACCTGTGGAGGGATCTGGTATGACGCGATTTTCCTCGGTGGAGCTCCAGTGGCTCGCCGCGGGGGCTAACGCGATGCGGCCTGCTGACATCGACCTGCTTGATGTTGAGCTTTTTCGCGAACGACGCCAGTACGAGGCATTCCGTGTGCTGCGCGACCAGGCGCCCGTGCACTTCAATCCTGAACCCGATGGCCCTGGCTTCTACGCACTGACCCGGCATGAGCATGTCCGGGCAGTCGCTTTGGACGCGACGCGCTACTGCAGTGGCCGGGGAACACAGATTCGAGATAAACGCGCCGAAGGCACGGGCGCACCCAGTGTCCACAACGCCGACGCACCCGTGCACGGCCGGCTACGTGTGCCGGGCCTGCAGGCACTGCGTGCCAGCCTCGGTCCTGAACTTGAAGCGCGCGTACGGCAGATCGTCCGTGACCTGATTGCTGCGACGCCCCGCAACAAACCGTTCGATTTTGTCACGCGGGTGGCGGTACGTCTGCCCATGATTGTCTTCGCTGAGGTGCTGGGTGTGCCGACCGAAGACCAGGAGAAGCTGGTCGACTGGGCCAACACCATGAGCGATATTCACGCGACCGACGAGGAGCAGGCTCACTCGCGCGCGCAACTGTTCGACTACTTCAGGCAGCTTGCCGCCGAGAAGCGCAAGCACCCAGGAAACGACATCGCTAGCCGCATTGTCGCTGCAAGTCGTCGTGGTGACGCGCTCACAGACGAAGAACTCGATGCCTATTTCATGCTCCTCACCGTCGCCGGCAATGAGACCACCCGTTTTCTTATTGCCAGTGGACTGGAACAGCTGCTGCTCCAGCCCGACGATCTGGCCCGACTGAGACGGCAACGGGAACTGGTTCCCCAGACCGTCGAAGAAATGGTGCGCTGGGTGTCGCCGGTTGTGCAGATGCGCCGCACAGCCACCGCCGACTGCGACCTCTTCGGTACGCCCATACGCACAGGCGACAAGGTGGTGTTGTACTTCGCGTCAGCCAACAGGGATGAGCGCGTGTTCCAGGATGCTGGCCGCTTTTTCATCGATCGGCACCCGAATCCGCATGTCGGGTTCGGCGCAGGTCCGCACGTGTGTCTCGGTGCAGAGCTCGCACGCCTCGAGGCGCGGGCGTTTTTCGAGGAGTTTCTCGACAGCATAGAGGACTGCATGCTCTGCGAGCCTGGCGATCCGCTGCCCTCGAACTGGTTTGCCGGGCTGACCCGTCTGCGGTTGGAATGGCGGTGAGCGCGGCTCCGTTCGTTGTCACCGGCGGTGCCAGCGGCATCGGTTCGGCGCTGGCGCAGCGGCTCCGCGCCACCAACCACGAGGTACTTGTCCTGGACCTGGGACGGGGTTCGACGCTCAAGGATCTCATCCCGACTGATCTGCGTGATGCTACGGCCATCGTACAGGTCTTGGACGCCCTGCCCCCTCGGATCGCCGGGATTGCCAACGTCGCCGGAGTCCCAGGCACGCGACCGGTGGCCGATATCATGGCGGTCAATTTCCTGGCTGTGCGGGAGCTCAGTCGGCTGCTGGCGTCTCGGATCGTCGCGGGCGGGGCGATCGTCTGCGTCTCGAGCATCACGGCGCATCGTTGCACGTGGAGCGACACGGCGCTGGATGCGGTCATCGCCTGCGAATGGGATACGCTGCTCGGCCATGAGGACGTCCGGGCGCTCGATGGCAAGCATGCGTATGAATTGTCCAAGCGGTTGCTCAACATGTGGGTACCCTTGGCCAGCGCCGAGTTTGCCGAACTCGGGGTTCGCGTCTGCAGCGTGAGTCCGGGTCCGGTGCAGACGCCGATCCTTGAGGACTTTGAAACGTCAATCGGCAAAGATCACATGCACGCGGTCGCAGAGCTTGTCGGCAGGCACGCTACGCCTGGCGAAATTGCCGCCGTGATCGAGTTTCTGTTGAGTCGCGACGCAGCCTGGGTGAATGGGGTCGATATCCGTGCTGACGGCGGCCTCGCGGCAATGCGGCTGGCTGCAGGGCGGTGCGTTCGGTGAAGAAGCGTAACCGTCACCTGATACTCATCAGGCATGGGCGGCCGCATATCGGTGTGGATGCAGAACGACGGGATCCGCCGCTAAGCGCGCTGGGTCAGCAGCAAGCCGAAAGGGTGGCTCGACGTCTGGTGCTCGAGCGGGTGGAGCGAGTCGTTACAAGCCCGCTGCAGCGCGCACGCGACACTGCGCAGGCGACGGCCAAAGGGTTGGCGCTGCCGCTGGAGACTGACGACGGCCTTGCCGAAGTGGATTTCTCAGGTAGCCGGTATATCTCTATAGAAGCGCTCCGCCAGCAGGGCGGGCCTGCATGGCAGCAGTTTCTCGATGATCCAGTCACCACCTTGGGTGGCGATCCGGAAGACTTTCGGGAGGCCGTCCTCGCAGGCCTCGAACGCATTCTGTGCGAAGACAACGTCAGGAAAATAGCCATCTTCACTCACGGATTGCCGATCAATGTGGCGCTCTCTCACTGTCTTGGTCACGCAAGTTTGACCCGTTTCGCGCCTCACTACTGTTCGATCACCAGGCTCGTCGGGAGTTCTCTGGATGACCTGACGGTCCTCAGTATCAATGAAACCGGCCACTTCGATCCTGAGGAGCTCTAGGCGATGCACCCCGGGGAGATTGCGCGACACGCACCTCGGCGCACGGCGATAGTGTGCGGTAGCACGCGTCGTGACTACACCTGGCTGGATAGTCGTTCCCGCAATATCGCGGCGCTCCTTCACCATCGCGGTCTTCGGCCCGGAGACGTGATCGCCCTGCTACTCGGTAATTCCGCGGAATTTCTGGCGGTGGCCTGGGCCGCCCAGCGGTCTGGTCTCCACTACGTGCCTATACCGCCCCGACTCCAGCCCAGCGAAGCAGCCTATATCCTGGCCGACAGTGGTGCCGCGGCACTGTTCGTCGATGACGCGGGGCGTCAGGCCTGCCCCGACGGGCGATCAGGTGAGGTTCTTACGTTCACGATCGGCAGCGAGCCAGTTTCGGGGTCCGAGTCTCTCGATGTGGCGCTTGATGTACCGGAGGTGTCGACGGCCTTGCCCTGCGTGGAGCCTCTTGAGGGCTCGGATATGCTGTACACCTCCGGGACCACCGGGCGACCGAAGGGCGTCCGTAGACCCTTGGAGCGCCAACCTCTCGGTGCAGACCGGCGACGGGTCGAGCGGGCGCAGGAACTGTTCAGAATGGATGAGAACACCGTGTTCCTGTCCCCAGCGCCGCTGTATCACGCTGCCCCGCTTCGCTTCGCCATGAACGTGCTGCGGATAGGTGGTCGGGTGGTGCTGATGCCCCGATTCGATGCCGAGAAGACGCTGGCCCTGATCGAGGGTGAATGCGTGACCCACAGCCAATGGGTCCCCACGATGTTTGCCCGGCTGCTTGAATTACCGGTGGCGGCGCGCACACGGTTCGACCTTTCCAGTCATCGAGTGGCCATCCATGCCGGTGCGCCCTGTGGGGTCGCGCTGAAGCACAGGATGATCGACTGGTGGGGGCCGATCCTGCATGAGTATTACTCGGGGACGGAGAGTATCGGCTTCACCCACGTCACCAGCGAAGAGTGGCTGGCGCGGCCCGGTACCGTGGGACGGCCGTGGCGCTGTGACATCCACATCGTCGATGAACATGGACGGGAGTGCCCCGCAGGAGTGATAGGCCAGGTGTATCTCTCCGGCGGCTCCCCACTCGAGTATCACGGTGACCCTGCGAAAACAGCGGCCGCACATCATCCTTCGGGCTGGGCCACCATGGGTGATCTTGGCTATGTCGATGATGACGGCTACCTGTTTCTCACGGACCGAAAGGCGTTCACGATCATCTCTGGGGGCGTGAATATTTATCCGCGCGAAGTCGAGGAACGCCTGCTCGAGCATCGGGCTGTGGCCGATGCCGCAGTGTTCGGTGTGCCTGATGAAGACCTCGGCGAGGTCGTGATGGCAGTGGTGGAGCCAGCACCAGGGTGTTCGCCCAGCCTCGCATTGGCCCGCGAGCTCTACCAGCACCTGAGAGATAGGCTGGCAGGTTTCAAGGCGCCACGCCACCTGGATTTCGTCGCTTCTCTGCCACGACTGGAGACCGGAAAGATCCGCAAACATGACTTGCGGACACGTTATCTGGCGGCAGATGAACGCGGCCATTCAGCTGATCAGATGAAAGGAGGGTAAGGCGTGCGCTCAGAGCTCCTGTTGGTATTGAGGATCAAGGGTATGGCCTCCCGTACGTTGCTTGCGGAAGTGCTCGATGAGCTACCGGATCAGCTGGATGAGGGATTGACGAGACTTGTTCACGCGGAGCTGGTCAAGGAGTCCAAGTTGGGACTCAGACTGACGCCCGCGGGTAAAGATGCTGCGGACAGCGTTTTTTGGGAACAGCAGACTACGCTGCCACCTGGCCTGATTGATGAGGTGTACGCGAGCTTCGAGGCAGTCAATACACGATGCAAGACCCTGGTTTCTCAGTGGCAGGTCAGGGAAGTCGACGGTGAGACAGTGCCCAACGATCATTCCGATGCCGAATACGATCAGGCGATCATCGACGGGATTCATGCCATCTATCGCGCGGTGAAACCGGCACTGGTGGGGCTGGCCGAGGCGCTGCCCAGGATCAGCGCCTATCCGCGCCGGTTTGAGCGGGCACTCGAGCAGATC
Source organism: Gammaproteobacteria bacterium (assembly GCA_007693855.1). Classification (GTDB taxonomy): domain Bacteria; phylum Pseudomonadota; class Gammaproteobacteria; order Steroidobacterales; family PWYM01; genus PWYM01. The sequence continues at coordinate 6,646 of RECU01000081.1, read as the reverse complement.
GGGGCTGGGGATCTGCGCTATCTCGCCGCACCCATGCTGGAGAGCTTCCATACCGTTTGGTTCGAGTTACATGAAGAGCTGATTCGTCTTAGCGGCCGGACCCGCGCCGATGAGGCAGCAGCAGGGCGGGCCGACTGATGGTCTACGAAGTTACTGGTCATTGGGTGGCGGGTGAATGGATCCTTTCTGGCGAGTCTCCGGTTCGCCTGCCTTCGCCGATTGATGGCAGTGTGCTGACAGAGGTCCGATTTGCTAACGCAGCACTGGCGGAGCGCGCAGTTGCGGCGGCCTACGAGGCTCGGGATGCCATGGAGGCGCTGTCTCCGGATCAGCGTGGAGACCTGCTCAGGGCCCTGGCGACTCGGCTTCGCGAAGATGAAGCGGCACTCTGCGAGCGGCTGGTTCAGGAGACGGGCTGTCCGGTCCGTCAGGCGCCTGGGCTGCAGATCCAGAGTGCCGCTTCCCTGCTTGAGGCGCTGGCCCAATTGGCCGAGACCTACCCGTTTGAAGTCTGGCGTCCGGCCCTGAGGGGCGGGCGAGTGCTTCTGCAGAAACATCCCGTTGGCGTATGCGCAGGGATCGTACCTTGGAACGTCCCCTTGTTTCTTGCGGCCGTAAAGCTCGGTAGCGCGATCGCGAGCGGATGTCCGATCGTACTCAAGCCCTCGCCGGAAAATGCAGCAAGCATGGCATTGGTGTCGAAGCACCTGTCTGCGCTGGAGTTGCCGGTTGGCGGCGTGAGCGTGCTGACTGCCGGGCGTGAGCTCGGCCGGCGCCTGGTGGCCGACCCTAGGGTCGCGAAAGTGAGCTTTACCGGCAGCACGGCCGCGGGTCGGGAGGTGGCTGTCGAGTGCTCACGCCGGCTGGCACGATTCACGCTGGAATTGGGCGGAAAGTCCGCCGGCATTGTGCTTGAGGATGCTGACCCCGAAAGGATCCAAGAACAGCTCCTGTTGGCCACGTTGCAGAACAACGGTCAGGTTTGCGGCGCGCAGACACGGCTGTTGTTTCCGGCGCATCGCTTCCGGGCATGGACGACGTGGCTGGCGGAGGTGTTTGACGGCCTAGTCGTCGCTGATCCGCGACTCAGCGAAACCGATATCGGTCCATTGGTGTCAGCCACGCAACGCGAGCGCGTCATTGGCGCCGTGACGGCTGCGCAGGCCAGTGGCGTTCGACGTGCCACGGCGCGCTCGCCGGTGGTCGAGGGGCCAGGCGCGTACGTCGCGCCTGTCCTGCTAACCGCCACCGACCAGACCCCTGCCATCGTACAGGAGGAGATTTTCGGTCCGGTCATCGTGGCCCTGCCTTATCGCAATGAAGACGAGGCGATCGACATGGCCAATGATTCGCGCTACGGGCTGGCAGGATCAGTGTGGAGTGCCAGTCCCGAGCGGGCGATTGCGGTGGCCCGGCGGCTGCGCACGGGGTCCGTCGGGATCAATACCAAGCGGATGCTGGATTTCGGCAGCCCGTTCGGTGGTATGCGGGAGTCAGGCATCGGGCGGGAACTCGGCCCGGAAGGCCTCGATGGTTATCTGGAAACCAAGGCAGTGCTCGTCGCTGAGGTCGGCTGATGCCCGGCCAGGTGGCTGGGTGCTGGTGCGCCTTCGGTGACCAAGACAACGGAGAGTAAGGCTGTATCGGGTTGAGGTTCTTGTCTTAAAACGTCTCTGGGGGGACTGAACATGCAACAGCACAGCAGCAATCGTTCATCGTACGGAAGCCGTTCCGCGGCCTTGACCGTGGCCGTCGCCGGCATTCTTGCTACGCCATTGTCGGACTTGGCCTATGCCCAGGAGGGTGGTGCACGGCTCGATGAGGTGGTGGTCACAGCGCAGCGTCGCGAACAGAGCCTGCAGGAGATTCCGGTCGCGGTCTCGGCATTCACCGGCGAGGAGCTGGTGAATCGCGGAGTCTTTGAGACCAGCGATCTGATGGGCGCGTTACCCAATTTGCAGGTGACTTCGGCCTATAGCAGTACCCAGCCGAACTTCTCGTTGCGAGGCATTTCGGTGGCGAACGAGTTCTCCGCCTCCACGGCCTCGCCGGTTGGTGTCTATGTTGACGAAGTCTACCAGAGCTTCCGGGCAAGCCACGGACAGCAGCTGTTCGACCTCGAACGTATCGAAGTCCTGCGCGGTCCTCAGGGAACGCTGTACGGGCGAAACACCACAGGCGGCGCAGTCAACTTCATTACACGTCGCCCGGAGCTAGCCGAAAATAACGGGTATGCGACCGTTGGCTATGGCACGTTCAGCGCAGTACGACTGCTCGGCGCTGCGGAATTCACGGCCGTGCCTGACGTCTTCGGCATCCGCGTAGCGGGTACCTACGTGCATGATGATGGATATATCAAAAATCCGACCCTGGGCAAGACTTACGCGCAGACTGACAGCAAGGCAGTACGCCTGAGGGCCAGATGGCTCCCCGGGGATCGCACGGACATCGACTTAAAGCTCTATCACGCGTACAACAACCCCCGCGGCGACCTTCCGTTCGGTATCGGTTATCTGGAAGGGCGGACCGATGCACTGGGGTATTCACGTTTCGAGCCGCGCCCGGAGCTTGGCGGCCGGGTGCTAAGCGATAAGGAAGTACAGTCGGAAACGGGCAACCGGTATTTCACATCCTCCACCGGCGGCTCGCTGACGATCCAGCATGAGTTCGACGCCTTCACGCTCACGTCGATCACAGGTTTCGATACGTCGGAATATCGCCTCTCGCCATTTGACTGTGACGGTTCTCCCTTCGATACGTGCTCCATCCGCTATTTCTCGGAGAGCGATAACTTCAACCAGGACCTGCGGATCGACTACCAGGGCGAGCGGCTACGCGTACTCGCGGGTGCCTACTATGGCGTGGACCGCATCGATACCGAGAACGACGCGGACTTTTTCGGTTTTCTCCGGCCACTGCTGCTGGAAGCAGGCGTTCCGGGTGGCTTCAACAACATACCCATCGCGGTCGGTAACTCTCTTTCGGTCCTGCCTGCATTTCTCCTGGATCCGACACTGACGCCTGCAGACCCCGGCTTCTGCGCACCGGTCACGGTGAATCCGGCAGGGTACTTCGATGCCCGTTCGCTGATTGCCTTCAATGCCGATGTCGCCCTGAACAACGCCGCGGGTCCGGGGCCCATCCAGGCCGCCTGCCAGGCCGCAGGCGCGCCTCCCTTCGGCCCTATTCTGGCCAATCAGCAGTTTCGCCTTGAGCGCCCGTCTTTCGCGTTGTATGGCGAACTTGGCTACGACCTGACCGATCGACTCTCGGTCACCACGGGGTTGCGTATCACTCGGGACAGCGTCCGCTACCGGAATGCGCGTACCGAGCTCTTTGACCTGTCTGGTACCACCGCCTTTGCAAGCCTGGTGCCTTTCAGTTTTCCTCTCGACCCGGACAGCGGACGTGTCAATCAGTCCGAGTCGACCACAGAGGTCACGGGCAGAATTATCTTCGACTACGAGCTGGCGGACGAGGTGCTCGTCTATGCCGGTTACAGCCGCGGTTACCGCGCGGGCACTTATAACGGGCTTGCCTACCAGGATATCAGCCAGGTCTATTTCGTCGAACCGGAGAAAGTCGATGCCTTCGAGGCGGGTATGAAGTCGCGCTTCTTGGATGGCCGTCTACAACTGAATCTCGCGGGCTTCTACTATGACTACACCAATCAGCAGATCGCCCAGATCATCGGCGCGACGTCATTTCTCCGGAATGCGGACGGTCGCGTCTTTGGAGGCGAAGCAGAGCTCGCCTGGAGAGTGAGCGATCAGGTTCGACTGGATGCAGCTTTGGGGCTTTTGGATACCAAATACACCGGTAACACCATCGATCCGGAGGATCCGACCAGCCTTACCCTGAATATCAATGGCAACCCGTTCTCGAACGCGCCGGAGGTGACTTTCTCTGCGGGAGTCGACTGGCGCCTCTGGAGTGCCGGGAACGGTGAGCTTCTGCTGCGCACGGATGCACAGTACATGGGCAAGTACTACTTCGATCCGTTCAAAGATTATGGGCAGTCCCCCTGCGATCAGCCTGCCCCTGGGAACAGCGTGCTCCTGGCGACGCCGGAACTAGCCTGTGGCAACCCAGGCTATTGGTTGTTCAACGCCCGGTTGAGCTATGTCACCGACCGGTTCAGCGTAAGCCTTTGGGGCAAAAACCTCACTGACAAGTTCTACTACGCTTATGGCCTGAACCTCAACGCGTTTTATCTTGACTATTTGTCACGGGGGGCGCCGCGTACGTACGGCGCGGAATTCAGCTACTTTTTCTAAGTTGAGAGTGATAATGGCGAATACCGCTACATGGAAGTACCGGTGCCTATTCGTCGGACCGCTGGCGGTGGCTATGCTCACCGCCTGCGGTCCCGGCACGGGTAGCCAGGACCCAGTCGAACGTTTCGCCTATGTAGACGAGACGCGAATCCGGGCGTCTGCAGATCATGAATGGCCCAGTCACGGGCGGGGGTACGACGAGCAGCGTTACAGCCCCCTGGCCCAGATTACAAGCGATAACGTGTCCGACCTTGACCTTGCCTGGTCATGGGATACCGGGACGACCCGTGGGCTGCAGGCTACGCCGATTGTTGTGGACGGAGTGATGTTCACCACGAGTTCTTGGTCTGTGGTACAGGCGCACGATGCACGTACGGGTGAACTCCTCTGGCGCTATGATCCGGAGGTGCCGCGCGAATGGGGCGCCTTGGCCTGTTGCGATGTTGTCAATCGCGGCGTTGCGGTATGGCGCGGCATGGTATTCGTTGGGGCTCTCGATGGACGTCTGATCGCGCTTGATGCACGCAACGGGCGTGTGGTGTGGACTGTGCGGACTACGCCGGAAGATGAGCCCTACACGATCACCGGGGCACCACGGGTGGTTCGCGACAAGGTCGTCATCGGGAACGGGGGCGCCGAGTACGGGGTGCGGGGATACGTCACAGCCTACGATGCCTGGAGCGGCGAGCAGGTCTGGAGATTCTATACCGTGCCGGGCAACCCGGATCAGCCTCAGGAGGGTGAGCACCTGATGGCGGCATTGCCGACATGGTCGGGAGAATGGTGGGTGGCGGGCGGCGGGGGAACCGTCTGGGATTCCATGGCTTATGATCCAGAGCTCGGGCTGCTGTATGTGGGCATCGGTAACGGCTCGCCGTGGAATCAGGCACTGCGCAGCCCCGGGGGGGGTGACAACCTCTACCTGTCTTCGATTGTCGCGCTCGACCCGGATACCGGCTCACTGCAGTGGCATTATCAGACGACTCCAGGGGATCGTTGGGATTTCACTGCAACCCAGCATATGATCCTCGCCGAACTCGAGATTCATGGCGAGCGTATCCCGGTGTTGATGCAGGCACCGAAGAATGGTTTTTTCTACGTTCTCGATCGACGCACCGGGGATCTGATTTCGGCGGAGCCCTATGTTCCGGTTACCTGGGCGAGCCACGTCGACCCCGATACCGGACGACCTGTCGAAACCTCCGTCGCGGATTACTCGGAATCTCCACAGCTTACGTTGCCTTCGCCGTACGGCGGGCACAATTGGCATCCGATGAGTTATTCGCCGGATACAGGGCTGGTGTACATCCCCGCGCTGGAAATCCCCTTTGTCTTCGGTCCGGAGGCTCAGTTTCGATATCGCCCCGGGCGTTGGAATCTCGGGATAGATACCTCGCTGCTCGTACCGCCAGGGGTCCTCGAAGAAGAACTGGCGATTCGCGCCATGGTGAAAGGACATCTTTCAGCCTGGGACCCGGTTGCGCAACGTGAAGTCTGGCGCGTTCAGCATAGCGAATCGTGGAATGGAGGGGTGTTGACTACCGCGGGTGACCTCGTGTTCCAGGGTCGGGCCGATGGGGTCTTTGCCGCGTACCGAGCGAGCAGCGGCGAGCTGCTTTGGGAATACCCTGTTCACAACGGAATTATTGCGCCGCCAGTGACCTATAAGATCGATGGTGTGCAGTACGTGAGTGTGATGGCCGGTTGGGGCGGTGCCTTTGCGGTCGCCTCAGGTATCCCGCCCGCAGCCGGTAATGTGATCCGCGACGGGCGCCTGCTGACGTTCAAGCTTGGCGGGCAGGGGGAACTTCCAGCACCGGCACCTGTGTCTGCTGAATTCCCAGCGCCACCGCCACTGGAGATCAACGACGAGCAGATCGCCCGGGGTGCGGAGGTGTTTCACGCGCAGTGCTCGGTGTGTCATGGCGTCGGCGCCGTCTCCAGTGGCGTCCTGCCGGATCTGCGGTTCATGACCGCTGAAAGTCACGAGAAATTTCACGCGGTCGTGTTGGGGGGGCTGTATCGAGATCGCGGAATGGTCGGCTTCGGGGACGTGCTGGAGCCCGGCGATAGCGAGGCAGTTCAGGCCTACATCATCTACCGGGCACATGTCGGCCGGTCCGAGAGGCATCTGCAGGACTCCAAAATCGAGGTGGATGCATCCTGAACCACCTCGTCCGACGCAACACCCTGAGGCGACGCCCGGGCGGTGACGGTAATGGATTTGAGCGCCAGAAGGTCCTTTTTCAGCCGTTTCAGCTGCGCGATCATCCAGGCTTTATCTCCTGATGTTGCACGACGAGCGGACTGCGGCGTCGAAGTTCCACGCAGTGTAGTGAGGTTGCCGGAGACCCCTTTTCTGACTACCC
>RECU01000078.1 GCA_007693855.1 Gammaproteobacteria bacterium | reverse complement strand
CCGCATCGCCAAAGGCAACACGTCAAGCGTCAGGAGCATTCATTGAAGGTCAGTGACGGCATCGAGCTGAAGCTACTCAGCCTGGAACACCGGGATGAACTGTTCAGGCTGGTAGACACCAATCGTGAGCATCTTCGTGAATGGCTACCTTGGCTTGATACCAACAGGTCAACCAATGACACCGAAGCGTTCATTGAATCAGTGACTGCGCAACACAACTCAGGCAAGGGCCCTCAATACGCCGTTTTCCATGACACGAATATGTGCGGAGTTTGCGGTTTTCATCCTATGGACATGAGCAACCGTATCGGCGCGATTGGCTATTGGCTGTGCAAGCGTTACTCAGGTCACGGCATCATGACGAAAGCTGTCCAGATGCTCGTCGAGGTAGGCTTCCGCGAGTACCACTTGAACCGGATTGAAATTGCCTGTGCGACGGCCAACCGTAGAAGTAGAGCAATTCCCGAGAGATTGGGGTTCCAGTTCGAAGCTGTGCTTCGTGAGCGGGAGTATCTCTATGGGAAGTACGTCGATCATGCGATTTACTCTCTACTGGCTTCAGACTCCCCGCTCAAGCAGCGCTTGCACGGCGATCCAGCACTACCGTGCGCTTGATCCAGAACACACCGTGGCGTGCGTGCCAGAGCCTCAACAAGGCTCGCGGTCATTATTCCCGAGGCAAAGCCTTCTACCCGTCCCTACCGGGACCCGTTGCAATGTTGTCGCTGGCGTCTATGCTGGTGAGCTTATCGATGCTGCTATCAGCGCTCATCCCGGCTGCAAAAACGGCTGCATCAAACTCATGACGTGCCGATTTGAGGTACGGGAGGACTGACAATGTTCCATCACATCATGATCGGCTCGAACGATATCGAGCGCTCGAAGCGGTTCTACGACGCGGTTCTCGGGACGCTCGGCGTTGGGGAACCCGTCCGAAACCAGGCTTCCACCGGCCACATGCGACTGTTCTATCGGCATGCAGGCGGTGCCTTTTGTGTGACCGAGCCCATCAACGACGAAGCGGCGACGGTCGCCAATGGCGCTACCATCGGTTTCACGTGCAGCTCGCCGGAGATGGTGCGTGCGTTTCACGATACCGCCGTCGCCCACGGCGGCAGCTCGATAGAAGATCCGCCCGGCCTCCGGCAAAGCGCGATGGGTGCGTTACACCTGGCATACGTCCGCGATCCCGATGGTCATAAACTCTGCGCTATTCATCGCCCCTAGCCATACTTGTGATTTTTGACGCAGCCGCAACAAGGATCGCGTTGTTTCGGGGGAGACCCTATGGGCATTGCCGAAAACAAACAGGTCGTCATGGCGTTCTATGCCGCGGCAGCTCGTGGAGATATGGACCATTGTTTTTCCCTGTTGGCCGATGACATCCGCTGGACCAACATCGGTACCACGAAACTCTCGGGCACTTACCACGGCAAGCAGGCGCTGGTGGAACAACTCCTCGGTCCGTTGTTCGCGCAATTGAAAAACGGCATCACGACCACCGTCGAGAACCTGATCGCCGAGGATGATCTGGTCGTCGCCCAGACAGTTGGCTCCGCCGAGACCCATGCTGGCGTCCCCTACAACAACGCCTATTGCCAGGTCATGCGTATTTCTGACGGGCAGATCGCGGAGGTCAAGGAATACTTCGATACGCAGCTTGCGGCCAGGGTCTTCGGCCCGCACTAAGCTGGGATTCCGTGTGACACAGGGGAATGCCGTCCCGGACACTGCCATCACAAGCCCACGTTTGAGTCCGGTCTTCGTCGCGCTGGCGGCCTTGTGCTGGGGCGTGTCAGGTGGCATTGGCGGACTCCTCATGGCCGAGGGCTGGGATCCGCTGGTCGTGTCGCTGTATCGGGGTGCAATAGGGCTGTTGTTTGTCCTGGCCTGGCTCGCGATCCGACGGCATGGCAGTGGTCTCGGCAGTCGCCGGTTGTGGTTCTGGTCGACACTTGCCGGTGTCGGGGTCGCGGGCAACTTCGCGCTGTATTTCGTCAGTATCGCGGAGGGCAGTGTCGCGGTGGCCGCCACGCTGATGTACTGCGCACCCGTATTCGTCTACCTGGTCTCTTTCACCCTGAAGCTTGAACGGCCCACGCCGCGGAAGTGGGCCGCCATGGTGCTGGTCATGCTGGGCATCGTGTTGCTGACCCGTATCCACGAGACCGGCGCAGGGGACGTGACGTGGCTTGGCGCCAGTGCCGGACTGCTGGCCGGCCTATGCTATGCGGCGTTCATTTTCGGCTTCAAGTACGCCTCGGCGCACGGCAGTCCGCAGGCGATTCTCGTGATTGCGTTTGCCGTACTTGTCGCCATCCTGGTCTGGCTGGCGGACGGCGATCAGGCCCTGGACGTGCTCAGTACGCCAAAACGCCCGCTGTTCCTGATCCTGGGCGTGCTTGGTGCGGGGATCTCATTCATTCTTTATGTCGTCGGCCTCAAGTACACGGCGCCTGCCGTGGCCTCGATCGTCGCCATGATAGAGCCGGTCTCGGCCTCGCTGTTCGGTGTGCTGCTGTTGCATGAGACCCTGGTCGGCCTGCAACTGCTGGGCATGGCGCTGATCCTGGTCACCGTCACCGTGCTGAGCGCCAGCTCACGTGCCCCTTGAGACCTCTGCCTGAACCCGGGAAGGGTGGTTCATACCGCGGCGTCGCGAAGGGCAAGCTGTGCGGCCATCCCGTCCTCAGGATGTATTCAGACTGCCGACGAGCTCCGTCACCGACCCCATCTCATGCTGGCGCAGATACGCCGTGATCCCGTCGTTGATCTTGCGGCAGATCAGCGGGTCATAGAACAGCGCGGTACCCACACCCACCGCACTGGCGCCGGCGATGATGAATTCGAGGGCGTCCTTGGCGGTATGGATGCCGCCCTGGCCGATGATCGGCACGCCATGGCGCCGCGCCACCTCGCTGACCTGGAACACCTTCAGGAGCGCGATCGGTTTGATCGCCGGTCCGGAGAGTCCGCCCTGCACATTCCCGATCACCGGCCGGCGGGCGTCGACATCGATCGCCATGCCGGTGATGGTGTTGATCACCGCCAGCGCATCGGCGCCGGCCTCGATGCACAGCCGCGCATTCTCGCGGATGTCGGTCTGGTTCGGCGAGAGCTTGGCGATGATGGGTTTGGTGGTCTCGGCCCGGCAGGCGGCGACCACGCGCGCCGACATCTCCGGATAGTTCCCGAACTGCACGCCGCCTTCCTTTACGTTCGGACAGGAGATGTTGATTTCCATGGCGTCGATCGGCGAGTCGTCGAAGCGCCGCGCGACCTCGGCGTATTCATCGATGGTCGAGCCGCAGACGTTGGCGATGAAGCGGGTCTCGCTGAAGTCCAGGGTCGGGAGGATGTCGCGCACCACGACCTCGACACCGGGGTTCTGCAGGCCGATGGCGTTCAGCATGCCCGAGGCCGTCTCGTAGATGCGATGGGGCGGGTTGCCCAGGCGTGGCGCGCCGGTGGTGCCCTTGAGTACGATGCCGCCGACGTCGCGGTTGGAGAATCCCGCCACCCGGGTATATTCCTCGCCGAAGCCCACGCAGCCGGACAGCAGCACGATCGGCGAGGTGAACGGCAGCCCGCAGAAATCGAAGGCCAGGGGCGTGTCGGTGTCAGTGGTCAATGCGGTGTTCTCGGTCAGGGGCCGGGTGCATTCTATCGTGCCGGCCGGTTCGCGACACAGGCGACCGGGTGGCCTTGTTCAGGAGTCCATCAGGGTGTTCACGGTCATCCTCCACCAGCCGGAAATCCCGCCGAATACCGGCAACGTCATCCGCCTGTGCGCCAACAGCGGCTGCGCACTCCACCTGATCCGCCCGCTGGGTTTCGAACTCGATGCCCCGCGCCTGCGTCGTGCAGGCCTCGACTATCACGAGTTCACCCGGGTCAAGGTCCATGACTCGTTCGAGGCGTGCCTCGCGGATGCAGCACCGTCACGGCTGTTTGCCTTTTCCGCGCATGCCAGAGATGCCCATACGAGCGTGCGCTGGCAGCCGGGCGACGCTCTGCTGTTCGGTGCGGAAACCCGCGGCCTGCCCGCGGAGGTCCGCGGTCACGCGGCCGTCACGGCCGCCTTGCGCATTCCCATGCGGCCCGGCGTGCGCAGCCTGAATCTCTCGAATGCTGTCGCGATCGCCGTGTACGAGGCCTGGCGCCAGCAGGACTTCGTAGGTGCCTGATTTTGCTGCGTTGCAGCGCAGCCGGCGCTCAGCGGACGCAGTCGCGTCGCAAGGGGCTTCCGCTGTTGCTTAGTGACAACGTCGAAACAATACCTTATGTTATTACCACGCTCGCGATGTCGCCCATCTAGCTGGTGTTGCCGCCGAGCTGTTTACCCACTGTGTTTTTTTACAACCTTCGGCGCGTGTCGAAAGGAGTTTGCCATGATCCGAAAGACCCCCCTGAGCCTCGCCATCATGATGGCCCTGGCCGGCACCGGTGCCCACCAGGCCGCCTCTGCCCAGCAGGCCGCCGGGAGCCAGCGCCAGCAGCTCGATGAAATCGTCGTCACCGGCACCCGCACCGAGGGCCGCACGGCACTGCAGAGCCTGGCGCCGGTTGATCTGCTGAGCGCCGCCGACCTCGAGGCCCACGGCAGCACCGAGCTCAACACCGTGCTGTCCTACTCGCTGCCGTCGTTCAACTTCCCCAACCCGGCGATCAACGACGGCACAGACTCCATCCGCCCGGCGCAGCTGCGCGGTCTGTCGCCAGACCAGACCCTGGTGCTGGTCAACGGCAAGCGCCGGCACACCAGCGCGCTCCTGAACCTGAACCAGGTGGGTCGCGGTGCTGCGGCTGTCGACCTCAACACCATCCCGACCGCCGCGGTGGGCGCACTGGAAGTGTTGCGCGACGGCGCGTCTGCCCAGTACGGCTCGGACGCCATTGCCGGTGTGATCAACGTCCGGCTGCGCGAGGCCCGCGAAGGCGGTGGCGTGACACTGACCTACGGGGAGCACCTCACCGAGTTCAAGGGCCCACGCTCGACACGCAACATCCGCGATGGCGAGACCGTGACCCTGGGCGCCTGGGCCGGCCTGCCGCTGGGTGCTGAAGGTTTCCTCACCGTGTCGGGCGAGTACCGCGACCGCAGCAACACCAACCGGGCGGAACTGGATACGGTCTTCAATTATCCCCTGCAGCCCGATGGCAGCCTGGACCCGCGCGAAACCCAGTTCAACCGCCTGAACTGGCGCCAGGGCCTGGCGGACGTGCGTGACGTCACGCTGATGCTGAACGCAGGACTGCCGATCAACCCCGATCTCGAGCTCTATGGCTTTGCCAGCTACCAGGACCGCGATTCCACCTCCGTCGGCTTCTACCGTCGGGCGAGAGACGCGCGCAACGTGCCCGAGATCTACCCCAACGGGTTCCTGCCGCAGATCAACCCCGAAATCACAGACCTGTCCATGGCGGGTGGCGCTCGTGGCGAGGCCGGCGAGTGGGGCTGGGACGCCAGCATCGTCTATGGCAGCAACGAGGTCGACTGGAACATCCGCAACTCGCTGAACCGTTCGCTGGGTGTCGACAGCCCCACTGAATTCGACGCCGGCAGCCTGAAGTTCGAGCAGACCGTGCTGAACGTCGATGCCGCAAGGGCCTTATCGGTGGCGGCCTTCACCGGTCCGCTGAACGTCGCCTTCGGTGCCGAGTATCGGAATGAACGTTTCAAGATCGGCGCAGGCGAGCCCGATTCCTATTTCGGTGCACCCGGGTTCGCCGCCGGCAGCCAGGTCTTCCCGGGCTATGCTCCACAGAACGCTGTGAGCGAAAGCCGCGACTCCTTTGGCCTCTACGTTGATCTTGAAGCCGACATCACCGACCGCTTCATCGGCTCGGCGGCCCTGCGTTTCGAAGACTACAGCGATTTCGGCAGCACCCTGAACGCCAAGCTCGCCGCTCGCCTGCAGGCCACCGATGCGGTGGCCGTGCGCGGCGCCGTCAGCACCGGCTTCCGCGCGCCCTCGCTGCACCAGAGCCACTTCCAGGCCACCGCGACCGTGGTGTCCACGATCGATGGCGCCCTGGTGTTCAACGAGACGGGTACGTTCGCGGTCGACAGCGACATCGCCCGCGCGCTGGGCTCCCAGCCGCTGGACGCCGAGGAAGCCCTCAACATCTCGCTGGGTATGGTGGTCGCTACCGGCGGCCTGGTGCTGACCGTCGACGCCTACCGTATCGAGATCGATGACCGCGTTCTGCTCTCGGAGAATCTGGGCGGCGCGGCCCGGCCGGACATTGTGGCGCTGTTGCCTGAAGGCATTACCCAGGCGCGGTTCTTCCTGAATGCCGCGGACAGCCGCACCACCGGTATCGACGCTGTGGCCAGCTATGCCTGGGAGATGGGTGGACTCGGTGAATTCAACGCCACGGCCGCCGCTAACTGGAACAAGACCACGCTGTCCAACCTGCGCTCCACCGGCGTGCTCTCGGAGCTTGATCCGCCGCCGACGGTGTTCGCACGCGAGAACGTCCTCCGCCAGGAAGAGGGTGCGCCACGCAACAAGTACATCCTCGGGCTGGACTGGTCGCGTGACGACGTCAGCGCCTTCGTGCGGGCCACCCGCTTCGGCAGCGTGCTCATCGCCGCCAACAACCCGGCGAGTGACTGGACGATCGACTCGATGTGGGTGGTGGATGTCGAGGGTACTGTGGGCCTGACCGAGCGGTTGAGCGTCTCCCTGGGGGCGAACAACCTGTTCGACCAGTACCCGACGCAGAACCCGTTCTTCAACGCGGCAACCGGTCCCACGCCGTTCGTGTTCAGCGCCTTCTCACCGGCAGGCTTCTCGGGTCGCTACGTCTACGCGCGCGCCCGCTACAGCTGGTAAGCGCCATGTAAAAGGCCCGTGCGGGGAGTATTTCCCGCACGGGCCTTTTTTATTTTCGTGAATGGCGCGTCAGCACTGACGTGCCCGACGGCAGCACTCCCCGCTACCGTTCAGTCCGGCCCCTCGGTGGTGTAGGCGACCCAGTCGCCGCTCTCCGACTTGAGTCGGCGCGCCATGAGTGCGGTCACCGCACTGCGCGGCTCGGCCGAGGCGTAAATCACACGATAGATCTGCTCGACGATCGGCATGTCCACGCCGTGGCGCAGCGCCACTTCGCGCACGGCCCTCGCGGCATAAATGCCCTCGACCACCTGGCCGATTTCGGCCAGCGCTTCTTCCTGGCCCCGGCCCCGTGCCAGTGCAAGGCCCATCCGCCGGTTGCGCGACTGATCATCGGTGCAGGTGAGCACCAGGTCGCCCATGCCGGCCAGGCCCATGAAGGTGTCTTTCTCGGCGCCGAGGGCCACGCCCAGGCGCACCATTTCGCTCAGGCCCCGGGTGATCAGCGCGATGCGCGTGTTGGCGCCGTAGCCGAGCCCGTCGGAAATCCCCGCGCCGATGGCCAACGCATTCTTGACCGCACCGCCGACTTCGACGCCGACGATATCCGTCGAGAGATAGGCCCGGAAGGTGTCGCTGGCGATGCTGCGGGCCAGTTCGGTGGCGAACTCGCTGTCCGTGCCGGCGACCACCATGGCCGTGGGCAGGCCCGCCGCGACCTCCTTTGCGAAGGTTGGACCAGACAGCACCGCCACCGGCGTCCCATGGCCGAACACCTCCGCCACCACCTGGTGGGGCAGCAGCCCGCTGGCCTGCTCGAAACCCTTGGTGGCCCAGCACAGTCGTCCCGGCGGCGCCGGCAGTGCCATGAGCTGGCCGAGCATGCCCCGCAGTGCGTGGCTCGGCACCGACACCAGCGCGTCGGCATCATCGGCCAGCGCGGCCTCCAGGCCGTCGACCGCCGTCAGCGCCTCCGGGAATGCCGCGTCGGGCAAATAGCGGGCATTGATCCGCCCGCGCGCCATCTCCGCCACGTGCTCACGGTCCCTGGCCCACAACCGGGTGGGTCGCCCGGCGCGCGCGTACTGGATCGCGAGCGCCGTGCCCCAGGAGCCTGCGCCGAGCACCGCCAGCGGGCGGTCGGTGGCGCTCACCCGTGTTTCCCGCTCAGGCGTTGCCGACCGGCGGGGTTTCCGGCGGCGTCATGTCCACCTGCTGCTGCTGGGCCGCCTGCTCGCGCGCCTGCACGTAGACTGCGTCGAAGTTGATCGGCTGCAGCAGCAGCTGCGGGAAGCCGCCCTTGCTGACCAGCTCGGAAATCACTTCGCGGGAATAGGGGTAGATGACGCTCGGGCAGTAGCTGCCCATGAGCTGGCGCATCTCCTCCTCGTTATACCCCGTCAACCCGAAGATGCCGGCATGCTGAAGCTCGACCAGGAACAGCGTACGGTCCTCGGCGGCCTTGGCCTCGACCGTGATGGTCAGCACGACTTCCCAGGCGTTCTCGCCCACCTGCCGCGAACCGCTCTTGAGGTTGAACTGGATCTGCGGATCGCCGGACTGTCCAGTGAACACCTGCGGGGTGTTTGGCGATTCGAATGACAGGTCCTTGACGTAGATCTTCTGCAGTACCAGCTGGCGTTGTGCCTGTTCCTGGGTGGCGGCGCCGGCCTCGGCGTTGCCGTTCGGGGTGTTCTCGGTCATGGTGGCTTCCTGAAGGGTTGCGATTCAAAGGTGGGAAGGATCCAGCGGACGGGCCTGCTCAGCCGCGCCGAAGGAGTGTATCGAGCTCCCCCCGCTGCTCGAGCGCGTGGAGCTCGTCGCAGCCACCGACATGGTGGCCGTCGATGAAAATCTGGGGCACGGTGCGCGCACCACTGCTGCGTCGCTCCATCTCGGCACGGAGTGCCGGTTGACTGTCGACGCGATACTCCTCGAACGCGACCTCCTTGCGCGCCAGCAGGGCCTTGGCGCGCACGCAGAACCCGCACCAGCCGGTAGTGTAGAGCTCGACTTTCGCGCCAGTCATGCCGCAGCCCCCTTGTCGTTCTTGCGCCCTGACGCTTTCTGTTTCTGTTTAGGTCGATCTTCAGCGCGGACTACCGGGAGATTCTCCTGGCGCCAGGCGTTGAGCCCGCCGCGCAGACTGAACGCCTGCTCAAAGCCCTGGTTGCGCAGCTCTGTCGCACTCCGGGCACTGGCGATGCCGTTTTCACAGACCAGCAGCAGCGTCTTTTTGCGCTGCTTCGCCAGCAGATCCGGATTATCCTTGAGCGCGGCCGCGGTATGGTTGCGCGAGTTCACGATGTGGCCGTCCGCCCAGCTGGCCGGCTCGCGCACATCCACCACGATCGCACCGCGGTTGATCAGGCGCACGGCGTCGGCGGGGGTGAAGCTCGTTGCCCCCTGACCGCGCCGGCGGAATTCATGAAACACGACCAGAAAAATCATCAGCACCAGCGCGCTGACGAGGAAGGGATGGTTCCCCGAGAATTCAATAATGCGGTCCATGGGCCATCCGGAAGGCGCGGAAATCCGCCTAGTATACCAACCCGGCCGCCGCTGCGAGGACTGGCCCGCGCCTGCCTTGGCGTGGCCGCCGCGACGCTGTTTGCGGGGGGGCTGGCACTGCCGGGCGAACCAGCCCTCGCGCAGTCCGCCGAGCAGAGCGAGCGTGAGCTCGGTACGTTGCGCCAACGTATCGACAGTCTGCAGCGGCGCCTGGCGGGGCAGACCCGGCAGCGCGACGCGTTGTCGGCCGAACTCCAGCAGGCGGAAACCGCGGCCGGGCGGCTTACGCGGCAGCTGGCGGAGACTGGCGAGTCACTGACAGCCGCCGTCGCCGAGGCCGAGCGCGCCGCGGCCGCCCAGGCCGCCGCTGCAGCGCGCGCCCAGCAGGCACGGGCCGGCCTCGCCGCCCAGCTGCGCCAGGGCTGGCAGACGGGCCGCCAGGAGCGCCTTCGCCTGCTGCTGAACCAGCAGGACCCGGCCACCCTGGGACGGATGCTGGTCTACCAGGACTACCTGGGCCGTGCCCGCCGCGCCCGCCTCGACGCGCTGCTCGAGGAGCTCCGCGAGCTGCGCCGGCTTGCCGAGGCGGCGGACGCGGCGCGCGTGCGGCTCGCTGCCCTGCGCCAGCGCCAGGCCGATGAACTGACGGCGCTGGAGCGCCGCCGCGCCGAACGCGCCGAACTTCTCACGACCATGGATGCCGAACGTGAGAGCATGACCGAGCAACTGGCGGGTCTGCGCCGCGAAGAGGCGGCGCTGAGCGCGCTGATCGAGCAACTGCGTCGCGAGCTGGCCGGCTTTCCTACGGACCCGCAGACGCCGTTCAGCTCGCTGCGCGGGCAACTGAGCTGGCCGGTGCAGGCGGCGGCGCGTCATCGCTGGGGTGATCCGCGCGGTGACGGCAGCCTGCGCTGGAACGGGGTCCTGTTGGGCGCTGAGCGCGGCAGTGCGGTGCGCGCCGTACATCATGGCCGGGTGATTTATTCAGATTGGCTGCCGGGCATGGGGCTGCTGGTGGTCATCGACCATGGCGGCGGCTACCTCAGCCTGTATGGCCACAACGAGGCGCTGCTGCGGGAACCGGGCGACTGGGTCGGGCCCGGCGAGCCGGTGGCCAGCGTCGGCGACTCCGGTGGCCAGCGTGAGGCCGGCCTGTATTTTGAACTGCGCAAGGATGGCCAGCCCATCAACCCCACACCCTGGATGCGTGGCGCACCTGGGCGCTGAAGCCCGGACCTGCGCGGTGGCGATGGTCCGGCAGGGGGTCTCTGGCCTGGGACCGGGCGCGGATTGGCCGGCCCCGGAGGCTATGCTATGTTCGACGATCAGGAGGTGCGCATGTCACTGAAATTTCGCGGCACACTGGTGCTGGTGGTCGGCACGGCACTCGGGCTCACGCTCTCGCTCGGCGGTGGCGTGCTCGCCGAGCGCCAGGGCGGCGCGCTGACACTTCCAGGGGCGTCCAGCGCACCGTCTCTGGGGCCGGAAGAGTCCCGACTGCTGGCCGAAGTGATGGAGCGGGTGCGTCGCGACTACGTCGAAGACATCGACGACCGGCGCCTCATCGAGAGCGCCATCCGCGGCATGATGACCGAGCTCGACCCGCACTCACAGTTCCTCGACGCCAAGGAGTTCGAGGACATCCGGATCAGCACGACCGGCAATTACAGCGGCGTCGGGCTCGAGGTCGCGGTCGAGGAAGGCCGTATTCGCGTGGTGAGTCCGATGGACGGCACGCCGGCACAGCGCGCAGGGATTCAGCCGGGTGATGTCCTCGTGAGTATCGACCAGGTGGCACTCGAAGGCGCGGACCTCGGCGAAGCCGTGGGCCGGATGCGCGGTCGGCCCGGGACCCGCGTCTCGCTTGGGGTCCTGCGCGCCGACGCGGAGCAGGGCGACGAGCTGCTCACCTTTGATCTCCAGCGTATGCCGATTGCGGTCCGCAGCGTGCGCTCGGAGTATCTCGGTGAGGGTTACGGCTATCTACGCATCAGTCACTTCAGCGACACCACGGGCAAAGACCTGCGCCATGCAGTCGCCACCCTCAATCGCCTGGCCGACGGGCAGCTGCGCGGCGCAGTCCTCGATCTGCGCAACAACCCCGGCGGGGTGCTGGATGCTGCAGTGGATGTTGCCGATGCATTTCTTGACCGGGGTGTCATCGTCAGTGGCGATGGCCGGCTGCGCGATGCCCGCTTTCAGCGTCGGGCGCGGGCGGGTGACATTCTCGATGGCGCAAGCCTCGTGGTGCTCGTGAATGCCGGCTCGGCGTCAGCGTCGGAAATCGTGGCGGGCGCCCTCAAGGACCATCATCGGGCCATCCTGCTCGGCACCCATACCTTCGGCAAGGGCTCGGTGCAGACCGTCATGCCCCTGTCGAACGGCCGCGCCATCAAGCTGACCACGTCGCGCTATTTCACGCCGTCCGGAGCCTCCATCCACGATGAGGGGATTCAGCCGGACGTGCTGGTGCGCCAGCCTGCCGACCGCACCACGCCGCTCGGGCCCGAGCATCTCGACGACGATCTCCAGCTGAGCGAGGCACTGCACTGGTTGCGCAGCGCCGGAGTCATGCACAGCCGCGCACGGTGAACCGCCAGCGTCGTCGATGGTTGCAGGCCCTGGCGCAGGCCCTGGCCTGTGCGGCCTTGCCCTGGTCGCTGGGACATGCCGCCTCCGCAGCGGTCACGCGACCGCGCATCGCCCTGATCATCGACGATCTTGGACATGCGCTCGAGGCCGGCCAGCGTGTCGTCCGGCTGCCGGGTCGCGTCACCGGCGCAGTCCTGCCGCACACGCCCCACGCGGCCCGGCTGGCGGAGGCGGTGCAGGCCGCCGGGCACGAGGTCATGCTGCACCTGCCGATGCAGCCCGCGGTGCCCGGTGTGCCGATCGGGCCCGGCGGCATCTATCTCGATACCCAGCGGGCAGAATTGCGCGAGACCCTCGACGCCGCGCTGGCCTCCGTGCCGCACGTCGTCGGTGTCAACAACCACATGGGCAGCGGCGTGACCCGCCATCCCGGCTTGATGCTCTGGTTGATGGAGGAACTGGCGGATCGCCAGCCCCTGTACTGGGTCGACAGCCGGACCACGGCCGAGACCGTGGCCGAGCAGAAGGCCCACGCCCTGCGGGTGCCGGCACTGCGCCGCGATGTATTTCTTGATCACGAGGCGACCCCCGAAGGCGTGGCCCGCCAGTTTGCCCGGCTGCAGCTGCTGGCGCGCGCGCGGGGCAGCGCCGTGGGCATCGGCCATCCCTACCCGGTGACGCTGGCCTTCCTCGAGCAGGCGTTGCCACAGCTGGCGCGGGCGGGCTTCGACCTGGTCACGCCCACCGAGCTGCTGCTTGCCGCCCCGGCACGGGCTCCCGGAGCCTAGCGCTGCTGGAGCTCGCGGATCTCTTCGAGACTCGCCGGCGGCGCCATCCACAGCGGCGCCTCGCTCTCCAGTGCCTCGCGCATGCTCGAGGGCAGCGCCGCGTAGTCGTCCACTCGCCAGGATACGAGATGGATGATGCCCTGGCCGGGCCCGGCAAACGGCGGAAGATCCCCATAACGCACCCAGCTCAGCTGGTTCGGCAAGGACAGCCCTGCGGTCTCGGGATGCACGAAGAAATCATAGTTTTCAAAGGCCTGGTACCGGCGGCCGTCGCCGATCGGGAAATCGAGGAACAGCGGTGCCGAAAACACCAGCGTCTCGCCAATGCGCCGCAGCGTGATGTTCTCCACCGGCCCGATCCGCTGCAGCGAAGGCCCCGTGCCCTGCTCGACGTACGTCACCACGGTGCCGCGGTCGAGCGCGTAGGTGATGTACTGATACGGGTAGGCGATGGGCTCGACCGGCCGGCCGTTGTAGCTGTGCAGCAGCGCATTGCTGTCGATGTCCCGATAGAAGAACACCTTGCGCGAGGCCTGGTGGACTACCCCGTCGTCGTCGTCGGGAAGCCGCCGCGCCGTATCCACGCCTTCCATCCGAAACAGCGCCTCGCCGTCCGGATAGCGGAAGACCGTACCGATCGTGTACCAGTACACCGGCTCACCCTCGCCGGCACGCATGCTTGCGAAGCGCTCAAAACTGTCCTCGTCGAACGTTTCGGCGACGGCGGTCGGCAGGGCGGGACCGCCCAGCGCGAGCAGGCCAAGGCCGAGAATCAACAGGCGGGCGATGGTCATCAGGAGACTCCTTTGATACCGGGTGTGCGACCGATGGCGCAGGGCGATGGTACCAGTGCCTTGAGGTCGCGCGGGAACACCAGCACCGGCGGGCAGTCGTAGCGATATGCCGTTACGCGTCCTCCCCCTGCTGGTGTTTTTCGTGCCCGCGATTGGCGCCAACCTGTCGCTCTGGTGGTCCCAGCATCTCGGTCTGGTGCCGGACTGCAATGTCTATCTGGAGGGCTGCACCAGCATCAGTGCCGCCGGCCGCTACGAACCCGTGATCTTCTTCTTCCGGGCGTTGATCATTCCGACGGCTGTGCTGATGATGCTGTTCTGGCGGCTGACCTGCTGCTGGCTCGGCGAGCTTGGTGAGCGGTCACGTACCCGGCTCGCCGTGATGGAAGCCATCGGCTATGTCGCTGGCCTCTTCCTGATCCTCTACGCCACCTTTCTTGGCAGCGATGGTGACGGCTACCGGCTGATGCGCCGTTATGGGGTGACCGTGTTCTTCGCTTTCACCTACCTTGCCCAGCTGCTGGCCACCGGCGTGCTGTACGCGCGGCTGCGTGCCGGACTGACGGACGTGGCCCCCTGGGTGGTGCGCACCATGGTCGCCGGCTGTGCCCTGATGCTGCTTGGTGGGCTTGCCAGCATTCCAGCCGCGGAATGGGCGCTCGACCGGTCGGCGGCCAACAACATCATCGAGTGGAACCTGTCGGGTCTGTTGATGGGCTGGTTTCTGCTTGCCTGGCTGGCCTGGCGTCAGACCGATTTCCGGGTGCGCTTCACGACCGAACGGGCGCGGCGGCCGGGGCGCGCCGGCTGATACGCTGGTCCCCCGCGCGCGCCGCAAGGCGCTAGAATGCGGCGAACTCGTTCTATGGGATGTTTGCCGTGCTAGTGACGCGACTGTGCCGGCCATGAGTGTCGATCCACGGCATGATCAGCTGGGGCTGTTCGCGGCAGCTGACGCGCCCGTCGTCGAGCCGGCCCCCGTCCCGCCGTCGTTGGCAGCCGTCGCCGCGGCCCTGCCGGTCGGCTTCCGCCTCGGCAGTTCCAGCTGGGCCTTCCCCGGCTGGGCCGGGCAGGTGTGGGCAAAGGAATACCCCGAGCGGCTGCTGGCAAGGCATGGTTTGCCGGCCTACGCGGCCCACCCCCTGCTGGGCACGGTCAGCATCGATCGCAGCTATTACGCGCCGCTGACCGCCGCCCAATACGCGGCCTATGCTGCCCAGGTTCCCGAGAGCTTCCGTTTCGTGGTCAAGGCGCCTGCAGAGCTGACGGCGGCGCAGCGCCCGACCGCCGCCGGGGGTGGGCAAAACGCCGGGTTTCTCGACAGCGAACTCGCCCAACGCGTGCTGGTGGCGCCGGCCCAGGCGGGCCTTGCCAGCCGGCTCGGCCTCGCCCTGCTGCAATTTCCACCGCTGCCGGCGTCCTGGCTTGAAGATATCGCCGGCTTCGCCGCGCGGCTCGAGGGCTTCCTGGCGAGTCTGCCGCCGGCCTTCCCGCGCGCGGTCGAGTTGCGCAATCCGGAGGTGTTGCACCCGGCGGTGTTCGCCGCGCTCGGCAACACCGGCACCCTGTACTGCTACACGGTCCACCCGCGCGCCCCGTCGATCGACGAGCAGCATGCGCTGCTGCCGGCCGAGTTGACGGCACGGGGGCCTCTGGTGGTGCGCTGGAACCTGCGTCCAGGTGAGCGTTACGCCTCGGCCAAGGCGCGCTTCGCGCCGTTCACCCATATTCAGGCCGAGGATCGCAGCAATCGCCCGGCGATCGTGTCCCTGTGCCGCCGCGCGGTGGCCGCGGCACGTCCGGCTTACATCATCGCCAACAACAAGGCCGAGGGCTGTGCGCCGGCGACCCTGTTCCGGCTGGCCGAGGAGATCGTGGCCGCGCGCTGAGGGCTAGAGTGCCGCCTCCACCGCCTCGCGGATGCGCGCCCCCCACCAGGGCGCCCGGATCTTGGCACGCTCCGCCGAATCGAGGGCCCCATAGCCGGGCGGATTGGGCATCGGGTTATCGTAGAGGTTGAACCGGATGCGGCCGTCGCCATCGACCACGAACACCCCCGGCAGCACCCAGGCGCCGTAGTCCTCGGCGATCGACTCCCCGTCGAGCAGCAGGGTGAAGTCATACCCGGTAGCGGCCAGATAGGCCGCGGGGTCGTTCTCCGTTTCGCGGAAGTTGATGGCAAAAACGCGAACTTTACCTTCGTGATCGCGTTGTATAGCGTCTAGTTCCGGCTTTACTTCACTGCAGAAAGGGCACCATGTCGCCCAGAAATAATAGATGTCCACCCCGTCACGCCGCGCCGGCAGCGACACCTCGCCACCCTCGGCGTCGGCCAAGGTGAAGGCGGGCGCCTCGGGGGGCTCTGCAGCAGCGGCGCCCGGCACGGCCAGGCTGGCGGTCAGTCCGAGCGCGATCAGCACTGCGATGATGGTGGTCCTGCGATGGGTTGTCATTGGCTGGCGCCCCTCCCTGGGATGCGATGGTTATTCCATGTGCCAGCCGTGGCTGACGAGCAGCGACTGACCGGTCAGTGCGTTGGTGGGAAAGGCTGCAAAGAACACGGCGGCACGCGCGACGTCGTCCAGGGTGCTGAATTCGTTGTCGACCGTGTCCTTCAGCATGACCCGGCTCACCACGTCTTCCTCGCTCATGCCGAGTTCCTCGGCCTGCTGCGGGATCTGGCGATCGACCAGGGGCGTACGCACGAAGCCGGGACAGATGACATTCGCCCGCACGCCGTAGGCGGCCCCTTCGCGGGCGATGGCCCGGCCCAGGCCGATCAGTCCGTGCTTGGCGGTGACATAGGGTGCTTTCAGCGGTGAGGCGAGCTTGGAGTGCACCGAGCCCATCAGCAGGATGCTGCCGCCGCGCCCCTGTGCGCGCATGTGTCGGAGGCAGGCCCGAGAGGTCAGGAAGCTGCCGTCGAGATGCACCCGCAGCACGCGCTGCCAGTCCGCGTAGTCAAGCTCTGTCAGGGCGGCGATGTGCTGGATGCCCGCGTTGCTGACCAGCACATCGATACCGTCGCAACTGGCGGCCAGCTGGTCGATGACCGTGTCGACGGCCGCCTCGTCGGTGACATCCACCACCAGTGCCAGCGCCCGCCCACCGGCGTCACGAATCGATGTGGCCGTCTCCTCCGCGGCGCCCGCGTCGAGATCAGCGACGCCGACCACTGCACCTTCACGGGCAAACGCCTGCGCGATGGCGCGGCCGATCCCGCTGCCCGCGCCGGTCACCAGGCAGGTCTTGTCGTTGAGCAGCATGCCGTCTCCCTTGCCGTACCTCACGCTCAGTGGGTCTGCGTATCGGGATCCGAGTCCCCGGCCGCTCTGCGCTCCGGGCCGAACAGCCGGGCCATGATCAGACCCACTTCATAGAGAATGTAAACGGGTACCGCCAGCAGCGTCTGGGAGATGATGTCGGGGGGGGTGAGCAGCATCCCCAGCACGAAGCAGCCCAGGAACACGTAGGCGCGGTAGCTGCCGAGCCGCTCCACGGTGGTGAATCCCGTCCACACCATCAGCACCGTGGCGATCGGGACCTCGAAGGCCAGGCCGAAGGCGAAAAACAGCGTCAACACGAAATCGAGATACATGCCGATGTCGGTGGAGACCGTGACCCCGGCCGGCGCGACTGCGGTGAAAAATGCGAACATCAGCGGGAAGACAATGTAATAGGCGAAGGCGATCCCGAGGTAGAACAGCAGAATACTCGACACCAGCAAGGGCACGGCCAGGCGTTTCTCGCGCCGGTAGAGCCCCGGGGCGACGAAGGCCCAGATCTGGTAGATGACCACAGGCATGGCCACGAAGATCGCGCAGAAAAACGCCAGCTTGAAAGGCGTCAGGAATGGCGACGCCACCCCGATCGCCACCATGCTGGCGCCTTCCGGCAGCTGGCGCATCAGCGGTGTGGCCACCAGCGTGAACAGCCGTTCGGCAAAGGGCACCAGCGCCACGAACACCAGCAGTACCGCCAACATCGCGCGGAGCAGGCGGTTGCGCAGCTCCACGAGATGGGAGACCAGGGTGCCTTCGGCAAGCGCCTCGTCTTCAGGTTCCGCCGTCGGCGGCTCAGGTGTCGCGCGGTCGCGGCGCTTGAACATCACTGATCCCGTGTGGATGCGGACGTATCCGGCGCCGCGGGCCGTTTTTCGGCAAGGTCTGCGGCCTTGTTGCCCGAGTCTTCGGCAGGGGCAGGATCACCGGCCGCCGTCG
>RECU01000016.1 GCA_007693855.1 Gammaproteobacteria bacterium | reverse complement strand
TGGTCGGGGTGAGAGGATTCGAACCTCCGGCCCCTGCCTCCCGAAGACAGTGCTCTACCAGGCTGAGCTACACCCCGCTCCAACGTCGCCTCATATCCGCTTGGCTAAAACCGCCTGCGGACAGCAAACCCTGCCAAGGCTGCAAGAGCATCCTTGAACTCCGAATCGGGAATGGCGCCCAAGGCGCCTTCGGCCAGGTTGGCTTCGGACTGCGCGAGCGCGAGAGTGTACTCAAGCGCCCCGGTGGATTCAATCGCCTGTTGAATTGCCCCCAACTGGTCCCGGCCGCCATGCTCGATGGCTTCGCGGATCAGCGCCCGCTGCCCGGCTGTACCGCGCTGCATGGCATGGATCAGCGGGAGTGTCGGCTTACCCTCGGCCAGGTCGTCGCCGAGGTTCTTGCCGAGCTCGTCACGGTCGGCGGAATAGTCCAGCGCATCGTCGACCAGCTGGAAAGCGGTGCCAAGGTGCCGGCCATATGCCGCTACCGAGGCGCGGGCCTCGCCCTCGAGCCCGCCGAGCACCGCCGCGATCTCGCTGCCGGCTTCAAACAGCCGCGCGGTCTTGCGGTAGATCACCTGCCGGTAGCGCTCTTCGGTGGTGTCCGGGTCATGCACGTTGAGCAGTTGCAGCACCTCGCCCTCGGCGATGGTATTGGTCGCGTCCGCCATGATTTCCATCACCGGCATGCGGCCCAGCTGGACCATCATCTGGAAGGCACGCGAATACAGGAAATCGCCGACCAGTACGCTGGCCTGATTGCCGAACAGCTCGTTCGCGGTTTCCCGCCCACGCCGCAGCGCTGACTGATCGACAACATCGTCGTGCAGCAGGGTGGCGGTGTGAATGAACTCGACGATGGCGGCCGCATTGATATGCTCGCGTCCGCGATAGCCGCAGGCCCGTGCGGCCAGCAGAACGATCAGCGGCCTCAGCCGCTTGCCGCCGCCGCCCGTGATATGCGCGGCGACCTGATTGACCAGCACCACGTCGCTGGTGAGCGATTTGCGGATCAGGGTGTTGACGGCCGGCCAGTCCTCGCCGAGCAGGGCACGGATGTGCTCGAGGCTGAATGCGGGTTCGGGCTGTGCGGTGGCGGGCTGCATGACGCGCCAATGATGCCCGATTTGGCGCCCGGTGACGAGATTTGACCGCGCCATCGGCGGGTCAGCGCTGCGGCGGGCTCGTAATCGGAGCGGGCCGGGCTGCCGCGGTTTCGTTGACGGGCGGCCAGCGCACGGATTAGAATTCGCGTTTCGTTGCCGGCAGGGCCTGTGATGGGATGGCGTGGCCACCCGCGATACGGGTTTCCGGCGATACCCGGGAGAAGATAAAGATGTACGCGGTTTTCAAGACCGGCGGCAAGCAGTACCGCGCTCGGCAGGGCGATCGTCTGCGCATCGAG
Organism: Gammaproteobacteria bacterium; assembly: GCA_007693855.1. Taxonomy (GTDB): domain Bacteria; phylum Pseudomonadota; class Gammaproteobacteria; order Steroidobacterales; family PWYM01; genus PWYM01. The sequence continues at coordinate 2,488 of RECU01000016.1, read as the reverse complement.
AAGATCGATGCGGGCGAAGGTGATGCCGTCGAGTTCGACCAGGTGCTCCTCGTCGGCGAAGGCAGCTCAGTGACGGTGGGCAAGCCCCTGGTCGATGGTGGCCGGGTGCAGGCCACGGTGCGTGCCCAGGCCAAGGGCGACAAGGTGTCGGTGATCAAATTCAAGCGCCGCAAGAACTATCTGCGCATGAAAGGCCACCGCCAGCATTACACGGAAATCGAAGTCACCGGCATCGTCGGCGCCTGAGCGTCGGGCCGGTACTGCAGGAGGTCAGCGAGATGGCACACAAGAAAGCCGGCGGCAGTTCCAAGAACGGTCGCGATTCAGAATCCAAGCGCCTGGGCGTCAAGCACTTCGGCGGCGAGGCGGTGAGCCCCGGGAACATCCTGGTGCGCCAGCGCGGCACGCGCTTCCACGCCGGTCGCAATGTCGGCATCGGCCGCGACCACACGCTGTTCGCCACGGCACCTGGCAAGGTGTTGTTCGAGCGCAAGGGTCCGGCCCAGCGGCGCTACGTCAGCGTGGTCGCTGAAGAGGCCTGAGCCATGCCGTCCCGGGTACCGTCCCTGGACTTGAAAAACCCCGCCGCCGGCGGGGTTTTTCGTCTCAGGCGTCGGTTCGCCCGGCGGGTGTGCCGTGAGGCGGATGGGGCGCAAGCATGAAATTCGTTGATGAGGCCACCATTCGCGTGCAGGCTGGCAATGGTGGCCACGGCTGCCTGAGTTTCCGGCGCGAAAAATACGTGCCCCGCGGCGGGCCGGACGGCGGCGATGGTGGCGCCGGGGGCAGTGTGTTCCTGGTGGCCGACAGCGCGATCAACACCCTGGCGGATTTTCGCGTGCAACGGCGCTACCGCGCCGAAAGCGGTCAGGCCGGGGCGGGGCGCGAGAAGACCGGGCGCTCGGGTGTGGACCTGCAGGTGGCCGTGCCTGCCGGCACGGTGGTGCGGGATGTGGATACCGGCGAGCTGCTGGGCGATCTGGCCAAGGACGGCCAGAGCCTGTGCGTCGCGCGCGGCGGCCGCGGCGGACTTGGCAACACGCGCTTCAAGTCCAGTATTAACCGCGCACCGCGCCAGATCACGCAGGGCCAGCCCGGTGAGGGTCGCCATCTGCTGCTCGAGTTGAAACTGCTGGCGGACGTGGGGCTGCTCGGGCTGCCGAACGCTGGAAAATCGACCCTGATCCGTGCCGTCTCCGCGGCGCGGCCGCGGGTGGCCGACTATCCGTTCACCACGCTGCACCCGCACCTGGGTGTGGTGCGAGTCGGTGCGCACCGCAGTTTCGTGATGGCGGATATCCCGGGTCTGATCGAGGGGGCTGCAGAGGGTGCCGGCCTCGGACACCGTTTTCTGCGTCACCTGCAGCGCACACGACTGCTGCTGCACGTGCTCGACGTCGCGCCGCTGGAGGGGGATCCCGTGGCGCATGCGCGCACGGTGATCGACGAACTCGCGCGTTACGGCGAGGGCCTGGCCGAGCGTCCGCGCTGGCTGGTGCTGAACAAGTGCGACCTGCTCACCCCTGAGGATGCCAGCCAGCTGGCTGAGCGCATCGTCTCAGCCCTCGCTTGGCAGGGGCCGGTCTATCAGGTGAGTGCCGAGAGCGGCGCCGGGACCGAGCGCCTCTGCCAGGACGTGATGCGTCTGCTGGAGGCCGAGAGGTCCCTGGAGACAGAAGGGTCTACTGAGACCGAAGAGTCTACTGACCGAGCGTCTTGACGCGGGCGTTCAGCCGGCTTTTCTGCCGGGCCGCCTTGTTGCGGTGGACCAGGCCCTTGTTGACCATGCCATCGATCACCGGCACGGCGGCCTTGTACTCGGCCACTGCGGCGTCGCGATCACCACTGTTGATCGCCTTCAGAACCTTCTTGACGGCGGTGCGCATGCGCGAACGAAGTGCCATGTTGTGCTCGCGCCGGACGACGGTCTGCTTGGCACGCTTTTGGGCGGATTTGGTATTGGCCACCGGATAACCTCGAAAATGCTGCGCTGAACCAGGCCTTGATCGGCCCGAGGAAGCCGGGAAGTATCTGAAAAAAAGCGCCTTCGTGTCAAGGGAAATCCCCTGTACACTTGCGCGATCATGGAATCCCCGCCGCCTGCCGAGCCCGCCGCCGGGCGCAGTGGACTGCTGCGCTCCACCGGCGTGGTCGGTGGGATGACCCTGATCTCGCGCGTACTGGGCCTGGTGCGCGACGTGGTGTTCGCGCGGATTTTCGGTGCCGGCATCGGTATGGATGCCTTTTTCGTCGCCAACAAGATCCCGAACATGCTGCGGCGGTTCTTCGCCGAGGGCGCCTTCGCCCAGGCCTTCGTGCCGGTGTTCACCGACTATCGCACCACCCGCGGCGAGGCCGAAACCCGGGCGCTGGCCGACGCGGTGACCGGCGTGCTGTCGCTGGTGCTGTTCGTGGTCACCCTGATCGGCGTGCTGGCCGCACCCGTGCTGGTGTTCCTGGTCGCGCCGGGGTTTACCCAGGACGGGGC
>RECU01000007.1 GCA_007693855.1 Gammaproteobacteria bacterium | reverse complement strand
TCTTCCTCGCCATGCCCTCGGCCAGCGCCAAGCGCCGTCGCGAGATCCTGCTGTCGCTGGAAGAGCTCCCGGTGCACGTGCGCTCGGTGCCCGACCTCGGTGAGCTGGTCACCGGCGTGGCCCGCATCGACCAGCTCCGCGAGATCCGCATCGAGGAGCTGCTCGGCCGTGAGCCGGTGCCGCCCATCGAGAACCTGCTCCACCAGCCGATCACCGGCAAAACCGTGCTGATCACCGGCGCCGGCGGCTCCATCGGCTCGGAGCTCGCGCGCCAGGCGCTGGCCCTTCAGCCGCGCAACCTCATCCTGCTCGACATCACCGAATACTCGCTCTACAAGCTTGAGCAGGAGCTCGTCCAGGCGCAGCCCAGCAAGGCACCGAACGCGCAGCTGGTGTTCCTGCTGGGTTCGGTGATGGACCAGAACCGCCTGGCCCAGCTGTTCTCCACCTGGAAGGTGGACACCGTGTTCCACGCGGCCGCCTATAAGCACGTGCCGCTGGTGGAGTACAACCCGTATGCCGGGTTGGGCAACAACGTGCTGGGCACGTTGCGCACCGCCGAGGCCGCCATCCGCGGGGGGGTGGAGCGCTTTGTGCTGATCTCCACCGACAAGGCCGTGCGACCCACGAACGTGATGGGGGCGAGCAAGCGGCTGGCGGAGATGTTCGTGCAGGCCTTGGCCGCGCGCGAGGATGTGAAGACCGTGTTCGGCATGGTGCGCTTCGGCAACGTGCTGGGCTCCTCCGGATCGGTCGTGCCGCGCTTTGCTGCGCAGATCAAGGCCGGCGGGCCGGTGACCGTCACCCACCCGGAGGTCACGCGCTACTTCATGACCATCCCCGAGGCCGTGCAGCTGGTGATCCAGGCGGGCGCGATGGCGCGCGGGGGCGAGGTGTTCGTATTGGACATGGGCGAGTCGGTGAAGATTACTGACCTGGCCCGGAAGATGATTCGTCTGTCCGGGCGCTCGGTGCGTGAGCCTGGCAGTGATTCAGGCGATATCGAGCTCCGGATCACGGGCTTGCGACCGGGTGAGAAGCTGTACGAAGAACTGTTGATCGGTGATGCGGTGGGGGAGACGCTGCATCCGCGGATCATGCGGGCCGATGAGGCGTTTCTGAGCTGGGAGGAGCTGCAGCCCTGTCTTGAGGCGATTGTCGAGGGGCAGTTCAACGCGGGGGACGCGAGCGTGCGGGAGCTGCTGCATCGCTGGGTGGAGGGGTACAGGACGCCGGTGAATGAGGCGCGGCCGGTGGCGGCGGCGGGGTAGTCATCAGCCCGGCGTATTCGATGATTTATTTCCGTCTCCAAAGGATTTGAGGCTGCCAGCACAAGAAGGCAAGCGACTGGGTGCTGGGCCGCGGCGCGCAACGTCAAATCCATCACCGGCGAAGCAACCGCCGATGACGTCGGCTTGCGACGGCCAGCGAGTGAACTCACTCTGAGCGCACATGCATGCCTGAGGATTGATTTCTAGGCAGTTTTAATAAAAAATTTAACAAAGGGCTTTCTTTTAATAAAAATCCAGGTTCGTTAATAAAAAAATGGGCGCCTTGGGCTATCAATTCCTCTGCGATCAGCAGCAGCTCAGCGCGTTCTCACCATCAAGACCGGCGCGCCTGGCCCCTGTTTCCCGGCTGACACGTACTGCAGAAGCGTTGCTGGTTCCGGCCCACGTGGCTCCAGCCAGTGAAGAACCGCTCGAACATCTCCTGTTTGCCTTGAAGCATGAGGGCATCAATCTTCAGATCCTCTCACAAGCTCTGAAAAACGTTCCGGAAGCCCAGATCGCAAGACAGGTTCAGGCAACCCCCTCCAGCCGCTATGCCCGCATTCTTGGTTTTTTGTGGGAAGCTTTTCGCGGCCACACTCTTGCCGGGGATTTTCCCATTGCCGGACCAACGGTTGATCTGTTCGATGCCACCAGGTACATCACGGCACCGGGCGTGCGCAATGCGCGCTGGCGGGTCAACTTCAACGGTTTGGGGTCACTACAGTATTGCGTGACCGTCGAGCGTACGCCGAAGATTGAGGAATTGTTGAACATCGGTGTTCTGGAGCAGGCGAAAGCCTTTCTGCATGAACTGGGGCAACATGCGACAGATCGCGCATTGGCATGGGCTTACCTGCATGAGACGGCGAGCTCGTTTGCCATTGAACGCGAGGCGCCAACGCAGGACAAGGCGGAGGCATTTGTCACGCTGTTAAAGCAGGCACACCTGCCTCGGCCGATGGATGAGTCATATCTCGTTGAGTTGCAAAATGCTGCCATCACCAATCCGTTTGATCTGGCCGTCTCGTTTCGACACGAGCAGAATTGGCTGAGAGGTCCATTGCGTGGCGCGGCAGGCATCACGTATGTCCCGCCACCACCGGAACTGGTCCGTGCGCTCATGGATGGCGTGCTTGCGTTTGCCAATGAACTGCCGCGTCAGATTGACCCGCTTGTATCGGCTGCAATAGCTTCATTCGGATTTGTGTTTGTGCACCCTTTCATGGACGGCAATGGGCGCCTTTCCAGATTTCTTTTTCACTACGCGTTGTGTCAGTCGGGTCGGCTGGCCAATGGTCTTGTGTTGCCAGTATCGATCGCGATGAAGCGTAACGAAGAGGATTACCTGGCTGCTTTGCAGTCCTATTCCATGCCGATGCGTCGCCGCTGGGATGTACGCTGGATGGGTGATGAGGAGTACGACTTCCGGTTTACCGGTGATGAGTCCCTCTATCGATACTGGGATGCAACACGAGTTGTCGAGTTCAGTCTGGATATGGCGAGGCAGGCCCTGGACAAGGATCTTCGGGAAGAAACCGAATTTTTGAATCGCTTCGATCAGGTGTATCGCGCTGTCGATGAGCGATTCGATGTGCGCGGAAGTGAGCTGACAACGCTGGTGATCAGTGCCCTGCAGAATAATGGCAAGGTATCGAAAAACAGGCGACAGCAGTTTCAGCACAGGGTTCCAGGGGCAGCTTTTGATGCCATTGAGGACGCATGTGCTCAATTGAGGCTCGGGCAAGCGGACTGATCCTTGAAACGACACGTAAGCCATCAGCGTGTGCTCGATTCGTCTTCCGTCACATGCCGGTCCGGCGACTACTGGTAAACTCTTGCCCCGAATAATTCAGTCCCCTCAAGGAAGTTGTCATGCGTATCACCATCTTCGGCACCGGCTACGTCGGTCTGGTCACCGGCGCCTGCCTGGCTGAGACCGGAAACCAGGTGCTTTGCGTCGACATCGACGAGGCGAAAATCGAGGGCCTGAAGCAGGGCCGGATCCCCATCTTCGAGCCGGGGCTCGAGCCGCTGGTCAAGCGCAATCACCAGGCCGGGCGCCTGCAGTTCACCACCGATGTCGCCGCCGGCGTGGCCCATGGGCTGTTCCAGTTTGTCTGCGTGGGGACGCCGCCGGATGAAGACGGCTCGGCCGATCTGCAGCATGTGCTGAGCGTGGCGCGCTCCATCGGCGAGCACATGACCGACTATCGGATCATCGTCGACAAGTCGACGGTGCCGGTGGGCACCGCGGACCAGGTCAGCACCGCCGTCCGCGAGACGCTTGAGGCGCGGGGTCTGAACCTGGAATTCGATGTGGTCTCGAACCCGGAATTCCTGAAGGAGGGCGCCGCGGTCGAGGACTTCATGAAGCCGGATCGCATCATCGTCGGCACCGACAACCCACGCACAGCAGAGCTGCTGAAGACGCTATACGAACCCTACAACCGCAATCACGACCGTCTGATCGTGATGGACGTGCGCTCGGCCGAGCTCACGAAGTACGCCGCCAACGCCATGCTGGCCACCAAGATCAGCTTCATGAACGAATTGGCCAACCTCGCCGAGCGCTTCGGGGCGGATATCGAGGACGTGCGCATCGGCATCGGCTCCGATCCGCGCATCGGCTACCACTTCATCTATCCTGGCGCAG
>RECU01000036.1 GCA_007693855.1 Gammaproteobacteria bacterium | reverse complement strand
GGAACTCGAGCGCGCCGGCCTCTTCCGCCGCCGGCCCGAAGGCGAGCATCAACCGCCCCTCCCGCGGCCAGACCACGAGCTGGTCCAGCCCGAAAAAACTCAGCGGCAGCGTCGAGTAACGGCCACTGACCGCCGCCAGCAGGGCGTCGCTCGCGGCGACGGTCGCCACCGGGGGTGACGGCAGACCAAGCACCTGTCGCGCGATGCGCCGCTCGAGGCTGACTGCCGAGGGCCGATAATCCTGGCGATTGGACAGCACGACGATGGTCAGGTCGTCGTCCGGGTAATAGGCGAGTTGGGCAGAATAGCCGTAGATCTGCCCCCCGTGGGAGAACTTGCGGCGTCCCTCGAAGGCCGTGGAGAAAAACGCGCCCAGCGTATAGGCCAGCCGGGTGCCGTCAGCGAGTTCGCCAGGCGTGGTGATCAGCGCATGGACCTCGGTCGGGATGGCCGCGCCGGCGAGCACCGCACGCGTCCAGGTCACGAGGTCTTCCGCCGTCGAGACCAGCGTGCCGGCGGCAAACGGCACCGAGGCGTCGTAAGCCCGTGCATGACGCCACTCGCCCGTCGCGTCGCGCTCATAGCCGCGCGCGCGCCCGGGCACGATCATCCTGGAATCGGCATACGCCGTGGCGCGCATCCCCAGGGGTTCAAACACCTCCTGGGCCAGGTACTCGGCATAGCGCATGCCGCTGACCGCCTCGATCACCATGCCGAGCAGGTAGGTGCCGGAATTGGTATAGCGCCAGCGTTCACCCGGCGGGAACTCCAGCGGCTCGTCGATGAACCAGGCCAGCATCTCCTCATGGCTGTGCGCATGCCAGGCACGTTCATGAAGCTCCGGGCGATCGGTGTAGTTCGACAGGCCGGACTGATGGGTCAGCAGCTGGCGCAAGGTCGCCTCGGCGGCCGCCCGCCCCTCGAGCTGCGGGAGATGATCACCCACGCGGTCATCAGGATAGAGCCGGCCCTGCGCGGCGAGTTGTGCGATTGCCAACGCCGTCACCTGCTTGGTGATCGAGCCGATCGGAAACACCGTGGATGCGGTCACCGGCTGGGCATGCTCGAAATCCGCCACGCCCTCGGCAGTCAGCACGGCCAGCTGCTCGCCATGGCGCACGGCCACCTGCATCCCCGGCACCCCCGCGCGCTCCATGGTCTCGCGCACCAGCCGGTCGATGGCCGCGGGATCGGTGCCGGCCGCCGCCGGCCCCACCACCACCAGCCAGGCCAATACGCCTGCCACCACGCTCCTGAAAAGTCTTCTGCCCATGGCGAACCCCGTTAAAATGTTCACATGAGAGTGTTTTCTATCAATTCTGTACAATACTGTATACTCCAGCGCGGCCCCGTCGGGGCGCTTCCACAGCGGCACAGGGGCAGGGCGCCAGCGTGAAACTCTTCGTCGCCGGCCTGGGCACGGAAACCAACAGCTTCGCGGATCTGCCGACCCGGCTCGCGGACTTTGAACGCTACGTGCTGGTCCGCCCCGGCACTCCCACGAGAGAAGCCACCGAATACACGGCACTGCTGTGGGCTGCCCGCCAGCCACACCCCGGTCGCGAGGTCATCGCCGGCACCTTCGCCCACGCCTGTCCCGGCGGCATCACCGAGCGCACCACCTGGGAGCGGCTGCGCGACGAGATTCTCGCGCAGCTCCGCGCGGCCGGCCCGGTCGATGCCGTGGCCCTGGCGATGCACGGCGCGATGATCGCCGAGGGCTGCGAGGACTGCGAGGGCGCCCTGCTCGAAGGGGTCCGCGAGATCGTCGGCCCGGAGGTGCCGGTGGGTCTGCTGCTGGACCTCCACTGCCACCTCACGGCGCGGATGCTCGAACTGGCCACGCTCATCGTCACCTTCAAGGAATATCCCCACACGGATTACCTGGAGCGCGCCCAGGACCTCCTGGCACTGATCGAGGGCACGGCGGCGGGGCGCATCCATCCCCACATGAGCGTGTTCGACTGCCACATGATCGATGCCCTGCACACCACCCGCGAGCCGATGCGTGGCTTCATGGCCAAGGTCCGCGACCTGGAGCAGCGGCCCGGAATCCTGTCGATCTCGATCATCCACTCCTTTCCCTGGGGCGATGTGCCCGAGCTCGGCGCGCATGTCCTGGTGATCACCGATGACCGCCCGGCAGAAGGCGCGCGTCTCGCGGCGGCACTCGGCCAGGAGCTGTTTTCCTTCCGCGGCCGCGCCAGCGCGCCGGGCTGCAGCCTGGAGGCGGCGCTCGCGCTGGCGAAGACGGTGGACTGCCCGCCCCCGCTGATCATTGCCGACACCGCGGACAACCCCGGTGGGGGGGCGCCGGGAGACGCCACCTACTGCCTGGCTGGCGCGCTGGCCCAGGGACTGCGGCACACCTGCCTGGGCCCGCTGCACGATCCGGAGATCGTCCAGGCGGCGTTCGCCGCCGGCGAGGGTGCCACGATCGAGGGCCAGCTCGGTGGCAAGCTCGGGGCGTTCTCCGGAGACCCCGTCAGCTTCCGCGGGCAGGTGCTTGGTCTGCGCCGGGCGGCGCAGCAGACCCTGGCCGGCATGCCGGCGCCCATGGGCGATACGGCGGCCCTGCGGATCGACGGGATCGATGTGGTCGTGACCGCAGGGCGCTGCCAGGCGCTCTCACCGGATCTCTTCCGCGTGGTCGGCATCGAACCCGCGAAGGCGCATGTGGTGATCGTCAAGTCCAGCCATCACTTCTATGATGGCTTCGCCCCCCTCGCCCGCGAGGTGATCTATGCCGAGCCGCCAGGCCTGCTCAATCCCAACTCCCTGGCGCGGGCCTACACCCGGCTCGGCAGCCGGCGCCTGTGGCCGATCCACGCCATCGACGAACGCGAACTCGACCGCCAGGGGAGCTGACCGGATGTCCCCACGGCGACTGAGGTTGCGCCGGCGGAGGGCTGAATGAGCGCTGGCTGGGCAATTGCCCTGGCGCTGCTGCTCGCCCTGCTGGTGGTCGGGGCCACGGTGACCTACACCACCGGCGCGGTCGCCATGCTCGGCTATGTCCTGGTCGGGGAAGAAGCCTTCCTCGCCGCCCTGCCCCGACGCATCTTCAGCCAGCTCGATGTGTTCGCGCTGATGGCCATGCCACTGTTCATTCTGCTCGGCGAACTGATGAACCGCGGCGGCATCACCGCCGCGCTGATCGATTTCGCCCAGGCTGTGGTCGGGCGCCTGCGCGGGGCCCTGGGCTACGTCAACGTGCTCACCTCGGTGTTCTTCGCCGGCATCTCCGGCGCGGCCATGGCCGATGCCGCAGCACTCGGCAATACCCTGGTGCCAGCGATGCGCCGCAAGGGCTACTCGCTGGACTACGCCGCGGCGATCACCGCCGCCTCGTCGATCATCGGCCCGATCGTGCCGCCGAGCATCATCATGGTGTTCTACGGCGCGGTGATGGGCGTGGACGTCGCCGCACTGTTCGCCGGCGGCCTGGTCCCGGGTCTGCTGCTGGCCACCTGTCTGCTGCTGACCAACGGTGTGGCGGCGCGGCTGTTCGGGCACCCCGGGGGCGGCGCCAGCCCTGAACAGCCACCGCTCGGGCGCAGTTTCCTGCTGGCGGCACCCGCGCTGCTGCTGCCCATGATCATCATCGTCGGGGTCATCCTGGGCTGGATGACCCCGACCGAAGCGGCAGCAGTCGCCGTGCTGCTGGCCCTGGTCATCTGCGCCGGATTCCGCCAGCTTGGCAGCGTGATGCTGGCTGCGAGCCTGAAGCGGACGGTGATCGTCAGCGGCGCGATCTTCGCCATGCTGGCGATCGCCGCCACGGTGAACTTCCTCGGCGCGGTCACGCTGTTCCCGCAGACGGTGGCCGGGCAGATCGGTGACTGGGGACTGGAGGGTGTCCACTTCCTGGTCCTGCTGTTTTTCGTCTTCCTGCTGTTCGGCATGATTGCCGAAACCCAGATCGCACTGGTGCTGGTGGCGCCGCTGCTGGTGCCGATTGCGCTGGCCCAGGGCGCCGACCCGGTGCATCTCGGCGTGGTGACCTGTCTGAATCTCTCCATGGGCCTGATCACCCCGCCGCTGGGTGGCGTGCTGCTGGTCACCGCCAGCGTGACCGGTATCAACTACTGGCGGCTGGTGGTGGTGACCCTGCCCTTCGTCGCCTTGCAGCTTGGACTGCTGTTCATGCTGTACCTGGTGCCGGAGATCACGCTCTGGCTGCCGCGGCGGCTGGGCCTGGCATGAGTACCCGGGGCGGGTTGCTGACGGGACTGCTGGCGTCGGGCCTGCTGGGCGCAGCGCTGGTCGCGCCAGTACCGGCGCAGGCCGAGCGGCTGCGCGTCGCCAGCACCGGCAATGTCGACCCGGTGCTCAATGGCGAACACGTCTGGGTCGACGCCTTCATGCGCCAGGCGCGTGCCGCCGGTTTCGAGCTGCGGTTTCATCCCGGGGGTTCCCTGGGCAAGGAGGAGGAGCGCACGGAACTGGTGAATCTCGACCTGCTGCAGGTCAACATGGCAGGCCTCAGCGAGCTGCAGGTCTACAGCCGCACGGCGCGCGCCCTGAGTATCCCGTTCATGGTGACCGACTACACGCAGTTCGATCGACTGCTCGACGAGACCGATCTCGTCGCAACGATCAACGCCGAGCTGGCGCATACCAACCTGCTGCTCGTCGATGCCGCGCTGCTCGGCGGCATGTCGGGGCTGTTCAACACGCGAACCCCCGTCGCACAGCCTGCCGACCTGGGCGAGCTGCGCATCCGGGCGATGAGCCGCAGCGACATGATCGTGCTCGAGAGCTGGGGGGCGCGCGGCGTGCAGGTGGCCTGGGAGGAAGTGGCCCAGGCGCTGGAAACCGGCATCGCGCACGGCTACCTCAATCCACCCCTGGTGCCGCTGATGTTCGGCCATGCCGGCAGGATCCGGCATTTCAGCGACCTGCGACTGACGCCATCGGCGCGCTGGGCGGTGGTCTCGCGTCGCTGGTACGAGGGTCTCGACGAGACCCGGCGCGCAGCCATCGAGGCCGCGCTGGCCGGCGCCCGCGAAGCCAACCGCGCCTGGGCCCGCGAAGTCCAGGCCCGCGAACGCGAAGCGCTGGAAGCGGCTGGAATTGCCTTTCGCGCGCTCAGCGACGAGGAGCTCGCGGCGTTCGCCGGGCCGGTGCACCAGCGCTACCGCGAGACGCTATTGCCAGAGGAGTACGCCCGACTGCGCCGCTGGCTCGACAGCCTGGTGGAGCGCGGACCGTGACTGGCGTTTTGCCGGCACTGGCCGATGGCCTGAACCGGACCAGCCGCGTACTCGATCGCGCCTGCCTGGCGGGCGCCATGGGCTTCACGGTGCTGCTGCTGATCCTCGTGCTGGTGCAGGTCTTCGCCCGCTATGTGCTGGCCCAACCCCCCGGCTGGACCGAGGAGGCCGGACGCTACTGCATGATCTGGGCGGGACTGCTCGGCGCCAGTGTCGCCTTCCGGCGGCGCCAGGATCCTCGGCTGCTGGCAATCGAGCAACTCGTGGGGCGCCGGCTGCGCCTGGCGGAACTTGCCGACGCGCTGACCGTGCTGGTGTTCTGCGGTGTGCTGCTGGCCGTGAGCCCCGGTTTCGTGGCCCGCCAGGCCTTGCGCCACAGCGATGCGCTGCAGCTGAACATGGGCCTGGTGGGTGCCATCCTGCCGGTGTTCGCAGCGGTCATGCTGGTACATGCGGGCGCGCTGTTGACCGCTGCCTGGGCCTCGGCCGCCCAGCCGCGCCGTGAGCCTGGCTAGGTCTCCGCGCGGTGGATCGGATCGATCCACGGTACGGCTTCGGGCGACTCGGCCGCCTCGATATCGAGATTGACGACCACCGCTTCGTTGTCACTGCGCACCAGCACGCATTCCAGCGTCTGGTCATCGGCGGCGTTGATCTCCTGGTGTGGCACGTAGGGCGGAACGAAGATGAAATCGCCTGGCCCGGCCTCGGCGACGAATTCCAGCGCCTCGCCCCAGCGCATCCGCGCGCGCCCCTTCACGACATAGATCACGCTCTCCAGCGCGCCATGATGATGGGCGCCGGTTTTCGCCCCGGGCTGGATATGCACGGTGCCGGCCCAGATGCGGCGCGCGCCGACGCGCGCGGCGTCTATCGCCGCCGCCCGGTGCATGCCCGGAGTCTGCGGCGTGTTGTCGTCCAGCCGATCGCCTGGAATCACCCGCACGCCGGTGTGTTTCCACCCGTCGTCGGGCACCGGCGAGGGTTCAGACACCTCGTCAGCCATCGCTGTCTCCCCTTCCGGCTCGACCACGGTCATGGTACTGGAGAATTGCGCCTGACGAATTCGGCCATCACCTCGGCCTTGCGCAGCAGGTCGTCACGCGACCAGCCTTCAGGCACCACGCAGCGCTGCGCATCGGCCAGCAGTCCGATCGCCCGGTCGACACCGCTGTCGCCGCCGGGCGCGTGGACACTCTCCAGCAGCAGCACCGGTGCCGCAACCGCGGGCAGGCGCGTCTCCAGGCGCTGCGCGAACACGGCCTGGTAGGCATCGCCGTAGCCGGGGCCCGCCTTCAGCAGATCCACCAGCAGCACATGGAGCACCTCGGGCGGGAGCGCACCCATGCCCAGGTTGTGCGCGGCATCCTTGCGAAAGTGGGGGAAGAACCAGGCCTGATCACGCAGCCACTGCAGCGCCTGGAACACCTGGGTGCCCCAGGCGTCAGGAGGCATGGGCGGCGCGTACTCGCGCAGATACTCCTCGCGTTCCGCCTCCTCCAGCCACAGCAGCCCGTCGAGGATCAGCCCAGCCACCCGCGACGGTGACCGGATCGCCATCTCGATCGCCAGATGCGCCCCCGTGTGATGGCCATAGAGCACCGCGCGGTCGACGCCCAGCACATCCATCATTCTGAACTGGGCGTCGGCATAGTCCTGCAGCGTGGGTGCCTCCTCCACCAGCGCGGTGGAGTCTCCATAGCCCGGCGTATCGGGGGCCACCGCGCGGCAGTGCCTGCCCAGCGCCGCCACCAGCGGCTCGAGGCTCGCCGAGGACGCCGGCGAGGCGTGCATCAGCCATACCGTGGGCGCCGCGCCGCCGGCGTGGCGGCAGTGCATGAGACCCTCGCGCAGGCGCAGGAACTGGCGATCTACCGGCACTGGCGCAGGCGCGCCGCCCGCGACCTCACTCATCGTGCGCACTCGCCCCCATCGGGTGTGAGTACCGCCCCCGTGAGATAACTCGCCTCGTCACTGAGCAACCAGCAGACCGTGCCGGCGAGCTCGCGCATGCTGCCGGCCCGGCGCATCGGCACCTCCGCGAGCCGGGACGCCAGGACCTCGGCATGCGTCTCGCGGGCCTCCTCGAAACGCTCGGTGGCGATCAGGCCGGGGGCGACCACATTGATGCGGATGCCGGAGGTGGCGTACTCCAGCGCCGCCGCCCGCGACAAGCCGATCACCCCGGCCTTGGAGGCACAGTAATCCTGCAAGCCAGCAAATCCGCGCGTGCCGCCGATGGAGCTGTTGTTCACGATCGCCCCGCCACCATGGGCGAGCATGAGCTTGAGCTCATGCTGCAGACACCGGAACATCGAGACCAGATTGATCTCGAGCGTCTCCACGAAGCGCGCCTCCGGGGTCTCGTGCGTGGGCGAGGCGCCCAGCGTCTGCCCGACATTGTTGAAGGCGCCATCAAGCCGACCGAAGCGCGTGCCGATGTCGGTAAACAACGCTTCGAGCGCCACGGCATCGCGCACATCCACCGCGACGCCTTCCGCCGAACCGCCGGCGGCGCGGATGGCCTCGGCCGCCGCGGCACAGGCCTCACCGCGTCGCGCGGCCAGCAGCACATGGGCGCCCTGCTCGGCAAGTGCCTGGGCGCAGATCCGCCCCATGCCGCTCGAGGCGCCCATGACCAGCACCACCTTGTCCTGGAAGCGGCTCACCGTTGAGCGTCCGCGGCACCGCCGCCGGCCATCAGCGCGCCCGGATTGATGCACCCGGCCGGATCCAGTGCCTGCTTGACGGTATCGAACAGCGCCAGCGCCGCCGGGTCGCGCGCCCGGCTCCAGGGATAACTCCGCCCGATCTGCAGGTGGGCGGCGCCATGGCGATAAAAGAGCTCCACCAGCTCGGTGCGCACCCGTTCGACCAGCGCGCGCGCCTCGGGCGCGTCCGGCGGCTCGGACCAGCGGGCCAGCATGTCCGCGGGCATCATCTGGCGGTGAAGCTCAGGCCAGCTGTCGCGCCAGTAGATCACCGGTTCGTAGAGAAACCCGCTGCGCCCACAGGTGGCGTAGACCAGGAACACCAGGACATCGTGCGCCGCGAGCTCGGCCTGGCGTGACGCCAGCCAGTCCGAGAAGGCTGCGTGCAGGCCAGCGACCTGGGAGTGCGGCACGATCCCGTGCAGCGGCAGCAGGCGACGGCCTTCCGGCCCGAGCAACATCGGCTCAGGGAACGGCATGGCTCGGGTGACCGCGGCCATGGTGTTGGGGATCTCAAGCCCGAGGTCGCCGACGGCATCACGCAGGTCGTCGAGGGCCAGCCGCAGCCGGGTGCCGTCCGGCGCCTCGGTGAGAAAACTGGCCGTATACCGCGCCTCACCGAGAAAACTTCGGCCATGCCGCGCGATCCGCAGCATCTGGCGCAGACCGCGCCAGGGGTTGGACTGCGCACGCCCCGCCGCCCAGAGCCCGCCAAGGCCCTGTGCCAGCGTCTGCTCGCCGGTCATGAGCGCCACCAGCGCGGCTTCGGCGCCAAAGACCTCGGTGGCGAGGCCACGCCGGCTCACCTCGGCCACGGCCCGACGCAAGGCATCGAAATCGGCGAAGGCGAATGACAGCCCGTCGCCGCAGGCCGGCCGCGGCTCGAGCTGCAGGGCGATGGCGGTCTTGATGCCGAGCGCCCCGGCATCGCCGGTGAACAGGCCGGTGAGATCCGGTCCGTAGGGACGGAAGAATGGCAGGTGACCGGGTTGGCCATCGGTGCCCGTGCGCATGACGCGCCCGTCCCCGAGGACCACCTCGAACCCCAGCGCCGCCGTCGCCGAGGAGCCGTTGCGCCCGGAGCCGAAGGTCACCGCACCCTGCGACATCGACCCACCCACGGTCGCAACCTTGCCCGACATGGGTCCCCAGAACACGCTGCGCAGACCGTGCGGCTCAAGCGCCGCATCCAGCGCCGCCCAGGTGCAGGCCGGCTCCACCACCGCGTAGAGATCCTCTGCTGAGACCTCCAGCACGCGGTCCAGGCGGGAGAGGTCCAGCACGATGGCCCGCTCGCCCGCCGGCAGGTAGGCGTCGGTGTAGGACATGCCGCCGCCGCGCACGTGCACGGCGAGCCCCAGCCGCGAGGCCGTGGCCACAACGCGGCAGAGCTCGTCCCGATCGTCGGGCCGCACCACCGCCACGGCCGACTGGCCGCTGCGGTAGACGTCCTGCGAGTAGAAGGCGAGGCTCTCGGCGTCTTCCAGCACGCCCTCGGCGCCCACGCACTCGCGCAGCTCGGCGGTCGCGGCACTCATGTCGGGCCCGGCTTCTCGCATTGCGTGCACCACAGGAACGTCGGTGTCGGGGCACTCTCGGTGATGCGAAAGCCCTGCGAACTCAGCAGCTGCCCGAGATCAGTGGCGACGAAGGCCGGCGAATACGGCTCGCAGTTGTGGTTGGCGTCGAACTCCAGCCAGACGCGATTGGGCGCGGGGAACGCCCGCCCGTTGGGCGCGTCGACGATGGTGAAGGTGCCGCCGGGACGCAGCACGCGGAAGACCTCGGCGACGATCTGCGAAAACAGCGCCTCGGGCACCTCGTGGAACAGGATATAGGCCATCACGGCGTCGAACTCGCCGTCGGCAAAGCCGGTATCTTCGGCCAGCGCCTGCTTGAAGTGGACGTCCGAGCCAAGCTTCACCGCGCGCTGGTGTCCATAGCGCAGCAGCGGCAGGGCCACGTCCAGCCCCCAGACCTCGGCCTCCGGAAACCGCGTTTTCAGCGCCGTGGTGGCCTGGCCGATCGAGCAGCCCAGATCGAGGATCTTTGACACCTGGCCGTCCGCCGGCGTGGCCAGGCGCGAGGCGACATCGATATGCAGCTCATCCTGGTCGTTGCTGCCCTGGTAGAACACCTGCGTGCCGTAGTGGAAGACATGACCGGCGACGCTGCGGTCGCCCACATAGCCGCCCGGCTGCAGGTGGATCTCGCGACAGGCGTACTCGGGCACCTCGAAGGCCGGGTCGTAGTGCAGCCGCCCGGGGGCGGCGTCTTCAGCCGCCTGCAGGGCCTGCTCGTGGTGCGCCTCATCGGCCAGCAGCGTGTCGCGCACCTTGGTCCAGGTGCGCTCCTGCTGGCTGCGCATCAGCCGCTTCCAGGCACCCACCACCGGCAGCGGCGAGGTCGCCTCCAGCAGCTGCGGCAGGGGCGCCGTGGTGCCGCCGTCCGGCAAGCCGGCCTCGGCCACGGCGTGTTCGATGCGCTGCGCCGCCACCGGAAACAGCTCGCCGATGGCGAAGTTGCGCAGACTTTCGTAGAACCCCAGATGGCTCTCGTCTTCCAGCGTGGGTGCCCTGGGCAACAGCCCGATCGTGCCTCTGTCCATGGTGGTCACCTCCTCAGTCCAGCGTCTTCAAACCCGCGAATATCCGTTTCACGAAGGCATCGCGTTCGGCCTTGCGCGCGCTACGCTCCGCCTCATCCGGCAGATACGCCTCGATCTCCTGCGCGTCGAGCTGACCGCGCGCCGTCAGCACCCGCTCGAGGGTCTCACGGCGGTCCCGCTCCGCCCAGACCTCGGCGGCCAGCGCCACGCTGATATCCAGCAGCCGATCGAGCATCGGATGCGGCAGGAAAGCGGGCTCGCCGGTGGCCGGCTCGGCGCGCTCTTCGTGCTTGCTCATACCTCTTCTCCAACATTATTCAGACGGGTGCGGATGGCGCTCAGCGCATCGGGATCTTCGATGGTGGCCGGCACCGCGGGCGTCTCGCCTGCCGCGATACGACTCATCGTACCGCGCAGGATCTTGCCCGAGCGGGTCTTGGGCAGGCGCTCGACCACCAGGCAGCGACGGAAACAGGCGATGGCGCCGATGTCTTCACGGACCTTCGCCACCAGCTCCGCGGCGATGTCCTCGGCCGGGCGCGCGACGCCTGCCTTGAGCACCACCAGACCCAGCGGCAGCTGTCCCTTCAGCGCGTCCGGCACTGCGATCACGGCGCATTCGGCGATATCGCGATGCGCCGCGAGGACCTGCTCGATCTCGCCGGTGGACAGCCGGTGGCCGGCAACATTGATCACGTCATCGACCCGGCCGAGCACATGCAGGTAACCGTCGGTGTCCAGCACGCCGCCGTCGCCGGTGAAGTAATGGCCCGGGTACCGCTCGAGATAGCTGCGCGCGAAGCCAGCGTCGTCGTTCCACAGGCCTGCCAGACAACCCGGCGGCAAGGGCAGACGCAGCGCGACGGCACCCTGTTCGCCCGGCGGCAGGGGCTCGCCCTGGTCATCCAGGATCCGCACGTCGAACCCCGGCACCGGCACGCTCACACTGCCGGGCTTGACCGGCATCTCGGCAAGCCCCAGGCAGTTGGCCGCGATGGCGCTGCCGGTCTCGGTCTGCCACCAGTGATCGATGACCGGAATGCCGAGCTTGCGCTGCGCCCAGACCAGCGTCTCGGGATCCGCCCGCTCGCCGGCCAGAAACAGGGTGCGCAGCGCCGAGAGGTCATGCCCGGCCAGTTTTTCGGCTTCCGGGTCTTCGCGGCGCACGGCGCGGATGGCCGTCGGCGCGGTGAACATCACGTTGACCCGATGCTCGGCGGCCACCCGCCAGAAGGCGGCCGCATCCGGTGTCCCCACCGGCTTGCCCTCATAGAGCACCGTGGTGCAGCCATGGGCCAGCGGGCCATAGACGATGTAGGAGTGGCCGACCACCCAGCCGATATCAGACGCCGCCCAGAACACCTCACCGGGCTGGATGTCGTAGACCGTGGACATCGAGTGGCGCAGGGCCACCAGATGCCCGCCGGTGTCGCGGACGATACCCTTGGGCCGCCCGGTCGTCCCCGAGGTGTGCAGCACGTACAGCGGCGCCGTGGCAGGCATGGCCTGGCAGGCGGCCGGCGTGCTGCCGGTGACGGACGTCTGCCAGTCGAGCTGGTGGCGGCCGTCGAGCCGGGCGCGGTGGGCCTCGCGCTGCAGGACCAGGCAGGCGTCAGGGCGGTGCGTAATGCGGCCCAGCGCCTGCTCGAGCATCGGCAGATATTCGATCACCCGACCCGGCTCGAGCCCGCAGGAAGCCGTCAGGATCAGCCGGGGCTGCGTATCCTCGATCCGGGAGGCCAGCTCAGCGGCGCCGAAGCCACCGAACACCACCACATGCACCGCACCCAGGCGGGCACAGGCCAGCATGGCCATCACCGCCTCGGGCACCAGGGGCATGTAGATCAACACCCGGTCGCCGGGGGTGACGCCGCGCGCCGCCAGCCAACCGGCCAGCTCGGCGACGCGACGGGTCAGCTCGGCGTAGCTGTAGCGCTGGATCTCACCGGTCATGGCACTGTCGTAGACCAGCGCCAGCGCCTCGCCACGCCCAGCGGCGACATGCCGGTCCAGCGCTTCGTGGCAGGCGTTCAGCTCACCGCCCACAAACCATTGGCCGCTCGGCCGGCCCGTGTCTAGCACCCGCTCGAACGGCCGTGTCCACTCGAGCGCGCCCGCCTGCTCGCCCCAGTAGCCTTCAGGATCCTCGAGCGACCGCCGCCAGGCCGCCTGATAACGCTCATCCATGCGCCAACGCCTCCCCCGAACTCTGCGCCTCCCACGGCCGCCAGGCCAGCCCGCTCATGGCCGTTCGCCCGCCTCGGCCTCCCGCAGCGAGGCGGAGATCGCCGGCAGGCCGATACCGATGATGGTCACGGCGAGTGCGAGCAGCAACCCGCCGGCCACCGAGATCGACAGCCACAACATCCCGGGATCGCCAAACACGAAATCCGTCAGGGCCGCCACCGAGAACGGGCCCAGGCCCTGACCGATCAGGTTGGCAAAGATCAGGTACAGCGCCACCACCACGGCGCGCATGCGATTGGGGGTGAGCAGTGGCAGCGCTGCAGTGCCGGCCCCGAACGGCATGGTGCCGAAGAAGGTGGCGGGAATGAGCAGCAGGAACGACAGCTGGCCGGTGGGCATCAGGGGAAAACCGACCACAAAGGGGAAGGCACACAGCCCGGCGATGAACCCCGTGCGCAGGTTGGCGTCGCGATAGCCGCGGGTCGCCAGCCAGTCCGACAGCCAGCCCCCGACCACCACCCCGAGGGTGCCGACAATGACGAAATTGAGCCCATAGGCATAGCCGATGTCGGAACGCGACCAGCCGTGGATGCGAATGAAGAACTCCGGGGTCCAGGCGCCGAGCCCGAACTGCATCGCGGCCAGCAGGGAAAAGCCGATGAAGATCGCCCCCATGGCACGGCGCTGGCGCACCATGAACGCCAGCACTTCGCGCAGCGACGGCATGGGCAGATTGGCGTCGACCATGCGACCGAAGCTGGTGCGTACCGGCTCACGCACGGTCAGCATCAGCAGCACGCAGAGCACGCCGGGCAGCGAGGCGATGAGAAACGCCGCCTGCCAGGCCCGGACCTCACCGACCAGCGGCAGGACGATGCTGCCCTCGGAGGTGACGACATGTCCCAGCACCGCGCCACCGAGAATCAGCGCAATGCCGGAGCCGACAAAACCGGATCCGAGGAACAGGCTGATCGCCCGCCCGAGCTGGTTACGCGGGAAATAATCGGCCAGCAAGGAATACCCGGACGGTGACAGCGTGGCCTCGCCCGCACCGATCATGGCGCGCATCACGAACAGCATCATGAAGGTGCTGACCAGCCCGGAGCCGGCGCAGGCCGCGGTCCAGAACACCAGGCCGTAGATGATGATCAGCTTGCGGCTGTAACGATCGGCCATCCGCCCCAGCGGGATCGCCGCCAGCGCGTGGAACAGCGCGAAGGCGAAACCCTGCAGCAGGCTGATCTGGACATCGCTCAGGCCCAGGTCGTCCTTCAGCGGGCCGACGAGCAGATTGATGATCTGGCGGTCGATGAAGGCGTTGATGCTGAGAAAGCACAGCACCGCACAGACCCACCAGGCATAGGCGGGCGCACGGCCCACCAACCCTGGAGCGGCCGGCGGTGGTGTCTCGGGGGCGCTGCCCGCGATCGCCATCAGGCGGCTGCCCGGCCCGTACGGATCAGCTCTGCCGCGCGCTCACCAATCATCATCGCCGCGGCATTGGTATTGCCGCTGATCGGGCGTGGGAAGATCGAGGCGTCGGCCACCCGCAGGCCGGCCACGCCACGCACCCGCAACGACGGATCAACCACCGCGCGGGCATCCGAGCCCATCCGGCAGCTGCCGACAGGATGGTTGCCGAGAAAGGCCGTCTCGCGCAGATACTCCACCCACTGTTCGCGCGAGTGCACCGCCGGGCCCGGCAGCCGCTCGCCAACCCGCGTCTCATCGAAGGCCGGGGCGGCAAACAGCTGGCGGCACAATTCGCCACCGCGGATCAGGGCATCGATGTCCTGGTCGTCCGCCAGCAGCGGATGGGAGATCGTGGGTGGCGCCTCGGGGTCGGCGCTGGTCAGGGCGATCCGCCCGCGGCTGTTGGGGTAGGAGACGGTCACCACAGCCGAGACCGCGGGCTTGAGATAGGGGACGACGCCGCCATCCTGGTAGGCAAAGGCGTACGGGCCAAGCATGATCTGCAGATCCGGCGACGTGAGCTCCGGGCGCGAGCGCACGAAGGCCACGCTGTGGGGGAACGGGCTGGTGGCCGGCCCGCGGCGTGCCAGCACCCACCGGGCGAGATGCCAGGCCATGCGATGGCTGTTGATCTCGGTGTTGTAGGTCCGCTCCCTGACATCGATGCTCACCATCGCGTTGGGGTGTTCACAAAGATTGAGCCCGACCTCCGGCGCGTCGACCCGGGTCTCGATCCCCAGGGCCTGGAGATCGGCACCGTTGCCGATGCCTGAGCGCATCAGCAGTTGCGGCGTGCCCAGCGCCCCGGCAGAGAGGATGATTTCTCCGCGGGTGCGCAGCAGCTCATGACGGCCCCCGCGGCGGCTCTCGACACCGACACAGCGCTCGCCCTCGAACACCAGCCGATCGACCGTCACGCGCGTGCGTACTTCCAGGTTGCGCCGGCCCTTCGCTGGCCCCAGATACCCGGTGGCCGCACTCCAGCGCCGGCCGCGGCGTTGGGTGATCTGCGGGGCGGCGATGCCCTCCTGGCTGGCGCCGTTGTAGTCCTCGTTCCAGGGAATCCCGTGGGCCCGCGCCGCCGCCACGAACACCTCGGCCAGACGGTGGGGCGAGCGCAGGCCCTCGACCCGGATCGGACCGTCCCGCCCGCGCAGGGCCTCGTCGCCGAAGGGCGTCGACTCGAGCCGGCGGAAACAGCGCCCGACCTCCTCAGCCGACCAACCCTCGCAGCCCGCCTGCACCCAGGCGTCGAAATCCTGCGGGGCGCCGCGCACATAGAGCATGCCGTTGATGGCGCTCGACCCGCCAAGCACGCGTCCGGCATGCCACATGTCGACCCGGCCGTTACGGGTCGGGTCGGCATCGGCGACATGGCACCAGTCCAGCGCCGGATTGCCGATGGCGCGGATCAGTGCCGCCGGAATGTGCACGTAGGGCGACCAGTCGCCTGGGCCGCTTTCCAGCAGCAGCACCCGACAGTCGGGATCCTCGCTCAGCCGATGGGCCAGCGCACAGCCGGCCGAGCCGGCACCGACAATGATGTAATCGAATGCCGCCGAGGCCATCGACGTCAGCGTCCCGGACTGCGCGTCATTCAACCGTTTCGGGCTCGGTGGAATACTGCTTCAGGCTTTTCTGGAAGGTCTCGTACTCGTTGACGTCGGTGCGCCGGGCGCGCGACCAGCGGGTGGCGAAGCCCCGCGGATACTCGGCATCGCCATCGCGCCGCCCGTCCTCGCTCCACAGCAGCGGGAACAGCGGACCTTCAGGCGGCTCCCCGTCGAGCATCTCGTCGAAACACACGCCCGCGATGTTCAGGCAGTCCGGGCGCGGCGCCCAGCGGATGTCGTCACCGAACACGCGCACGCTGACGGCAATGCGCCAGTCATCGGTGGGATTGCCGTGGCTGTAATGCAGGGTCCAGGGATGGATCAGCAGCATGTCGCCCGGCGCCATGTCCCAGCTCAGGAAGCGGACATCCGGATCGGCCCGGCGGGCCTCGCCATCGGGGTGGGGCATGCGATCGGCCGGCTTGATCATCTTGCGGGCGTTGGGCGAGAACAGCCAGTAGGGGACGTCCTCCACCTGGCTGCCCGCAATGCATTCCAGCGAATTGGCCTTGGTGATCGGCGTCAGCGGGATCCAGATCGAGGGCACCATGTGCCCGGTCACCGGCCAGCCCATGCGGTCACAGTGCCACAGGGTCTGCTCCCCGGACTGCGGGCCCTTGGCGAAAATCTCGTCGAAGAAAAAACGGATTTCCCGCGAGCCCATCACCTGGCCGGCCGCCTCGGCCATGGCCGATTCGAAGATCATGCGGCGGAACTCAGGGATGGTGCGCGCCATGTAGCGCCCGGGATAACTCGGCAGGAGGCCGAAATCCTCTTGGTCGATCAGCAGACGTCGCGCCTGGGGCAGCAGGCTGTCGATCCACTCGGCATCCAGCACCTGGCGCAGACACACCACGCCATCCCGCGCGTAGGTCTCGCGATCCTCGTCGGTGATCGCTCGCAAGGGGGTGGTGTTGAAGGCCATGGGTCACTCCTTGATGCTGGCTGGTAGCTCCGTTCTACCTTCGCCCCGGCACGGACGCCAATCGAATCGACGATGCAGGTTATGCAGAACGCGCATCGCGGCCCCCACGGGGGTCGTCCGCGCCGGCCTCGCGCACGATCTGCAGCATCCGCTCCACCGCACTGGTGCGCGCGCGATCGCGCAGGTAAATCAGGCCCGCCTCCCGGGTGACCTCCGGCACGTCCACTTCCAGGATCTTCACCTGACCGCGCTGCAGTTCCCGGTGCATGACCGCGTGGGAGACCAATGTGAGGTGGCTGCCATTCGCCACCACCGCCTTGAGCAGGGCCAGCGAGTTCGTCTGCAGGGCCCGCGGCGCCGGCAGCTCGAAGTTGCCGAAGAACTGCATCAGGATATCCAGCGAGTGCGCCTTGTTGATGGTCACCCAGTCGGCCGCGGCAAGATCCTGGGGCGTGAGCTGCGCACGGCTGGCCAGCGGGTGATGAGAGGCGGCGATCATCCGGGCCTGCAGCTGCAGGATGGGCTCGACGACAAACTCGTCATCGAGGGCCGGCTGGGCGAAATTGGTCAGCGCAAAATCGATCTGCCCCACGCGCAGCAGGCCCAACAGGTCTTCAAAATAGCCCTCGATGACGGACAGCTCCACGTTGGGCATCTGCACCCTCGCGCGCTGTACGGCCTCATCGGCGATCCAGCCGGCGAACAGCGCGGCGATACCCATGGAGACATGGCCGGCGCCGCCCTCGTTGAACATGCGCATCTCGCGTTGGGCACGGTCGCAGTCGTTGAGGATCATGCGCGCATGCTCGAGGAACAGCGCCCCCGAGGCCGTGAGCGTGGCACCCTGGGGCCCGCGCTCCAGCAGCTGGGTGTCGAGCTGCTCCTCGAGGGTCTTGATGCTGCGGGTCAGGGCCGGCTGGCTGAGAAACACCCGGCGGGCGGCCTCTGAGAAGTTGCCAGCTTCGGCAACCGCAACGAAGTGACGCAACTGGCGCAGTTCCATGCACTGAGTATACCCCGCGCGCATAGCCCCGGACGCACAACTCATTTTGCGGCCGTGTGACCACGCTGCAAGATGCGCGGCATGAATACTACAAGAAGCTTTACGACCAAGATCCGCTCGCGCCACGGCGAGGCCGATATTTTCACCAGCGTCACCGGCGAGGGGGAGCCGCTGCTGCTCATCGCCGGGCTCGGCGGCCGCGGCGTGTTCTGGAACGCCCAGCTCCCGGCCCTGGCGAGCCGCTTCCAGGTGATCACCCACGATCACCGCGGGACCGGGAAAAGCAGCCTCTCGCCCATCGTCTACTCCGCCGAGCAGATGGCCGAGGACGTCATCGCCCTGATGGATGCGCTGGAGATCGAACGGGCCCATGTGGTCGGTCACTCGACCGGTGGGGCCATCGGTCAATTTCTGGCGCTGCGCCATCCCGAGCGGGTCAACAG